>JANNYC010000120.1:0-8600 GCA_031409895.1 Planctomycetota bacterium
AAAGTCGCACGCAATCCGCCTGGCCCTTCGTCCCCCTACGATCCAGCCGAACCAACCGAACGAAAAAAAGTTCATCGCGGCGGTTCGTTTCTTTGCACGGATCAGTACTGTACGCGGTACATGATTGGAAGCCGGGGAAAAGGGGAAGTCACGACCGCCAGTAATCACGTCGGATTCCGATGCGTTCGGGATAAGTAATAGTTACCGGTTTGCCAATTTTTTTGTAATCGTTTTGTGGTTCGTCGTTCGACGAACCGGGTTTACACATTACCTTTCATGTCAGGTGACAACGTCACCAAGTACTTTCGTATATCGCTCCCTTGGAGAGCATGAGCCAATAGAAGAATCTCCGGCGACCGTTTAGGATCGGCCCAGTAAAAGCTGTCGTTACCGATCCGCCGCGGCGGACCAACGTCGGCTCGGATGCTGGCAACAACCCCCACGGTCGAATACAAGAATTATGAGTCCCAACATCGTTAGTCTCTGGGTTTTCGCCAGCGTCTTCGTGGTCTCGCTTTTCGCCATGCGACTGCGCTCAGCGCTGCCGGCAAATCACTTGAGTGACGAGACGAAGAACACCGTCACCCTCACTATGGGATTGGTCGCAACGATGGCGGCCCTCGTCCTCGGACTGCTCGTCGCCTCGACCAAAGAAGCGTACGACACTGAAAGCAATGAAGTGACCCAAATGGCGGCCAAAATCATTTACCTCGACCGAATCCTGGTTGGCTACGGAACCGAGTCAGCCGAAACGCGGGAGCTGCTCCGCCACACCGTCGAGACAGCCATCGTTCGCATGTGGCCAGACGAGACCAAGAGCGGCTCAGTGCCCGATCCGTCCGCGAGTTGGAACGAGTTGCTGCCCGTTTCCATTCAGAAACTTTCGCCCCAGAACGACGCACAGCGCACCGCCAAGAGTGAGGCCGCGCAGATCGCCAGCGATCTCGGACAAATGCGCTGGCTCCTGTTTGAGCAATCAGAGACATCAATCTCGATGCCTATGCTAGTAGTTTTGATCTGTTGGCTTGCGATACTCTTTTTCAGCTTTGGCTTGTTCGCGCCGGCCAACAGCACCGCCGTAATTGCCTTAATGGTGTCGTCACTGTCGGTCGCCGGTGCGATCTTTCTAATTTTGGAGCTAGACCATCCCTTCGAAGGCATAATTCATATCTCCAGCGGACCCTTGCGCAACGTGTTGACGCATTTTGGGAATTAGAATTTGTTCAAATCTATTGACCTAATAGCGATGTTCTCGGCACCAACGGAAGTCAATACCAAGAATTGAACAGGAGGTAGCAGAGAGAGCAGAGACGGAAAAGAGGATCACGCAACTCCGCTTCCTCTGCTACCTCTTGTTCAAATTTCCCGTACATCCGAAACAATAAATACCAAGAATTGAACAGGAGCGGGCAGAGAGAGCAGAGGCGGAAAAGAAGATCACAGACCTCCGCTTCCTCTGCTACCTCTTGTTCATTGCATTTTTGATCCGCGCCCGCGCCAACCGCGTGGGTGGCCTTTTTCGAACGACTCGACGATGAAATTGCTACTGATCGTGACGGCAGCTATTGAACTGGGTGCGGGGTTGGCGTTGTTGGTTTTGCCGTCCGCCATGGTGTGGTTCCTCGTCGGCGTACCGCTTGGGGCTCCCGCCGCCGAGATGGTGGCCCGCGTCGGCGGAGCCGGATTGGTAGCCCTGGGGATCGCCTGCTGGATTGCCCGCGGCGATGCGCACAGCCACGCCGTGAAAGGATTGGTCGCCGCGATGCGGTTTTATAACATGGCTGTGGTCTCCATCCTGGTGTATGCCCGCTCCGGGATTGGACTGCAGGGCGTCGGTTTGTGGCCGGCGATTATTCTTCACTTGGCGATGGCGGTTTGGTGTTCTGTACTTCTCTTGAGCAAGCCGCCGCAAATTATCGAAACCGCGAAATCAATCGAGAGGGCAAAACCGTGAACAGCAATCAAAACAAATGCATGAACACGCTCCGACGCGTTTTGTTGATCTTGGCATTTGCGCTCGCCGACAATACCGCTGCCCAAGCTCAATCGGATCCACTGCCAGCGTCCGTCAGTCATTGCCACTAATGGAAAATGCCGACGCTGGCAGCGTCGGCCACGACGTCGGCCACGACAGGTGCCACACTGCTACGGTCCCTTGGTGCGTTCTGACTCGTGAAACGTGAGTCCTTGTGACCAACGCGAATTTCTCCGGCCGATCCGCGTTTTGAATCTGAAGTTGTGTAAAAAGTAAACTCACAACCGCTTGTAAACACGTCGAATTCCGCTGAGAGTTGATTATTAAATAGCTGGCGGTAAGATAGTCCCTCGATGCAGTTTCGGCTCCATTCGGCGCACTGCGTTTTCACAGAGTTTATTAGTTTGAGGAATCGACCCAATGCGTGCAAAGCAAATTCAATTTCTTTTCCTGATCGCGCTGGGTGCGCTGATTGGATATGTAGCGGCAACCGCCAATCTGACATCCGGCAGAGTCGCCATTGCGGCTTCTGCGGGTATTCAACCGGCGAATGATTCTCGCGTGGATTCAGCTACACCAGCGCCCTGTTGCGCAGACGGGTTGAATAGAGAAATTCAATTGGCCCAATCGGCGCCGACGCAACAACTCGTTTCGTTTGTACCCGGCACAAATCCGAAATCGGCCAAGAAGCCCAACATCCTGATCATCTGGGGTGACGACATCGGTCTTTGGAACATCAGTGCTTACAATCAGGGCGGCATGGGATATAAGACCCCCAACATAGACCGCATCGCGAAGGAAGGTGCACTCTTCACTGACTGGTACGGGCAGCAATCCTGCACCGCTGGGCGAGCCTGCTTTATTACCGGCCAGGTCGGATTCCGTACCGGGATGCTCAAAGTGGGTCTTCCAGGCGCACCCGAAGGTTTAAAGGCGCGCGATGTCACCATCGCTGAGCTTCTCAAGGGGCAAGGATACATGACCGCTCAGTTCGGCAAGAACCACCTCGGCGATGCCGACTCGACCCTTCCAACCGCGCACGGGTTCGACGAATTTTTCGGTTCACTCTACCACCTCAATGCTGAGGAGGAGTTTGAGAACGAGGACTACTTCAAAGACCCCGCGTTGATCAAAAAGTATCAGACGCGCGGTGTGATCCATACTTGGGCTATGCCCGACGGGACCCAGAAGATCGAAAGCACCGGGCCATTGAGCAAGAAGCGCATGGAGACCATTGACGAGGAAATCACGACAGCCACGCTCGACTATCTTGACAAGGCTGCGAAGTCCGATAAGCCGTTCTTCCTTTGGTGGAACTCCACCCGAATGCACATCCACACCCACCTCAAAGCGGAGTCCCAAGGCAAAACCGGCTTGGGCGTTTACCCCGACGGCATGGTGGAGCATGACGGCATGGTCGGTCAGCTTCTCGACAAGCTCAATGAACTGGGTCTCGAAGAGAACACCATCGTGATGTACTCCACCGACAACGGCGCGGAAAAGGCCAGTTGGCCCGACGGCGGTGTGTCACCCTACCGCGGCGAGAAGAACACCAACTGGGAGGGCGGCTACCGTGTCCCGTGCGCCATCCGCTGGCCCGGCGTGATTAAGCCCGGCACGGTACACAACGACATTTTCGCCCATGAGGACATGCTCCCCACGCTGCTCGCTGCTGCCGGTGTACCAGATGTCAAAGAGCAACTTCTCAAGGGAATGAAAGTTGGCAACAAGACATTCAAGGTTCACCTTGACGGTTACAACGTCACCGATACCCTGGCCGGCAAGTCTCCCAGCCCGCGCCACGAGTTCTTCTACTTCAACGATGACGGCTCGCTCGTCTGCCTGCGCTACGACCAGTGGAAGATAGTCTTCGCCGAGCAGCGCGCCCACGGCTTCGATGTCTGGGAGGAACCCTTCGTGACCTTGCGAGTCCCCCGCATTTTCAATCTCCGTTCTGACCCCTTCGAGGAAGGCACGCATAGCTGGGACAACTGGAAGTGGCGAGCTGACCGCCTCTTCCTTCTGGTTCCGGCACAGCAGTACATCGGGAAGTTTCTTTCCACATTCAAAGAGTTCCCGCCGAGCCAGAAACCGGGCAGCTTCTCACTCGACGCCGTGATGGAGTCGCTCCAGAAAGGCGCGGGAGACAAGTAGTCCGTTGATTTGTAATTCATGCGATCCGCCCCGTTGCTGAAAGGTAACGCGGCGGATTTTCCGTTCCCATATTAAAAATAAGTGGAAACCACAATGATCGTCAGAACACTTTTCCCTTCATTTGCCCTTGCGTTACTTGCAGCGAGTGTCGCAGCACCCCCTGCGCACGCGCAGTCCGTTGCGAAATCTGCCAAGCAGCCAAACATCCTCGTAATCTGGGGAGACGATATTGGCAACCAGAACATCAGCCACAACAGTCGGGGCATGATGGGCTACCAGACGCCGAACATTGACCGTATCGCCAGGGAAGGCGTGGCCTTCACCGACTATTACGCGCAGCAAAGCTGCACGGCTGGGCGCGCGGCCTTCATTGGCGGCTCCGTTCCCCTGCGCAACGGCATGTTGAAGGTCGGCTTGCCCGGCGCGAAGGAAGGCTGGCAGAAAACCGACGTGACGATGGCCACAGTGCTCAAGAGCCAGGGTTACGCCACGGGTCAGTTCGGCAAGAACCACCAAGGCGACCGTGACGAGCATTTGCCCACGGTGCATGGCTTCGATGAATTCCTTGGCAACCTCTACCACCTCAACGCAGAGGAGGAACCGGAGAACCTCGACTATCCGAAAGATCCTGAGTTCCGCAAGAAATACGGTCCGCGCGGAGTGATGAAGTGCAAGGCCGACGGCAAGGGTGGCCAGTCCATCGAGAACACCGGACCACTATCCAAGAAGCGCATGGAAACCATTGACGATGAGACCGTCGCGGCTGCGAAGGATTTCATCACGCGCCAGAACAAAGCTGGCCAGCCCTTCTTCTGCTGGTGGAATGGCACACGGATGCACTTTCGCACCCATGTGAAAGCTGAACATCGCGGCATTTCCGGACAGGACGAATACAGCGACGGCATGGTCGAGCACGACATGCACGTCGGCGAGTTGCTCAAGCTGCTCGACGAGCTTGGCATCGCCGACAATACCATCGTGCAGTACAGCACGGACAACGGCCCGCACTACAACTCCTGGCCCGATGCCGGTACCACGCAGTTCCGCAGTGAAAAGAACACCAACTGGGAAGGCGCCTACCGCGTCTCCTGCTTCGCGCGATGGCCCGGCCATTTCATGGCGGGCACCACGCTGAACGGCATAGTCGCCCACGAAGACTGGCTGACCACCTTTGCCGCCGCCGCCGATGCACCGGATATCAAGGAGCGGCTCCTCAAAGGTGTGGAACTTAACGGACGCACTTACAAGAACCACCTCGATGGCTACAACATGCTCGATTATATGAGCGGCAAGGCAAAGGAGTCGCCCCGCAAGGAGTTCATCTATGTGAACGACGTTGGCGAAATTGTTGCCGCTCGCGTTGGTGACTGGAAAGTCGCCTTCATGGAAAATCGGGCTGAGACGATGGCCCTCTGGCGCGAGCCGTTCGTCGAATTGCGTGCACCGTTGCTCTTCAATCTGCGCCGCGATCCGTTCGAGAAAGCGCAGCATAATTCGAACACGTACAACGATTGGTGGATCGATCGTGTTTACGTCATCGTGCCAATCACCGACGTGGTCGGCAAGTTTCTCATGACCTTCAAGGACTACCCCGCCAGCCAGACGGCGGGTTCGTTCAACCTTTCGAAGATGCAGAAGCAGATTGAAGAGATGGGCAAGGGCGGGAAGTAACCGCCGCACCGCTTCATCCACCGGGCCGCACCTGTTCAATTCGGGTGCGGCCTTTTTTTTGAGCCTGAGGCGCTACCCGACTTTTTCGGCGTGGCCCGGCTAGCTTACGCCAAATGATGTTCAGCCTTGGCCTCTTTTGAATATTGAACGCCGAACAAGGAATGCCGAATAACGAAGTGTCTTTTGATTTCATTCGAAATTCGTGATTCCTTGTTCGATATTCGATGTTGATTTCGATACATCGACCACAAAATGAACGCCATTGAGTTAGCGCCCTCATCATTGCCCGAATCGTTTTTCGCAATCGAGCACGAGCACCGTCATTCGACTGAGCACGAGCACGAAATCACAAACAATTGCTTCAAATAGGGATGGAAATGTCGGTGAAGATCAGGCTAGCGCCCAATGCTCAAAGCGGCTCTGTCAGTCTAGCCAATCACGCTGTTAACAGAAGGACGCAAAGATCGCAAAACATCTCTTCCTTCGCGCTTCTTGCTTCCTTGTAAAACACAAACAAGACCAACAAAATTATGACAATGAGGTCTCCACCTTTGCCAGCGCGCTCGGGTGCGCGCAGGTATTCAATCAGTACCACCGGCTGTGCTACAATTGCGCAAGTCCGCCGGGTGTAAGAACGAAGGCGAAATGCCGAGGGATGAGCCTTGGAATTCTACCGCCGTTGAACGAATGAAAAAGAAAACCACTTCCCCCCAACGAACCTCCGTCGCGAAGACGAAGCCTGGTGATTTTGCTGCGATTATTACGGAAGTTCGGGACCTCATCCAGTCCGCCCGCCGGGGCGTGGCTTCGGTGGTGGATACGTTTCAGGTGATGACTAATTTCGAGATTGGCCGTCGCATCGTGGAGCATGAGCAGAAGGGGGCGAAGCGGGCCGCGTATGGCGCGGAGCTGTTGAAGGAGCTTTCCGGGCGGCTGACGGAGGAGTTTGGGCGGGGATTTTCGGTCACCAATTTGAAATTGATGCGCCAGTTCTTCATGGAGAATCAGTTTCGAATTGGTCAGTCGGTGACTGACCAATTGAGACTGCCGACACCAACAGGTCAGTCACTGACTGACCAATCGGCAATTATTCAGACAATGACTGAAAAATCCGGCTCACACCCCTTTCTCCTGAGCTGGACCCATTACGTCGAGCTGCTCGGTATCAAAGATCCAGACGAACGCAGCTTTTACGAGATCGAGTCGGCCAACGCAGGCTGGAACGTCCGTGAACTGAAACGCCAAAAAGCCTCCTCTCTCTACGAGCGCCTCGCCCTGAGCCGCGACAAGGCTGGAATCAAACGCCTCGCCAGCGAAGGGCAACTCATCACGAAGCCCGAAGACCTTTTCAAAGAACCGCTGGTGCTCGAATTTCTAGGTCTCGAGGAAAAGGCCCGCTACTCCGAGTCCGATCTCGAAACCGCGCTGATCTCTCACCTTGAAAAATTCCTCCTCGAACTCGGCAAGGGCTTCCTCTTCGAGGCCCGGCAGAAGCGTTTCACGTTCGATGGCGACCACTATTTTCTCGATCTCGTTTTCTACAATCGGCTGTTGCGCTGCTATGTCGTCATTGATCTCAAGCTGGAGAAGCTTACGCATCAGGACCTCGGGCAAATGCAGATGTATGTGAACTACTATGACCGCGAGGTGAAGCTCCCGGAAGAGAATTCCACTATCGGCCTGCTGCTGTGCAAAGAGAAAAAAGACGCTATCGTGAAGCTCACGCTCCCGAAGGACGCCAACATCCACGCCAAGGAATATCAGCTCTACCTGCCATCGAAAGAATTGCTCCGCCAAAAACTCCTAGAATGGGCCCGCGAGGTGGAGCCGCAAACCGTCAAACCCCGGCGACGCACTTCAAAAAAATAAACAATGAAAACAAAAACAAAACTCGCCGCCGCACTCGTTTACGCGATGTTCTTCACCACAACCATTACCCGCGCAGACGACCCGTTGCCCTCATGGAACGACGGCCCGGCGAAGAAATCCCTCGTCGCCTTTGTTGAGAAGGTGACGAAAGAAGGATCGCCGGATTTCGTGCCCGTCGCCGAGCGCATCGCGACCTTTGACAATGACGGCACGCTCTGGTGCGAGAAGCCGATGCCCGTGCAACTCTTCTTCGCCCTCGACCGCGTGAAGGCCCTCGCGCCGCAGCATCCGGAGTGGAAGGACAAGGAACCGTTCGCCTCGCTGCTCAGGGGTGATCTGAAAACCGCCGCCGCCGGTGGCGAACACGCGATTATGGAACTCATGATGGCCACGCACACGGGCATGACCACGGTGGAGTTCGAGAGCATCGTGAAGGACTGGATCGCCACCGCAAAGCATCCGACGACCGGCAAACGTTTTACCGACATGACTTATCAGCCGATGCTCGAACTGCTCGCCTACCTGCGTGCCAACGGCTTTAAGAACTTCATCGTCTCGGGCGGCGGCATCGAGTTCATGCGCCCATGGGCGGAAGCGGCCTACGGCATCCCGCCGGAACAGGTGATCGGCAGCAGCGTGAAGACAAAGTTCGAACTGCGCGACGGCCAGCCGGTGATCGTGCGTCTTCCGGAGTTGAACTTCAACGACGACAAGGGGGGCAAGCCCGTCGGCATCAACCAGCACATCGGCCGCCGGCCGATCGCAGCATTCGGCAACTCCGATGGCGATTTGCAAATGCTCCAATACACCGGCGCGGGCAGCGGCACACGTTTTTGTCTCTACGTTCACCACGATGACGCCGGGCGCGAGTTCGCCTACGACCGAACGGATCATCTCGCCAAACTCGACAAGGGCCTCGACGAAGCCGCCG
>JANNYC010000121.1:0-26272 GCA_031409895.1 Planctomycetota bacterium
AGGGGTCGTCGGGGCGGATGCGATCTTCGCCTGTCTCGGGCCGGCGCTGGAGATCTTCAGCCGCTACCGCCGCGTCGAAAAAGCCAACGGCGAAACCGCCACGCTCCGCGAGTACCTCGAATTCGTCTGGGCCGCCGTCTCCACCGAAGCCCTTTCCGTGATCTTCAAAGACGCCGATGCCGCCGGGTTGGAACCGGATGCGCGGTTGACGGCCATGTGGCTCTGGACGCTGGGGGGGGCCAGAAATGGGAAGAAGAATGGAAACGCAGAGGACGCAGAGAGCGCAGAGGAAGAGGAGCAAGACGGGGATGACGATTCTTCTCTGCGTTCCTCTGCGTTAAAAGGCTTTTCTTTGGAATACGACGCGGCGCGAAAGATTGCACAAGGGCTTGGCGTGCATCTCGATCAGTCCGAATCACTTGTCGAAATCAAAGGGGACAAAGCTCGGCTGCTTCCGGTAGTCGAGCGGACCCAATATTTGTTCGGAAAAGGATCCCAAACTAACTCGTCAACCGCAGACCGTAAACGAAGGCCCAAACAGAAAACACTCTTCGCGGAACTTGACGACGCCGAAGCAGCCGATGCTGGGTGGACTGGACTAAAGGGTCCGCCTCCGGGCACCACGTCGCTCGACCGAGTTCATCAAGCAATGATTCTCTTTGCTGCGAATCGCGGCGAACTACTCAAACGCTTTCTCGTAGATGACGGCGTCGGCGCAGATCCCCGCTTCTGGAAGCTCGCCGACAACCTCAATAAACTATATCCCCCCGGCACCGACGAACGCCGCTGGATCGAAGGTGTACTGTCGCGAAAGAAGGGACTTGGACTATGATAAGTCGGTGTCGCCAAATTAAGCGTTTTGAATTGTGATCCGTCGATGACACTTGGCCTAGAACGCAACATGGAACGGCTCCACTATTCAAAGGCACCGATTACTGAAGCGATAATTGACCTGCGAGTTTTCCCGCGTGAGGGATTGACGCTGTCGGACATTGAACAGGTTCGACGTGGAGAAGAACAGTCTTACCCAGACGTTAAACGCGTTGCCATTGCCCACGGTCATTTTGAAGTTGGGGTGCGCATCGGTGCTTCCGCGACAACCAAAGAAACTGGCTTCGTATTCACGAGCGGCGATCAAAGGCAGATCGTCCAGACGCGCATGGATGGGTTTACATTTAGCCGCCTTGCACCGTATGAAACTTGGGACTCTTTTCGGGATGAAGCCCGGCGCCTGTGGACGCTTTTCCGGGATCGAGCTAATCCCATTGAAATCAAACATTTGGCTGTGAGGTACGTCAACCGCTTTGATTTGCCAGGTACCAGGATAGAATTAAAGGACTATTTTCGGACCTGTCCGGAGGTATCGCCCGATTTGCCCCAGCCGATGATTGGATTTTTCCTTCGCGTGTTAATTCCACAAGAGGACCTGCAAGCGCAATTGATCATCAATCAAACCATTATTCCGCCCCTCACTGAGGGTATTACCTCGGTAGTGCTTGATATTGACCTTTTCCGCGAGGTTGATGTACCGAACACCGAAAACGAAATGTGGGAGTTTTTCGAACGATTGCACGTTCGCAAGAACGATATTTTTGAGGCATGCATCACTGATCAAGCTCGGGAGCTAATTCGCTAATGACGACAATCGCTGTCCAACTACCTCGAACAATCGCATCGCGGATTTTTGACGATGCAGAAACGCTGCGAATGCCTCAAGGCGTCGACGGCCGGCACATTTGTGCCGCAGCGTTAGAGGCTGAAGTTCATTGGTCCGCGCGTCCAAGCATTGCGTTGGAAATTGCGCGGCGCGAGGACCCGTTCACCTACGATTCGGTTCCGCTAACATTCGCAGGAAAGGTTCGCGTCATTTTCCGTGACGCGGGACGCCTTCAACCCCGTCCCTATCGACTCGACTGAGGTACCGAATGTGGCAATGGTTGAAGCCTTGGATCAGAAAGCGTGCGCAACCCGCAGTTGTCGCTCCGAGACGCAGCGCGGCGACGAGTTTGGCAGAAGGTTTTTGGATCACGACTAGGGGACGGTTGCTCGCTCAAGGCGATTTTATTCAAGAATGTTCGCTTCCGGTCTTTGGTCCCAACATTCGCATTGGCGATACGGCCGAAGTTGACGTTTGGAAGGCGAATGTGATTGTCATCACTCAAAGTTGTGATTTGGAAGATGACAAGACCCAATTCGGGGCTATCTGCCCAATTTATTCGCTTGATGAGTTCACGCGAATCAATCCAACGTTTGCTAATAAGGATAAACGAGAAGGAGTGCGGAAAGGTCGTCATGAAGGATTACATATGCTGGCCTCACCCACAAACCCAGGGAATAATTTGGAGGCGCTAATCGTAGACTTTCGGCAAATCTATAGTCGTCCAATCGAATACTTGTCTGCTCACTCGGAAAGTTTGGGCGATCGTTGGCGGCTACAGTCTCCGTATTTGGAACATTTCTCCCAAGCGTTTGCCCGCTTCTTCATGCGAGTTGGCCTACCGTCGAGCATTCCACTTTTCAAGTGATTTTTCAGTATGGCCAAACTAAAACCGTGGTATCAGGTCGTCACTCCACGTGAGGACTTGCGGGAAAACCGACCGCTCGACGCCTCCGAATTCGCGGTGCACCTTGACCACATCCGCACAGGTCGTGACACGGTTTCGAAGGACTATTCGGACCCCGCTCGATTCTTCGAGCGAACGTTTCTTACAGTTAGCTTGCTCGATCTTGCTTCGCAGGTTGTGCGGCGATTGTCGGGTATCCAAGTCGAAACCTCGGCCGTGTTTAATATGTCGACGCAGTTCGGCGGTGGCAAGACGCACTCTCTAACCACGCTGTTTCATCTAGCCCGGCACGGTGAGGCGGCCAAAACCTGGAATGGCGTGAACTCCATTCTTTCCAAGGCACAGGTAACTTCCGTACCCAAGGCCGATATCGCCGTGTTCGTAGGTACGGAGTTCGATGCGATTGCCGGCCGCAAGGGAGATGGCGAACCAACGCGAAAGACGCCTTGGGGCGAGATCGCTTGGCAACTCGGCGGAGCCGAAGGATTTGCAAAGGTGGCTCAGCACGACGCGCAAGCAATTGCGCCCGCGGGGGACGTGTTGCGTGAAATGCTCCCTGCAGGACCGACGCTAATTTTGATGGACGAGCTGCTTAATTACCTTAGCAGCGGTCGAAAACTCGGGCTGCGCGACCAGTTCTTCAACTTTCTACAGAATTTATGCGAGGAGGCACGAGCCCGAAACAATCTGGTTCTTTGCGTGTCGATCCCGCGATCTGACCTGGAGATGAATCCCGACGACCAGCGTGATCACGACTCAATCAAGAAACTATGCGACCGTCTTGGCAAAGCTGTGTTGATGTCCGCCGACCGCGAAATGCAAGAGATCATTCGTCGTCGGCTGTTTGAATGGGATGGTCTCACGAACGATGCCAATGCAACCGTTTCGGCATACGCAGATTGGGCCGCCGAGCACGCCCAGGAACTGGCGGGCGTCGATCGAGACGCAATCCACGAACAATTCAGGTCGTGTTATCCATTCCACCCGTCGGTGATCTCCGTATTCGAGCGAAAATGGCAAAGCCTTCCGCGTTTCCAACGGACGCGTGGCGTGTTGCGTTTGCTGGCCTTGTGGGTCTCACATAATTACCAAGATGAACATCGGAAGAACACCCAAGAACCGTTGATTACTTTGGGCCTGGCACCGCTGGACAACCCAATGTTTCGGGCTGCATTGTTCGAGCAGCTTGGCTCGTCGGAACTGGAAATCCCGGTGACGGCGGATATCACCGGCAAAACCAGCGAATCGCACAGCCTTCGGCTCGACAAGGAAGCCTCGGAGGCCATTCGCAAGGCGCAGCTCCATCGGAAGGTCGCCACGACGATCTTTTTCGAATCGAACGGTGGGCAGAGTCAGTCGCATGCAGAGGCATCGGTGCCGGAGATCAAGACCGACGTTTGCGGCCCGGATGTTCACACGTCTGACGTGGATACCGTGCTAGAAGGGTTGGCAGGCATGTGCTTCTACCTTCAATGGGAACGAAACCGCTATCGCTTTGGCCTTTCGCCCAATCTGAATCAGGTGCTCGTCACTCGGCGCGGTGCCGTGCAGGAGAAGGCCACCGAGGATCGAATTCGAAAACGGACTGAAGAGATTTTTAGAAAAAACTCGACGGAGGCGTGCAAATTCGTCGAACGAGAATTTTTTCCCAAACGCAGCAACGACGTAAAGGAGGTGCCTCGGCTAACGCTTGTGGCAATGGGACTTGAACATCCGGCCGAGGAGCGGGCGACGCGAGAAATAATGGAGACCATTGTTCGAGATTGCGGAGCAAAGGGCCGGACGTTCAAATCGGCGCTCATCTTCGCCGCCGCTGATCCGAGTGAGAATATTCGTGATAAGGCCCGCGAAGTGCTCGCATGGGAAGATATCGACGATGACGAGGAGACAAAAAAGCGAATCGACGAGGGGCAGATCAAGCTCTTGGCACGGAACTTGAAGAACGCCCAACGCGACCTCGACGAGGCGATCTTCAGGGCATACAGGAACTTATATCTGCTTGGCAAGGATAACAAGTTGCGGCACGTCGACCTAGGCAACATCACATCAAGCGTTGCCGGAAGCCTGGTTGAAACCTACCTACAACGACTCGGTTCAAGCGGCGGTCTCGATGAGATTGTCGAATCAGTGCCCGCGCGAAAACTACCAAACTACTGGCCCGCGTCGATGAAGGAGTGGTCAACGAAAGCTGTCCGAGACGCGTTCTACTCGTCGCCTCTCCTGCCGCGTTTGCTTTATCCCGATCAGATCAAGCGGACCATCGCCGACGGTGTTAGAGAGGGATCAATTGGTTACGCCATCAAGGATACTTCGGGACGACTGAAACTCGAACGCATTAAGGAAAGCCTGATTGACGTCGACATAGAAATTTCCGATGACGTGTACATCGTCAAGGCGGACGAGGCTCAGAAACTCCGCGAACCACCGCGCGTTGTTCAGCTTCTCGTGCGTCCGGAACATGTTGTGCTAAAAATCGGCGATCAGGCGTCGTTCTCGTGTTCGGCCATTGACCAATACGGACAACCGATTGCAATTGGTCAGATTCAATGGTCTGCGACCGGCGGCAAGATGGAAGCCAACGGCCTACTCACGGCCGGCGAACATGGTGGCGCATTTACAGTCATGGCATCGGCCGGCAGCATCGAGGCGAACGCCGAAGTACGCATCACGACCAAGGACGAGACACCACCTTCTGCGACGCGACCCGGTGTACAGATCATCCGCTGGCACGGCACCGTGCCGACCCAGAAATGGATGAACTTTTATACTAAGGTCCTCAGCAAGTTTGCGACGACGCAGGACCTTCGCCTCGAAGTTTCCTTTGAAGCCAAAGTTGATCACGAACAGGCCGATGGCAAAACGAGTGAAACAAAATCCGCACTTCGCGAGCTTGGGCTCGATGACAACGTTTCAGCATCTTGAGGCCCGTTCCCACAACCGTCCAAATCTTGTTCCGTTGCCGTACTTCACTGACGATATTGAAAATCGGTAGTATTCAGTTCACAATCGTACTGCACTTGTTTCAACCCGTCTCCATGATTAGCAAGCTCACCAATGCCCGAACCTATCACGATCAAACCCGGTAGTAAATGCGTCATCAGCAAAATCGACTTGACGCAGCGAGATCCGAAATTCGACAAGAAGTCCGGCGAAAAACGAATCGAGCAAAACGCCAAGCGAATGTCGGAGCTTGCCAACATCTTGTTCGCCGAGAACAAACGCTCGATTCTGCTGGTGCTACAAGGGATGGACACGGCTGGCAAAGACGGAACGATTCGGACCGTAATGCGTGGCGTGAATCCGCGTGGCTGCCAAGTCGTCTCGTTCAAACGCCCCAGCGAGGAGGAGCTGGATCACGATTTCCTGTGGCGTGTCCATAATGTTGTTCCGCGCAAAGGAAACATTGGGATCTTCAACCGCTCGCACTACGAAGATGTCTTAGTTGTGCGCGTTCATGATCTGGTGCCAGAAAAAGTTTGGCGAACGCGGTACGATCAGATTAACGCGATGGAAAAGTTACTCGTGGAAACGGGAACAGTTGTCATAAAATGCTTTTTGCTGATCAGCAAAGAGACTCAGCGTGAGCGGCTGCAAGCTCGGATCGACGATCCCAAGGAACATTGGAAGTTTAATTTGAACGATCTGGAAGAGCGTAAAAAATGGGATCAATACGTCGCGGCCTATGAGGAGGCAATTACTCGCTGCAACACCGAATACGCGCCGTGGTACATCATTCCGTCGGAAAAAAAGTGGTACCGCAATCTGATCGTGAGCGAACTGCTGCGGACAACGCTGGAGGAAATGAAGCCGCAATATCCCGCCGCCGAAAAGTCGTTTCAAGGCATCGTTGTCGAGTAGGAATTTCTTGTCGAGCCATTGGACTTAAATATCGGCAATGCCGATTATTCTGGCGGTGTAAATTTAGCAAAGAAAATTCGGTCGCGAAAACTTATCTGCTTGCGGGACTCTTGCCGATAGCTCGATTGACAAACCAGCGTCGAATGGAACGACCGTAGTTTTCGCAGGAGGCTTAAACTGGTTTTGGTTTACCCATTGGAAGACCAGCCATGATCGATTGCATTTTCGAAAACCGCCAAAGCCAAGGGGTCAGTCCCCAATTTGCTTTACGACAGCGCAAAATGGCGACAGAACCCGGCGGTTTTCCGCGATATTTTTTGTTTGCGGAATCGGAACTCGAGTCGTTCCGTGATCAAGTTCTTGGCCGATGGCGATTTGTACTTCAACTCGCCGGGTCCAACGACCGGTTTGATGCAACCGATTGGGAGCCCGGCATTTCGCAAGAGCGATTGCAGTTACTCACCGTGATTCGTGGGCTGGAAGAATTGGATCAGCCGGCCGCCGTGACGATACTTACGCCCAGCAGTTATGTCATTCACGGAATTAGTTTTGGCCTGAAGGAATGGCGGCAAAACAATTGGTTGTGGGAACGATTCGGCGATATGGTTCCGATTACCAACGACGATTTATGGCGAAGGTTCGATCGGGCCGGACAATTTCACCAAATTGCTTGCCGACAATGGAAAGTCGGAGAATCGTTTTTGGAAAACGTTGGACCCGAATCGAACTCGTCGCCGGCAACGGTCGCAAAATCGCGGCCACGAAACCGGGCGGCACGCGGATTTGCAAGTCGTTGGGCGCAACGGATTTCACGAATCGCGTCGTCCATCGTTTCAGTTTAGCGACTTAAGACGTGGGGAATACCGAATTGCGCGTGACCATGTATAGTGAGTAACCAGCCGCCAATGGCCACGGAAAACCTTTCGATTAGCAATTCTCGCCGCAAAGACCTTATGCGCAAAGCTCCGTCGCTGCCGAAGAAATCCACCGATTCCCAATCGCGAGTTGCGAGGGCTCAATCGACTTTCGCCGACTTGGACTTGCATCTGTTCGGCGAAGGAAATCACTTCGGTCTTTACAATTTGCTTGGCGCTCACTTGCGAGAAGTCGACGATGTCGGTGGCACGAACTTTGCCGTTTGGGCTCCGAATGCTCAATCCGTTTCGGTCATTGGGGACTTCAATCAATGGTCGGACTCTGGACAAACGATGGGTCGAGTTGGCGACAGCGGAATTTGGGAATTGTTTGTACCCAAGTTGGGCGCTGGCTGTTTGTACAAATTCCGAGTTGTCGGAAACGATGGTTTGACCATCGACAAAAGCGATCCGTTTGGATTTTTTGCGGAAGTCCCTCCGCGCACGGCTTCGATCGTTTGCGATTTGAATCAATATCGATGGCGCGACCACGATTGGATGCGTTCGCGTACGACAATCGATCCGCTCAATCAGCCGATCAGCGTCTACGAAGTCCACTTGGGAAGTTGGCGGCACCGTGCCGGAAATCGCAACGGCTGGCTTTCGTATCGTGAACTGGCGGTTGAACTCGTCGACTATTGCAAAGAGTTGGGTTTTACGCACATTCAGCTTTTGCCCGTCAGCGAACATCCGTTCACCGGAAGCTGGGGTTACCAGACGGTTGGCTATTTCAGCGCGACTAGCCGCTACGGTTCGCCGGACGGTTTGATGTACTTGATCGATCATTGTCATCAGAACGGGCTTGGCGTACTTATCGATTGGGTGCCGGCACACTTTCCAAAAGACGCTCACGGTTTGGCGCGGTTCGATGGCACGGCGCTTTTCGAACATGAAGACCCGCGACAAGGCGAGCATCCGGATTGGCAAACGCTCGTGTTCAATTACGGTCGGACCGAAGTCAGCAATTTCCTGATTGCCAATGCGCTGTTTTGGTTTGACAAATATCACGTCGATGGCTTGCGAGTGGATGCGGTCGCGTCCATGTTGTATTTGGACTACAGTCGCAAGGAAGGTGAGTGGATTCCGAATCGGCACGGGGGCCGCGAGAATCTTGAAGCGATCGCGTTTTTGAAACGCTTCAACGAGCAAGCACACGCGCGGTTCCCCGGCATTTTGACGATCGCAGAAGAATCGACCGCTTGGGGTGGCGTTTCCCGACCGACTTACAGCGGCGGATTGGGATTCAGTATCAAATGGAATATGGGCTGGATGAACGATACGCTCCGTTACATTCACGAGGAGCCGATTCATCGCAAGTTCCATCACGATGAACTTACGTTCAGTTTGATCTATGCGTTCACAGAAAATTTCATGCTGCCGCTGTCACATGACGAAGTCGTACACGGCAAAGGGGCGCTGCTTGACAAAATGCCGGGTGATCTGTGGCAGCGAGTCGCGAATTTGCGATTGCTCTACAGCTACATGTGGACGCACCCCGGTAAAAAACTGCTGTTTATGGGGGGCGAGTTCGGGCAATGGCGCGAGTGGAATTGCGATACGTCGTTGGATTGGCATCTTCTCGAACATCCCGATCACCGGAATTTGCAAAAGCTCGTCACCGATCTGAATCGCCTGTATCGCGAACAACCGGCGTTACATGGTTTGGATTTTTCCGGCGAAGGATTCGAGTGGATCGATTGCCGAAACGCCGACGATAGCGTGCTAACGTATTTGCGATTCGCACCAGAGCGCGATGATTTTCTGGTTGTGTGTTGTAACTTCACGCCCGTCGTTCGTCCAAATTTCCGAGTGGGTGTGCCGGCGGAATTTTACTATCAAGAGATTTTCAATAGCGACTCGGTGTATTACGGTGGATCCAACATTGGCAACGGTGCCGGAGCAAGGTCCGAACGAATCGTGGCCCAAGGCCGCCCGCAATCAATCTTGATCGACATGCCTCCGCTTGCAACGTGTGTGTTTAAGCCGGTGAAATCTGAAATCTTAAAATTTGAAATCTGAAATTTGGCGCAAGGGGAGTGTCAGTCCCCTGATTCAGCGTTCACTCGGTTCGTCTTTTCGTATGTTTCCCATGATTGAACCCACGATTCCCAAGTGATCGGGGAATGAGAGAACACGATCTCCGACAAGTCTTCTTGCCGGGGTTCGGTAACAAATTTTGGGTGCGGCGAAAGCGTCATCGTCGCGCCCATGTCGCGCAACTTGTACTGAACGCTTGAATCAAATCGCCTGTTGGTCCAAATCAGCGGACCATCGCGATTGAAGTCATACCATGCGGGCTCGCCGGAAAGCCCCAGCCCTTTGATCAAATCGTGCCAGACCAAATCAACTCCGCAGTAACGAAAAGTCCCTTGAAATGCGGCGAACATCGTTTCTTTTTGGCTGGCCGGCAATTGTTCAGCCCACCCGAGGGACGTAACGCGGGCGACCAGCCATCCACCTAGATCCGCGATCGCCAACCGCAAAGGGTTGTTCGAGCGATCGTCGCACGCGATATCCACGACGACTTCGTTGGTGGCCAAACGAATCGCGTTGACGTGAAGCGGAACTTGCCGCCACTGAGGCAACTCTTGAAGCAATGCGATCCACTCGCGCTCGAAAAAGATTTTGACCGAATGTTCGACGTGGTGAAGCCGTTCGTGGATCTTGCGGATCGACTTGTGACTGCCGGTGCCTTCGGCCTTGTACCAAGCCCTCCGCAATTTCGCGAAAAGCTTGGGAATGGTTCCTGAATGAAAGCCTGGTCGAAGCAATCGAACCATCGTTTCGCCGTGGCTGCCGACCGGAATGTTTCCCAAACTGCGCCCCCGATTGGCCGCGTATAGCCGCCAGTTTTCCTTGAGTTCCCAAGCCAGAAAACCGAACACGCCGGGCAAGAGAAACACGGTCGGGCCTGCAATTGAATTGGCCAAGAATCCACCGAACCCAATTCGCTCCAGCGGCGTCGCCAAAAAATCGGTCAATCCGAGGCTGAACGGCAAGATCATTTTGTGCGAGACGGTGACCACTGGAAAGTGCTTGATCGGATTGATCTGCGGCTCGATCAGCAAAGTGATGTAAATTCGAACGACGTAGCTAATCACCGACCAAAACACTCCCAAAACCGCTTTGGCGACGAGAGTCAACCAATTCTCGCCGGCACGAAAGCGGAGCAGCTCGTCGACAGTATAGATGACTTGTTCAATCGTTTTGAGCATCCACTGGAAGGAGTCGACGACGAAACGAAAAGCCGCCGCGAAAACTTTCATGCGCAGCTCGCGCCAACCGCGGCGCATGTTGTCCATCACCAGCGCGTCGGTGTAACGCCCGATCGGCGAATTGAGGAATAAGTTCGCCGCCAAAAAGAGAATGATCCACCAAACTTGGAACGGAATTGACGGAAACAGTCTTGGAACTATTTCCAACTGCTCTGGGGACAATATTTTTCGGTCCGGCAACCATTGCAAAATTCGAACCGCGAAAAGCAAGATTCCCGAAGAGATCAATAGTGGCTTAAAAACGTAGTTCAGAAAAGCCAGGTAAGACGTGCTCTCGAAAATTCTGCGTACCCACGGTAGCCGAAACAGCAGGTCGGGCACGTCGCGAACGATATACGTCACCAACTTGCCAAATCGCATCAGTCCGCGAATACACCAACCTCGAAACGCCGTGTTCTCGATGAGCAGCATGAGAAAGATGCCTACGAGCAGTACGAACGAAATGGCCGTCACGCCTTGCGATTCTTGATAGATCGTCTGCGGTGCGACCGCCTGATTGCTGGAAACGTGATGAACTTCGGAGGCGGCGGCGGCCGTCGAGGAATGCGGAAACAAAAAATGAACCAAATGGAGATAGGTTTCTAGAATCAGGTAGGCACCGCCGAACGGTAATGCTACGTAGCGAGTCAGAACTCGACCGAACGGCGTGCCAAACGCAACCGAGCTAATCCGATGCGACATTCGCAAATAGATTGGGCCGCGATGATACACGCCGTCCAGCGCGGTCGCCAAACGCCGATCGATTCGCAGAAGCTGGTCGCCCGTGAGTAATTCGCGAATCTTGATCAGGTCTGGCAGCTTGAGATTGCTTTGGGAAATTGAGTCGCGCAGGTGGCCCATGCTCAAATGGCCGTGGTCAACGACGCGATCAAGCAGTTCCTCGACGACTTTTTTGAACGCGGTGACTTCGACGATATTGCGCGGCTGGCAGCCTTCGCTTTCAAAAACATTTTGCAAAAGCGGACGAACTTGCTCGCGCAACATGTGCCGAGCCCGCGCGCCACTTTCGCCGAGAATCCGCGACAATCGCTGGCTATCATCGGCCCGGAGGTGAGCGAATTGCAGCTTGTACAATGCACTTTTCAGATGGCGAGTCACAAGGACAGACCGCAATAGCGGAAGTGGTCGACGCAACGCTGATTTTCCAATAGTCGCGACCCAGCGCAACAGATCGACTGCATAAACTCCACGGTCTTGTTCAGCGCAGACCTTTTGCAGGTCATATAGCAGCCTCGATTCGATGCTACGGAACCCGCGATCGGCGTGGGCAACTAGCGGCTGTAAAGCATCGGCAAGCTCGCTGACTTGTTCGTTTGGCAATTCTAATACTTTCACCAAGCGTTCGGCGAACCGGACGATTGACTCGCGCGCCGATTTTTCCGCTTCGGAAAGTTCAGCGACCGATGCGATGCGAACGGCCCGCTGCCGCAAAACGGCTGCCTTTGCGTAATTCCCAACTGCATCCAAGCGAATCGAACGCGCGACACAACGACGATACGAATTCGGATTGGACGTTTCCGAAGACCCAGCAACCGAAGTCGCCGAAAGCAGGCCTTCCGGTTGCGCGGTAAGATCGTCCAGCGACGCGTCAGCGGCGTCTGGGACTCCCTCAGGGCGAGTCGCCTTGCACAGGGCTTCATGATCAAAATCGTCAGTCAGCATCCGAGCGATTTGCGAGTAGTCGCGAGTCGCAGGAAAAAAGTCACTCAATTCTTGTCGCGCGAAATACCACAGTTCCAAGAACGTCGCCGCGAATTCGGTATAAGCCGACGCATAGCCGGTTGGCGGCAACAGCATTTCCTCGCTGTGAAGAACATTGCGAGCCTCGGCGAACGGAATCGGTCCCAAACCACAAAGGCGCTCCAGCAATCGGTCGGCATCGAGCTTATGTTGATTGGTCAACTCTCGATATTCCAAATGCACGCGCGAATGAAACAGCAGCCGCCAATAGCCGTGAAGCAATTTGCCTGCGGACGATACCGCTAGTTCATCTTCCTCGGGCAGCGGCAGAAGTATCAGCGTTTCCGGCAAATCGCGATCAAGCTGAAGCTGGTATTCGTATCGCGTTGTGAAATCGATCAATCGTTCGCGGCTGATGAAGTAGCAATCCGCATGCGGCACGCTCCAGTCCAGCGTGGAAAGTCGACGGTCAAAACGAACCACCCGTTGCAAAACGCGTGCGGGAATCAACAAAACCCTCGGATCGGTCTGTTGCAGCTTTTTCAGTAAATCG
The DNA here is from genome assembly GCA_031409895.1 of Planctomycetota bacterium. Taxonomy (GTDB): domain Bacteria; phylum Planctomycetota; class Planctomycetia; order Pirellulales; family Pirellulaceae; genus JANMEB01. Next base: position 12,845 of record JANNYC010000121.1, read on the forward strand.
TGTTCTGTCGTTTTCGCAGCCTGATTCGTCATCGATGCAGAATTACCCGAAAGGCGTGTCGCGACCTTCGCCCAAGAAACTAGAACAGCTTTCACCACACGAAAATGTATCCGAAATCGGGCCGAAAACCAACGACGCATCTCCGAAGTGCCGCGCCGAATTCGAACCTTCCCAGCATTGCGAAGGACTCGCGCGGCCGCATAAAATATGAAAGTCCTGTCATGGGTCAACCGTCACATCGTTCGATATCACTTTTTCTCGCGAGGAGTTGCGGAAATGAAGTTTCGCCAAATTAGTCTTGCCCTGATCTGCTGGTTCGTATGCATCGGCGCGGCAATCGCCCAGCCAAGCAAATTTGCCGTGGACAATGTCCATTCGTCAATGATCTTCGGCGTCGGCCACCTCCAGTTGAGCTACACGTATGGTCGTTTTAACAAGATCAGCGGCGAGTTTACTTTGGACGCCGCCGATCCCACCAAATCACAATTCAAAATCACCGTTGATGCGGCTTCCGTTGATACGAACGATGCCAAGCGCGATGAACATTTGCGCAAAGCCGATTTTTTCGATGTGGAAAAATTTCCTACGATCGAGTTCGTCAGCACCTCAGTGACCAAGACGGACAAAGGCATGGACCTCAAAGGGAACATGACCTTGCACGGCGTGACCAAGGAAATCACGATCCCGGTGACCAAAGTCGGAGAAGGGAAATCGCCATTTAACGATTATCGTGCAGGCTTTTTGAGTCAGTTCATGCTAAAGCGCAGCGAGTACGGAATGACAGGTGCTACCGAAATGGTCGGCGACGACGTCTCGATCACGATCAGCTTTGAAGGCGTCAAACAACCGTAGCCATCGCGAGTTGAGAGTTGAATATTGAGAGCGGAACGATGCCAAACGGTGTGGCGAGTCCGCCGCGGCGGATCCGCACATTGATTCGTCGCGACGTTGAGTGCAAATCAAGTTCGTACCCTCTCCACAGCTTCTCGTGAGAGGGCTAGGGCGAGGGGCGTTTGGATCCTGCGAAAGGGTCCCAATGGACCGCCCCATTTGTTAGTCGACGTCAAAGGCTACCAACCCATGACCATGTTGGATTCGATCACACGCCGGGATTGTTCCAAATCATTTCCGGTTTCGTGCATGTACAAGCGGATCGCGTGGACTTTGTCGCCGGAGGCCTTCGATAGACAATCGCGGGCGACGTTGCACGGGTCGGCGGTTCGTTCCTTCAAACCCAAGACTCCTTTAGAGATGACCCAGCTATCGCGCGGGCGTTTTGTCAGCCGGACGATGGACTCGGACGGATACGATTCGCTGGCAACGCACGTCGCCAATTTTTCGTTGTCGGCCCAAGTGATAATAATGTGTGCGTCAGTTTCCACTTCGAATAATGGCATTCTTGGTCTCCTTGCGATTGCATTGGAAATGGACGGATCGGCGTTTAACCGGGCGTCCCAAAACAACCGAGCGGGAAAAGGACGCCGAAGTACATTTTGCCACCGCCAGCTAACTTTGGCCAGAGGATTGGCCATTCGAGGGCAAATTAGCCGAAAAAAAACCGCCCTGCCTGCCACGTTTTTGGCTTGGCAAAGCCGCTCCAGTCCTACGGAAGTTTTCGTTCACGAAAGCTTTGACGGGGCGAGCATCAACTTTTTTCATCAGATGCGCGAACTGATGCCAGCATCGCTAGAAATCACAAGTTACACCGGCCGTCGTCGGCGGTCGTACTGGCGCTAAACATCTCTACTGTTCCGCTGACCAATGCTACGGCTCCGGCGTCGGTGAGCACGATTATCGCTCCGCTGCTGTCTACGTCCATGCATGTTCCGGTGAAATGCTGGTTTCCTTGGCGAATGCGGACGAGTTGGCCAAAGAGAAAATTGGCGCGGCGGTATTGGCTGAGGATTTCGCCGGACTGAAGGTTGCCGGAGAAAAGGTTCGCCAAATTTGCGAGAAGGTCGACCAGGAATTTCGTTGCGGGAATCTGCTTTCCTAAAATGCGTGACACGGACGTCGCGCGGGATTGAATTTCGCTGGGGGCAGATTGAAAATCGGTATTTAAGTTGACGCCAATGCCAATGACCAAAGCGCTCGCCGCAGTCCCGGCGGTCTCGATCAAGATTCCAGCGACCTTTTTGCCGCGCAGCATGACGTCATTGGGCCATTTGAGCGCAAGGTCGGAACTTTCGACGAACGAATCTAGGGTCGATAGCAGCGCACATCCAACTCCCAACGAGCAGAGCGATTGGGGCTCGATGGTAAGAGTTGACCGATCGACAGCCAACGAGAGCATGATGCTCCCTTCGCTCGACCACCATTGGTTCAATTCGCGCCCTCGGCCTGCGGTTTGTTCATCCGCCAAAACGAGGAGCGGCAATTTGCATTTGGCCGCTGATACGATTTCTGCAGCCCAAGTATTCGTGGAGCCAACCGAGCGTTCGTAAACGAGCGTTCGTATCCAAGAGCATTTTGCGATGGCTTGGATGTCAATTTGATTGGGCGGCATATCGTTATTCTATGCCGCCGCGACTACTTGCTGAAGTTGAAGCTACCGCCGCCACCAATTGCCGGAGTCGCCGATGTGGACGGCGCAACCAAAATTGGCATTGGTGCTGGAGCAGCGGGCGATGTCGCAGGTTTGGAGCTTGGCAAAATCAAGTTGTTCGATTGTGCTCCGCGCACGCTACCCGGTGCGTAACTTCCTTGAGTTTTTAACAACGAGTCGGGCATCGAACTCCCAGTCGCTGGCGGAGTCTGGATTGGATTGGTCGGAAGATTAAGAGTCGGTGGCGGTTTGATACCTTCGTCTGCTGTTTTCGGAATCATGGGCAACAGCGGCGACGTGTTGGTCGGCGGACTCGTCGCGGCTGGAGTCGTCGTGTTGACTTGAGCAACAGAAGCGGACGCTTTTGGCGAGAATGAATTGTAGGGTGTTCGAGTGTAAACCGAGCCGCCGGTCGGAGTCTCCGTTGCGATCAAGGCATTGGCATTATCCACATTGGTTGGCAATGGAATTCGTTGCGGAGTCGGAGCCCCCGCGCTAGAGTCGGCCGCGAAAGGATTCACGACACGAATCGGTGCGGCGGTTTGTGCCGTTTGAGTAGGCAATTGCGTGTCGATCGAAAGTGAATCCGTAGCGATGGGCGTCGAACGTGGAACATTAGTCAAGTCGTCAAATTTCGCCGCATCGTCTGGCGAACCCGCCGCGACCGATTGGCGAGTCGGAGTTGTTAGCGTCCTGATTCCATTCGGTGCGGTTGGCGAAGTCCCCGCGACAGGCATCGAGTTCGGTAAACCAAAGGCCTTGCGCTGCACGGGGACAGCGCCTTCGTCGGTAGCCGGTGGCGTGGAAACTGCGGACTGTTTGCTGAGTTCGAACGATCGCGTGGCTGGCGGACTCTCCGAAACTCTAACGGCGTCATCTTCGACTTTATAAGGCGTGCGACTTGGTTGACTTGTCGTCGACGGACTCGTGGCTGCGGGCTTGGTGGTCGCCAAGCTTGCCGTTGGAGTTAGGGTCGATGACGGAGGTGCAAGATCATCGTGTCGTGTGCCGGGCGCGGCATCGTCTTTTTTCCACCAAGCCAAATTCATTTTCGGCATCGAGCCTAGGCGCGTGGTCGTGCATCCAACTCCCAAAGACATTACGCCGACCAAACCCAAAACGATCGTTAATTTGCAATTCCCAGATGACATTCGTTTACCTTTGCTGTGGCGAAACGTGAGCGAGGCGACGTGAATAATCGCGGGATCATGTTTTTCATCGGTCAGTCGAACAAGGGAAATCAGCGAATTTCGTCAGCTATTCGCCGATCTGGGTTGGGGGCGAGATGGTAAAAGCTGCGTCCATTTGCGTCAACATCGTTTCCCAACAAAAACGGCCCGCGCGAAAGTGCCGAGCAGGCCGAATTCTTTTTGCAATCAAGTCGATGCCAACAGTCAATGCTTGCATAAGCGTCGCTGGCTACCAAAACCAACTCTCCGTTTAACCGCCCGGCTTCCGGGCGCTGCGTGTGCGGCATGCGGGGTAAACTTGAACGGCGGTGCAACAGCGGCCCCAAAACGGGCCGGTTAAACAAAAGAAACAGCGGCCCGAGGCGAGCCGGTTAAACAATCGCGAATCACGCAGCGGCGAAACGAGCGGCGACGGCTTGCCAATCGATCACGTTGAAGAACGCCGCGACGTAATCCGGGCGGCGATTTTGATAATGCAGATAATAGGCGTGCTCCCAAACGTCGAGTCCCAAGATTGGTTTTCGCCCTTCCATGATTGGGCTGTCTTGATTGGCGGTGCTTTCGATGACGAGTTTGCCCCCGTCGACAGAGAGCCAAGCCCAACCGCTGCCGAACCGACCTGCGGCTGCGTCGCCGAATTTCTTTTTGAATTCTTCAAAGCTGCCGAACGCAGCGTCGATCGCGGACGCAAGTTTTCCGTCGGGTTTGCCGCCACCGCTTGGGCTCATGATGGTCCAGAACAACGAATGATTCGCGTGACCGCCGCCGTGGTTTCGGACTGCGGGTCGTTTGCCTTCGGGCACAGCGCTCAAATTCGAAATCAATTCCTCAACGGACCTCTTCTCAAACTCGGTCCCCGCGATCGCTTCGTTGACTTTTGCAACATAAGTCGCGTGATGTTTGGTGTGGTGAATCTCCATGGTGCGCGCATCGATGTGCGGCTCCAATGCCTTGTAGTCATAAGGCAATTTGGGCAGTTCGTAGGCCATGTTCATCCTCGCTCGATTGAATTCGGTCAGTGGTCGCTAATGTTGTTGTTCAGCTTAAACCATTGAACAGAATTTTGCGAGCGTATAGCCTCACACATACTGAACCGACGGCGCAAGTTGCGGTTTCGATTGTAAAATTGGCGACCGAGGACGCCGTAAAGGTTGAATGGAATTCGGCTTTAAGAATTCGTCCGACGCTAGAGCGAACGGCTCGGCGAAGCGAGACTGCTGTGTCGGAAATGAAATGACAAAACTAAGTTGCGCCGAATTATCGGCGACCGGGAAGGGGCGGTTCGGGTTCGGCGGCGCTGGCGGGCTGCAGCATGAGGTAACCGCAAAGTCCACGGAGTACAAATTCCGCTTGTTGTTGAATATCGGCTTGACGACGGTCCCGTTGTCGCAACGCGCTGATCGAGACTTGCACCAAGGTTTTCGGTCCGAAACGTTCCGAACCATCAATTGGTGCACCAATTTCCTTGAACTGCAAATCGATTTTTAGTCCGGCACGTCGATCGTTTGTACGACGAAAAATTCCTGCGGCAACCTCGCTGGTATGAATTACGAGTCGCATCGGCTCGACAAGTTTAATTTGGGCCTGCTGTTCTTGAACGAAGCCTTCGATTTTCGCGCCCAGGACTTCGATTGGGCTGCTCGTGGTGAATTCTTGGCAAATCAGCGCTTCGCCGCTCGATTGCCACTGTTCTTTGGTGCTGTCGCCGCCGCTCACGAATCTAGTTTCGCCGTTCTCCAGCAATTCGCCGAACACAACGCGATTGCGGCCAGCTTCTTTGGCGCGCAAGAGCGCTTGATCGGCTCGAACAAAAAGCGTCGCGCCGGTGTCATGTCGACCGAATTGTGCGACCCCGAAACTTGCCGAAAGACATTTTTGTCCCAAGCATCCCAGCGGGGTCTTGCTCAATCGAACGCGAACTTTCTCGGCGCATTCGACGGTCGAGGCGCCGTTACTATTATTGCAAATGATTACGAACTCCTCGCCGCCGTATCGTGCTACGAAATCGGCGTTGCGAATCGTCCGTTGCAAGAACGACGCGAATGCAACCAAAGCTTGATCGCCGATCGCGTGACCGTAAACGTCGTTGATCCTTTTGAAAAAGTCGATGTCGCATACGATCAGACTCAATTCCGTGCTGGCGACTTTGAAGTGTTGGCAGCAAGTATCCAGAATCCGTTCGAACTCAGCGCGATTGGCAATTCCGGTAAGCGGATCGCTAATCGACTTTGCCATCAACTGCTGAACTTGCTGCTGCATGTTGACTTTGTAGCTCGCGTCGTGCAAAAAGATGAGGCTGCCCAAGCAATTCCCTTTTGGCGTGAGCAGCGGCACGACTTGAACATCGACAGGAGTGGCGGGACGACCATCGATCGACATCGTCGCATACTGCAAAAGTTCAATTTGATCGATGATCGCATCGCGGACCGAAATGTCGCCGGAGGCCGCAGATCGACCCGCTCGCGGCGAAAGCTGGATGTGCGCGAAGAGCCAATCCAAATCCGCTTGGACGCAATAGTTGATGCCGATCAAACTCTCCGCAGCGCGATTCCATGCCAAGATCTTCTGATCCTGCCCAATGAACAAGACCGCTTCACGAATGTTTTGCAAAACGTATTTCAACAACAAACGGTCGATCGGTTCCGTGTTGATCAAGGGCTTAGTGGCATTCCGTTCCGTGCCGGAAACCGGCGCTGAACTCGGAATCACGCCAATAACCTCGCCCTTTGGGCCGATTGACGGCGGGCTAATTTCGTTCGCGGATGACATGCTGCTTCCAATCCATCTTTTGAATTCGTCGAGCCCCATTCTTGAATCGACTGGCCGAGGCAAAGTCTGGCCAAGCGAGATTCAAGGCAAATGCCCTATTTTCTAGGCAAAGTTACGTTGTCCCGGAGCTTAGTCAACTGCGAAGCATCGCTCGGCTTCGTCGCGCGCGGCCAAAACGCTTCTTGTCAAAAAGATGCGCTATAATCGTCATAACCGGACTTAACTCGATCGCGTTCCAAACGAAACAGCACTCCAATGAAATTCGCTCGCATTGACTTCAACGGACAATCGATGATCGGCCGGCTCGATGGCAACGCGATCGTTCCGTACGTCGATGCCGAAGCCCAGCCGATCAGGTGCATGCGCAAGTTCATGGAAGCGCTCACCACCGGTTCGCAACCTCGCGCTTCAAAACCCATTCCCGTGGCCGAGGTCCGTTTCTTGCATCCCGTCAAGCGACCGGAAAAAATCTTTTGCATCGGCTTGAATTATTCCGATCACGCCGCTGAAACCGGCGCGACGGTCGGCGACATTCCGGTCGTGTTCAGCAAATTTTCGTCCGCGTTAATTTCGCCGGGCGATCAGATTCAGCTTCCGGCGATCAGCGAAAAAGTCGACTTAGAGGCGGAGCTAGTTGTGGTCATTGGCAAAGGGGGTCGCAACATTCCACGCGCCGCCGCACAAGAACATATCTTTGGCTATTGTTGCGGCAACGATGTCTCCGCGCGAGATTGGCAAAAGGGCCGTCCAGGCGGGCAATGGCTACTCGGCAAAACTTTCGACACGTTCGCGCCAATGGGACCGGTGATCGTAACGGCTGACGAAATTGGGTGGCCCGTCGAACTTGATGTGCGTTCGCGACTCAACGGACAAATCATGCAAGACTCGAACACGAGAAATTTTATTTTCGCGATCGACTACCTCATCGCTCACCTGTCACAATTTTGTTGTTTGCGAGCCGGCGATTTGATCTTCACGGGAACGCCAGGTGGGGTCGGCGCTGCGCGCACGCCGCCCATATTCTTGCGACCGGGCGACATCGTCGAAGTCGAAGTTGCAAAACTCGGTTGCTTGTCGAATCCGGTCGTCGCTAGCTGACACAGCGAAAATCGCTGGGCTGAAACATTCGGATTTGGCCGAGATTCGAGCCGCCGAATAAACCCATGCTTGCTAGCATGAAGAAGCCGTTCCGAGTTTGCCGACGCTAGTAATCTGCGCGCCAAATGCGCACGCATCCAAGCAATTTCCCATCGATCCGACCAGCGGCTATGGAATCGAAACGAAGCGACAATCGACGTCGACGCGTGCTTTATGACGAAGCCGTACAGAACGCTTCAGCGCCGCTTGCAGGTGCCAGTGGCGATGCCGCGCAATCAAAACGTCGCCGCTCCAACAATTACGTCGCGCGCCGCAGTCAGCAACTCAAGACCAGCGATCTAATCCCGATTCGTTGGCTTACGTATGGGCTAATCGCGGCTGGCTCTCTGGCGACAATCGGAATACTCAACGCGTTACAATGGATCGCGTCGATACCGGGTGACGTGATTGATCCTTTTACTCGCCAAGCATTCAGCTTGACCGGACCGAACAGTATTGCGTCTTGGTGTTCGGCGGTCGGGTTTATCTTGGCAAGCTTATTCGGACTTCAGATTTTTGCGATGCGACGTCACCGCCGCGACGACTATCGCGGAACCTATCGCGTCTGGTTGGTGCTGTGTTCGATTTTCGTAATCGCAAGCTTGCAGTGCATTGTGCCGCTGGAGCGAATTGGTGCGACACTCTTGGCCAAGACAATTCGATCGCCAGTGTTCGTTCCGGGCGAGTTCGGAATAGTCGGGTTGAAGCTCGCGTTCCTTGCGGCCGTTTTCGTGCGCATGGTGATAGAGATTCGTCACAGTCGATCGGCAACGTGCTTGCTCGTCGTAACATTTTTGACGTTTGCGTTTGCCGCCGCATTGGAAGTACCGATTGTTGCCCAAGCTTTGGTTCCCGACGCGCACTATATTACCGACAACTTGTTCCTGTTCGGCTGCTTTGCACTGCTCAATAGTGTTATCGCGTATTCGCGTTACGTCAGTTTGGACGTCCAAGGGCGATTGGCTCGACGGCTGAATCGATCTCGCAAACGATCCGGTCGGAAGGGAAATCAACGGGACCGCCGTCGAACCGCCGCCGCTACGAGCCGGCAGACTTCGCCAGTGGACGACGAATCCGAAGAAAAATGGAGCGATTCGGAGGAAGGTTCTACTAGCGCGCCTCCATCGACTTCCAATGCGCGAGACAATCAGAAATCGAGTCCGCTCAAGTCCAAAATGGACGCGATGAAATCCAATCGAGAAGATGAGGACGACGAATCCTGGGAAGATGAGGGCGACTCCGAAAGCTCAAGCAACTCGCGATTGTCTAAGGCCGAACGCCGCCGTCTCAAAAAGTCACAGCGCCAACGCCACGCGGCGTGAGCCGTTTGGCTACGAATAATTTCCTAGTAGCTTGTAAATCCAATAACTTAGGGTGCCTTTGGCCGTCCAAACTAGTCGGGCTGTGTCGCCGAAAATGATTGATGCCGCGTGAAATCTGAAACGCGTTTACAAAATGTTGTTCGGATGAGCATTCATCGAATCAGCGTGTCGTACTCTGCATGCGACCCGATCCAAAACCAGGAGATCGTGTCTCCTTCCACAAGTCCCAACGCTCGATATCCCAGGCCTATGCGAACCGAATACAGATTTTCGTGGCCATGAATCCGCTTAAAGTGCAAGCTCAGATGGCCCGGGTTTTGGGACCACAATTTGTCGCACCTGCGGGATTGCTCTTTAACGATCTCCGGCAACTTGGCAAAGCAAAGCAGAAAGTCGTGCGTGAGTTGCGAGTTCACAGTTGGTCGAATCCCCCACCCTTGAAGCGTCCAGCTCGGATGTCGTCACGCACCTTTGTCGCAAGGCGCGCCAACTGATCCTGGGAACGGGCGAAGCTCTCTTGCCATCGCCCTTCGTCGGCCAGTTCGTCAAGAATCAGCGTCGCGATCGCGTCTTGCTCGGCTGCAGGAAGCTTATTGACTTCGGTGAGCGCTTGCTCTAGCAACTCTGTCATCGGTTGAATCCCCTTCGGGCGGTGGTCAAGATTATCTAACCATTAGCGTACCCGCCGTCTCCCCAAACAGCAAAGAGAATCTTGCGAGCGAGGTTATTAACAGCGGTTCGCGAGTGCCGCCTTAAGGCTCATCCTGCAACTTGTGTGGATCACGGCCGACACTGCGGGTCGTCCCCGAACTGGAATCGTTGCCGCGCCCTTCGCCCACTGCTGCGAATGCGGTATCTTGGCAAATAGAAGCATAATTGGCCTCACAAACTGGTTCTCGCATGTCTGTCCGAACTCGATTCGCCCCCAGCCCGACTGGCTATTTGCACATTGGTGGTGTGCGAACCGCACTTTTTAATTGGCTCTTGGCCCGCCAAGCTGGCGGACAGTTCATTTTGCGAATCGACGACACCGATCAACAGCGCAACGTAGTCGAGGCGCTGCAACCGATTCTCAATGGCTTTCGTTGGCTGGGAATCGACTGGGACGAAGGGCCAGACGTCGGTGGGCCTCATGCACCTTATTTTCAGTCGCAGCGCGACGGCTTTTATCGCGCAGCAGTACGAAAGCTGCTCGACTCCGGTGCGGCTTATCGCGACTTCGCAACGTCTGAAGAATTTCAAGCCGAACGCCAAGCCGCCGAAAAAGACAAGCGAGTCTTCGAATACAGCCGTCGCTGGATGGCCGAGACCGACTCCCAAGCCGACGAGTTTGAACGCCAAGGCCGCAGAGCCGTCGTGCGTCTAAAAATGCCGCGCGAAGGGAATTGCGAGTTCGTCGACCTCGTTCGTGGCCCGATGTCGTTCGAATGGATCAACGAAGCGGATCACGTCATTCAGCGCGCGGATGGAACGAGTCTGTATAACTTGGCGTCGGTGGTCGATGACATTGAGTATCGAATCACGCATGTCGTTCGCTCGATCGAACATCTTGCGAATACGCCTCGCCAAGTCTTCATCTTTCGCGCCCTCGGTGCCGACGTGCCGCATTTCGCTCACTTGCCGTATGTCGCTGAACCCGGTAGCCAAAACAAACTGAGCAAACGGAAGATCGCGCAATACTTGAAGAATCCGGACTTCAAACGCTTGTATGACGAAGGGACCGAGATCGTCGAGCGAATCGGCGCGACGCACTCGGCAGATTCTTTCAATCCAGTCTTGGTCGAGTTCTACGAGCAAGTCGGCTATTTGCCGCACGCGATCAATAATTATTTGTTGCTGCTCGGCTGGTCTTTGGACGACAAGACGGAATTTTTCACACGGGAGGAAATGATTCGTTCGTTCAGCTTGGGTCGAGTTATCAAAAGCCCCGCAAGTTTCGACCCGCAAAAATTGGCCGCTTTTCAATCGCACTACATGAATCAGCTCGAGGTGCCCGCCAAAGTCGACGCGGTGCTGCCTTATTTACAAAAGTCCGGGCTTATTTTGCGGACCGACGAGGCGACTCGAAACTACGTCGAGCGAATTGTTCGCGCCGCCGATCAGCGATTGGTTGTCGCTGGCAACATCGTGAACTACCGTGACTTTTTTGTGGACGTCGAACAACTTGAGATCGACGAGTCGGCTTTCGAAAAACGGATCGTGCAACCAGCCGAAGCGGGTCATCTGCTATCCGAATTCAAAAAGCTAATCGGCGGCGCGCCAGATTTTTCCGCGAGCACTTTGGAAGGCTTGCTGCACTCGTTCGTCGAACGGTTTCAGATCAAGATCAACGAAATCATTCACGCGCTTCGAGTGGCACTTACCGGCAAAGCCGTCGGTTTCGGGATGTTCGAAACGATGGAGATTTTGGGCCGCGAGCGCTGCCTCAAACGATTGGATGCTGCGCTCGTACGCCTAGAAACCGCGCGAACCCGAACCGCGCGATAAGCGACTTGTAATTGAACAAATTCGCAATCGTTCCCTCGCCCCGGTACCCAGGGGAGAGGGTTAGGGTGAGGGGTTTTCAATCTTCAGTTCAATTATCAACAAGTCCATCGCGAACTTCCACCTATTCGGCTGGCGCGAAATTGCCGTATATTGACAAGCACCGACTTCAACCATGTTTTATTGAAACTAATTGTTCCCAGCACAACTTATGACAACCGCTGAACGCAGCTCATTAGACTTTCTTCGCCAAATTGTCGCCGACGATAAGGCCGCTGGCAAAAATAGCGGACGGGTTCATACACGATTTCCGCCGGAGCCAAATGGTTACTTGCACATCGGGCACGCCAAATCAATTTGTCTGAATTTTGGAATTGCTCAAGAGTTTGGCGGGCTGTGCAATCTTCGTTTCGACGACACGAATCCAACGACCGAGGACACCGAATACGTCGAAGCGATCCAAGACGACGTTCGCTGGTTGGGATTCGATTGGCAAGATCGGCTCTACTACGCTTCCGATTTTTTCGATCGACTTTATGGCCTCGCATTCGAGCTGATAAAAAAGGGGAAAGCCTACGTGTGCAGCTTGCCCGCCGAAAAGGTCAGCGAATATCGCGGCAAGTGGAACGAACCCGGCCGCAACAGTCCCGACCGCGATCGCGCAAACGCCGAAAATCTCGATTTGTTCACGCGAATGCGAGCCGGCGAATTTCCCGATGGGGCATACACGCTGCGCGCCAAGATTGACATGGCATCGCCCAATATGAACTTGCGCGATCCGGCCATGTACCGTATCCGGCGAGCCCACCATCATCGGACCGGCGACAAATGGTGCGTCTATCCGACGTATGATTGGACGCACGGCCAAAACGATTCCTTCGAAGGGATCACGCATTCGATCTGCACTTTGGAATTCGAGGATCATCGGCCGCTGTACGACTGGTACATCGAACAGCTTGGCTTGCATCATCCGCAGCAGATCGAATTCGCGCGGCTGAATCTGACTTACACGGTAATGAGCAAGCGCAAGCTCCTGGAGCTTGTCAAAGGGAACCTCGTATCGGGCTGGGACGATCCGCGGATGCCGACGATTTGTGGGCTGCGCCGGCGCGGCTTCACTCCCGAATCGATTCGCAATTTCTGTACTCGGATCGGCGTCACCAAGACCAACAGCACAACGGACTTGGCCGTTTTGGAACAAAGCATTCGCGAGCATCTCAACGCAATCGCGCCGCGCATGATGGCCGTCTTGCGCCCGCTGAAAGTTGTCATCGAAAACTATCCCGAAGGCCAATCGGAGAATCGCGAAGCGGTCAACAACCCAGAAGACCCCGCGTCCGGCACTCGCACAATTCCGTTCAGCCGCGAGATTTACATCGATCGCGACGACTTCATGGAAAATCCGCCCAAAGATTTCTTTCGCCTCGGTCCAGGCCGCGAAGTCCGCTTGCGATACGCTTATTTCCTCAAGTGCCATGACGTCGTAAAAGACCCTTCAACCGGCGAAGTCATCGAGCTGCGCTGCACTTACGACCCCGCGACCGCCGGCGGACAAGCACCTGATGGGCGCAAAGTCAAAGGGACCATTCACTGGGTATCGGCCGCGCATGCCGCGACCGCCGAAGTCCGCTTGTACGACGTGCTATTCACGCAAGAACATCCCGAAGACGTACCCGCTGGAGTTGATTGGAAAAGCTTAGTCAATCCCGAGTCGCTAATCGTGCTCAAAGATTGCAAAATCGAGCCCGCGCTCGCTGGTGCCAAACCTGGCGACCGCGTTCAATTCGAACGCACCGGCTACTTCCACGTCGACCCCATCGACAGCCGTCCCGGCCACCCCATCTTCAATCGTACCGTCACCCTAAAAGACCGCTGGGCAAAATCTAAAGCGGCGCATTGATGTTCGTTGCCGATTTGCACATTGGACGTAGGGTGCGTGGAGTCTTCGGAACGCACCACGATCGCGAGAGCGGCAACGAAT
>JANNYC010000122.1:0-14801 GCA_031409895.1 Planctomycetota bacterium
CCGAATCAACCCTCGTGTGATCAAACGTAAAATGTCACGCTGGAACAAAAAACGACCCGAACATCGAAAACTGCCACCGTTGACCAAAACCTTTGCGGAGACAGTGGTTATGAAAACTTGAACGGTATTGCGGTTAAACGATGGCAAGCAGGACATGCGAGTCGCCGATAGTTGGCACTTGGGTTTGAATTTGATACGATGTCATTAACCAGATGCCCAATCGTTTGGGTTTTGGTCTAAACAAATTGTATCGCAAGCAACCGCAGGACGACTGAGGTGCTTGATGCTGAGCCTGGGAACGGGTTCGGCGCCTTACGGAATCTGAACTTTCGATGAATTGGTTTTCACTGTTTTTGATGTTGATGCTTCGGTTGTGGCCGTTTCGGTCGACCGGAGCGATTGCATTGTCGAAACGAAATAGTCTTCGAACCCCAACGGCTCCGATTAGTATATGGATACCGGGTTGGGGTTGGATCACGATTACGTCGCCGATTAATGCTTGGCAGACTCAACGTCAAACGACATTCAATGGGCATGTGCGGACGAAACGGGAATGGTCCGGAAAAACGGCTCGCGAATCGGACGCACGATCGTCCGACGTGGCACCCAAAAGCTCCATCGATTCGGAATCCCTCGCGCCGACCGATTCGAATCCTACTCAGTAATCAACGCCTCGATCGCAATCCAACTACGCAGTCGGATGTGAGACGCTCTTGCTGTTGCCTAATCCATAAGGTAACAGTCCATGAACTGGCCGGAGATTCTCGGAAGTGGGCTCGGTGGTTTGGTGCTTGGTGCGGGACTCTATCTTCTCTATTCCAAACTAGTAGGTGCCGACGCCAAGACAAAAGCTCGGAGTATTCTCGAAAACGCAACTCGCGACGCGGACACAAAAGCCAAAGAAGCCGATCTACGCATTCGCGAATTGGGCCTGAACCAAAAGGCGGCCGCCGATGCCGAATTGGCAAAGTTCCGCGAAGAGGCTTTGCGACAACAGCGTGACTTTGACAAACAGCGATCGACGCTGGAGCAGCAAGCCGACGATGTGCGCAAACAAGAACGCATTGTCGAAACGACTCAAGAGCGGCTTAAGAAAAAACTGGACAGCATCAATCAGCGCGAAACCGAAATAAACCAGCTTTTGGAAAAGCAGCGAGTCCAGTTGCACAAAATCACCGGGCTCAGCCGTGACGAGGCGACGCAACGATTGCTAAAACTGCTCGACTCGGAGTTGACCCACGAAATGGGGACACGTATCATCGAGCACGAACGCCGCATCAACGATTCGCTCGATGTTAGATCACGCGAAATTTTACTGATGGCTTGTCAGCGGTACGCCAGCAAATTTGTGTCCGAGACGACGACCAGCTCGATCGACATTCCCAACGACGAAATGAAAGGTCGAATTATCGGCCGCGAAGGACGCAACATTCGGTCCTTCGAAAAGGAAACTGGCGTCGACGTGATTATCGACGATACTCCCGGGGTCGTGATCATCAGCGGCTTTGACCCCGTGCGGCGCGAAATCGCTCGGCTTTCGCTCAACAAATTGATCGCCGACGGTCGGATTCACCCATCGCGAATTGAAGAGCTCGTCAAGGAAACCAGCGCGGAAATCGAGGGCTTGATCGATCGCAAAGGGAAGGAAGCGGTCCAGGAACTTGAATTGCGAAACGTACACGAACGTATCGTGCATCTGCTTGGCCGCTTGCACTTTCGAACCAGCTACAGCCAAAATGTTTTGCAACACAGCATCGAGGTCGCGTTCTTGGCCGGCATGATGGCCGAAATGATCGGCCTCGACCCGGTCGTCGCCAAACGCTGCGGCTTGCTGCACGATATTGGCAAAGCAGCCGATCACGAATTGGAAGGCGGCCATCCGAAAATCGGAGCCGACTTGCTGAAACGCCACGGCGAGTCGATCGAAGTCGTCCACGCGGCGCTTGGTCATCACGACGATATCGTGATCGAACATCCTTACACGGTGCTCATTGCAACCGCCGACGCTTGCAGCGCTTCGCGACCAGGAGCGCGGCGAGAATCGCTGGAACGCTACGTCAAACGGATGGAAGAATTGGAATCGATCGCGAAAGAATTTCCCGGCGTCGAACAAGCTTTTGCGATCCAAGCCGGCCGAGAGCTGCGCGTGATCGTAAGCTCCAACAACACTGACGATCCGGCGGCGGCCAAGATTTGTCGCGACATCGCCAACGCCTGCCAAGAACGATTATCGTTTCCCGGCGAAATCAAAGTGACTGTGATCCGCGAAGCACGCTTCGTTGAATTGGCCAAATAGATTTCGCACGACAGTGCGGCAATAGGAGTTCGCGTGAAAGTTTTGTTCGTCGGAGATATCGTTGGCAAGCCCGGTGTGGACTTCGTCGTCCGAGTGATTCCGGCCCTGCGTCGCCGCGAATCGATCGACTTGGTCGTCGTCAACGGCGAGAACGCCGAATCGGGCTCTGGCATCACTCGGTCCATCTATGGAAAACTACGGACAGGCTTGGTCGATTGCATTACGTTGGGCGATCACGCTTTTCGCAAAACCGAAATTTTTGAAACGCTCGATTCGTCGACCGACATTATTCGCCCGGCGAATTATCCGCCTGAAGCTCCCGGTCGCGGTTGGACGATCGTGAAAACAGATCAAGGGATCGAAGTCGCCGTTATCAACTTAATTGGCCGCGTGTTCATGAAGCCAGTCGATTGCCCGTTTCATGCGATCAACGACATCTTGGAGCGGATTCCCGAACATATCGTCGTGCGGGTCATTGATTTTCATGCGGAGGCAACCAGCGATAAACAACTGATGGGGCGCATGTTGGACGGGCGTGTGTCGATGGTCTTGGGAACGCATACGCATGTGCCAACTGCCGACGAGCAGATCTTGCCGGGCGGAACCGCGTTTCAGTGCGACGTCGGCATGACCGGCCCGCACGACGGCATTTTGGGGCGGGACTTTGATCAAGTTATGGAAACAACGATGACGCTGCGTCCGAAAACATTTCACGTCACCAGCGGCGACGTCAGGCTAAGCGGTGCCTTGGTCGAAGTCGACAACAAAACCGGCCTAGCCCAATCCATCCGGCGAATCCAAATCACAGAAAAAGACGCGCAAGCTTTGGCAGCAGGGTAAGTTTTGGGTTGGAAAGCCCGTCATACGAGCTCAAATGACCTTGAACCGTCCAGAGCAAATAGCTACCGTTGGCGACCCGCGCGACCGGGAATGGGGTACCGTTTCGAGTGACGGGCAACTGAGAAGCGCGAGGCACCGAAGACTTTTGGTGTTGCTTGGCGTCGGATTGATCGCGGCGCTGGCGACGGCGCGTTGTTTGACGCCCAACCCAAATGGCTTTGGAACGCACGAACAGCTTGGCATGTCGTCTTGTACGTTTGCGTATGTTTTCGGCGTGCCTTGTCCGTCGTGTGGGATGACGACGTCGTGGGCTCATTTAACGCGCGGCGCTTTGGTGCAAGCAGCCCGATGCAACATCGGTGGACTTGTTACCGGATTGACTGCGATGATTGTTGGTCCGTGGGCTCTGGTATCGGGAATCCGCGGCCGTTGGTTGTTTGGACAGCCTCGACTTCGATACGTGTTACTGTTGGCGATAGCGACATACTTGGCAATCGTCGGCCAGTGGCTGTTACGATTGTGGAACCCTTGATTAAGAAAGGTCGGCCATGGAAGGCATTCGACGAAACTTGCCGTATTTCATCTTGGCGATTGCCGCTGCGATGGTGATCCCCGGTTGCGTGGGAATTCCCGCTCAATTGATGTACGTGATTTATGGGAACAAGATCGATGCTGAGTTCGCGGGATTAGCGGGAAAGAAAGTCGCGGTCGTGTGCGTGTCGGAGGCGTCGGCGTATGGCCCGAACACACTGACGTCCACGGTCGAACGGAAAATCGTCGCGAGGTTATCGCAAAACATTTCGAAAATTCACATCATTCCTCAATCGACAGTCGACAACTGGAAGGACCAGTACGGTTGGGACGAAAGCGACTTTGCGCAGATTGGCCGTGGGGTTGGCGCTGACGCGGTCGTTGCAATCGAAATCTCGTCGTATTCGCTGCTCGACGGAGCCACAATGTACAAGGGTCAAGTCGCCGTCACGACGACCGTATTCGATATCAAGAACGAAAACGTGGCTTTTCAAAAGGGTCCAGAAGACTATCAATTCCCGAAATCCGGCCGCCCTGCGATACAGCTTAATGAGCGAGATTTCGAATCGATCTATTTGGAGAAGCTCTGCGAGCACTTGTCGCGTCGATTCTACGACTATGAAAAAGCCGACAGCATCGCGGAAGACGCGGGCATGTAGGGGAAAATTTAGGATTTCTGATTTCTGATTGATGATTTAACACGGGTTTTCAGTGTTCAGTCTGAAATTTAGTCTTGCTGAAAACTGAACACTGAAAACTGAATCACTATTTCCAAGAATCAGGGGGCTGACACCCCCCGCTCGCCAACTCTCAACCAGCTTTCTTGGCGGCGGCTTGGGCTTTCATATGGCGGGTGACGAGCCAGAGAGTGATCGGCGCTGCAATGAAAAGCGAACTGTACGAGCCCGCGATAATGCCGACGACCAAGGCGAACGCAAACGGGTGAATCGAATCGCCGCCTATGAAATACAAAACCAAAACGGCCAACAATGTCACCAGCGAAGTAATGATGGTTCGACTCAGCGTTTGCGACAAGCTGACATTGATCATTTCGGCGGTAAGTTCCGGGCGCTTGCCACGCACCTCTCGTATGCGGTCATAGATTACGATCGTATCGTTGATCGAATACCCAATCAGCGTCAAGAACGCTGCAATTACGGCCAAGCTTACTCGGAAATTCTCGATTTGAGCGAACCCCAAAAACGGTGCTAACCAAAAGCTTATGGCAATCGCTCCAAGCGTCACGAGCACATCATGAATGAGAGCGACGACAGCGCCCAATCCAAACGCAACATTTTGGAAGCGAACCCAAACGTAAATGACGATTCCAAAAAGACTTGCCACGATCGCCGCCAAAGCGCGCCACTGGGTCTGGGCGGCGATTTGACCGCCGACTCCGCTCAAGGTTGGAAGGTAAGGCTGGCCGTTGTACTCAGCTTGCAAAGAATCGAGGACGATTTTTGCCTCGCCCTCGGCTCCAATATTCATCGTCATACTCCACACGTCGGACTTAACGCTCAAGTCCTCCGGATCTTTGCCAGCCACTAAAACTTGAACATCGGCCTTCTCCAATGTGACTTGGCCAGTTTTATCGGCGGCCGTAACGATTGCATCGACAAGCGAACCGCGCGAAATAGGCTGCGCAAACTTTAGTTCCGTCTTAGCGACGAATCGCTGAGTGCTTGAGATCGACGGCTGCTCTTGCGTTAAGGGTGGTGTATCTTGAACAAGAATATTTCCAAGCGGATTTGAGATAACCGCTAGCGCCGCAGCCCAAGGCAAATTGCCAATTCGACTCGAAGTTTTCTCCGGGGTCACGATTAGCGGATTTTGACTAGTTGGTGCTTGGCCGGTTGCTGGCGTGTCATCGGTTGGTGCAGGCTGCACATCGATTCGGGTCACTTCCAATTTGGCCGGATCATAATCGACCCGCAACTGCATCAGTTTGTCGTCAAAGACTTCGACGATAGCCTCTTTCAATTGTTTGTAGTCAGGCGGACCGTCACCTTCCCAAATCGGAATGTTGCTATCGACCTTAAAAACGCGGTTGGGAAATTCTTTGGAATCGATTTCGGCCACCGTGAATTGAGCCAATTCACGGTCGCTGATTCTTCCCTCGTATTTATCCAACATTTGCCGAACGTCAGTGACGTTCAGCTTGGAATCGGCATTAAGCACGATTCGGGCCGTCGATCCGCCGCGCAGATCGTGTTCGAAAATCTCAGCACCGCGGAAGTACGCCGCCACGAGTCCAATCACAATGACCGACGTCGAAACTGCGTACCAAATTCGGCGCTGGCCAACGAAATCAATTACCTTTGTGGATTTCCTGGCGTTCATCATTTTTAAGCTCGTAATCCATTTACGCCGTTCCGCAAGTTCCAGAACAACTCGCGAGCAAAAAATGGCCGTGAACATGCTCGTCAAAATGCCCAAGATCAACGTGACCGCGAATCCCTTTAATTGCTCCGTGCCGATGACGTAAAGCACAACGGCCGTCAACATGGTCGTCAAGTTTGCGTCCACGATGGTCGTAAGCGCACGGTCATAGCCATTTCGAATCGCCATGCGCAACGCTGCACCCTTTTTTAGTTCCTCGCGAATGCGTTCATAGATCAGCACATTCGCGTCGACGGACATGCCGATAGTCAGCACGATGCCCGCCAAGCCGGTTAGGGTCAACGGTTGCTTGATAATTATTACGATGGCCAGCACGAGCACGACGTTCAACAGCAATACAAAACTCGCGATGAATCCGCCGAACCGGTAATAGATAATCATGAAAAGCGATACGCACACAAGCGAAACGACGCACGCCAAAATGCCAAGCCGTTTTAGCTCTTCACCAAGGTTCGATTGCTGGAAGTCTTGGCTAATTGGGTTTTCACTCAGAGTGACTTCGAGTTTACCAGCTTTCAGATTGCGGACGATGTCATCGACTTCCCTTTGGGAAAATCGGCCTTCGATAATGCCGCTATCGCTGATAGCGCTGTTAATCGTCGGTGCGGAGATAAGCTTGCCGTCGCTGATAATCGCTAACAGGGGCGATTTCGTTCCGTCGGTTTTGTTTCGCGACGTAAGGGCGTGCATTCGCCGACTTCCGTCTCGTGTCATGGAAAACTGAACCGCCGGCCGAGCTTTGTCGTCAATGCCGGACCACGCTCTATAAACGTGCTGACCTTCAACATTCATGATGTTGTCGGCGTCTTCTGGTTCGACGTGCAGGATTTCGATGCGACTGATTTTTTGTTCAGCGGCCCATTTAGCAAATTCGATTGGGTTGGAACCGAACGGTTGAACATCTATTAATTGCTTGGTCTTGCCGTTGCGCACGAGATGGGAAAGATTTGGCATGACCTTGAATGGGATGACGCCGTTTTCGGCGGCCTCTTTGCCTTCGAGTCCAAGTTCGTACCAACGCCCGATGATTTTGCCTGACTTGTTGTCGGTTGGTGACTCGACTTTTTCATGAACGATTTTGTCGTTAATCCCGCGTTGGATCAAATCACTGGCGCGTGCCGTCAGCGCAGTATGGTAAATTTGGTCGGCCACGATGCGAAACCGTAGCTCGCCAGCTTGAGTGAACAGATCCCAGATGCGCAATGCTTCGTCCATGTCGACTTCGGGAATGACGATTTCGATTTTGTCTTTTCCAAGGGCGCGAATAAGGATTTCCCTAACGCCGGATGGATCGACGCGAGCCAATAGCTGTGGGATCATGGTCGCAATGTCGACAGGCTCGGTCTTTTCCGCATCCTGGCGAAGTTGCCCTATAATGGTGTAGCCGCCGCGCAAATCGACGCCGAACTTTGGAGGCCAGCCTAGCCAAATGATCAGGCTTGCTACGGACACGACCGCAAAGATCGTTCCCAGCCGCCAGCCATGGATTTCGCTACGCAGCGACTTGGCGATAAAATTCCCCAGAAAAATGGAGAGCGCGACCGCCCCGACCAAAATCAATGCGACGAGTCCCGGGCCCAATTGCATAGCAAATGTGGGCGTTTTCTGAATTGCGGAAACGAGTTCGAACATGGACCAAAATTCCTAATAGTGGTTTGACTTTCGCGGGCGATCAAAAGCGATCGTCCGATATCCTTATCTTGTCTCTGTCGATCAGTCCGAGCCTCACTCGAACCGACGGATCAAGCTTCTTTGTCCTTTTCAGCGGTATCCTCGGCGATAACTTTGGCGATCGACGATTTGAGTATTTTAATGCGTGTGTTGTTCGACTCGTCGATTCGAATGGTGACGTATTCCGAATCGGAGCCTGCTTGAACCACGATTCCAAAAATGCCACCGACCGTGATGACCTTGTCGTTCTTCTTTAAGCCCGACATCTGCTCACGTGCCTTTTGAGCATCGGCTTGGCGTGGTTTTGCGGCCATCATCAAATACATCAAAAGCAATCCCGCAGCCGCCGGCAATAAGCAGCTCCAAGTATTGAATCCGCCTGGGCCACCGGGTGGCGCGGTCGTCGGATCGGCTGGGACATCGGATTGAGGCTGTATCTGGGCAAGCCACGTCAGCCAACTTATGGTATCGCGCATTCTCAAACTTAATTAAAAGGGGTTGCCAACGCCAAGCAGCCAATGCCGATCGCCTCAGTCGGCATCGCAAAGAATTCCGGCGTCGAACGAGCAGCGACCAAGTCACTTGCACCGCCCAAAGCCGACTTTCGCGGCAAACCATGATAAATTTTTGCGAATTCGCCAACAAGGGCATGTGCGCGACTCGCTTGCCTGCGGATTGCGATCCTAAGCTCGCTGCGTAGCGGCCTTAAACGGGACTTCACCCCAACCAGTGAACTTTTCCCGCAGAAAGTCCCGAAAACAATCGTTCGCGATTGCTTCGCGGGCTCCTGCCATCAGCCGTTGATAATAAAGCAAGTTATGAAACGAAAGCAAAATCGGGCCGAGCATTTCGTCTGCCATGAACAAGTGCCGCAGATAAGCACGACTGAAATGCGAATAGGGCGAGGTGAGGCGGTCATCCAGCGGGCGGGCATCGGCCTGATGGACTTGGTTTCGGATTCGCAGCGGGCCATCGTCGGTAAACGCCAAACCGTTGCGACCGTTGCGCGTCGGCATCACGCAATCGAACATGTCGACTCCTAAACTGATCCCGACCAGTAAATCTTGCGGGCGGCCAACTCCCATAAGGTATCGCGGTTTGTCTACGGGCAAGTTCGGACAAGTCGTCTCCAGCGTCTCATACATTTCGCGAGGCTCCTCACCGACGCTCAAACCGCCAATCGCGTATCCAAAAAAATCCAGGTCGCGCAACTGTTGGCAACACCAACGACGCAAGTCAGCATCCAGTCCGCCTTGAACGATTCCGAATTGGACTTGGGTGGAAAGCGTCGCGGCGTCTTTACATCGCCGCGCCCAACGTACCGTTCGCTCGCAAGCTTCACGGACTTGTGCACCACTCGCCGGAAGTGCCGTGACATGATCGAGGACCATCGCGATGTCGCTGCCCAATGATTCTTGAATCGCAATCGCGCGTTCAGGTGTAAGGTCAATCGACTGTCCGTCGATGTGCGATTTGAAAACCGCCGAGAGTTCGCTGATGCGGGTGGCCTGTGCCAAGCTAAAGATTTGGAATCCGCCACTGTCCGTTAAAATCGGTTTCGACCAGCCCATGAATCTATGCAGGCCGCCCGTTTGCCGAACGATTTCTTCGCCGGGCCTCAGCGACAAATGATACGTGTTGCCCAACAAGATTTCGGCACCCGTTTCCGCGACCATTTGCGGCGTGAGACCTTTGACGGTCCCGTTGGTGCCCACCGGCATGAACGTGGGAAGCTGAATCTCACCGTGCGGCGTCGTCAGCCGCCCCAGCCGCGCGCCGCAATGCCGATCGACGTGCAATAACTCAAACCGAAACTCAAGATTCATCATGTCGTTAATTGCTGTTCCCTCTCCCTGTACTCGGCGAGAGGGCAAGGGTGAGGGGTTTCTGCCGCCGCCGTTTCAGTTCCCTCGCCCCGGTACGCCGGGGCGAGGGTTAGGTTGAGGGGCTTTCTTTTTCTCCATCATCGATTAACCGCCGCTTCGGCGCTCCTGCCTTGTTCCTTCGCCCTGGTACGCCGGGGAGAAGGTTAGGGAGAGGGGTTTTGCGCTGTCGCCGTTTTCCCGAACTCGCTTCGCACCGGCTTCTTTTCTTGATAAGACGCTAACCGTGTTTGGCAAGCTTCCTTTTTATCCGCAGGCGCCTTCTCGATCACTTGCTGTTGCAGTTCGATTGCTTTGTCAAATTCGCCGACTTCGGCTTTAGCTGCAGCCAGGGTATCGATGCGATACCAATTGGGTTGACTCGATGCGGCGACTGCTTTTTCAGCCATTTCAACAGCGCGTTTGCCATCGCGGAATTTGTCGTCCATGCAAGTCGACAGGAACCAACCATACACATTAAGCGTTTCGGGTAGGCTTGGCGCAAGCTTCAAGCTCTGTTCAAAATCCGCCTGTGCCTTAGCAAATTCACTCTTGTTCATCCAAGCGGTTCCGCGATTGCAATACGTCAGTGCGCCATTTTTGTCGAGTTCAATCGCTCGATTGTAATCCTTGATCGCGTCGTCGACTTGCCCAAGTTCAACTTTTGCAACGCCTCGGTTGCTGTAAGCGATCGCGAACCTTGGGTCGAGATTGACTGCGCGATTGAAACTCGTCACAGCGTCCGCTGGCTTTCTGCTTTCGAATAGCAGCCAACCCAACAAGTTATGGGCTTTGGCGTTCGACGGGCTGAGTTCAATGGCCCGTTTTGCGCTTACAATCGCGTCGTCGAGCTCGCCGCGACTGAGCAAAACATTGCCTCGCCCAAGATAAACATCGGTCAAGCGCGGATTGATGGTCCCAGCTTTTTCAAAATCCGCCCAAGCGCCGTCGAGATTGCCTTTATCGAATGCAATGCTCCCACGGCGAACGTAATGCAGACTGTTTTTCGGCTCAAGTTCAATGGCCTTTTCGATGTCCTTGAGCGCTTCGTCGAATTTGCCAAGGTTCGAATAGATGAGCGAACGATTCACGTACGCATCCGTGAATTTGGCGTTCAGCTCGATTGCTTTTGTTACGTCGTAAAGCGCCTCGTTCCATTTGCCGTTCGCCACAAAGACCATGGCCCGATTGTTCCATGCAGCAACCGCGCGAGAATCGATCCGCAACGCTTGCGTGAAATCGCCGAGAGCCTTGTCGTGCTGCCCCGTTTCGTACATCAACATGCCGCGGGTCGCAAATGCTTCGGCGTCGGTCGGTTTGGCTGCGATCCGAGAGTCATAAAATTTGAGTGCACTGTTCAAATTCATCGCGTACCGGAGCGGCAGCCAGCCTTGCACATCTTCCAGCGCGCACCAGTTCCCGTTGACCGAAGTAATCGTTTTGATTTGCCCCGCGAATACCTTGTCGACTTTTTCCGTTTTGATCTTCGTGTCGTATGTCACCGTGATCATTACGCGTTCACCAACTGTCTGGGCCATCATCGTTAGCGGTAACAAGGCAACAAACAAACCAACAACAAACAGTCGAATTGCAAACATAATGAGTAGTCTTTTGGTTGAGAGTTGAAAGTCGGGAATTGCAAGGTACCGACGCGAGCCGGTATTAATGACACGACTGGCTAGGCTTGAAGGAACGCAAGCTATCCAGATTAGTCATCGCATCCCCTTTTGAAAATGCTTCGCCATAAAAACCGCCAAATCAATGCAATTTGAAGCACGGGCCGGGCGAAACAAATGGCTAGAAAAACTCAATGCGCCGTAAATCGCATTTTCGGTTTCACGAGCGGGTTACCTCTATGTTTCGTGCCACACCGAGAGTTGACACGCGTTTTCGAAACGATCTAATTTGTGTTGGGTTTTCGCGGTTCTTGCTTGGAAAAATTTTGAGGAGAAAAACATGTTTTGCAAATTATTGTCAATCGGGTTGGCCTCCCTCATTTTCAGTTTCGCCAACGTGGCAGTGGGACAGCATCACGATGACCACGGTGGCCACTATGACTGGCACAACGGTCACATTGACTATCATCAACCAAGCCATTGGGATGTCCATAATGGCCATCTCGATTATCATCCCGGCCATGTCGACCACATTCAGCCGACGTACTATCCGAGTTATCCAATAACGCCGTACTATCCGAGTACGCCGATTTACGGTTCGACTATCTATCCGAGTAGCCCGATTTATTCATCCGGCACGGTGATCTCTTCGTCGCAACCCGTGATCAGCAGCGCAGCCCCTGCGAATGCTTTACCCAACAATCGGACAACGACTGGTTACACACCCAACGGCGCACCGATCAACGTGATCAATCCGGAAAACTATGGAACGGCATTGTCGTTCAAATTGAACGGGCAAACGGTTCGCTTAGAACCGGGCAAGCAATCGTCGATGTCGTTCGACCGAAACTACACCATTGAGTTCGACCGAGGCGGAGATTTTGGGACCGCCAAGTACACGTTGCGAGATGGCGATTTTCAATTCACGGTTGGAGATCAAGGCTGGGACTTGAAGAAAATCCAAGCGAGCGCGAACGCCATCCCACAAATCAACAACTCCGCCACCCCACAGAACCCTTTGCCCGGTGGCGGTTAAGTCCGTCTAGGAAAAACACTTCAGGCAAGAATCGACCCAATTTCGGCATTTCGCAGGTGGACGGATCGTCTGCTCCAAAAACAAGCCCGGCGGTGGTGAAAAAACCTTCGTCGGGCTTTCTTTTTTTTTGGGGGCCTGGAGAGAGCTGAGAGTTGGCGAGTCCGAAGATTGATTTTTTCTCATGTCCGTCGCCTCAAGAATCATGCCATCTGGTAGGCTCGTGTTTGAGTAAACTCTGCTTCACCTGGATACTCGCGAATGCATCAGTTCCTTTGGAAAACTTCCATCTTCTGTTCGCTGGTAGTCGTTTCGCTGATATGTTCGCGTTCGACGAGGGTGGGCCAAGCACAAACTCAAGCAGAACGTCCTTTTTCCAAGTGGCTTCGGGTCGAGGGCGATAGCGTGGCGATTGTGGTTCTCGTGGACGTTTTTATGCCCGACGGTTCGCCAGCGAAGAACCTGATTGTTAGCCAATGGCCAAAAGATCAAGTTGCAATCGACATCGCTTCCAACCAATTGACGATCGTCGACCCAGGAACTTTGGGCACCACGATTCGCGTCAAGACAAGGGATCAACGATTTCAGGCCACGATTCCATTTCTTAAGCACGAGGTCAGAGACTTGGCAATCAATGGGTTGAAAGTCAAGCTCGTCGCAATTGAGTTTTCTGACGTCGCGATTTCCGTCGTCGACGGCGATCAGCCTGTTCCGAATGCTCATGTTCGAGCACTAAGCGACGAAGAAGTTGTAGAAGGAGTCACCGATACGTCGGGGCGTGTGATTTTGAAACTTCCCAACGGTCCGGTGCCGTCGCACGTGATGGCTTGGACAGACAATCATCGAATCGGCGCGACAAAGCGACAACAGCCGCCTGCATTGAAAGCTGCTGCTCCCAGTTCAATTTCGATCTCGATCGTTCCGTGTAGAACGCACAACATAAAAATTGTTGACGACAATATGCAACCGGTTAGTGGCTTCAAGGTCATGGCATTCGTTACTCTGCCGGAAAGCGAGCGTCAGGTAAGCTTGACCGACTTTGGTGACTTGATTACCGACAACAACGGGATCGCCACGACGGAATGGTGTCCTCAATGGCCTGGAGCACGAATCATTCTTCGAAATGATGATCCAAATCGGACTCGCTTTCCTAGCGGTAAAGGGGAGTTCGCCTTCTTCCAGACGCATGAAACCTTAACAGAAAGCGATATCACAAACATTCAAGTAACTCATTCGAAGCCACGCCAATTGGTACGTGGAAACGTCAAACTCCCGCCAAACGTCCCCGGCGGTTTCTTGGTCAAACTGCTTTCGTTTCAAGGCGAAACCGAGAACACCAGCGATCTTGTATATGCTCGTGTAGACGCCGACGGCGATTTTGTGATTTCCGTCCGTCCAGATTGTACCTACTGCGCTTTTTTGGATGATGTTCGGTGGATCAGCAACACAACTGATGGAATTGCGTTCGATTCGAAAACTGGAACGTCGCATCCACCTTCGCTGGCCGTCGTCGAAGGGACGCTCGTCGAAATTCACGTTACGCAAGGCAAAACGGGGAAACCGATTTCCAATTGTGGCGTGTGGTTGCAATATAATCACATGTTCGAATACGAAAGAAACGGAGTTGAAGCTGCTGGAATGGGTGGGCGAGGTTGGTGGACCGAGACTGACCAAAACGGAATTGCAAGAACTTGGACAGCACCTGGCGAGTTATTAGTGCATGCTGCGACCGACGGTTGGTCGTCTCAGGGAACAATATCGAAGATTATCGATGGCCAACCCAATCGGATTGACTTTCATCGCGCGGTCGCTGCCGCAATGATCGTCAGCGGACGGCTCAAGTTGTCGGACGGCGTCAATGCTGATTTGAAAAATGCCGAAGTCGTCGTGCGAAGTGTCGATGGCGAGAACCTTGACGTTGTCCGAACGACCGCCGATGCCAACGGTCATTTCACGGCGGAGATTCTTAGCTCTCAAGTCACCATTATTGCCAAAACGGCAAATAAGGAATCGACTGGGGCAATCGTACACGACGATACAGCAGCCGAAATACTCATTAGACTGTTACCGACAACAAGTTATCGCGGACAGCTAGTCGACGCCGAGAATCGCCCAATTGCTGATCACGAATTGCAATTAATCGGCCAACTGCCAAACACCCTGTTCGGAGTATCGGATGACGATCCAAGCTTTTACTACATTGAGACGTACACCGTGAAGTCGAACGACGAAGGCAACTTTGAATTCAACTCGATTGCACAATCGTTGTATTACACGCTCCGAGATCTTTCGTTCGAGAATGGAGAATCCAAAACCGGACTTTATTTGGGTGAACGATTTTTTGAACCGGGCGAGAAGGGATCGTTCGATGTGATCAACCTGAGTGAATACACGAACCAGCCAGTCCCGCGCAAAAAAACCCCGGGTGATTAAGAATTGCCGCCGCATTTTTTGTTGAGGATTGTCGCGTCGGTAAATTGTTTGTTCCTCAGAGAATGTGAAACAATGCATGCCGGGAATCGAGTGTAGGGTGGGCCGAGTCTTCGAGTCCC
>JANNYC010000123.1:0-3351 GCA_031409895.1 Planctomycetota bacterium
GGGCCGCTTGTCGTAGTCTGTGTCCCGGCTTCGGAGTTTTCAATTGCCGCAGGAATTTCTGCAATCAGGGCTCGCAGCGACTCGATAGTTTTCGAATCCAATTGAGGGTGTTTTGCAAGTTCCGTATGGAGCTGCTCGAGCGTTTTCAAAATCTCGTTTGACATTGGTACTCCGATTTTTTCAAAGTCGCGCTTTCAAAACGCAATAGCCACGTATGGAAGTAGAATCAGTGGGCTTACATCCACCGCTCGCCATGATTCGGTGAATGAACGGCAAGTGTTCTTAGTACACAGGTTCTTTGTACACCGAAACTGGAGAACGATCAAATAGTGGTCGCGACGCTCGTGGTAAACTGGTATCGCTCAAACGCTTGCGAAACATCGTCAAGTCTTGGAGGTTAGTCACATGTGCTTTGACGCGACATCTAGTCTGATTGCCGGCGGTTGCGCGTATGGCGTGGCTGCGTTCTTGTTGCGACGCGATAACCCGCGACTCAAGTGGGGTGCGGTCGGGTTAATGGGAATCACGGCGATGCAGTGGGTCGAAGGGCTTCTTTGGCTTGACGGCCCGAAGCCACATGGAATGGTCAATCAATTGCTTACGATTGGCCTGATTCCGTTGGCGCTGATGGTTCAAGCTTGGGGTCCGCTGTTTGGTTCGTTGTATTCGCTCCCCGTTCGTCCGCGCCGCGTACCATTTTTCCTGTTACTAGTCCTTGGGCTAAGCCTCGTTGTTGTGGCGCGCGTTTATTATCATCCGACCTATACGCAGGTCACTCCGGAGGGGCATCTCAATTGGTATTCGCCGCGCAATCCACCGGTGTTTTTGATTTGGGCGTATGGACTTTGGGCGGTGGTGATTGGTGCACCGTTCTTGCTCTGGTGGCGACCGTTTTGGCAGAGCTTGGCGATTGTGTCCTGGGGTTGGATGTGGGCGATACTCAGTTTTATTTTCACCGACAGCGCAGCCAGCCATTGGTGTTTCTTTATCACGTTTTATGCGGCGTTCGTGTTGGTCTATTCGTTTATGGTGAAGGATAACGCTGGTCCGCTGGCGTGAAGAGATGCTGGAACGAGGGGCTGGGAGTAGCAGGCACATTCAATGTGCCGTCCGCGCTTGGCCACGGCACACGGAGTGCGCCTGCTACTACAACGCAAAGGTGAAAGATGCGGCTTTACAACATCATGGCGGTTTGTTGGCGGTCGACCATTTCGGCGTACATGCCTTGTCGGCTGAGCAACTGTTCATGGGTGCCGATCTCGACGATCTTGCCGTGGTCCATGACGACGATCTGATCGGCGTGGGCAATAGTCGACAAACGGTGAGCGATCATGAACGTCGTGCGATCTCTAAGCAATTCGTCCAACGATTGCTGAATCAACTGCTCGCTTTCGGTGTCCAAGTTGCTGGTCGCTTCGTCCAGAATCAAGATTTTAGGGTCAGCCAACAACGCTCTAGCAATCGACATCCGCTGCCGTTGCCCGCCGGAAAGTTTTACGCCTCGTTCGCCAATCATCGTGTTGTAGCCAAGGGGAAGTTTTTCAATAAACTCATGCGCATTGGCGCGTTTGGCCGCATTTAAAACTTCGGCGAGCGTGGCGTTGCGTTCGGCGTACGCGATGTTCTCGCGAACGGTGCCGTCGAACAGAAAAACGTCCTGCTGCACGACACCCAACAAGTTGCGGTACGTTCGCAACTTCAGCTCTCGCAAGTCGTTACCGTTCAGCAATATCTGGCCTTCGGTGGGATCGTAAAACCGGGCGAGTAAATCCGTGATCGTCGTTTTCCCGGCGCCGCTTTTGCCAACGAGTGCGATTACTGTCCCACCCTGTACTTTTAGACCGAATTGCTCGATCACGTGTTTGTTGTTTTCGTAAGCGAACCCGACGTTTCGAAATTCTATTTCCTCGACGGTTGCAGGAGCATTGACCGCGCCCACAGCGTCGGGCTTATCGGCAGGCGTTTCCAAAATTTCAAAGACCCGCTCCATTGCGGCCAACGAGCGTTGCAATTCCGAAAAGGAATTGACGATTTGCCACACGGGGTTGAGCAACATGTACGTGTATACTTGGAAGGCCGTGATGTCGCCGATGGTCGCTCTGCCGTTGATGTACAAATAGCCGCCGACCCAAAAAATCACGAGGCCGATCGTCGCCAACAGAAAACCCCAACTGCTCCACAAGATCAATTCCTTTTTCCTGGCAAACAGTTTCATTCGCGTGATCGCGTTGTGGCCCACGGCGAATTCATGCTCTTCTCGAGCTTCTCCCAAAAAAGCACGGACGGCACGAATCCCCTGAAAGGCTTCGCCGACTCGACCATCCACCAGCGAGACATCGTCGCGCACTTGTCGATAGATCGGTCGAATCTTTCGCGCCGCCACAAAACTGATGGCCATAACGAACGGGATAATGGAGATTGCGGTCAAGGCCAATTGCCAATTGAGAACAAACAAAATCCCGATCGCGATCACCAAGCGAACGGCGGCAACTGTGGGCGAAACGATCGCCATTTCAAAAAGGCCCGTCGTCGTATTTACGTCATCGGTCAGTCGCGAAATGATCCCCCCGGTTTTCATGTCGGAAAGATTTTTCAAAGGCAAACGCAGCATTCGGTCGAACAAATTTCTCCGCAGCGTCAAAATGACTTTGATATTTAAGAGATGTTGACGATAGTTTTTAAAAATTCCAAGGGCTTGGCTCGCAACGACTGCCACCAACGCTATTCCGCCGATAAAATTCAAAGCGGCGAATCTGTTGACGGACTCAAGTCCAGGTTTCAGTAAGATGTTGTCGACGATGTGTCGGTAAAATAGAGGTTGAACTAGCTCTAGTCCGGCAATGAACAGCGAAAGTATCACCAACAGCGACACGCTCAATGCGTGCGGTCGCAGCTCGCGAAAATAGAGCCGCAAGTATTTTCGGCGTCGCTGTTTCTTCTCGCGCTTTTTGGGCTTGTCGCCCATTGAATCCGATGTCGACATTGGGCCTTGATCCGAAACGCCGTCGTCTGCGTCTGCCCGATCTCTTTCGGATTGATCATCTTGTCCGACTTCATTGCGGCGAAATTTCTCAAGGAACTCTGCGTATCGGCGGCGGGATGTGTTCAGCTTATTCATTAAGGTGGACTTAATTTTGAAATGGTGTAAGAATCATCTACGACGCGATTCAAATTGCGGCTCGAAGTATTGTTGGTTCAATTGAATCAAATGCAACTCAAAATGCCAACATTGGCAACCGCCGCCGCCTCGTTCCCAGGCTCCGGCCTGGGAACGCACTGCTCCCGAGGCTCTGCCTCATATTTCAGCCTCTTATCCCACACGCGGAACCCGCTCCGCCGCAGCGGACAGCC
>JANNYC010000124.1:0-1242 GCA_031409895.1 Planctomycetota bacterium
TTTGCGGCGCGTGCTGAAGGTGCTCCTGGAAGTTGGAGCGGAACCCCGATGATCAGTCTGTCACATGGCTTGAAAGTGTTTGTGTGCTGCCAGCCGACGGACATGCGACGGAGCTTTGACCGGTTGTGTGGCCAAGCTCAGCAGGTGCTCAAGCAGGATCCGCTGAGCGGAAACTTGTTTGTGTTCCGCAATCGGAATCGCGATCGCTTGAAGATTCTTTATTGGGATCGCGATGGGCTGGCAATTTGGTACAAGCGCCTGGAGCAAGGGACGTATCAGTTTCCCAGTGACTTGCCGGCGAAAGATGGCCAACAGTCCCGAGCTGAAATCACACTGGAAGAATTGTCGCTGCTCTTGGGTGGAATTGACTTGGCTTCCGTGCGCAAGCGGAAGCGTTACGAGCGGCCCAACAAACCACGCTGAATTTTTCTTGAAATATTTTTGCGTTGCCGCGAACCGTTTTTGAACGAGGCGCGTTTCATAGAAGTATGAAACAGGAAGACTCGACTAGGACGGTGGAAGAATTGCAACGCCTGTTGGTGCAGACGCGCGGTGAGTTGCAATGTTCTCAACGGCAAACGATCGAACTCGCGGCGACGGTGGCCGAGCAGCGGACGAAGCTGGAGAAGCAAGAGCGGACGATTCTGGAGTTGTTGCGTGCGTTGCGTGGGAAGCAGCGCGAGCGGATCGATCCGGACCAGTTGCTGCTGTTCGAAATCGGCGAGTTGGAGCAGTTGATCGAAGAGCAAACAGAAGCAGCTTCGCCCACTCGACGTCGCCGTCGCAAGCATGGGCGTGGCCTCATTCCTGACAACCTGCCGCAGGAAGAAGTCCTTCACGAGTTGCCGGAAGCGGAGCGGCTCTGCCCGCACGACGGCCAACCGATGCAGCCGATTCGCTTCGAAGTCAGCAAGCAGCTGGATTACGAACCCGCCAAGTTAAAAGTGATTGTTCACAAGCGTGCGGTTTACGCTTGCCCGACCAAACACGACGAAGCCAAACTGGTGACGGCCCCCAAACCACCGCAAGCGATTGAAAAGGGCCTAGCAGGACCGGGCCTACTGGCCGCGATGGTGCTGGGAAAATTCGGCGATCATCTGCCGGGTTACCGCTTGGAAGAAATCTTGTCGCGTCACGGCGTCGAGATTCGTCGCAGCACGATTTACGATTGGCTGGCAGCGGCGGCTGACTTGGCCCAGCCGCTGTATGAGCTGATGAAACAGCGGGTGCTCGAATCAAAAG
>JANNYC010000125.1:0-52263 GCA_031409895.1 Planctomycetota bacterium
GTTTCAGTTCGGCCGCCTACTCGGTCAGCTTTGCAACGAATCGTTCAAAGTGGAAACGGACTTTAATTGCATAGCGCCTTTGCCATCGCATCGCTTTCGCCATTGGACACGCGGAATGAACCCGGCGTCCGTGATCGCCGAAGGAGTAGCGCTAGAAACGCACGTCGAGCTGATTCCTGATTTGCTCCGCTCGCGCCGCCTCACCGCCAAACAAGGAACGCTTTCCCGCACTGGCCGACTGCAAAACGTCAAGAACTCGATGGGCATGAATCCGCGAATCGACCCGCGTGGCTTGCGAGTCTTGTTGGTCGACGACGTGATGGCTACCGGCGCGACAGTCAACGAAGCAGCCCGAACCCTTCGCGCCTCCGGTATCAAAAAAATCTTCGTAGCCCTAATCGCCCGCGGCATGGGCACCAGCTAATGAATTGGCCCAGCGATGTTCGCCCAAATCGCTAATAGAAACTACCGACGCAAGTCCGCAACTTTGACGTTCTTAAGCGTATAAAAGCGGATCGGGCTTTGTTGAGTTGTCGTCGAAGCAAAATGTGCCTGTCCTTTTGTTTGCTGGTCCGTGTATTCGTAGGCGGCGCTGTAGTTGATACCCGCATTGTTGATCAGGGCAACGAGGCCCTGGTTGTCGGTGATCTCTGAAACCTTCAGGGATGCCGCCTCGATATCGTCTTTGACTGTCACATCGAGAATGATTGTCTCCAACCGCCTTCTCCCAGCGGCAGCCTTCAATGCTGTTGCATCCTCTGGCCGCCTCACACCGGCGAGAACACGGTATCCTGCACGGTCGAGCGCCAGAGCCGTCGCTCTTCCGATGCCGGATGATGCACCGGTGATCAAGACAGTGCGAACGGACGAACTGTCAGCGCCGGATATGGCGTAATGTTCTGACATCAGGAGGCTGGCTTTTGGTGGTACGCTGGATCGGACAATGCACCGGCATGCCCAGAGCGACGTGCCCTGTTCCAAGCGAAGGCAGTCACGCCGATCACGACCAAGCCTGCGACGACGGCAGCCGCCACGATAACCGGGCGATCCTCACGCACGACATTGGCGATGATGATGCCCGTGATCGCCCATGAGATCGTGACTGCATACGGCCAGGCGCGAGATACCACGATTACGTTGGCAGCCAGAACTGTTGCGGCGCAGATGACCGCGATCGTAACCAGATCTGATCGTGGATCAACGAGCGTGACCCGAGCCCAGACCATGGTGGGAGGAAAACTAACGAAGGTTGCCGCAGACAGCCATCCGGCAAATATCTGCATGGGAATGGCGATGCACCAACGCTCGCCTCCCGTCAGCGGCTCGGGCCATGAGGCGACGCGGAGCACGATGGTGATAGCGGTCGCAGCCGCTGCCGAGATGATCATGAGTGCGCCCCAGTCGAGATTCCGCAGAGGCACATAAAGTTCCCAGAGCGTATTGAGGGCGAATAGCAATGCCGCGAGCCAGGCAATGCGGTGCCAAATCGCATTCTGGCGGTTCTGCGGCAGAAGTCCGAAAATCGCGAATGCCAGTGAGCCAAGGAAGATCACGCCCCAGACCGAAAAGGCGAAGCTGATGGGTACGGACGGAGTCTGATTCTCCAGGGATCGCTCGGCTATCGACGAACTCCATCCAAGCCCCTGAGGGAGATATGAGGCACCAATCTGGGTGATTGCGAAGACGAGGACCACCCAAGGCTTTGCAGTGTCGAGCAAACGAAAGTTCATGTGTTTTATCCGGTGCAACGCACTATTTTGGGGATGCCTTGAAGGTACGAGCATGCTGGTTTCCACTGGAGGTTGTGTTTGACAGCACGGCAAACCAGAGGAGGTAGGTCAGGCTTTGCCTGAACGCTCAGGCGAAGCCTGACCTACCCCTCTGAGGGGACTCTAGCAAAGCCACATAAACTACTGTAGTGGAATTGTGAAAGTGCTCTAAGGTGGCGCGTCAATTGATTCAGTGCGTACCAACTTCTTGTTCACGAACTCCTGAATTCCCATCCTGGAAAGTTCGCGTCCGTAGCCTGAATTTTTGATGCCACCAAACGGCAAGTCTGCAGCGGTCCAGGTCGGGTGGTTGATGAACACCATGCCGGTGTCGATGCGACTGGCCACGCGTTTACCTCGAGCAATGTCTTTGGTGAACACCGACCCGCCCAGGCCAAAGTCCGAATCATTGGCAAGTGCTACTGCCTCGTCCTCGTTCTTTACACGGAAGAACAGCGCGACCGGCCCAAAGAATTCTTTGCGGAAGGCAGGATTGTCGGGTTTGACGTTTGTGAGAATGGTCGGCTGCATAAATGAACCCGGTCGATCGATTCGTTTGCCACCCATGACTAAAGTCGCGCCGTTGGCCACGGCCTCTTCGACCTGAGCGACCAGCTGCACCAACGCTGCTTCCGTGGACATCGGTCCCAACGTCGTCGATTTGTCCATTGGGTCTCCAGGGATGAGAGCCGCCATGGCTGCCTGGAACTTCTCGAGAAAGCAATCCGCTAATTCTTCGACAACGATCAATCGCTTTGCCGCGATACAGCACTGGCCCGTGTTGTTCATTTTTGCCCAGACCGCCCATGCGACCGACGTGTCGAGTTCGGCATCGTCCAGTACGATGAAGGCATCGCTGCCACCCAGTTCCATTGTTGATTTCTTCAAGTTTTGTCCAGCGCGTGCGGCAACGCTCTTCCCAGCATCCGCACTGCCGGTCAATGCGACCCCTTTAATTCGAGGATCGTCTATCACCCGGTTCACCTGTTCGTACGAAACGATCAGGTTGGTATAGGCACCAGCAGGCGCACCAGCTTCCAGCCAAAGTTTTTCAAAGGCAATGGCGCATTGCTGTACACATCCTGAATGCTTCACCATTACGACGTTGCCTGCCATCAGATTAGGCGCAACGAATCGCGCAAGTTGGTAATAGGGAAAGTTCCACGGTTGAACTCCAAAGAGCACACCAATCGGAGAACTTATAACCTCCGCTTCGCCCGAGGCTGGTGCAAGATGTTCAGGAGCCAGAAAGCACTCAGCGTTCTTTGCGTAATAGTCGAGTATGTCTGCGCTCAGAAGCACCTCACCACGCGCCTCCTCAATCAGCTTGCCCATTTCCTGGGTTGCCAGGCGAGCAAAGTCATCCTTACGCTCGCGCATGATGGCGGCGGCTCGGCCAACCACTGTTGCTCGCTGGGAGAAAGTTTTCAGTCGCCAGGATTCAAAGCACGCATGAGCAGCAACAATTGCGGCCTCGAGCTCATTGTCGGTGACACTCTTGAACTTTTTCAGGAGTTTCCCATCGTAAGGATTGATGCTTTCATAAGCCATGATTCTGATTCACTTTCCGGGTGTTTGAGGAAACGGATGACGACAAAAGCACTGACACTGCACATGACTCATTAGAGTGCTTTGCAATTCTGACTGACCTGATCTCCGGTCTCTCGGGCGATTGACCGAACTGCCATCTGTAAAGTCTTCCGAATGAATCGTCGTTCCTGGTGGCTCGGAAAAGTTCTAACGTGCAGCATCTCGCGAATGGCTGTGAACTCAGCCAGCATTTGATGACTCGGCAGCGAGTCGCACGACCAGCTTGCCGAAGTTTTTCCCTTCCAGCAGACCAATGAAGGCTTTCGGTGCGTTTTCAAGTCCGTCAACGATATCCTCGCGGAATTTCACCTTTCCTTCCTGCACCCATGTGCTCATCTGATCGAAGAACTCGCCGTAGCGATCACCATAATCATCGAAGATGATGAAGCCTTTCATGGTGAGACGTTTGGTGAGAATTGTGCGGGTCAGCACGGGCAGTCGATCCGGGCCTTTGGGCAGAGCCGTATCGTTGTAGTGCGAGATCAGCCCGCAAACCGGAATGCGAGCCTTCACATTCAGTAAAGGAAGAACGGCTTCAAAGACCGCTCCACCGACACTCTCAAAATAAATGTCGATGCCCTCATGACACGCAGCGGCCAACTGAGCTGGAAAGTCCTCGGCGCGGTGATCGATGCAGGCGTCAAAGCCAAGTTCCTGCTTGACGTAGTCGCACTTTTCCTTACCTCCGGCGACGCCAACAGCGCGGCATCCGTTGAGTTTCGCAATCTGCCCCACGACAGATCCCACAGCTCCGCTGGCGGCAGCGACGACAACCGTTTGGCCGTGCTTCGGCTTTCCGATATCAAGCAGTCCCATGTAGGCCGTAAAGCCAGGCATGCCGAGCACTCCTAGTGCCAGCGAAGGTCTCCGCATCTCCGGATCAAGTTTTGTGAGCCCCGTTCCGTCTGAAACAGCGTGACTTTGCCAGCCTGATTGCCCCAACACCAGATCGCCTTCGTGATACGCCGGATGGTTTGATACTTCCACCCGCGACACCGTGCCGCCCACAATGACCTGACCAACTTCTATCGGCGCCGCATAGGATGCCGAATCACTCAACCGACCTCGCATATACGGATCCAGTGAAAGGTAGAGCGTCTTTAGCAGCAACTGGCCTTCTTTTGGCGTTGATGCTGTTAGTTCTTCCAGTCGAAAATTATCGACGATGGGTTTGCCGATCGGGCGTGAGTTCAAAACAATTCGTTGGGTGATTGCAGTCTCCGTGCTGACGTCTTCTGCACTTTCAAGTACCGCAATGTCGCGATGTTTCATAAAAGATCGTCCTATAGAAAAGATGAAAATGCCAAAAAAAAGGCCGACGCTGTGCCATCCTGTTGGATGGCGCTGCGTCGGCCTACCTGCTAACTCGCTGAACGGAACACCGCGTTGCGATTTATTGAGTCGTCCGAAAGTCACGTCGCGTGAACGACGATATGTCGATTCAAGTGGCGTGAATATAAAAATTGTAACGTGCAGATTATGGAATGCAACACCACTCGCCGCTTTCGCTAAAAGAATGAAGCAGACTTTAACCATTATGGCGAAATAAGCGAAAGCGAAAAAAGCGAAAAGGACAGGCATAATCTTGACGATGGGCCCCGAACCTGTCAAGCTGGTTTTTTGCTTTGGACCCTTTTGGAGACTCAAGAATGACGGTTGCCCGCAGCCAGTTGATCGATTTGGAAATGACTCGCTATTACCACTGCATTTCGCGATGTGTGCGGAGGGCGTTTCTGTGTGGTGGGGGATTCGAGCACCGCAAGACCTGGATCGAAGAGCGGTTGCAACTGCTGGCCCGAAACTTTGCTTTGTCCGTTTGTGGGTTTTCGGTGATGGATAACCATTTGCATGTGCTCTGTCGGCTTGATCCAGGAGTTGCAGACAAATGGACTGATGAACAAGTGGTGCGCCGATGGATTGCCGTCTATCCGCCCCGGACGCTGGATGTTGACGATCCAAAAGTCGTTCAGATGTGGGTCGATCATGAGCGTAAGGACGCCGCGAAAGTCGCCCGGTACCGTGCGCGGCTGCAGGAGTTGGGCTGGTTCATGAAGGCTTTGAAGGAGCCCCTGGCGCGGATGGCCAACAAAGAGGACGATTGCAAAGGGACGTTTTGGGAGAGCCGCTACAAATCGATCGCAATTCTTGATGAAGAGGCTTTGCTGGCGACTTGTGCGTATATCGATTTGAATCCGGTTGCGGCGGGGATCGCGGCGAATCCGGAAACGAGTCCGCATACGTCGTTCAAGCAGCGAGTGAATCACGCCAAGGAGTTAGGCAAGCTGCCGGAACTCAAGGCCGCCGCACGCGGTTCGGTGGCGGGTTCGCGTGCGGCCGGTCGGCTGGAGGAGAAGCATTGGCTGTGTCCTGTGGAGGACTTGCGGAAAAAGGGTTCGGCGCGAGAAGGGATGCTGGAGAATTTTTCGCTGGGGAGTTACTTTTTGCTGGTGGACTGGACGAGTCGCTTGTATCGCAACGGCAAGGCCCGCTTGTCTCAGGAAGTAGCGGGAATCCTGGACCGGCTCGGAACGAGCGCCGAGTACTGGGAATCGCGGATGAAGAAGCTGTTCGGCAAGTCGCGCTTGCTGGGGAGCTATTTCGCAACCACAAACGCAAAGCTGAAAGAAATCGCGATCCGCCGAGGCGTGCATCATGTGGACAACGCTATCAACGTACCCGCCAAAGGTTGATCGGCGTTCGTGCCGTTTCTAGCATTGACGAATCGAAAATTTATCCCTGTCGATCGCCCTGGCGAAGCAGGCATCCAGGGAACCGCTGGGGCAGGATAACTCCTATTGCCTTCCTGTCGTTTTCGACTGTCTTTTCTAAGGTGAATCCACAACGATTCGACCGTCACCAGCCAACCAATTTCTCCACTCAGGCTTATACCGCCATGAAATGTCGGCCAGTATCTCTGAATCACCACCAAACAATACATGTCCTTTTCCCTCCTTTTCCCCTCCTTTGATCAACGCTCTGCGTGGCGTTGAAGTGTCTCAAGTTGACTTTTAAAAAAAAGTCTTGAAGGCGTCTGAGCAGGATCGACCGGACTTTGCCGCCAAGCGTGCTGCTTGGAGGGTTTGGCAACTGGGAATCGACCCCGATCATTTGGTGTTCATCGATGAAACATGGACGAAAACGAACATGACGCGGCCGCGTGGCCGTTCGTTTATCGGAACTCAATTGATCGATAAAGTTCCGCACGGCCATTGGAAAACGACGACGTTCTTGGCCGCACTGCGAACGTCGGGACTGACAGCTCCGTTGGTGGTTGATGGGCCCGTCAATGGCGAAATATTCTTGGCCTATGTTCAACAGCAGTTGGTCCCCACGCTTCGACCGGGCGACGTTGTCATCTTGGACAACCTCTCCAGCCACAAACGACTTGGAATCCGCCAGGCCATCGAGGAAGTGGGTGCCCACTTGATTTACCTACCACCCTATAGCCCGGACTTGAACCCGATCGAAAACGCATTCTCCAAATTCAAGTGGCTGTTACGAAGCACTAAAGAACGTACCGTCGAAGCTTTGTGGTCAATCCGTGGACGACTCTTGGCGAAATTCAGTGAAGCCGAGTGCCGCAATTACATCCGACACGCTGGCTACCGCTACATGCAAACAAAACGCGATCTAGCCAGGTTTGTTCATATTCCTACCCTCAAGTTTTCCTGCCAGTTCCAGCCGCGCAACAAATCGGACGGAAAGATATTCTGGCAGAAAAATAAATTCCGGCTACTCTTTTACTTATCGTTTCACTGCTTTTTGTTTTTTCCTATTATCTATGGTCTTCATTTCCTTCTCAACAGCTCTGCACAAAGATTGATTCTCTATGGCAACTCGCGGCAAATCGACGCGCCGTCGAAACTACGTTATGATCGCAATGATTGTTTTGTTACCGATCGTATTATTGGCGGCAGCGAGTTTGTTTTCCTCCAAACCAGACAATCTCGGCGTCCGCCAGGGTCGGCTTGCTCTTTGTCCTTCCACAGACAATTGCGTGTCGACTCAGGCCAGCGACGACAGGCACAAAATCGCGCCGATCGAATTCTCCGGATCCCCGGCTGTGGCCATCCAGGCGATCAAGACCGCACTGGGCACGCTTCCCCGCACCAAGATTGTCTCGGAGGACGAGCAATATGTGCACGCGGAAGCGAGAAGTGCGGTGTTTCGATTTGTCGATGATGTCGAGTTCTTCGTCGACGATCAGAACGGCCTGATCCATTTCCGGTCTGCCTCCAGAATGGGTTACTCTGACCTGGGAGCCAACCGGGCAAGAATGGAAACGTTTCGCGCGGCGTTTGTTCATCAAAGGAACGAAAAGAACGAAAAGGACATGCAGTATACCGAGTGATTCGGCGGGGAGTTTTTGAGGGTTGGTTGGGATAACGTTGGGTGACGCGGGAGTTGGCGGTGAATTGGGCCAACTGGCTGACTTTGATCGCTCGTGGATCGAGAATTCTTGCGATCTCGGCGCAACAATCAAGTTGAAAGCGGAGCTTGCTGGCGCGAATCAATTGATCGTCAGGATTGCCGAGCCGGCGATTAACCCGTCGCCGCGAGTGGGACTGCGTTATCGACGTGATGGACGCTGCGGCGATCGGCGATTTCTTGCAAACGCTCGCGCGAAGTTGCGAACCCAATTATGCATGTCCTTTTCTCTTTTCTCCTTTCCTCTTTCGTTCATTCCATTGCGAAAACCGTGGCAATGATTGATGGGTGTCCGTGGATTAATTTCGACGCCTGATGCAGTAGAATACGGCCCAGGAATACGGCCCAGAATCGTTTTAGCTTATTCGTGAGGTCACCCGTGAGATCGCTTGCAGTTGTTTTTTCAATTGTCGTTGCGGCAAGTTCCGTGTGTTGCGGTCAGGATGCGCGGTCGAATCGGCTGGCGTACTTGGATGAGGATTGCTCGGCGTACCATCCGGGAATTGACTTTCCCAAACTGTCGACACCACAGTGGGTAGGGGACGAGGGAGTCGATGCGGTCGTCGTGCTGTCGATCGACGATATGCGAGATCCGTTAGCCTACGAGAATTTTCTGCGGCCGATTCTTGATCGACTGAAATTGATCGATGGCCGGGCACCAGTCAGCATCATGACGTGTTCGGTTTCCGCTGAAGATCCACAGTTGCAGAGGTGGATTGCCGAGGGGCTGAGCATCGAGGTGCACACGATCGATCATCCGTGTCCTTGCCTGCAAAAGGCGGACTTTGCACAGGCAAAGAGGACGTTTGACGCGTGCGTCGACTTGATGGCAACGATCCCGAACAACCGCCCGGTGGCATTTCGAATGCCATGCTGTGATTCGATCAATTCGCCCAGTCCCCGTTTTTGGTCGGAAGTATTTCAACGCTGGACGACGCGTGGAGGTTTCCTGGAAATCGACAGCTCGGTATTCAACGTCATCACCGAGAAAGATCCCCAACTACCGACTTCGATAACGCGCGGCAGCAATGGTCAGCCGCGCTTTCGCCGTTATCTTCCGTTTCCCTCATTCGTGAATACCATCGACGACTACCCGTATCCTTACGTGATTGCCAATACGACTTGGCAATTCCCCTGTGCGGTCCCCAGTGACTGGCAAGCTCAACACGTCCAAGGTGTCAATCATCAGGTTACGGTAGACGATTGGAAACGTGTTCTAGATGCAACCGTTATCAAACAAGGAGTTCTGCCACTTGTATTTCACCCGCACGGATGGATACGCAACGATCAGATCGTGGAATTGATCGACTACGCCGAAGCTACCTACGGATCGCGAGTCAAATTTTTGACGTTTCGGGAATCGCTGGATCGAATCAACAAAAATTTATTGAGTGGACAGCCGCTCAAATCGTCGTTGGGAGGCGACAACGGGATTCGTGTTTTGGACATCGACCATGATGGATACATGGATATCGCCGCCGGAAATCAAAACGCTCGATTTACTCGCATTTGGTC
Organism: Planctomycetota bacterium; assembly: GCA_031409895.1. Lineage (GTDB taxonomy): Bacteria > Planctomycetota > Planctomycetia > Pirellulales > Pirellulaceae > JANMEB01. The sequence continues at coordinate 9,303 of JANNYC010000125.1, forward strand.
GCCGGAAAAAAAGGCGTGGCGAGTCGCAGATTTTCCGACGCAAATAGTCGCAGAAGACGCTCAAGGCATCCCTCGAATTGCAGGTGTTCGTTTTGGCGTACTGCCAGATACGGCGCGTACATTTGCACTCGTTTCAAACCAAGAGGAGAAGGGAGCCTGGTATTGGAACGGCGATGACTGGGTGGCCTGTGAATCGCTAACCAATAGCTTCGCGATCGACGGCATGTCAATCCAAACGGCGGACGGCGGCAAGGATAACGGAGTACGCTTGCGCGATTTGGATCACGATGGAATCACCGAGGCGATCGTCGGCAATGAAAGTTCTCGCGCCGTTTTGACTCTGGATCGTGCCACGTTGCGATGGAAACCCGCGCCATTCAATTTGCCAGCCGGAACACGTGTGGTCGATCAAAACGGCCGCGACGCCGGTTTGCGCTGGATCGACTTGGATCAAGACGGCGATGACGACATAGTGTTTTCGGATGATTCGCGAAACTCGGTCCATCGCTTTGAGTCGATGCAAACCGGATGGCAAACCGTCAGCAGCAAAATTCGCGGCGACGGGGAACAAATACCAATGGTTGTGCGCGATGGGACCAACAACGGTGCTTGGGTACATTCCGGTCAAGTGTGGTGGCAAAACGAAGACACGTCTCAACTGCCGGACGGCGTCGACCGAAGATCGTTTGCCCAATTGCTGGAACCAGATGCCACCAACGAAAAGTCGGCCACCGAGTTTTCGCGATTTGAATCACGGACGATCGACCCTTACGTCGGTGAAATCTGTTACGCAGTAACATTGGCCGACGTGGACGGCGATATGCGGCAAGATATTGTCGCCGTTTCTGAAAAAAGCGTGTTTTGGTATTCGAATCCAAGCTGGGAGAAACACATCATCATTGATGACCTGACAGAGCCACACAACGTCTGTATCGCGCCATACGATATCGACGGCGATGGGCAAATCGATTTTGCGCTCGGTGCGGGGTGGACGAAAGTTGGGACGCTGCAGTGGTTGTCGCGAGGCAAGTCACTGGACGACCGCTGGACCGTTCACCCGATTGCCGCCGAACCGTGGCTGCATCGCATTCGGTTCGCCGACGTATTGGGAAAAGGGAAACCGCAACTAGTCGCATCTCCGTTGAACAAATCTGCGGGAGGCGGTGTCCGCTTAATGGCTTTCGAGATTCCAACCCAACCCGCCACCGACCAATGGCGCTCGACAATCATGGACCAATCCTTGAATCGTCTGCACAACCACTGGCACATCACGTCGGATAGAGACGGATTGTCTGAAACATTAACAGCCAGTCAGGAAGGGGTGCACCGGATTGTTTTCGAGAACGGCCAATGGCGGTCGTCTCTACTCGTTCCCGGTGGAATTGGCGACACACCAGACACAAGTGGCGCGGGCGAAATCAAAAGCGGACGATTGGCCGATGGTCGAGATTATCTTGCCACGATCGAGCCGATGCACGGGACGGATGTTGTTGTTTACATCAGTCGGCGACAGCAGGGTGGCGACGAGCGAGTTGTCCTGGATCAAACAATGGGCCGCGGACATGCGCTTTGGACAGCCAATTTGGATGACGATGCGGACGATGAGCTGATCGTTGGACACAGCGATCCGGGCTCAGGTTCTGCCAAGGGCCCAGGCGTGTTTGTGTTCGACGCGGTCGATGGCGGTTCGCAATGGCGAAAAATCGTGATCGATGATGGGGGAATGGCAACCGAGGATCTGGTGGCCGCCGACTTGACGGGCGATGGTCTCGTCGACATCGTCGCCGGCGGCCGCGCCACCCACAACGTCAAGCTGTACGTTAACGAAAAGGAATGAAAAGGACGGCGGGGCTTGCGGGTGCGAATCAATTGATCGTCAGGATTGCAGAGCCGACGATTAACCCGTCGCCGCGAGTGGGACGGCGTTGTCGACGTGACGGACGCCGCGACGAGCGGCGATTTCTTGCAAGCGTTCACGCGAAGTCGCGAAATAGCTGCCAAGTAATCGCGACTTGCCAAACAGTTTCTTCAAACGATGCTCCCAGAATTCGGCGCTTATCCCAAGCCGTTCAAAGATTCCCCGCAACTCACTCGTCACGCGTGCTTTATCCATAATTGCAAACCCACAAACCGAGACAGTAAAATTTTTGGCCAGCGCCTCCAATCGCTCCTCGATCCATTGCTTGCGATGCTCGAACCCTTCCCCGCACAAAAAAGCCCGCCGCACACGCCGCGAAATGCAGTGGTAATACCGCGTAACCTCCAAATCCACCAACTCCCCTCTGGCCACCGTCATCGCAAATCCTCCGTAAATCCTAACTAGAAATCCCCAGAAGCCCTCCAAACTTACCAAACCCGCCGAAGCCTGCCAGCGGATTATGCCTGTCCTTTTCCGTTTTCCGTTCTTTTCCGTTATCTATCCGACCCAGATGGCGATAGACCTCCGCAGGACGCGCTCTAGCCGAGTGATTCGCAACTAGCGAGTCGTATACGAAAGCCCCGTCACTTTCTGGAACAAATCTTGCTCTGCTTGGCTGGCTTGGGACATGTTTTGAATCGTCGAATGCCGTTTGCCGGATGCCTCATTCGACTTCAGGTCGAGGCCGAGAGAGTGCAGATATGTCGCAAGAGGTATGATCTTCGTTCCTTCAATGTAGTCCTTGAAAAATGGTTGGAGCTCGACCTTTGCAATTCGATTGGCCAAATTCAAGACATCTTCCATGGCGTATTTTTTATCCTGGATTCCAAACTCGCGGTACATTTGCTTTAACATGCATTCAAGACCGTGCACACTCTTGGTGTTTGTTCGCAATTCTACATCCAGTGCCAGAGACGCAATCAGACCTCCGCTATACACCAAATCATAATTTTTACCCTTATCATCTCCCGCACGACGCATTGAAATAGTTCCCCCGACAGCCAGGTACTCGTCATACTTTTGAGCAAACACATCGAGCAAGCCTTGTCGACTAATCAAGCCCACGCGTGCCTCGACGAGATAGGCCAGATAATCGGTTACGCCCTCGTTGAACCAATATTCTTGTCCTGTTTCGCGAATGCTTTGTCCATTCCACAAATGTCCCAATTCGTGAACAATGATGTGGCTCCACTTGTAAGTAGAGGCATCACCTTGTTTTGTCGGCAGGTCTCCTAGCATCAGGCTAATGGTTCGGACAAAAACCGCGCCGCCTCCTACATAATTCGGGTCGCGATTAGCAAAGATGACGAACTTGTTGATCGACGAGCCGTTAACAACCGGCTCGCCACCGTAGATTTCGATATATGCGGGAACGACGTCCTTGACCGCTTGGTCGAACAATTCAGCCGATGATTTCAGATCCTGGCCAAGCGCCAACGTGACTTCGAGGTTGCCAATCTGCGTCGTGCGTTCGAGGTGCGTTCCGACCAGTATTCCAATCCAAACCAATTCTTCCGCATTTGGAACGCGATACGCGTTTTTTTGGTCCGAAGTTATCTGCCAGGGAACAGTGACTTTCCATCCATCGGGAACATTGAAGCGCACAGTCATGTCTTTCAAGTCCAACATGGTGATAAAGAGTGACGCTCCGACAAAAAAGGCGCAATCATCGCGCACGTAGGCCGCTTCCTTGGCGCCAAAGGGCCACTTGCCTTGGTCATGCTTGATGTGTACGTCATAGTTCAGGGTAATGCTATGAGGCAGCGGCTCGGGGATCTGCCAAGCTCCTTGACCGAGATATTGAAGGGGTATCACGCGACCGGAATCGTCTCTTGCTATGAGGTCACTCATAAAAGTGGCCCATCTGTCCGGCAAATGATTGGCGCCCTCGGGACACACGGCAAGGATATTACCCACGGGTATGATATGCGCTTCGATTTTTATGAGACGTTTGTCCTGCTCAGACACATTGACGGTGTACTGGGTCGCAGGTTGGGCCGCAAGAGACGGCACCCGGCTGAAAAACGAAAGCGAGAGCAAGCCGATCACGAATAGTGTTTGCATTGTGCGAAATCCAAAGACGGCTTGGTTGTCAACAACAGTCCTCGCTGAATATGCAGTCACTATTGTAGAGGAAAGTGTTTGGAAACGAATCTAAACGCCCGTATTAATGAAAAGAATGAAAAGAATGAAAATGAAAAGGAAATGAAATGAAAAGAATGGAAAAGAAATGAAAAGGACATGCATTATACCGAGTAATTCGGCGGGGAGTTTTTGGCGGTTGGTTGGTGTAACGTCGGGTGACGCGGCAGTTGGCGGGGAATTGGGCTAACGGGCTGACTTTGATCGTTCTTGGATCGGGAATTCTTGCGATCGCGGCGGGTCGATGGGTCGGCTTGGGAGTTGGAGCGCTATTGGGCGGTGGCGCGGAAGCCGTTGGGGCCGCCGGAAATTTGGGCACCTTCGGATAGGGGCCAAGCGGCAGTTTGGAAACCGCGATCGTACAACCAGCGCTTCAGATTGTTGAATTCTTCGTAGCTGTCGGGATAGACCCAAACCGAGATTGTATGCTGCTCCGGTTTCAGCGGCCGGATGTGTGCTGAAAATCCTGAGCTCGATTGCAGTGCGTCGTCCAAGGCTTCGCCAATCGACTCCGACAATGGCAGGACGACAAAATGATCGAACTCAATCGAGCGTCCGGTCACCGGGCCGACCGAAGTCCGCTGCGTCACTCGCCGCGCGACTAATTCGTACTGCAAGCGAAATCCTTCGCTGGGGCCAACTGCTTCGACGACGCGCGGTGCGCTGGCGAGCTTTTCGGCTTTGAGTTCCCATTCGGCGCGCATCAGTTGCAGCAATTCGTCCATGGGAACAAAAGCGAGTCTTCCACCTTTCAAACGAAAATGCACGTCATCGCGGAAGACCGTTTTGACGATCGGCGTCGGATAATGATCGATGGCTTGGACTTGTGACGCGTGATTTTCAATTGCTGCAGAATGCTCTTCCAAATCGTTCAGACGCTGTTGAAGGACTTGCCGTTGGCTGTTGCGTGCAAGTGAATCTCGCTTAGCTTGGTCCAACGTCGCTTCTTGTTCCTCAAGTTCGTTGTTCAATTGCGTTAACACCGTCAAAATCTGGCGACGCTCGATGGACTTCACCTCCAGCAAACTTTCTTCGGTTGCAATTTGCCGCTGCAAGTCTGAGTACTCGGCTCGAATATTTTGATCCGTTTGTTCGTTCCGCTGGACTTTTTCTTGAACCTCGGCAATTTGCGATTTCTGTTCGGCGCAGGCGTTACTTGAAACAGGCGTGTTTTTGGCATTAGCCCCGACCATTACAACCAAAATGATCAGGACGCCGACCAGATTGGCGATCGTATCCAGGAACGAGTCTTGACCGATCTCGTCTGGCAAAAGTGAAATATCGCGAATGGGGCGTGGCCTCATCGGAACTGGGCCCTCATGACGTCAAACCCGGAACCTTCGAGCAGCATTTGAACTCGTTCAAAAGTCGCTTGGCCGCCTGGCTCGACGACGACGCGCAATTCTGGTTTCCAATATCCGTTACGTTCGGCTATTCCCCACGACTGAATCACTTTCCAAATTGAACTCACGAACTCGTCGACGCTCGCTTCGTCATCGGCCCAAGGGATACGAACGCGGTTTTCGGAATTGGTTCCTCCGTCAATCGATAGCGCCGTCGAATCGCAACTCACTACAATTGGGCGGCGATATGCCGTGGCACCGGTTTGGTGTGCCGGCAACGCCCAGTTCTCACCTCGCTTTTGCGCTAAAGGTGCGACTGTACCGCCAGCTTTTCCCGCGCCTTCTTGCGGTTTGCTTGCAGTGGATTTCGTATCGGGCGAATCTTGAGTCAATGACGCCTTCGCAACCGCTTCCTTTTCAAGTTCATCGCGCGGCGAAACCGTTGAGCCGCCAATCGTTTCGAACCCGCCGTCTCGCGAGGCCCGCAAACCTTCATCGGACGGTTCAAGCGGTCCTTGCTCGGTTTGCTGTGCCAATCGACGCAATTCACCATATTGGGCACGCGCGGTTTGCAACGTCGAATCGAGTGCGGCGACAAGCCTCTGATCCGCTTCGCCATAGTTGAGCGATTTATCTTGTTCGATTAATTCATAACCGAATTCATCATTCCAACTTTGCATTGCACGTCGAGCAAGTGCATAGGATTGAGCCCCGTCCGGTCGAACGATTAGCAGCGGATAAGGCTCGCCATGCTCCCCAACCAAATCAAACTTGGTCCAGTATTCGCGAATCGCCAACAAAGCCGCATCCAACGGGTTTCCCGGCAACACCGGCGGAAACAATTCGCTTGTTTGAATCACGACCCCGCTAGGCTGCAAGATGATCTCGTCGGCCATGCACTCGACATAGATCGGTCGTCGCTGCGTGCCATTGAGTGACGGATGCGCGACGATCGCGTAGCTTGTTGGATGCTTTTGTCGCTCTTGCATGGCCAACGCCAAGGCCGCGTCGTTTTCGGCGACTCGCCGTTCAAGTTGTTTCAATTCCGCGTCTGCGATTTGGGGTTGGTCCGAAGACTCGTTCAATTGCCGAGCGCGCGCGGCGGTTTGTGCAAAGTCCTGTTCAAGTTTCCGAAGTTCTTCCTCGACGTGGCTGCGGCGCAATCGTGCTTGTGACAAATGCTCTAGCAAGTTTGGACGCGACCGCAACAAGATATCGAGCATAAGATCCTGCTCTTGCTGTTCGAAATCGAGTTCTTCGAGCTGCTGCGACAGTTGGCGAGACAAGACTCCCGTCGCATCTTGCCGATGGACCTCAGCCGCTTTACTGGCCACGACCAACAGCACGATCAACACTCCCATGGTGCAAATGAGCACGGCCAAGAACGGAAAGAGTGAAACCGACGCGCCGGCTAACTCGCTTCGACGCCGTCTCATGCCGCTAAGTCCTCTTTGAAGACACGCAGTCGCGCTTTTTCAGTTTCGCGAGATTCGTCCGCCATCGAGGAGTTCGGCGGCGCTTCGCCTGCTTCGCTTGGAGGTATTCGCGACGCAAACTGGTTCAGCGATTGGACCAAGTCCTGCAAAGTTCGATTGAGCGTCACCGAATCCAGCAGCTTTTGCGTATCGGCTCCGTGCGTCGGAATCGCGCCGCGAAGCGTGGCTAAGACAGCTTGAGTGGAAGTAACGACGGCTTGCTGTTGTTCGTGAATTTGGCGAGTCATCTGCGACAAATGAACTTGCCATTGTTGGCCGCGGTGTTCGAGTGCCGCGTCGACTTGATTGATGGAATCGCCCAACTGTTGTGCCATTCGCGAGACGGCGGCGTCGATGGAGTCGCTCAAATTTCGTTGAACAATCGAGTGATTTTCCTGCATCGCCGCGACCCAAGCAGTCTGTGCCGACTCGATGCTCCGCCGCCAAATTTCGGCCTGCGTCTGACTCATTTCGTGAGTTGCTGCCAAAATACTTCGCCCGATTCGCTGCACGGCTCGCACGTATGCGTCGCCGTCGGTCGAGCCGACTTCAAACCAGCCGCTCAAGTCTCGCCGTACTTGGCCATCGACATGCTCTAGCAATTGCGTCTCGAAACGCAATACGACAAATTGAATAAACATCAATGCGATTGCAAAGCTCAATGCTTGGGCCGTCGTGTCAAACGCAACGTACAATCCGGCGCGCAAGCCGTTCACCATCTGCTGAAAGTCGTTTTCAGGACCGACTTGGATCGATCCGAGTGCTTGGGTGATGCCCAGTACCGTTCCCAAAAAGCCCAGCATGGGGATCGCCCAAATCAATATTCGCACGAAAGCGTATCCGTCGGCCTGTCGTTGTGCGTCGACATCAGCCAAATACTTTAGCTCGTCGTCCAAGCGATCGGCGGAACCCGTTTGCTCGACGAATCTCGCCGCCGACAACAATCGCTGTTGCCGATATTGCCCCAACAAGGCTCGTGATGTTCCGCCAATCAAATCGCGCAATGCAATCGACCGTGCGACGACTTCTTCGCGCTGCGGTATTTCGGCGGCGGCAGCGGGGTATTCGGACGAGTCGCGGACCTGATTGAAAACTCGCCACGCCGTCTGCAAGAGCGCGACCAATCCAATGAGCGTTAGCGCGGTTGTGATTTTAGAGACCGGGTGCCCTGCAAGATACCGGACCAGTAGGATATTGCCACTGCTTTCGACATACGTCATCACGCCAAAATACAGCGCAATACCGAAGGCCGTTGGGTACAAAATGCTACCCACTACCGGCTGCCAGTTTGTTTGAGCCGAGCGTTTGGCCATCGTGAATTGCTATCGTTGTTCGTAGTCGGTGGAGATTTTCCTAATCAGGATAATCGGAACAATTTGACATTCGATTTACCATTTGTCGACCGAAGCATTTAAATAATCGGTCAACTTTGCCTAGATTGCGGGATCGGCAAAATCGATAACTTTTGCCAAAGAAGCCGTGGGCAACGAGCCGATACTTTGCTTTGTTCACAGTCGAAAAACTGGACGTGCATTTATCTGCACATCGCCAGTATCCAGGGGGGGAAGTCCGAGTGGCCTAACGGCCGCTCGGACTATTTTTTTGCACAAACCAAAAAAACGACGTGGAGCACGTTTCCAACGTGCTGTTTTCCACAGAGAATCGGCACGTTGAAAGCGTTCCCCACGATTTTCAACTGGCGGTTAAGATGTCTTAATGTCCCGCATACGACCTTATCTGCGATTACTTCGCGCGCCGGCTGTGCCGACGGCGGCGTCGAATATCTTGATGGGATACTTGGTAGCGAATGGCAGTTGGACTCCGGCAGTGCCGCTGGCAATCTTGTTGCTGGCATCGATCGGCATCTATACCGCCGGCATGGTCTTGAATGATGTTGTCGACGCCGACGAAGATCGGCGGCTGCGACCTCATCGGCCGATTCCCAGCGGAGAGATCAAGCAGAACACAGCGCGGCGCATCGGTTGGTCGCTGTTGAGCGGCGGCGTTGTGCTTTCGTTTGCGGCTGGTTGGATCGGCCGATTTTTTGACACGGATGTCGTCGTTTGGAAAAGCGGCGCGATTGGCATGTGTTTGGGATTGGCGGTCGTGGCGTATAACTTTTGGCTTAAGAAGTACTGGTTCGGGACGATCGTGCTGGGAGTGTGCCGATGCTTAAACGTGCTATTGGGAATGAGCGTCGGGATGGAAACGGCATCACAAAGTGCATTCGGGTTCACGCCCTTGCAATGGTCGATTGCAGGTGGCATCGGAGTCTATATTGTCGGCTTGTCGGTGTTAGCACGGCGCGAAGCCGATGAAGTCCGGCGCGGGCAAATTGCGATTTCACTTTCTCTCATGGCGATCGCTATTGTGTGGCTTGCATCGTTGATTTGGCGGTCGGGCGATTTCCGTTTACAGTGGCTTTCTCCTGACAAAAAATCTGTGGCGTCAAGTTTGTTTGTGATCATCTTTATTCCCGTACTGACGCGGATTCTCAGGGCGTTCTCGTCGAAAAACGCCGCTCATGTTCAGCGCGCCGTGACGTCCAGTCTGTTTTCACTGGTCATCATCGATGCGATACTATGTGCGGCCGTCGGAGCCGGTCAAACGCTGCTGCCGATATTGGTGGCCTTGTTGATTATTCCTAGTTATGTCCTGTCACGTTGGGCTTACGCGACCTAATGCTTCGTCAACGTCGTTTCTAGTTTTCAAACCAAGGCTCCACCGAGACAAGCTCGGCGGGGGCCAATGCCCAATCAAGAATCCGCGCGAGGGAACGATTTTGATGCTCATCGGATATAACACCAACGGCTTGGCTCATCACGATGGGATTCAAGCCATCGAAGTCTTGGCCGACATCGGTTACCAGAGCATCGCGATCACTGTCGACCATCAATTGCTCAGCCCGAACGACCCGCATCTCACAACGCAGCGGGCGGTGGTTCGCAAGTTGCTTGCCGATCGCGGATTGCGCAGCGTTATCGAAACCGGTGCGCGGTATCTGCTCGATTCTCGCACCAAGCACCATCCAACTTTGTTGTCTCCCAATCCAAGTGATCGAAAGCGCCGGATCGATTTCATCGTTTATTGCATTGAGCTTGCGGCGGAATTGGGTAGCGATTGCGTTTCGTTGTGGTCGGGCATCAAGCCGCGAGAATGCGACAATCAGCGGGCGTTGGACTTGCTGGCCGAAGGCTTACAAAAGCTCCTTCCGGTTGCTCGGCAGCACAACATTCTATTGGCGTTCGAGCCGGAACCAGGAATGTTTATCGACACCATGTCAAGTTTTTCTCGATTGCGACAATGGCTTAACTGCGACGACTTGCGATTGACGTTGGATATCGGGCATTTGTTCTGCCAAGGCGAAGTGCCGCTTGCCGATTATATCGTTCGCTGGGCTGATCTCATCCAGAACATTCACCTCGAAGACATGAAGGCCGGTGTGCACGAGCATCTGATGTTTGGCGAAGGCGACATTCGTTTTCCGCCCGTAATTCGCTCGCTCAAGGAAATTCATTTTTCAGGTGGAGTTCACGTTGAGTTGAGTCGCCACAGCCACGACGGACCAAATGCGGCTCGCCGCGCGTTCGAGTTCTTGAAACCTTTGATTGAAAACGGTGGATCCGACTAATGCCGAATATCACCCCAATGATTTTCCTTTCGCTACCCGGCCTACGTCAAACCGATCTGGCCGAAATGCCGTTGCTCCGCAATTTATGCGGTCGCGGAACAGAGCACGAACTGTCGGTCGGGTTCCCGGCTGTGACTTGGCCTGTGGAAGCGACCATATTGACCGGAACTCGCCCGAATCAGCACGGTGTCGTTTCCAACGGCTTGTTTTCGCGTGAAAAGAACCAAGTTCAGATGTGGACATTCGGTAACGAAGTCATCGAGCGGCCGCAAATTTGGGATCGCCTAGCTCAAGCAAACCGCAGCTTCACCTCGGCTGCATGGTTTCCTATGTTGAGCAAACGAAGTCACGCTGACTACGTTTGTATGCCGGCACCTGTCCACAATCCAGACGGCAGCGAGTCGATGTGGTGCTACACCCAGCCGCAAGATTTGTATCGTCAATTGCTCGATCGTCTCGGCCCATTTCCATTACAACATTTTTGGGGCCCGCTTGCCAATATAAAATCGTCGCAATGGATTGCGGACTCAGCCGTGATTGTCGCCGAGTCGTATCGCCCTGACTTTTTTTACATTTATTTACCGCACCTGGACTACGCGGCGCAAAAGTCAGGCCCCAACAGTTCCGAAGCGTCGATCGCAGTCAAGGACATCGATGCGCTCATTGGGTCACTTGCCACGAAAATGGCAGTGGCGTACGGCAGGGAACTGGTTTGGATCGTGGCCAGTGAATACGCGATCGTCGAAACCAATCATGTCAGTTATCCGAATCGACTGCTCCGCGAACACGGATTGTTAAAAGTTCGTCGCGCCGATGACGGCGAACATTTGGATTTTGAGCAAAGCTTGGCTTGGGCACTCGTCGATCATCAGTTCTCGCATGTGTACGTTCGCAATTCGGATACGCAAATCGTTCAGCAAATCGTCGATTTGTTTCGCGGGCATTCAGGTTTTCGCCAAGTCGTGTCTGGCACCGACAAAGCAAAATGGAATATCGATCACTCGCGCAGCGGCGACATCGTGCTGATCTCCGAGCCGAATAGTTGGCAAGCCTATTATTGGTGGCTGGACGATTCGTTAGCGCCCGGTTTCGCTCGCACCGTCGATATTCACCGCAAGCCAGGTTACGATCCAGTCGAATTGCATTTTGATCCGGCAACACGTTCGATTCCGCTTGACGCAACCCTTGTCAAAGGATCGCATGGTACGCCGTCGGATTGGTCGAAATTTCGCCCGATTCTGCTTTCGTCGTCGACGGGGCTTTTTGAATCTGCGAAAATCTTGGACACTGACATTTATCCCGCTATTCTACGCCATTACGACGTGGCGAACGCTTAGATCATGGAGTTGAAACCCTTGGCAACAAAAACCGAACTGCGAAGTACGGCGTTTCGACTGCGGCGCGGGCAAAAGGATCGGTCGGAGGTCAGCAATCGAATCTTGGATCGCTTGTTCGCGTCCAAGACTTTTCAAACGAGTCGTGCGATTTTGTTTTACATCGGCGTTCGCTCCGAAGTTCGGACTTTGGATCACATTGCGCGGGCGTTAAGCCAAGGGAAAAATGTCTTCGTGCCGCTTTGCGATGCCGATCAATTACGCTTGTTTCAATTGAAGAGCATTGAGGAACTTACGCCTGGAACTTACGGAATTCCCGAACCCTCCCCAGCCGTTCGCACGCAAGAAGACCGGATGGGGAGCATCGATGAAGTCGAATTGGCAATCGTTCCCGGCGTGGCTTTTGGCAAAGACGGGAGTCGTTTGGGAAATGGTCGCGGTTTCTACGATCGGCTGTTTCGTGCGATCACTGGCCCGACAGTTCGCGTCGGCGTCGCGTTCGAGTGCCAGATGTTCGAATCGCTCCCCATGAACGACCACGATATTTGGATGGATGCAATCGTTACCGAATCAGCGATATACGGTCCCAATCGACGATTGTTCGAAGCGGTTGAGGCGAATGAGTTGAGAGTTGAGAGTTGAGAGTTGAGAGTTGAGAGTTGAGAGTTGAGAGTTGAGAGTTGAGAGTTGAGAGTCCGCCGCGGCGGATCAGCCCCCTGATTCGTGGCGTCGCGGTTGATCGTCAAATTCTTGTTAACTCTTGCTCATCGGTCGAGGCAAACTATCGGCAACACACGGCGAGTTCCACGTTCAAGAGCCGTTTTACGGTCCGACTGCGGTGCCGCCGCGCGCTGTCATTTCCTTGTCTAGAATTCGGTAACCGGCGTCGGTAATTCCAGAAAGTCGCACGGTCAGATTTTTCAGCGATCCAATGGCCAAGATTTGCGGAATGGCCTCGTCGTTGACCTTGGTCGAGCCGATGTGCAGCCATTCCAATTTAGGAAGTGTCGCCAAACTGGAAGTGGCCGCGTTGGAGATTCGCGTATTGTCCAAGTTGAGCCAAGCAAGATTCGGATGTCCTTCAAGCATTTGAACACCTCGATCCGAGATCGCGGTCGACCACAAATTGAGTTGCTCCAGCCCCTCGATGCGTCGAAGTAAACGAAGGCTTTCGTCGGTAATTCCAGGCGAATTCGCTTCGCTCAAGTCAATGATTTTGAGCGTGCGCGACGATTGCAAAAAAGCGATACCGCGATCGGTGACTTTGGTATCACGTAATCGCAATGTCGAAATTTGCGGAAGTTGAGCGATCACTTCCAAGCCGCCGTTGCCGAACTGAGTTCGCGATGCCGAAAACTCTTTGAGATTTTTCAAATTCGACAATTGCGCGACGCCTGCGTCGGTAATTCGGGTATCGTTGAGTCCAAGTACTTCAAGCGAATTCAACTCCGCCAAATGTTGCAGACCCGCGTCCGAAATTTGCGAGCCCCAAACTTTCAGATAACGAAGTTTGGGCAAGCGTGCCAGAAAAGCCAATCCGCCGTTCGATACTCGATTGCAGTCCGTTAAATCAAGCACCGCAAGATTCGTCATCGATTGTAAATGTGCCAAGCCCTCGTCACCGACTTTCGTTTGGCCGACACGAATCTGTTGCAAGTTGGGATACTTGCTCAGCACGGCCATCCCGTCGTCTGAAATACTCGACCTGAAAAGTTGTAACGATTTGAGATTCGGCAGGCCGCTCAGTTGTTGAAGCACTTCGATGGTGATGATCGTTTTTTCGAGCGACAGTTCTTCCAAGGATGTCAAGTGCGAAATGGTTTCAAATACTGCGGGAGTTACGCTTTCGCCAACCGCACTGAGCAATTTGAGCCGCGTAAGTTTCGGCAATGCATCAAGGCAATCCGCATCGATCGCTGCATCCGCCAAATCAACTTCGATTGCAGCGCCGGTCGTTTCGTCTTTGACAATCAGACCACCGACGCTTTCAATCACCGCGATGGCTTCGCCGTCGATCGCGGAATCAAACGGAGACTCGGCCGATGGTTCAATCGCAGGATTTGAAGCCCCTTTGCGCAAAGTTTTCATTTCGTTTTCAAGGCGTTCAATTCTCTTTAGTGCCTCTGCAAGCCGTGGACTATCAGCGGCTGAGTGTGCGGTCTCTATTTTTGATTCGAGTTCCCGCAATTTCAGAAGATAAGCGCCACTTTCGTATCGATTGTCTTGGCAACCGGCAAGGAGCGCGGCGCAGAAGACAGGAAAAATACGTACGATGGAAAAGCGCATAATGGACTCGCAAATTCTGATGACTGAAGGGGAATCGTCTAGCCTACTCGACCGCGCAATAACTTCAAATCCGTCCTCATCGGGGTTGACACTCTATCGGCTGGCCGTTTTCCGAATTTCGACCCGTATTGCTCACAAGCCAATCGTAACCCGGCGCGTCAGCGAAGAAAATCACGCCAAACCTCACGAACGTATCGGATTTCTTTGAATACTCTGCGTCGGTCACGTCCCCATGTTGTTAGAAAAGCGGGCGAACGACGAATTCAGCAAAAATCGAAGTAAGGTGATGCACGCTGGAGACGCTTAACCCTAAACGCGCCGTTACGTTTGAACTTGGCGGTGTTGTAGAATTTTCAAGACTTGGGGCATGATCACGTTGTTGGTTGCAACGGCGTCGCCAGCGTCGGTCTTAGATTGTCCACTCCAATCGTAAAACAGACCACCGGCTTCTTCAATGATGGGCTTGGCGGCGACCGCGTCCCACAAGTGCAACGCAGGGTCGATCATGATGTCGGCACGCCCCGACGCCACGAGATAATAGCCGTAGCAATCGCCCCACGTCCGCGTCAGCAAAGCCGCTTGTTCTAGCGCGAGATAAGCCGCATGTGCACCCCGCGCCGAAAAGGATTTCGCGTCGGTAACCATCAAAGCGCATTCCGACAAGTCCGTTTTGTTGGAGACTTTGGCTCGACGTGGTGGTTGTTCATGCCGAGTGGTCCAGCAACCTTCGCCTCGCGATCCGTAAATCATTTCGTCTAACGCGGGAAAGTAGATGACTCCGGCGATCGCTTCGCCGGCAAGCTCAAGCCCGACCATCGTTCCATACAGCGGCACTCCCGTGATAAAGGACTTTGTTCCGTCGATCGGGTCCAGGACCCAACGAAAATCGTTGCCACCTGCTACTTCGCCCAACTCTTCCCCCAAAACTCCGTCATTCGGGAATTGTTCCGAGATTGCTTCACGCAAAAATTTCTCGGCTTGTCGATCCGCAGCCGTGACGGGTGAGCGGTCGTGTTTGAAGTCGACATGTAATCGTTCGGTTTGGAATAATTGCAAAGTACTGTTGCCTGCCGCACGCGCCAGCGTCCGAGCAGCGGCCAGTCGTCGCGAGATTTCGGTTCGTGCCGAGTTCATGGTCGTTTCCCGCGGAAGTCCATTGAAACGACTAAGCGGACTCGGATTCTGAGTGCTGCATGGCTTGCGATGGTCGCTCGTGCGATGCGCCAAAGATGGAATGTAGTACCAACAGAATGGCACCACAAACCAGAAGGCTATCGGCGATATTGAAATTCGGCCAAGGATCGAACCACGGGACGCCTTCGATGCGAAAATAAATCCAATCGCGGACGTTGTGGCGTATTTCCGTTGGATAGCCGGCTCGAAATCCGAATCCGAGGCGATCATAAAGATTCCCAAGTATCCCGCCGGATACGAATCCCAAAGCTAGATTGAGCCAGCGATCGCGCGCGCCGGAAAAGACAAACAGCCAAGCAACAATGCTTATCAAAGCGACAACAGACAAGATTGCAAACAGCCAACGAAATCCGGGCAAAATTCCGAACAGAGCGCCCGGATTCGTGGTCGTCTCAATTCCTAATAACCCGTTGATCCACCAATGTTGTCCCGGACGGACGTTTGGCTGAAAGTACTTTTCAAAGACGATCGCTTTGGACAGGATATCCGCCAAGAATCCAGCAAGGGTCAGCGCGCAATAAACGACCACTCGCAAAAGTGGAATGCTTGGACGAGCGTCCACGGTTTGCTTATCGAAGCCCTGACTCGATTTGGCTGGCGCACTTAACACAATAGGCAGTGTAGGGGATCGCTTTCAAGCGAGTTTTCGGGATTTTGTGTTCACATTCGTTGCACGCACCATAAACACCGTCCTCGATTCGTTCAAGGGCGACTTCGATTTCATCTAGCACTTCGCCGTCGTTATCCAACAATCGCAGCGTGTTGTGCTGTTCGAAAGTGTCGCTGCCAAGGTCCGCGATATGGCTAGGAATCGAGTTCGATTCGCTTTGCATTGTATCGTTGGATTTCGTCAGAGCCGAACTGGCCATTGCGGCCACGTCGCCCCGCAATCGGCTCCGCAATTGAATCAGCATCTCTTTGTAGGGCTTGGTTTCAGATTTCTTCATCCAACTCCGTCCGCCTTTCTTTAGCATCTGGAAATCTCCGCAGTTTCTTGGTTCCATCTTAAGAGCGAAGCATTGTAAGGTTGGCGGTCGCAAGGGTCAAATAAAACTCTGTTTTAACTCGATCAAGATCGGCGTAACATGATGCCAGCAAACCTCTTAGCTAAATTCGTTCCGCCGCAACCAGTCGTCAATTCGACCTGCCAAAATCCAAATCTGCTTCAAGATGATGCAGTCCGATCGACTGTCGCTTTTGATTTGACGCAGGCAAATCGCCAAGCGAATGGCGGCCGAGGGTCGAATCCGCGAAGACCGAAAAACCGATTACCCCGGCGATTTGAGGGGCTGCAATTCCTGGGCTAGGGCCATCTTTCGAATGTCTTCGGTGATTCGCATTGAGCAATACTTGGGCCCGCACATGCTGCAAAAATGGGCGCTTTTGAAAGTCTCCTGCGGCAAGGTTTCGTCATGGTAGCGCTGAGCCGTTTCGGGGTCCAACGACAATCGAAATTGTTCGTTCCAATCAAAGTCAAACCGAGCCTTTGAAAGAGCATTGTCGCGGTTCTGCGCGCCGGGTCGTTTGCGGGCAACGTCAGCCGAGTGTGCTGCGATTTTGTATGCGATGACTCCTTGGCGGACATCGTCGTTATTCGGCAATCCCAGATGCTCTTTGGGAGTTACGTAGCAGAGCATTGCCGCGCCATGCCAACCCGCCAGCGCCGCGCCAATCGCGCTTGTGATATGGTCGTAGCCAGGAGCGATATCCGTAACGAGCGGCCCCAAGACATAAAACGGTGCCCCATCGCAAATCTCAATTTGCCGTTTGATGTTCATCTCGATTTGGTCCATGGGAATATGCCCCGGACCTTCGACCATGACTTGGGTGCCGTTGGCTTGCCCGCGTTTGGTCAATTTCCCTAGAACGTCGAGTTCCGCGAATTGGGCCTCGTCGCTGGCGTCGGCGATACTTCCGGGGCGCAAGCCATCGCCAAGACTCCAGGTCACGTCGTACTGTCGCATGATGTCACACAAGTCATCGAAACTTTCGTACAGCGGATTTTGCTGGCGATGGACCATCATCCACTTTGCAATGAGAGACCCGCCGCGCGACACGATACCCGTCACTCGCTTGGTGGTCAGGTGCAGGTGCTCCAACATCACTCCGCAATGAATCGTCATGTAGTCGACACCTTGTTTTGCCTGATGTTCGACCATATCCAAGAAATGTTGCGGCCTCATGTCTTCGATGTTCCCGCCAAGTTCCTCCAGCATTTGGTAGATCGGAACGGTTCCGATCGGGACGGGGCTCGCGTCGATAATGGCTTGACGGATGCGGTCGATGTCTTTGCCGGTCGACAAGTCCATAACGGTGTCGGCGCCGAAATGGACAGACGTATGAAGCTTTTGAAGTTCTTCCTCGACGTTGCTTGTGACCGCGCTGTTGCCGATGTTGGCGTTTATTTTGCATTTGGCGGCGATACCGATCGCCATCGGCTCAAGCCGCTTTTTTAGATGCTCGGTGTTCGCGGGGATGACCATTCGCCCGGCGGCAACTTCGTCTCGGATCAATTCGGCTGGCAATTGTTCGCGCTCGGCCACAAACTGCATTTCTGCTGTAATCTCACCGTCGCGCGCCGCCAAAATCTGGGTCTGACCCATGAACGTCTCCCAAAAGTCATTTGCTGGTAAATTCGCACCAGCCGTAAAGAAAATTCAACCGCCAATACTATCGCCCTGCCGGTGCGAATGTCAATTCGCGTGTCATTTTCAGCCGCCTCCGCCGATTAACGGATGAAATTCGTATTTCAGATGCCGGTACTCGAAATTCTCGCACTAGTTGAACTTGGGTGGTGATTGATCGGTTTGAATTTCGAGTTCGGGGAGCGATACTCGCGCATCGCCGCGACCAAAGACGACGGGAATGATCTCTTTCGACAAGGCCGCATCGTAGATTAGGCCCAAATACTTGTGGGCAGGAGTTGAAACTCGCAATATCCATTGAAAGAGCCAAATTCGAATCACTTGAAAGAATGGAGTATTCGCTTGGACGATGACGTCCTCTTCACCGACTTCCACGATCCAGCGGTTTGCCTCAATATCGATTTTCTGGGCGGTCTGCAGCTCGCGCAGCGCACCGCGAATGTTGGGTTGTTCCAAATAGCCGTACGTCACAATGATTGAATCGATGTCATGTCCCAGGCGAATGACGCGGTAGCGGTGCGCAGGATTGGCATAAGGCTGTGAAGTCTGGTTCACGTGCATCAACACGATGTGCGACGGCAAAGTGCCTGATTTTTTGAGAAAGACCCTCAGCACGACAGGCACAAAATCTTCGGTGGAATGAATCGGACGGGAACACAAGAACACCGCCGCCCGGTCGCTTTCCACCAGTCGCCGCCGCCCTTGAACCAGCATCCGCGCGTGCGGCAAGTCTTCCACGATTGCAATTTCGATATCGTCCAGCATATCGCGCAGCGCGACAAGCCAACTGATTCTTTTTCCTTCGCGCACACCGAATTGATGAAATGCTTGACTGATTTGCAACCGGCCCCATTTCCAGATGAGCATGATGACGATCAATACGCTGGCTACCAAAACCGGAAAATACCCGCCGCTGGTCAATTTGAGCATGTTGCTCGAAAAAAATAAAAGGTCGAAAGCCAAAATGGGTGTACAAACAAGTAAGGCAAGCCACACCGGCCAGCGCCAGCGATAATGTGCCACGAACCCAAAGATCAACGTCGTAATCGCCATCGTTCCCGTAACCGCGATTCCATAAGCAGCAGCCAAGTTCGTCGCATTTTGGAAGATGAGTGTGACGGCAAGGCAACCAATAAACATCAGCCAATTGATTGCGGGTAAATAGACTTGCCCCTGTGCCTCACGACTCGTGTACTTCACTTGAAAGCGGGGCATGAATCCCATCACGATCGCTTGCTTCGTGATCGAGAACATTCCGGTGATCAACGCCTGAGAGGCAATGAACGCCGCAACGGCAGAAATCAACATATCAAAGAAATGAAATCCATCGTCGAACCAGATAACACCTGTCGTTGGACGCAGTGCATAAAAACTGTTACCTCGTGGAGGAACTCCATTTCCAAGCATGTATCCGACTTGGCCCGCGTAGTTCAATAACAAACATGGAAGTACCATCGAGAACCAGGCGATGGTGATTGGACGCCGTCCTGAGTCAATGGATGCGATGCTTGTACCCTCAGGAATGTCTCGATTCCCTGAAAGGGCAAAATGACCGATGTCTGCATATTTTGCTTCGCCACCCGTAATCGCCAAAACCACGACGCCAATGACAACGAATGCGCCTGCACTTGGAAAGCTAAGAAGAAAATTTATTCCGATCAGCGGGTTTACGGCTTGAAAAACTTCTGGATGGGCGATGATCGATGGAATACCCTTTAGAGCAATCCAAGGGAACCATACGAACATCATGAACCAGCCAAAGAAACCGCCAACCTTACTAGTACCTCGCCATTGGATTTTGAACAGCACGAGCAAACAAGCAATCGTTGCGACAACGGCATACGTTGGTCCCAGCGGCTCAAATGCACCCAGCATGGTGATCGGCGGCGTGATGATCCCGTCGGCAGCGAGCATTCCTCCCGCGACCACGATGAGATACCCGAGCAACGTTGCGCCAAAGATTTTTCCTGTGTAACCATGCAACAGCCCCCACAGCCCAAACGTGCCCCCTTCCCCACGGTCGTCGGCCCGCATCACCAACAAGTCGTACTTCACGGTCAAAACAATCAGCGCCCAAAAAACTAAACTGAGGCCCCCCAACAATTCAGGGGCCTCGATAAGACCGGGTCCACCGAGCTCCATCATCGCGGCGAATTCATCGCTCGACTTATTACCATGTTTCAAGCGAATCGTCTCTCGCGTGATCTCCATCACCGTATACAAGACGGACGTTCCGATGTCCCCGTAGACGGTGCCGGTTGCCTCGCGAACCCGCGTCCACATGCTTTTACTTGGCTGCGGAGAAATCGTGGAGTCTGACACTTCCGATTCAGCGGAATTGGAATTCGAACTCGGAAGTTCCAAAGCCTCTGGACCGTCTGATTTCGGAAGCTCGTTTGATTCGCCGTCCGCAGGCATTTCAGGTTCAGTCATACCGATTTCATCAAGACAATTGAATTGGCGACCGGTCCGTTCCGCGCGCGAGATTTCAACCGTTCCGCATAGTCCAGGTAATTATCCCCGTCCCAATACCCATCACAAGTGCCTTGCCAATGCGGAGGTTTGATTCGGCGACATGAAAATGTGCGGCATCGCGAATGAAAATACGCTCAAGATCAAGCCAATTGCGCAGCCCCTAGGCGGTCGATGGGATTTTGTTTCCAATTCATTCAACTATTATGGAAGCGAGCTTGTCTCGCGAATGTAGCGGCAGATTGTTGGGCTTGCAAACGGCTGAATGCTTCAGTTCTGGAACGATCGATTCGTTTTATTCTCGAAAGGGTTGAGTCATGGGGGCTACCAATCCCTCGTCGGGATTCGGCGATGGGGAAGCCGGGGCTATGAGCGATATCAACGTCACGCCCATGGTTGACGTCGTGCTCGTCTTGTTGATCATGTTCATGCTGATTGTGCCGGCGGTGTTGACGAATTCGGTTGTCAAAGTGGATTTGCCGGAGACTTCTTCCGTCGCAGTGGCTCCCGATAAAACGCCCCTGGTGTTCACGTTGCGCGAGGAGGAGGGAAAACTTGCGCTTTACATGAACGGTAAAATCACCAACGAAGCCGCAGTTCGGGACTTATTAAAAAATCCGAACATCGCCATCGACGAAAAAAAGTCTTCGCTGTCTGCCGAAAAGGGAATTGCCTACGGAGAAGTCGTTCGATTCCTTGATGTACTCAGGTCCCTCGGTATTGATAAACTCGCTTTGGATACACGGCACGTCCCAAAATAATGCAGGAGCAATGAATAGATGTTGACGAAATTACTTTTGAAATTGACTTTTGTCGGTGCTGAATGGATTTTGTGGATATTGTTTGCGCTCAGTTTCGCGAGTATCGCAATCATCATCGAGCGCGTGTTGTACTATAAAAACCACAAAGTAAACGGCGATGAACTTTCGACTCAATTGAGCGAGCTTTTGCGAAAAGGCGACCGACATGGTGCCGTCCAGATCGTGCGCGAGCTACCGCCCGATTCCATCGAATACGGAGTCCTTTCCGCAGGGATCATTGGAATGTCTAACGGTTTGGAATCGTGTTACCAAGCGATGCAGAGCGTCAAAGCGAGTCTTCGCCCAATGCTCGAACGAAACTTGTCGATTCTTGCGACGATCGGTGCGAATTCACCCTTCGTCGGTTTGCTCGGGACGGTCTTGGGCATTATCCATGCAGCCAGCGAATTGGCCGCAACGGGAACACAAAGCAATCCGAACGCGGTTATGGCTGGCGTGTTCGAAGCTTTGGTGGCAACCGCTGTGGGACTTTTCGTCGCGATCCCGGCCGTTGTCGCATACAATATTTTTCAGCGCCGTGTCCGCCTGACACTTGCTCGTGTCGACTCGCTAGCGCACATGATCTTGACTGTCGTGTCGCCCGAGGCACAAACAGCGAAGTCAGTGGCCGCACCCATTCCGAAAAGGGTTTCGTGATGGGCGCAAGCTTAGCCTCGCGACATAGCGACGACGAAGACGCCGACCTGTTGAGCGATATCAATGTGACGCCACTGGTTGATGTCGTACTAGTTTTGTTGATCATGTTTATGATCATTGTGCCAACGATGTTGGCCACGGCACCGATCAACGTGGAGTTGGCCGCGAATGCCGCCGCCAAAGGAAAAGTTCCGCTAGATGACCTTCAAATTCTCGACCTTATGCCGTTGGATTTCGTATTGAAACGAGAAGCAGCTGACAATGTCCTCTATGTCAACGGCCAGCGAATCGGCGTCAGCGACTTGAAGGGAATGATTGACAATCTAAAAGCCAATGGGACTTTGCCGTCGGGCAAGCTTTCCGCACAGAGCGGAATTCCGTATGGCGAAGTAATTCGGGTTGTCGATTTATTGACAACGCTTGGCATGAAAGATCTGGCGCTCGATACGCACGCATTTCAATAAATTCCGCAAGTGCGGGTTCGAGGGGGTCAGACCCATTTTTCGGATTTGCGTTAAATCCAATCGCGTCGAACATTGACCGAAAAATGCGTCAGACCCCAGTTGGTTATTGTTCGTAGCCAAGATTCGGCGAGAGCCAGCGTTCGACTTCTTGAACAGTCATGTCTTTGCGTCGAGCGTAATCTTCGACTTGGTCTTTGGTGATTCGATCGACGGCAAAGTAGCGAGCTTCGGGGTGGGCGAAATACCAGCCGCAGACGCTTGCGGCGGGCCACATCGCCAGCGATTCAGTTAGCGTTATCCCGGTCGACTTTTCCACATTGAGCAACTCGAACAAGCCGAGCTTTTCCGTGTGATCGGGGCAAGCCGGATAGCCGGGGGCGGGTCGAATGCCGCGATATTTCTCTTTCAGAATTTCTTCGTGGCTGAGCAACTCGGCTCGACCGTATCCCCAATCGCGTCGCGCTTGTTCGTGCAAGAGTTCTGCAAATGCTTCCGCAAGTCGATCCGCCAGCGACTTGGCCAAGATCGACTGAAAGTCGTCGTGCTCTCGCTCGAAATCCGCCGCCAATTCGTCGCAGCCAAATCCGGTCGAAACGGCGAACGCTCCAACAAAGTCATCGCGACCCGATTCGGTCGGCGCGACGTAGTCGGCCAGCGACCGGTAACAGGTTTGGTCTTTACGCTGCCATTGCTGCCGCAACATGCAGAATCGAGCGACTTCCTCTTGCCGAGACTTGTCGCCAAACACCAAGATATCGTCCCCTTCGCTGGACGCGTGCCAAAAGCCGTACACGCCGCGCGCCGTTAGCAATTTCTCGGAAATAATTCGCTCAAGCATGGCTTGGGCATCGGCGAAAAGTTTCTTCGCTTCGTCGCCGACTTCAGGATCTTCGAAGATCGCCGGATATTTTCCCTTTAATTCCCAAGCCCAAAAGAACGGCGTCCAGTCGATGTATTCAACCAATCGACGAAGCGGAAACGGATCCAGCACGCGCGTACCAATAAACGCAGGCCGGGCCAATTGCACGGTCCCCCAATCGGTTGGGAAGCGGGCTTCGAGTGCGTCCGCGTAGGGCACCAATTTAATCTGCCGCCGCTGGTATTCGCTTACCAAATTTATTTGCCGCTGCCGATTCTCCTCGATCAGCTGCCCGCGCGATTCCTTGTTGATGAGTCGATCCACAACGGGAACACTGCGCGAAGCGTCCAGGACATGAATGACGGGGCGCTCGTAGCGTGGCGCGATTTTGACGGCCGTGTGTTTTTCGCTGGTCGTCGCTCCGCCGATCAACAGGGGAAAGTTAAGCTGGCGGCGCTGCATTTCGGCGGCGACCTGAGCCATTTCGTCCAAGCTCGGCGTGATTAATCCAGACAAGCCAATAATATCGACGGATTCGCGCACGGCCGTATCGAGAATTTTTTCAGCCGAAACCATCACGCCCAAGTCGATAATCTCGTAATTATTGCAGCCCAGCACGACGCCGACGATGTTCTTGCCGATGTCGTGAACGTCTCCTTTGACCGTGGCCAACAGAATTTTTCCGCGATACGTTTTCTGCGTCTCTCCGCCAGCAGCTTTTTCAAGCTCCATGAACGGCAGCAAGTACGCGACCGCTTTTTTCATCACTCGCGCGGATTTCACGACTTGCGGCAAGAACATTTTGCCCGCCCCGAACAAGTCACCGACGACGCTCATTCCGTCCATCATCGGTCCTTCAATGATTTGCAAACACCTGACGTATTGGCTGCGAGCTTCTTCGGTATCCAGTTCGATATACTTGTCGATCCCTTTGACGATCGCGTGCTGAATCCGTTTTTGTACGGTATCGCTACGCCACGCCAAGTCTTCGGATTGCGTCGTCTTCGTCTTGGCTTTTACGGACTCAGCATAGTCGACCAAACGCTCGGTCGAATCGCTGCGCCGGTTCAGCAAAACGTCTTCGACTCGCTCCAGCAGCTCCTTGGGAACCGCTTCGTAAATCGCAAGCTGACCTGCGTTGACGATTCCCATGTCGAGGCCGGCTAGGATTGCGTGGTAAAGAAAAGCCGTGTGCATTGCTTCGCGGATCACGTCGTTTCCGCGGAAAGAAAATGAGATATTGCTGATTCCGCCGCTGATTTTCGTACCAGGGCAGGCACGCTTGATCTCGCGAATCGCCTCAATAAAGTTAATCGCGTAGTTGTCGTGCTCTTTAATCCCGGTCGCGACTGTCAATATATTTGGATCGAAAATAATGTCTTCGGGTGGAAAGCCGACTCGCTGCGTCAGCAAATCAAAGACGCGGCGGCAGATGCGGACTTTGTCGGCGACCTCGGTCGCTTGGCCTTGCTCGTCAAAAGCCATCACGACCACGGCCGCTCCATAACGTCGCACGAGTTTGGCTTTGCGGAGAAATTCCTCCTCGCCGTCTTTGAGGCTGATCGAGTTGACGATGGCTTTGCCTTGAACGCAGCGCAAGCCCGCTTCGATCACGGACCATTTTGAGCTGTCGATCATGACCGGGACAACGCTGATATCGGTTTCGCCAGCGATCAAGCGCAAAAACCGCGTCATTGATGCTTCGCCGTCCAGAAGTGCGTCGTCCATGTTGACATCTAATACGGATGCACCGTTTTGCACTTGTTGCCGCGCGACTTCGATCGCCTCTTCGAATTTATCGTCGCGAATTAAAGTCGCGAACTTGCGCGAGCCGGTCACATTCGTCCGCTCGCCGATCATCAAGAAATTCGAATCCGGCCGCATCGTCAGCGGCTCGGTGCCACTTAAACGGGTCCAAGGCTCAACGACCGAACGCCGATGTGGCTTTGTTCCGCGAATCGCGGCTTTCATTGCGCGAATGTGATCTGGCGTCGTTCCGCAACACCCGCCGATAATGTTGACCCAACCTTGCTGAGCGAAATCGGCCATCATTTCGGCCATCTTGTCCGGCGATAAATCAAACTGCCCCATTTCATTGGGCAGCCCTGCGTTGGGGTGACAACTAATGTACGGCGTCGCGACTGCCGCAAGTTCCTGAAGATGTGGGCGCATTACCGACGGACCCAACGCGCAATTTATTCCAACGCTGAACATCGGAAAATGCGAGATCGAATTCCAGAACGCGGCAACTCGTTGCCCCGACACGAATGTCGCACCTCCCTGATCAAAAGTCCCCGAAACCATTACCGGTACGCTCGTGCCAAGCTCATCGAATAATTTTGCGAACGCGAACAAACATGCTTTCAAGTTCAGGGTGTCGATCACCGTTTCGGGAAGCAGAATGTCGACGCCCCCTTCGACCAGCGCCGCGGCTTGCGCGTAATAAGAAGCGACCATTTGATCAAATTCGATCCCCCGCAGACTTGCGTCTTCGACGTTGGTCGAAATGGCCATCTGGCGAGCCGTCGGCCCAATCGATCCGGCCAAAAAGCGAACTTCGCGAGGATGCCGTTCCAAGTGTCGATCGATCGCTTCGCGCCCGCAGCGCGCAGCGGCGATGTTGATATCGCGCACGTCCGATTCCAACAATTCAAACTCAACCAAGCCCACCGGGCTGGCGTTGAAAGTATTGGTGCAAATGATATCCGCGCCGGCTTCCAAATATTTATTGTGGATGTCAACCAGTTTTTTTGGGTGGGTCAGGCCCAAAATATCGACGCAGTTCTTTAGGTCTTTGGAGTGGCCAGCGAATCGGTCGCCGCGCATCGCCCGTTCGTCCAGACGCAATGACTGGATCATCGTGCCCATCGCTCCGTCCAAAATCAAAATGCGATCTTGGACCAAGTTTTCGAGGATTTCGGATTGTCTGAGGATCGTTGTCTGCGACATTAGTTGTCTGGTTAAAGCGCGAAAAAGTGCCAGCATTCAGACGCCCAGGGCCTTACAGCCCGAATCTATACCGCGTGTGCGGATCGTAGAGCCTAAGAAATTTTATCGGATATCGAGTGAGTCCAATCTGCTCAAGTCGAACCGTTTCGGCCGTCGATTTCGCGATGAGGTGTCGTTTCAATCGAACTAAACCGAACTCGGCCGAGAAATCTTACGGCGGTTTGGACCATTTGAACTAATAACGCGCGATTTGATCAATACCCGTTCCCGACCAAATGGCACGGATTGCTCTATTCTAATCAGGCCAAAAAATGTTTGTCCCGCTGGAACCTAATCTAACGAATGGTTCAGCCGAGATCACAACGCAAGTCCGTTGTGATGTGGCCTGCGGAAATTATCCCCTCGCAATGCACATTTCTAATTTGGTCGCCGCGTCCGCCCTTGACCCTGGCTCATTCGTTCAGATCAATGAATCTTACTCCGCATCAAGCAATTCAACCGTCGTCGTCGCTGGGGGACAACCAGTGACTCAGCTCGACGTCTCATTGCGTCGCGAATCGTCAATCGAAACAACGGCACCTGTTCGTATCCCAAATCTGATCAAGCCGAATTGTGTCGATGGCGTCTCGCTTGAACCGGTGACTCGACGCGATGACGAGCACCGTTCGATGGTCGGGCCCCATCGACCACGCTCACCGCGAAAGCCTTTGTTGCCGGAATATCCGATCGACAAAAACGGACTCAAGCCGCCGTTTCGATCGGGAACCCAAGGCACGATTTCCCATTCCGCCGCGCCGATTGATATGAACTTGCCCAAGATCGATCCATCCGTGACTTCGCCCTCGGAACGAATCGCGACGTATCGCACTTATGCCCAAAGCACAGACGCCATCCCTGCTCCGTCTGCTGTAACTTGGAACCAAGGGCTTGTTAAAACGTCGCGACGACGCGATTGGCTGTGGCCCAAAGTCGTCGATGAACTGATCGGTCGGCAGTGGACCTCGATCAACCAACTAGGGAGATCCGCGCTGGGAAATTCTCGCGATGAAACGCGACGCCTCATGGTTACCAGTGTCAATCGCGGCGAAGGTCGCACGACTATCGCGTTGGCATTAGCTCGATGGGCCGCCATGACGGGACATAGAACTTTGTTGGTGGACGCCGACTTGAAACGCCCTGGAGTCACTACCGCGTTGCACATCCAATCTGCTGGCGACTGGCGCACTGCATCGCTCGGTTTCGAAGTCGAAAACAACATCGTCTCGTGCCGTTCGCTGCCAGTGAGCCTCTTGCCCCTTTCACTGAACACGAATTTCGAGACTGGTCCAGCGACGCTCGAACAGTTGATCATGCAACTTGCGGTTGCCGAACAAGAATTCGACTGCTGTGTCATCGATGTTGGTCCGATCGACGAGCTTTGTCAACATATCGCCACAGTAACGCGACTTGCGTCGTCAATCGTCGTTGTGAACACGCATGACAGCGGCGTGTCTCCGCATCTCATAAGCGCTTGCAATACGCTTTGGCAAATGGGCAAGCCCGCTGTCGCGATCGCCGACAACTTTCATCGGTAAGCATTGGTTGCGCCTCCTCGGCTCGTTACCATTCGCTCGGCTTCTTTCGCTCGTGATATGATACTCGGTCTAACAACGCGCTTTCGCCTTGACCGACTGATCACCCATGATGTTGTCCGCCAATAAATCGATCACACTGTTGACGCTGCTGTTCGTTTTTGCGCTGGCTGCGGTCGTTCGAATCGAGTGTGTGCGCGATGAACTTTGGATCGACGAGTACATCACGGGTTGGACCGTTGCCGAGTCACTAGGCGAAGCCGCCGTCCGCGCGCGACAAAGCAACCAAAGCCTGCCGTACACGTGGCTCGTATTCGGCGTCACACGATTATTCGGTCTCTCTCCAGCAGCGATTCGTTCACCATCGGTCGTCAGTGGACTCTCACTCGTGGTTCTATGTTCTTGGTTCGCGTGGCGACTAAGCCGGTGCGGATCGGCCGCAGTTTTGGCGGGATTTTTGGCCGCAATCGATCCGAATTTTGTCTTTTATTCCAGCGAAGCTCGACCTTATGCACTCGTCCAACTACTGGGATTGGTCGGAGCCTGGAGCTTGTCTGAATGGCTCGTTGCGCCAATTCGAAATCCGCTTGTGTTCCCTCGCCTCGATTTTGGGGAGAGGGTCAGGGTGAGGGGCATTCAAGAAACGATGCCAAATTCAGTTGACGCTACTCTCGGCGGCGAACTTCCAACCGTAAATGACGGATTCAAACGACTTTCCATAATCATCTGGATTGTGACGACCGTATTAATGTTCTATTTGCATTACACCAGCATGTTCGCGGTGATTGCACAGTTGAGTCTCGGCTCGCTCGTTTGCGTCCGCTTCAAGGCACTGCGGAAAAATTGGTTCATCGCTTCACTGATCGTAATCCTTGCATGTTTGCCAGGGCTCTTTACCGTCGCAAGGCTCTACCAACATGCAGATGACTGGACCGGGTTCAGTTCGTTCGCAAGCCTCGCACATTCGTTACGGTTTGCTTTTCTTTTTTACACCCTGCCCTTTTTACTTTGCCTCGTCTGGTATTGGACCAATCGACGATCGATCCCGAACCCGTTTGCATCGCGCGGCGTTATTTTGTTTAGCGTTTTTGCGTTGGGCCTGGCCGCTATTGCAGTTGTTACAGCGATTCAACTCGCTCCGCTGGGCCATTATCGATATGCAATCGCCGTCACGGGCTTGGGACCAGTTATTGGCGCAAGCTGCTTGGTCCAGATTCGTGATCGCTTTACGAGGCTTTCGATCGCGGCGTTGATCGCAATCCTGAGTTTGTCGCAAACGTCATTAGGGGAGAATTTGGGTTACGGAATGTTGCAGCCGCCGATGCGGTTTGAACGCTGGGCTCAAATCGTGTTGCTAATCAACCAGGAAAGTCGAGGCAGCGACGATCCGGTGATTGTGTTCCCGAATCTGATCGAAGATTATCGAATGGCCGATGTCGCCATTTATCCGCGTCGGTCGTATTTTTGGGCACCGCTGGACGTTTTCAATCATCTCGAAGGAAAACGCCTAGTGTTTGCCTTGCCGACTTGGGCCACAGAACGGTTTGACCGTTCCAGCATTCATCGAATTGAGGCGGCTGGCGGAGTTTGGCTTGTCGTCCGTGGCGGGCGCGATGGCGAGACTTCCGAACTTGGGTTGGAAACGTCTATCATAAGTGAGCTACGATCCGCGCTTGCGGCATCGCGTGCAAAAGTTGAAATTCATCGATTTGGCCCGCCTCAAAGCGACGTCCAATTAATTTGGGCCGAAGTTTCTGCGGGCGACTGATGCCCTCGCATCGGGTTTTGGATATGCAATAGGTAAATGACTCGAATGTGAGGTGGCGATTGCTTCGAACGATTCGGCGGATGCTTTTTTCGACATCCTTACGCTCCGACACATTACACTCGATTCGGAATATCGTCGAATTCATCGTGTTGGTCGGGATTTGGGGCTTGTTCCATCTCACCTTTGGCTACAGCGGCTTGCCCATGTTTTGGCTGCTCGCTTCGCTGCTCGTCGTCGCAATGGCCAAAACATTGTTCTTTAGCATCGAGAACATCCAGCAGTTGCTGGTGGCGTCCCGTCACAATATTCCGTACCACAAATTCATGATGATCATGCTAGTGAATATGGCGCAGATCATTACTTCGTTCGCATTCGATTATCATTGCCTTCATCGAATTGACCCAGCCAGTTTCGGGGGAATCGACCCAGGGTTTGGCGGCGCGACGTTGGTCTTCGAGTATTTTTACTATAGCGTTTTGAATTTTACGTTTTTTGGCTATGGCGACATCACGCCTCAAACCATTCCTGCCAAACTTCTGACAATGACCGAGATATTGGTGGCCTTTACCACCGTGATCTTTCTGCTTTCCGACTTCATCAGCTTAAAAGAATCCGTTTCCAACCGCGATCAAAAATGAACCAAGTGTTGTTACAAATAACTGAGAGAAACTTCATTTTACGAATCTGATTATTCAAAGTCATGCGGTTGGTGTTTGCATCTTGTTGGCGGCCTCGGTTATATTTGCCGGATATCGACGCGAAAATCAAAACGGACAAGACGGCCAGTGGATTACAGACTGGTTTGAAGTTCACCATCATTCCGGTGCAACGAAGCTTGCTTATTCTTGCGATTTTTCTTGGCGCAGTCGCGAGAGGTTGAAGCGTTGGATTTTTCGGTCGAGCGTGGTGCGCTCGATGCCGAGAATGTGCGCGGTTTTACTTTTGTTCCAACTGGTGGCGATGAGGGTATGCAGAATGTGTCGACGCTCGACTTCGGCAAGCGGTTCGGCCTTGTAAGCGGTTGCGATGGCCGAATATTCCATTTGCGATTCGGAGGCTGTCGTGAGATTGGTTAGTACCAATTCGTCGGCGTCGATTTGGTTACCACGGGCAAGCAACACGGCGCGCTCGATCACGTTTTTCAATTCGCGGACATTTCCCGGCCAACGATAATTTTTGAGTTGCTCGATGGCCGCAGAAGAAAAGCTGGAGATTTTGCGCCCGGTTTCGAGGACGAATTTTTGCAAAAAATGCTCCGTCAGTTCAATAATGTCATCGGGCCGGCGTCGCAGCGGAGGGACCTCAATTTGGACCACGTGCAAGCGGAAGAATAAATCCTTGCGGAACAAGCCTTCGCGCACGGCTTTTTCAAGATCGCGGTTGGTCGCTGCGATAACGCGCACGTCGGTCGTGATGGCTTTGCTGCCGCCGACTCGTTCGAAAGGATGGCCTTCCAAAACTCGCAAGAATTTGGCTTGTGTGGATGGACTCATTTCGCCAATTTCGTCAAGCATTATCGTGCCGCCGTTGGCAGCTTCGAATTTGCCCATTTTTCGTTCCGTCGCGCCGGTGAATGCGCCCCGTTCGTGGCCGAACAATTCGCTTTCGAGCAACGACTCCGCAAGCGCAGCGCAGTTAATACAGACGAACGGGCCTTTGCGGCGAGTACTAGCGAAATGTACCGCGCGAGCGACAAGTTCTTTGCCAACGCCGCTTTCGCCGCGAATGAGAATCGTCGCGTTGCTTGGCGCGGCGAGTGCGATTTGTTGATGAACGGCCAACATTTGTGGGCTACGGCCGATAATTTCGCTTTCGTGTCCAAGCTGTTGCCGAAGTTCGACGATTTCCGATGTGTGTTTGCGTACGTCCTCGACAAGTTTTTGTTCGCGAAAGCGAGTTCGCATTGCCAAGGCGACGTTTTCGGCAACCGCTAACGTGAATTCCAAATCATCTGGATCGAGCGTGCGGCCTTGCTTCGTTGAATACAGATGACACAAGCCGATTGACTTGTCGTTGACGCGAATCGGAGCGCAAATCACGCTGAGCGCCGAGATGATCCCTTTGCTGTCGCGAATTCCCAAAGCGCTATCGCCCTCAATATCGCGAGCGAGAACAGCTTCGCCACTATTGAGTACCGTTTCGGAAAGGAAATTCGAGACTCGCTGATATGCCGCGTTTTTTTCACAGCGCCACGAGACGACTTCGAGATCGCCGGGTTGAAAAGCGCCTGGACGAGCTGTCATAAGGATCGCACCGCTATTGGCATTAGTGCTTTCCATAAGTCCATCCAGCGCCAATTTTGCGATGGAACGAACGGAGGTTTGATTTGCAAGTTCGAACGCAAGTCGGCAGAGTTTTGCGGCGGCGCGACCGACCTTGGGGACGGAAGCGTCTTGGTCGTCCGGCTCGCTGAGAAATCGCGTCTTGCCTTTGCGATGCGTGATGGTCGTTGGTTCGCTTCCGGAGAGCGTGTCTTCGCTGGACACTTCGATCTCCAGGCCGGCGATAGTCTTATGGGCGAGGTCGTTGTCGAGGGCTTTCTTGGCGCGGCCCTTATAAGCGTTTGTCAAATCGTGGACGAATGCAAGTTGCGTGCTGGCGATCCAAATGATGTCGCCCGCTTTCAAGACGCGGTCGCCCACAACTCGTTCTTGTCCGATCGAAGTTCCGTTGCGCGAGTCGAGATCGCGCAAGATCCACTTGCCCTCAGTCATGAAAATTTCAGCGTGCTGGCGACTGGATTGTTCTTCCTTGACGACGACCTGATTCGTAGGTGCTCGCCCGATTGTGACGGTCCTGCCTGGGATTAGACGAACAACGTCTGACCACTTGGTTCCGTCTCGAATGACTAGGTAAGCGAACACCGTAAGGATCATTTCCGCTAGAGCGAGGATTGCAAGGCAGGGTTTATTGAACCCGATTCAATAGCCGATAGGAAATGGGCCGTTGCATATTATCGTTGGTTTTGCACCGGTGGGCTGTAATTTGCTCCCCGAATTGCTTGATTTTGCCATCTGGGGCAGCTAGGCTGAATTTGAGTGAAATGGTCGGGCCGAGTATGATAAGAGGGCGATCAAGAGTCGCAAACTGATCCTTGTCCACAATTTTTTAGCGTGCGACGAGGCAATCGATAGCGGTCTGGGGCAAGGCTTGTAATTTAGGAGTTTCATTATGTCGTTTGATTATTCAAAGCGAGCGTTGCCAGCAATTGCCGCGCTGTTGTGCGCTTTCGTCGTGTCGTCATTCGCACACGCGTATCAGGGCACTGGGGGAAACAATAACACGGCTGGCCTTTTTGGCTTTGGAGTGGGATCGGTCGGCGGCGTGACAGTCAACGCGAACAATGTGTTGGAATCCGCGCCGGCCAAGATTTCTAATTTGGACCTACAGCGATTGATGGCGTCGGTTGTTAGTGATCACCAAGCTGAGTTGCAGACCACGACCCCGATGCGAAAAGTTTCGCTGCGCGGGTTATACGAAGCTGCCGAACAAGCCGCTCGAGATAACAAACCGCTTCCGGCTGAAGTCGCTTTCATGGCGGGTTTGCAACGAATCGAATTCGTATTCGTTAGCCCCGACCACAAAGACATTATTTTGGCCGGACCCGCAGAAGGCTGGAAAGTTGACGACGCCGGAAATGTTGTTGGCATCACCACCGGTTGCCCAGTAATGCGCCTTGAGGATTTCCTAGTTGCTTTGCGAACCGTTGACAACGCTCGCCAAGACCTCGGCATTAGTTGCTCGATCAACCCGACCGCAGAAGGTGCTGCCGCTTTATCGAAAGCACTCAGCCAAATGAAAGCCGAAGACTTTAGCCCAGACGCAGTTAGGCACATCGAAGAAACCGGCGGGCCACAGATCATCACGTTTACCGGTTTGCCAACGGGCAGTCGGTTCGCCCAAGTCCTCGTTGCGGCCGATTACAAAATGAAGCGGTTGTCGATGGGTTTCGAAAACGCTCCGATCGACGGAATGCCAAGCTATCTGGAAATTGCGAAACGAAAAGACTCAGCCCGCGCCTCAACCAGCCCGCGATTCTGGATGGAATGCAACTACTTGCCGTTGGCTCGATCCGAAGACGGATTGACTTGGCAGTTGCGCGGGACCGGCGTGAAAGCAATGGTTGAAGACGGCCGAATCGCTGCCGATGGTCAACGAGTCGCGACCGGAAAGGCCAATGCAATGGCCGAAAAATGGGCCGAAACGATGACCGAGAAATTCGACGCTTTGGCTCAAAAGGAACCCGCCTTCCGCGAACTGCGAAATTTGATGGACATGGCCGTGGTCGCGGCTTTGATTTCAAAAGAGAGTTTGCTGGAACGCTCAGGATTGGAAATTCCAATGTTTGTTGACGCCACACAGCTACCTACACCGGTATACAACACACCGAAAACCGTTCCGACACAATGCAGTTTTGTTCGATTGACGGGTTCAACGCTCGTGACTGCTTCTGGCGGCGTACAAGTCGATTCGTGGTCGGTCGTGGAACAAACCGAAATCGTCAATGACTTGGCGACTACCCGCAGCGCAGCGCTGCAATCGTCCGCGAAACAATTTTGGTGGAACTAAACACATTCACTTCGAAAAAAATTCAAGCCGGAGTTCTCTCCGGCTTTTTTTAATTCCCGATGACGGCTTCGTCGGACCCCGTAACGAACTTGCCAAAAATAATTTACAATAGCGGCGACAATCCCGTATGGTTATTGAGATCCTATCCATGTCGACCACTCGCGTGGGCCTCGTATTTGGCGTTCTCTTTATTGGCCTGCTTGGTTGCGGAGCGGTGCGCCACGACGTCACCAAAGCCAAACAGGACATTAAAGCGACCAAGGACAAAGTCAAAAAAGATTTGAAAAAAATCCAGCTTCACGGTGAAGTCGATCTGGAGGTCATGGTGCAGCTAACCGCAGTCAATGAAGCCTACCGCAATTACTTGGAAAAAAAGTCTGCGCCGCCTTCAAGCTGGACGGACTTGAGTGTTTACGCCGCGCAAGCCAGTTCGGTGCAAGAGGCACAGCGGCAGAACGCCTATGTTCGCTTCGGTGTCACACACCAGCAGATTGCGGACGAGGCTGCCAAATTGGAAAAACTGATCGCGATCAAAAGCCTCAATGACAATTCCATTTGGTCAGTGACGTTCGGCGGCGACGTCGTCTCTGTCTCCGACGAAGAATACGCCGCATTGACCGCAATAAAATAGAAACGCGCAACTGGAGTCGACCCGCGGATGTCAAAATCGCAATCGGCAAAATCGAAAACGAAACCAATTCGATTATCCCATTTCGACAAGAAAGGTGACGCGCGGATGGTCGACGTATCGGCCAAGCCCATCAGCGTGCGAACTGCCGTTGCTTCCGGCTCGGTCCGAATGAAACCCGCGACATTGCAAACGGTCCTCACCGGCAGTGGCACAAAAGGCGACGTCCTGCAAGTCGCTAGGCTCGCGGGAATCATGGCGGCAAAACAAACTGCGCTGTTGATTCCTTTGTGTCACACGATTCCGCTTATGTCAGTTGAAATCGAATTCGCCTTTTCGTCCGACGATTGCTTGAATATTTGTGCAACAACGCGAGCGGAACACAAGACCGGCGTCGAAATGGAAGCCTTGACGGCAGTTTCCATAGCCGCTTTGACGGTTTACGACATGTGCAAGTCAATCGACCGCGCGATGACGATCGATTCCATTCAGCTTGAGC
This sequence comes from Planctomycetota bacterium, assembly GCA_031409895.1. Classification (GTDB taxonomy): domain Bacteria; phylum Planctomycetota; class Planctomycetia; order Pirellulales; family Pirellulaceae; genus JANMEB01. The sequence continues at coordinate 44,507 of JANNYC010000125.1, forward strand.
AAAAATCGGGCGGGTCCAGCGGCGAATTTCGGCGCAAAGCCTCGCAATAAGGCGACTGATCCAATTTGATGATGCCTAGCCAAGCATAAAACTAGACCGCGTGAGTCAATGAATCGTACGCTGACATTCCAACAAGAACAGCAGTCGGAAATTCGTGATGAGCCACGACTCCCGCCGAATTCTACGCCACAGTGCCCGTCGTCGACGGTCCGAGACACGGCGCACGATTTGGAACGCCGTTTGAGTTTGATTCGCCGTCACGGCGATTTTACGCTGGCCTATTCAACTGCGGTGCAGCCCGATCTAAATTATTTTTCGGCGTTCGATGGATACATCTCCTACGTGATCAAGTGGGGTTACGCCCATGTGTTGGGCGACCCGGTCGCGGACAGTTCGGATCAATGCAAGTTGCTGAATGCCTTCTTGGAGAGATTTCCCAACGCCGGGTTTTACCAAATCTCCGAACCGACGGCCCGTCATTTATCGTCCCGGCGATTTTATGTGAATGAGATGGGGATCGATACCCGGATTGACTTGCCGTCGTATGACTTTTGCGGAAAATCAAAAGAGTATCTCCGTTATGCGGGCAATTGGTTGAATCGACGCGGCTACCGAATCGAAGAGCGGACGCTATCCGACGATTCCTCCCGAGAGCTTCTGGCTCTTGACAGTCGTTGGAAATTGACGCGACGCATAAAATCCGAAGTCCGCTTTCTGAACCGACCGCTCGTGCTAAACGACGAGCCCGATGTCCGTAGATTTTTCCTGTTGAACGAGTCGGGCAAGATGTTGGCGTTTGTGTTTTTCGACCCGCTCTATTCCGACGGTCGAGTGATCGGTTACGCAACGGCTTTCAAGCGTCGCGACGCCCGAGCCACGAACGGGTATGCCGAGCCGGGTATCATGCGTACCGCAATCGAAGTTTTTCAGCGACAAGGCTATTCCATATTGCGATTGGGGCTATCGCCGCTAGCCAATATCGAGGACCGCGAATTCCGCAGGAACTGGTTTCTGCACAATAGTTTTCGGCGTGGGTTCAAATCTTGGTGGGTTAATCGATACTTTTACAATCTGCAAGGCCACGCAGCGTTCAAGCATCGATTCTGCGGAGTCGAGGAAAAGACATATTTCGCTTCGCGTTCGATTTCCAACGACATTCGAATAGTCGGCGCATTGCGATTCGCCCGAATCATCTAGCGCAACAAGCGTTCTTGCCTGCTTGGCGGACAGATTTGTCTGTCGATTTCACGTTGCCATTCTGCAACACTGCGATTTTCCGACGCATTCTCGCTAGTCGGTGACGCCAAAAAGCAACCTGGTTTTTGAGCTTTGCCAAAAGACGATTTTTTGCGATCGTTTTGCTTTACCCAAGCCGAATCTGGCATAGGTTTCAATTGGCGATCAACTGCGCGCACCGTCTCAGTCTCTTTGAAAGTCCGTCGATGTTCGATAAGTCAATTGCAAACAAACCCGTCGCTTCGCAGCTTCAAATCGAGTCGCTGGAAGAGCGTAGTCTGATGTCGGCTGCTTTTCCGACGAACTATGAACAGTACATGGTCGAGCTGATCAACAAAGCTCGCGCGACTCCCGATTCCTACGCCGCCAGCTTGGGAATTGCTCTCAACGAAGGCTTAGCGGCTGGCACGATTACGACCACGGCCAAACAGCCTTTGGCGATTAACCCATATTTGACCGATTCGGCAGCGAAACACAGCCAGTGGATGGTCGATACCGACACTTTTTCGCACACCGGTTCCAGCAGCACGAGCCCAACGCAGCGCATGCAATCAGCCGGTTACGTTTTGCAAAGTCCTTGGTCAACCGGCGAGAACATTGGTTATCGCGGGACCACTGGAACGCCCGACGTTTCCGCATTTACGAAAGCGTTGGAGGAATCGTTGTTTGTCGATGCGAGTATTTCCGGTAGAGGCCATCGGCGAAATATTCTCAGCGAAACATTTTCCGAAGTCGGCGTGGGCATTCGAACCGGACCATATGGTGCTTACAACGCAGTGATGGCGACGCAAGATTTCGCCAAAACTGGCACGGCGATGTACTTAACGGGCGTCGCGTTCGCGGATACGGTGACGGCTGACAGCTTTTATACTCCAGGCGAAGGACTTGCCAACATTTCAATCGTTGCGATTCGCGACGGGAACGGCGCACGATACACGACGAGTACTTGGGCGTCTGGCGGCTATCGGCTGGAACTTCCCAAGGGTCGTTACAGCATTTGGGCAACCGGAGCCGCGCTGACTTCAGCACAGTTTATTCCAAGCATGAACATTGGAACTAAAAACATGAAGCGCGACTTTATGCGCGGCGTCGTTCGAGTTGCGCCCGAAGTCGCCGCACAAGGCAATGGCGTTTACATTCCCAACAAAGACATCACGCCGCGCGCCGTTGACGGCACCGACTATGGCGGTGTTGACGTCTCCAGCGGAAGCCTGACCAAATCGTATTCCATTTTAAACGTCGGAAACGGGTCGCTGAACCTAACGGGCTCGACTCGCGTCACAATTACCGGTGCCAATTCAGCGGACTTTGTCGTGACCGCACAACCAGGCTCTTCCGTCGCAAGCGAGTCCAGCACCACTTTTAGCGTGAAATTCGATCCAACCGGCAGCGGCTTGCGGACCGCCGTCATTTGCATCGCCAGCAACGACGGAAACGAAATTCCGTTTACCTTCACCATCGTCGGCACAGGCACAGCACCAGCCATGATGGCCCAAAGTCTTTCCAGCAGCGGTGCCTCGAAGACTTTGTCAGTCAACAACCTTCGTTCACAAGTTGAAGGGGCATTGGCCGGATCATTTGGCGAGCCAGCACGCAGCCTATCAAGCGGAGCGGCTTCAACTCGTTGCTTGATCGAATCGTTCGACCTAAGTCACTATGTCCAGGCGCTCAATTTGGAATCGATACAGGCAATTGGCGCAGCAATAACACATACGCTACGTGCCGAAGCCTTGTTCTCAATCTAGGCCGAATCTCGGTGGTTAGGCGCTGTAAAATAATAGGTTACCGAAATTCGGCACCCTATTTCCGCAAGTTATTCTCTTACGAGTTCTCGCCTCAGCGCGCAAAAAAACCGCAATGCGGGTCAGGCATTGCGGTTCTAAGTGCGAAAGACGGCGTCTATCTGGGCAGTTCGTCGGAGAGCTTGTGGGGTCTTACACGAGTTCTTTGCGGGAACTGATCAAAGTTCTCAAGCGTTCGGCCAACAAGTTGGCGTCAAACGGCTTTTTGAATGTTTCGTTTATCGCCGATCGGTCGAAACTGATCGGGTTGCCGTCGTCTGGCAACAGGGCAATCAAAATGGTATCTCCGAAGTCGGCATTCTTCCGGAGGTTTTGGCAGATCTGCAACGCTTCGACTTTACCAATCGAAAAATCGCAGATGATGCAGTCTGGGTGAAAACTTTCTGCTTGAATACCTGCTTCAAATCCGCTGGCGGCAACAGCAACTTTGAACGATCTTTCAACCGGGAGTTCTCGTTTCAAATTCTCGATCAATACCTGGTCCTGAGCAACGATTAGTATTTTGGCCATAGCCTCGTCTTCGAGGTCGCCCAAAGGCATGCCGTGCTCTTTCAGGAACTTGATCAGGTATTCGCGTGGGATACGACGGTCTTGCGAGCCGGGGATTCGGTAGCCTTTGAGGCGTCCCGAATCGAACCATTTGCTAACCGTGCGTGGAGCCACCTTACAGATCTTAGCGACCTGTCCAGTAGTGAACACCTTCATATCAGGTTCTCCATGCTACACATTGAGTCGTCTTTCGCTACACGCTGCACAAGTTGCGTGTAACCGCCTTCCCCTCGTTCACAAGAGCGATTTGCTGCGGACATCCGTGCCCGTGACAATTCGTTTTTTGTAAAGCGTCTGAGTCGGGAAAAGCGCTTCTGAACTGTGCTAAATGCAAATCCGTTTGCATCGTCACACTGAATAAGGACATCGTCTGAAGGCAAACTGGTGCATGGGTCAAATTCGCTAGTACAGTGGAACAAAGCAAAGTCGTTGCAGTACAAACGATTAATCCAATCCAGATTACCAGTCAGTCGGCGGAGGTCGCCGGAGAGAAATCTGACGCATCCCATGGTTGAGTCGGGACCATGAATGCACCGATCGGATGGCCAAAACAGCCATCGAATTTCCCCCCGGAAATCAGGCAACAAGCACTTTGCGGACAGCCTCGCGGTTTCCCCGCGCAAGTACTCGACACCTGTCTTCATATTTCGATTAAACCTGCAGTAGGACTTTAACCAGTTTCAAGCTTTGTACTAGCAAATCGTGGTATATTGCCGGTGCCAAAAATTGCCAGCATGAAAGCGACCGCAAAACGCTTCCATGTTCCGCAAACTTTACGGAGCTTTCCGTGCTGTTCTCCCTTAGTTATCGTTTCTACCTAGCAAGCATCATTTTGCTGTGGTCATTGGCTGCTCCGATCAAAGCAGCCGCAGTCGCACAAACCATTGAATACGCTGGCACCCTCACTTCACCGGGTGGCGACCTTCGATTTGGCTTAAGCCTTGAGTTCGATGGCTCGACACTCAAGAATGCCGCCATCGTAAACGGTCCCGAAAGACAATCGATCGAAGAATTCGCGTTGAAGTCGGACGAGTTGGTCTTGCGCTTCCAGCATTACAATTCGGAAATCAAGGCGACCTTCAGCGACGATCGCCGCAAATTGGCCGGGACGTGGACCAAGCGAGCCGGCCCAAAGCTTACCAAAATGAAGTTTCACGCAGACGAGTGGCCGAAACAACCCGCTGAATCAAGCGTCGGGCCAGAAAAATTCATGGGGCGCTGGCAAGTCAAATTCGATTCAAGCACTGATCCCGCCGTCGGCATCTTCGAAGTTGTTGGCCCACAAGTCCACGGGACCTTTCTCACAACAACCGGCGATTACCGATATTTGGCCGGCGACGTTCGCGACGGAAAACTGCAACTATCGACTTTCGACGGAGCCCACGCTTTTTTGTTCGACGCTTCGCTGGCGAAAGACGCTACGCTTACCGGCAATTTCTGGTCTGGATCATCGTGGCATGAAACTTGGACCGCGACGCAAAACGACGACGCGCAATTGCCGGACGATTTTGAGCAAGTCCATTTGGTCGGCGACGCAAATTGGTCGAAGGTATTGGTTCGCGATTTGGACGGCACACAAAAATCCCTTGCCGACAAAAATTTGTTTGGCGAACTGACGATCATCAACATCTTCGGATCGTGGTGTCCGAACTGCCACGACGAAGCACCGTACTTGGCCGAACTTCAGCGTCAGTTCGGATCGCACGGCTTGAAGGTCATCGGTTTAGCATTCGAAGCCTCCGGTGAGTTCGAGCCGGACGCAGCCCAAGTCCGGCGATTCGTCAAACGTCACCTAATCCCCTACCCCGTTTTCATCGCTGGCGAATCCGACAAAGAAAAAGCTTCTAAATCGCTTCCCTTCGTCGATCGCATCAAAGCATTTCCAACTTCGCTCTTTGTCGATCGTAGCGGCAAGGTCATCGCAATCCATTCCGGCTTCTCCGGCCCGGCCACCGGCCAAGTCCACGTCGACCTGAAACATCGCTTCGAACAGCTAATCCGCCGCGAGCTAGACCTCCGCTGAAAAGACATGAGGCTTGAGGCGACAGGCTTGAGGAAAAAAATATCGCAAGCTACCGACGCGAGTCGGTAGTGCTGACACAAGGGGCTAAAGGTAAGAGGCGACAGCCTTCCTCGTTTCCTCGTTCCCAGGCTCTCGCCTGGGAACGCACTGCCCCAGAGGCTCTGCCTCGATCCCTTCCAGCCGCGCCAATTCACAGACCGCCGAAGCGCGGATCGAAAACTCCCTAATGACTCTCGCCAAAAAGCGATTCGACTCTGTTCCTGATATTCTGTGCACCGATTACCCGAGGAAAGTCGTTGAATCGAATTTTTCCTGCCTGATCAACAATGTAAACCGTCGGCCATGAGTCAATATTCCATAGGCGGTGAATCGGGCCATGTTCCGCTTCGACGAGGTTGGGCCAAGTAACCTTTTCGATTGCAATCGCTTTTACTGCGTCGGCTTTTTCATCGGCCATGATACCGATAACGACTGCTTTGTCCGGATCTTTGGCAATCAGCGCATTCAATTCCGGCACATCATTTTTGCAAGGCCCGCACCACGAACCCCAGAAAAACAGGACGACGACTTTTCCGCGGTGGTCAGAGAGTTTGACAGGCGTACCATCAATTGCGATTCCTTCGATTTCGCCCACCGGATCGCCAATTCCCAGATGTTCGAGCTCGAACAATTTCATGCTTGCCATGTTGCCAAGGTTTTCGTATCGCCAATAAGGAACATCTGCGTAATCACGAATGATGGTTTTCAGCGTCTCGGCCAATTCAGGTTCCCTTAACTCTCGTTCGTTGTCGCTAAATTGCCGACTGGTCAAAATATCCGTCTTGATCAAAATCGCATTTCCTTGGACTTCCCGACTGGGGTTTTCAGCGACTAATCTCCGAATAGTCGTCAGTGACTCGGCCTTATCCGAGTAGATCAACTCGGTTAGACAGTCAAATATCTCTGGACGATCCAAATATTTTTCTTTCAATCTCGCGCCGATTTCAGCTCGCAACACGTATCGCTGCTCTAAATTCGCTTCTTCGGTATGCATAGGGCTTTTGCAGCACCAAACCAAGGCATTCAATTCGACATCGGTGTTTGGATTCGCATCCGCAATCGTTTTCATCGCGGAAAGGTATTTTTGATAGGGGCAGCGTCGCGCAATAATCATCGCAAATGTAGCGGGGTTGTTTATTTGTCTTGTGTATTGTGCGTTAAACTCTGCTTGAGCTTTGTCAAACGCTTCTTGCAGAAGCTTGAATGCCTGCAAGGGTTCAAGCCCTTCAAACGGCGGAAGCACAACCGGCAAAATCGTAGAGTCCTTGGAGACCGCTTCGGGCGCGACGCGTACCTCGATTGGCTGGTCGGAGGGTATCACAGGATCCCCCACCATCGTTAGCACCAAATAGCCGGTTTTCGAAGCTTTGACATAACCTGGGATCCCGGAAACTAAATCGTTGAATTCAAATTCGCCAGCGTCATTGGTCGTCGCATTCGCAAAGTCAGTTGACAATGTATAAAAACGTTCATGGAGTTTTGCCCCAAAGTTGACGTCGCATTCTGCAACTGGTTTTTGGGTATCCGCATCAATGACTATGCCGCGCAACGTCACGGCCGGGCGTAGCGTCACCGTTATTTCGTGGACATCTGGGATTTTGTCGAGGTTTGAATCGAAACACCAAACGGCATTGAGATTTTTTTCTGGGCACTGAAATAACGCGCAAATCATGTCGGTTCGCCGCAATCGATCCTTTTCTCGGATGTTAGATTGCGGAAAGCGAAACAAATTTGAATCCTCCGGTGTCGTAATTCCCTTTGCATTCGTCCGAGGAGCTTTGGGATAATACCTCAATGAAAGGTGATCCGCAATTTCGATTCGCACCTCTACGTTAGAAAGTGGATTCCCACCTTCGTCAACCGCTCGAAACGAAACACTTGACAATGATTTCGCTTGAACTTCCTGTTCTTCAGACTGCGCCGGCGCATCCGAAATAATCCAAGGGACGAATGTTAACGAAACGATGACCGTTGCGTTCCAAATGATACGATTCATTTGCGTGTTCCATAATCAGGAGGAGTTGGCTCCAACAAGAACCTAACAGATTAGGTGATAGGCGTGAGAGGTTGTGAAAAAATGTGTAGGGTGGGCCGAGTCTTCGAGTCCC
>JANNYC010000126.1:0-9485 GCA_031409895.1 Planctomycetota bacterium
GCTAAACAAGCGATTCGGCAAGGACTATTTCGAAGAGCTTTTGGAGCGAATCCGCGAGATTCGAGCCAGCGAGCGCCGGTTCTACTTGAAAATAACCGACATCTACGAGCAGTGCAGCATCGACTACGACAAGTCGGCCGACGTCACCGAGAAATTCTTCAAAACGGTGCAGAACAAACTGCATTGGGCGGTGACCGGAAAAACGGCGGCGGAGATCATTGCCGCACGCGCCGACGCGTCCAAGCCGTCGATGGGGCTCACGACTTGGAAGAACGCACCGGCGGGCAAAATTCTCAAAACCGACGTGGCGGTGGCCAAAAACTACTTGATCGAACAGGAAATCAAGGAGCTTGAGCGGATCGTTACGATGTACCTCGATTACGCCGAGAATCAGGCCGCCAAGCAAATCCCCATGCGAATGGCGAATTGGGCTGGCAAACTCGATGCGTTTTTGGAGTTCAATGAATACGAAGTGTTGACCGATGCGGGCAAGGTCTCGGCAGAAGTGGCCAAACGACTGGCTGGGGAACAATACGCGTCGTTTCGCGTCAATCAGGACCAGGCTTTTGAAAGCGACTTTGAGAAAGAGGTCAAACGAATCGAAGGTGAGCATAAGCCAAGGAAAAATCGCGAATGAAGTTGCACTTCGACTCCAACCAACAATTTCAAATCGACGCGGTCAATGCGATCGTCGATCACAATTTACCCCGGAAGGCGCGAAGCAATTTGGAAACTGGTCAATTTGTCACTCTGCAAATCCACACCCAAATCAACCAATCCCGCTTCAAAAACGTCCACCCTCAATTTCATCCAAGGGCGTAGCGGGTGAGCTACGCATTATCGCGTAGTTTTGGATATGAGCAGAAACAAAAAAGCCGCAGGTCGTTTGTGCGAGCTGCGGCTGGTCGCCCGTAGGCGGTGCCTGCGAATTTTCTCTTGTTGCGAAAAAGTACACAGGCTGGGATTGGTTACACTAATTGACAACTTAATATGCCGCCGTGCATGCGTCAATAGTTGCCACATAGATCTTCTGGACTTTGATCATGACAACAATTTTAGGACTGGATATCGGTACGAACTCGGTAGGGAGCGCATTGGTAGATACCGATAAACGAGCCGTACGCGCCGGCGTTAGTGTTTTCCCTGCGGGCGTTGTGGAGAAGGACGAAGGTCGCGGTGAGCCAAAAAATCAATCGCGACGTCAGAAGCGAAGCCTGCGACGTTCGCTCGCACGCAGGTCGGCAAGGAAGAGAAAACTACGGATGTTTCTCCGCGAAATGCAATTGCTCCCAATTGCGCGCGACGAATTGCAATCGCTCTTCGCCATCGACGCCTGGCAACTCCGGCGCAAAGGGCTGGAGGCGATTCTGTCACCGTATGAATTCGGTCGCGTACTGGTCCATCTTTGCCAACGCCGCGGCGCGCTCGGTCTGAAATTGCCGGAGCCGGAAGAAGAGCCCACTGAGGCCGAAGCAGGTGGAAAGAAGAAGGGCAAAAAAGAAATGAAGGCGGAGCCGGATAGCGACGGCGTCGTGAAAGACGCGGTTGCGTCGACCAAAAAACAACTGTCTGAACACAAAGCAAGAACGTTCGGTGAGCTAATGGCCATCCTTTCCGAACAACGCCGTTCGCCAGTTCTAGACAAGGAGCAAAAGCCGAAGCGGAACGAAGCCGGTGAACTCGTTACCTTTTCTCATCGTATCCGCAACGAAGACGGCAACTTCGAATTTCACGCTGATCGCATAATGCTGCGGGATGAGTTTAAAAAACTGTGGAACGCTCAAGCTTCGTACGATTCGCAACTCTCGAAGCTGCTGACCGAAGAGTTGAAAAAGCAACTCGACGACCCAACTGGCGACGGCATTTGGCGGCATCGCGGGTTGCTGTTCGGTCAACGTCGCACGTACTGGAACACCGGGACGCTTGGACGATGCGACTTGGAGCCATCCGATCAGTGCGTCTCTATCGCCGACCGCCACGCTTCGTACTACCGAGTCTTGGAAACCGTCAACAACATTCGCATTCACGGGCCGCGCGATCAGGATTTTCGGCCGCTCACGTTCGATGAACGGCAAAAGGTAATTTCTAAGCTCCGGTCGCAAAAGACCGGCACCGTTGCCACAGTACGCGAGGCGCTCGGAATCGACAAACGGACCCTGAAAAAGCACGATATTCCGGTAACTGCATTCGTTCTGAATCTCGAACGGGACGAGGACCGCGAGATTAACACTGACTGGTTTCATCGCGAGATCGTGCTGAACGGCATCGGCGAAGCCACGTGGAACGGCTGGGACGACGCCCAACGTGAAGGGCTGAACCGGGCGCTCTTGCGATTCGATCCGACACTCGATGAAGACGCTGTTCGTATTGCCGCAGTTGCCGGGATACTCGGGTTGGATACCGCTGCGACGGAACGGTTGCTCGCAGGGTGGCGTAGTCGGCCAAAGTTGGAGAAACGCTTGAAGCTGTCGCGCCGCGCGGTGTCGAATCTCGTGCCATTCATGGAATCCTGTTTCACAAACTGGGTTCGCGGAAAAGCGGAACCGATTCAGGTTTTCCGTCTGAATGAGGAAGCTTTTTCTCCGACGCAACATCGTTGGTTGACTCAAATCGAAGCTCGAGAAGCCTTTGCATTAGAACTTAGCGCCGCCGCTAATTGTGGGCATGGCAAAGTCATCGACCCCGCGATCAAGCATCAAATACGCCGGTATGAACTTGGCGGAAGCCGAAACAACAAGCGTGACCGCTACTATATGAAAAAGCACCCGGAGTTGTTTTTGCCCCCGGCTCCCACGCTTTCGAATCCCGTCGTTCGCAAAGCGATTCACGAAGTTCGTCGGCATGTGATCGCGCACATTCGAGCGAACGGCGGCAAGAAGCCGGATCGCATCGTGATCGAGTTCGCTCGCGAGACCACCAAGTCGGCGAAGCTCAGCGATGAGATTATGTTTCGCAATCGACACCGCGAGAAAATTCGCCGCCGCATTCGTGAGGAGCTCATTGAGCCGGCGCATGGATCTATGTATCACTCGTTGAGCACCAATCAGCTACGCGCTGCCGAAGATCGCGTGATTCTTTGTCTTCAGCAACGGCATGTGTGCGCATACTCGCTGGACAAGTTGACATCCGATACCGATGGATCTTGCGCTTACAGTGGTCGAGCCATCACACTCCGCCAAGCAGCGCTCGGCAGTGAACTGGAAGTCGATCACATCATCCCGTACAGCCGTTGCGGAGATAACTCGCTCAATAATCGCGTCCTTTGCTACCGCGACGCGAACCGCAACAAATCCAATCAAACGCCTCGCGAGTGGTGGGGCAATGATTTTGATGATCGTATTCGGCCGATGAGCTTCATGGATGGTTTCGAACCGGACAAAAAAGCCGATTATTTCTCGAAACGCGAATACGGTTCCAAGTGGCGTAACTTGTCGCGTAACGATGTACCGAGCGAATGGAAAGGGAGTCAACTTTCGGACACTGCATACGCGGCGAAAGAGGTTCAATCCTACTTGCAACAGTCGCTTTGGCCCGATGAACCCTCGCACCTCGCTGCGGATTCATCGCGGCGCATCTTTGTAACGAAAGGAGCCTACACGTCTCAACTGCGGCGCGACTGGCAGCTCTACAAGAAAACATTTTCCGAGGCGGCCACGCGAGTAGAGCGCGAGCAAGCAGCCGCTAAGGACCGTGGCGACCATCGCGAACACGCCATCGACGCCGTCGTGATTGCGCTGACCGATACCACGCGAATTCAGGAACTCGCCAGGATCATCAAATTTCAACAGGAGGCGTGGATGAAAGCAAAGAATGCAGGAACCAAGCCGGAACATCTAAAACGCCTGCCGCTCGCAACTCCGTGGGGCAACGCCAAGACATTCCGCCGCCAAGTCCTTTCGCTGATTTACGACGACTTCGTCGACAGCGGTGACGAAAACAAGAGCATGGAAAAACGCCAAGCCATGGTCGTTTCGCATCGCCCCGTCGGAAGAAAACTGACCGGAAAACTTCACGAAGAAACACTGTTTGGCCCAGTTCCTAATGACAAGACGTCGTTCACTGGTTTTATTCGCATAACAGAATTGGACCCCAATCATTTGCGGTTGCCTGTTCGTGAAAAGCCGAAGGATGCGATCGAGCGTTTGGCCGCGCAATTTCTTGATGAGAAGAGTGGAATTGACTCAAAGAAAGCCAAGAAGCTTGCCAAAGCATTTGTCGAATCCAAAGGCTTCTCTCCCAAGCTGGTTGACCCGCCGCCTGGCAAGAGCGGCCTCGTTCGTGATATCGGCATGCGCCGTATTCTTTGCAATGCGATCAATGAGCGCTTGCGTTCCGCGCAAATCGACCGCGACGCGACGACATTCACCGAAAGAGATTTGAAATTAATCTTGAACCCAATCAACTCAGAAACCAACAAGCCCGAGTTTCGTACGCTGACGATGCCATCGGGTGTGCCAATCAAGCGTCTCGTCTTGCTTCGCACAATGAACGAACCGATCGTTGTGACCAGAAAACAATGGAATCAAGAGGCTGGCAAATGGGAAGTCGATTCATCCAATCGCGCCGCTCGTGCTTACGTCGGTGGGAATAATCATCACATTGCGATTCGTGAAGATACCCACGGGGATTGGTCTGGTGAAATCGTCTCAACTTATGAAGCGTCTGTTCGCGCGAGAATCGAGAAGGTTGATCCCGTTGATCGCACGGATGATCCGCAACGAGGCGGTCGATTTGTAATGTCGTTGTCCGAAGGAGAAACTGTCTATATGCGGCACAAGGAAACCGGCGAGCCTGGATTCTTCGTCGTATTCAAACTCGATAAACCCCACACGATCCAATTCAAGAACCATTGGGACGCGCGCAGGGCAAAAGGAGAAAAAGACGAGAGCGGAATTCTTCTATCGAATTCGCAGCGCGACGCAATGCCTGTTTCAGCCGTGCAGTTGAAAGACCTCGCGCCGCTAGGCGAGGCGACGCCAATCAAAGTTATCGTTGATCCGTTAGGTCGAGTTCACCGCGTCGAGCCGTTGCCGCCACGCGACGATCAAGCAGTCGATATCGATCCGCGTGTGATGGCGATCGCGCGAGACGCTGTCACAGCACGTAAGTCGCAGCAAGCCTTGGGGACTGGTGAAAAAAAGCGACGCCAACATGGCTCGTGGACATCGATGCGAGCACGTCTAAAACGAGAAGGATTAGAAGATTTTGCCTCACAGTTGTCGGCTGGAATTCGGCAACTGAAAATAGAGATTGGAGATGCAGCGCGACGAAAATAGGCTTTGAGTTTGAAAACCATCAAATTAGCGGTCTATTTTTCTTTGAACAATGTTCGCAATCTGCTGCGGGGCGAGCTACCGTGATACTTACATGACGTAACGTCGTGATTTGCCAAGGACGGTCCGCGTGCCTTACCCAACGTGTGACCTTTTCCGTGATTAAACGCACTATTGAAATCTCGCGCGAACCGGCGGTTCTTTCGGTTCAGTTGAATCAACTCTTGCTTAAACGCGACGGCGAAACGGTTGGAACGATTCCTTGCGAAGATATCGGCATTGTTGTTATCGACCATCAGCAGACGATGTATACGCATTCCGCACTCGTTCGTTTGGCCGAATCGGATGCCGCAGTCGTCGTTTGTGGCGGCAATCATCTGCCCGTTGCAATATTGTTGCCACTGGCCGATCACAGCCAAGTCGTCTGGCGACTTAAGGAACAATTGGCAGCTCCCAAACCTGTCCGAAAACAGATTTGGAAACAATTGATCCAAGCCAAGATTCGAGCCCAAGCAGAAAATCTTCCGCTCGGTTCTCCCGCACGATCAAAATTAATCGCACTTGTCCAAAACGTGCGCTCTGGCGATCCCGCCAATGTCGAGGCCCAAGCAGCTCGCGTCTATTGGGGAAACTGGATGCCCGAGGAAAACTTCCGTCGCGACGCGGACGCCGATGGGCTGAATTCGCTGCTCAATTACGGCTACGCCATAATGCGTGCGTGCTTGGCAAGGGCGATCGTGGCCGCCGGCTATCATCCATCCTTAGGCCTAAAACATTCCAATCGAAGTAATGTGTTTTGTCTCGCGGATGACTTGATTGAACCGCTGCGCCCTTTAGTCGACGCGCGCGCCGGTGATTTGTATCGGCAGGGATGCGTGACGCTAGATCAGACGTGTAAGGCGGGGCTACTGAAGATGCTCGCGGACGATGTGTCGTTCGGCGGCGAGAACGGACCATTAATGGTTAACTTGCACCGGTTCGTGGCGTCATTGGCCAAATGCTTTCGCGGGGAATCCAAACGCTTGGAGATTCCGGAAAAATGCAAATAAGTGGGTATCGGTGTATGTGGGTTCTCGCGATGTTTGATTTGCCGACCGACACGAAAAAGGCTCGGCGAGCTTATACTTTGTTTCGAAAAGGCCTCTTGAAAGACGGCTTTTCAATGATGCAGTTTTCAGTCTATGTTCGGCATTGCCCAAGTGAGGAGAATGCCCTTGTTCATATCGTTCGAGTGGAAGCGATGGTGCCTAACGATGGCGAGGTTCGGATTCTTGTGCTTACGGACAAACAGTTCGAACGGATGCGCATTTTTTGGGGAAAAATGCGAAAGGCGGTGGCTCCGCCACCGCCTCAACTCGAACTTTTCTAACCGATTTGCGGCGCAAGTCGTGTCGCCAATTGATCTTAGGTGGGAGGTAGTGTAACCAATCCCAGCCTGCGACCAATCCGCAACAACTGCGCGAACGGTGTCGCGAAGATCTCCAGTGTAACCAATCCCAGCCTGCGACCAATCCGCAACAGAAACTAACTTTGAATTTTTGCCACCTATTCTTATAGGTGCTGGGCTTCCGAGGCCGACGTATTTTCGGCGGACTTGGAAGGCCAGCGATTCGCAACAGGGAAACAATTGCGGGCAAAAACAACATTACCGTTGTCGGTTGTCGCGGAAGCGGATTTTTTCGATGAGGGGTAGGATGCGGCCACTGCCTTGGGATTCGCCAGAAACGGATTCGATGGCGCGAATGGTGAAGTCGTAGGCAAGGTCGCGGTCGATGTCGAATTCGACTTCGTAGGAACTGGATGACGCCGGGTCGCCGGATTGGAGAACGAGCGACTTGACGTAATCCCGTAAGCGCTGGAATCGGAACTCATCCGAAAAGGACTTGCGGTCGCTGCCGAAATCGATGTCGATCGGGCCGATGCCGCCCTCGGCAGTTCGACGCAGGTGAACGACGATGGTCTTGTCGAGCGTCTCGGTCATCGAAGTTTGACCCTCGACGTTGAGCGGCATGTTGACGCTGAAATCGCCTTCCATCGAAGTGACCTTAAACGTCATGATGAAATACGCCAGCAACTGAAAGACGATGTCGATCATCGCCGTCATGTCGAGCTTAATCTCGTTTCCAGATTTATTGGTGTTGCGAATTCGCATGGGGGAAAAGGATTAGGATAAGCTAGTTGTGTACCAAAGTCGCAAAACTCTACCGAGACAATTGAATGCCTCCATCATCCTGCCCTTTATCATTCTGCTTCCAAAGAGTCATTGCAGAATTATGGAGGGCAGAATAATGAAGGGACTGAAAAAACTCGTGGGTCATTCGGTTCGTTCCTTGACGCGAAGCTTGAACTTTTGCAGGCCAACTTCCTGGCACTTGGCGATCAAGTCTTGGACGTCTCCGGTGGCCGTGTCTTTGTGGGCGCGAATGATGACTTCGATTTTTTCCAACGGCGTGTCCTGCGCATTTGCGTTGCTGATTTCGCGTTTGAGGAACGGCGTCAATACCTCAATGTTGCTTACAAGTTCATCGAATTGGCTCATTTGAACGCTGGCGTTTTGGTTGAGCGTGAGGACGATATCGAATTCGGGCGGGCCGTCGGGGGGTTTGACGAGTTCGCTATCGGGCAACTGAATTACATGATGCTGATCGGACGAGAAATTCATGATCAACATGAAAAACGCGATCAGATTGAACGACATGTCGATCATGGGCGTCCAGTCCGCTTCGATAGGTTTGCCGAGCTTGTCGCTGCTAATTCGCATAGGTCATTGTTTCAGATTGGAATCGAGAAACCCCTCACCCTAGCCCTCTCCCCGCGTACAGGGCGAGGGAACAATTCGAGAACCCCTCACCCTAACCCTCTCCCCGCAAAGCCGGGGCGAGGGAACTCGAAATTATGATTTCTATTCGGCGCTTTCAACTCTCAACTTCCCGCTCTCAACTTTCAACTCTCCACACAAGAATCAGGGGGCTAACACGCCCCGCTCGCCAATACTGAAAACTGAACACTGAAAACTCACCTAGGCCTTCTTTCCCACGCTTTCGAATCGGCTCATCAGGTTTTCGCTGGTGATGCCGACTTCCAAGACGAGTCGCTGGACGCGGTTGCGGAGGATGTTGTAAATGGCAATCGCGGGAATCGCGATTAATAGTCCGACCAACGTCGTCAAAAGTGCCGTCGAAACACCTTGGGCGAGCAGAGACGGTTTGGGCGTGCCGCCGGACGTGGCGATTACCCAAAAAGAACGAATCATTCCGTCCACCGTGCCGAACAATCCGACCATCGGGCTGATCGTACCGATCAAGGAAATATAGCTGAGCCGGTGATCGAGTTTCATGTTTTCTTCTTCGCCGACTTCCTGCATGGCTTCGATAGCGTGTTCGTAACTGATTTGCAGCTTGCCAAGCCCTGCGGAAAGGACGTTACCCAAAAACGAATCGTCGGCTTTGGCGAGTTCGTAGGCTTCTTGGTATTTCTTTTCGTCCAAGAGAGCGTCGAAGTTAGCGATCAATTCGGGCGGGCAGATCTGTTGTTGCCGCGCGGAAAGTACATTCATGATGACCAGCGCGACAAACACAAACGAGAGCAACAGAAAGACGATCGTATACAGCCAGCCCAGCGCTTGGAACAACCATTGCAGCATTGTCAAATTGGGCGAGGGGAGATCATTTTGTCCTGCGGCAGCAGCGCCATTATTTTGGGCGGCAGCAGGCTGATCTTGGGCGATGGTCGCCGAGCAAGGCGTCGCGCCCCACGCGTTGATCGACAACAGGATCAATAAAATCCAGCGCGATCGATGCCTCTGATTTCGGGGGTGGGCTGAAACGGCAGGGGCGTTGCACAATATTGCGGCCATAAGCTTCTCAAAGAATTAGCGAAAGGAATAATTTTCGGGCCGATTGCCCGATCGATGTGCAAAAGTCAGTGTTGGGATTTTAAAGCCTATCCGAGAACCGCGAGGAGAGGGGGTCAGTCGCCGATTTGTCCTGATTTGTTTAACGCCAAGCCGAAGGCGACTGCATTCTTTCCACAAACGCCTCATGCAAAGCAGTCGCCTTCGGCTTGGGCGTTAAACGCAATACCGTTCAAGTTTTCATAACCACTGTCTCCGCAAAGGTTTTGGTCAACGGTGGCAGTTTTCGATGTTCGGGTCGTTTTTTGTTCCAGCGTGACATTTTACGTTTGATCACACGAGGGTTGATTCGGTTGCGA
>JANNYC010000127.1:0-1697 GCA_031409895.1 Planctomycetota bacterium
GATTCTGCGGCAGCGGCCCAGCACGGCGAAAGGAATCACGTTCGTGACATTGGAGGACGAAACAGGGACGGCGAATCTTGTAGTCAAACAAGAAATCTGGACGCGGTTCGCGAAAGTCGCGCGGACTTCGCCTGCGTGGATTGCACACGGCAAATTAGAAAAGCGGAGCGGCGTGATCCATGTTGTCGCTTATCGTCTTGAAGACCTTTCCCAACGCCTCACATCCCTAAACATCCGCTCGCGCGATTTCCGCTAGAACACGTCCCATCAGCCGAACGGGCTGGCAAAAGGCTCATTCGTTTGCTAACTCACTGATCGACTGAGAGTACATATTACTCAGGCGTCGCGCATCATCGAGGCTGAATTGTCGAGGACAGCACCGAATACAGATCGAGAGCTTTCGCAGATAAGTAATAATCGAAATCGTCGCATGAGTTTTAATCCGCAATGGTGGAACGCCGACGATGTCTTCCAGAATGAGGTTGCCAGCAACGATGCGTCCTTTGTCACGCGGCAGCTTGGCCGTAAATCGCTTCGTCGGATCGCCGGCGTTGGACAAAACCGCTGTGGCCAGACATCGCTTTCCGGAAACCATCCATGGCAACATCCAGCGATGCCGAATTGTCCCACTCAGCATGTCTCCAAATGCGAGACCGCGCCGTTCGTTTTTGATAAGTGCAGTTTCACGACAAATTCCAGCCCTCAAAATTGCCGCGTTTTGAGTTTCCCGCATACTCCGCGTTAGAAAGGTGTAACTGACGATGTTGGCGGCTGGCATTCCGTAGTCTTCCGCTTCACGCATGTCCGTTGGCATCATGATTCGCAGCCAACGAGAGTTTGTCCGGGATTTGTTGAGTAAATTCCAATCGTGCAATGTTTTAAACAACGCGACGATCAGCAAATCGTTAATTCCGATATCCAACTGCGTGGCGGCCTTCATCAACCGAGCGTGCGTTTCACGGTCGAACGAAGAGACTATAATTCCCGGATAAGCAGATCGGTCCTTTTCAGAAGGGGCCTTGGCGGGAGCGGCAAGCGGCGAAATTTTCCGCCGAAAAATCTTAAAACCTTCCGCCCAGCCGCGCTTGATCAATCGCCAGTTTTGACCACGATATGCCAGTTCAGTCATCCGCATTTTGCGATTGCGCAACAATTCGGGTTCGAGTGATGAAAGTTCGTATGCCGAAGGATCTGAACCGGTTTGCCGACCGTACAAGGCCAACAAGTCACCGATGAACCGATACCCTCCGATCCCGTCGCAACACGAATGATGAAATTGAAATGTCATCGCGGTGCGGTTGGGGCCCTGGCGTATCCAAATTCGTAGCCCCACTTCTTTTGTGAGATCTATCGATTCGCCGCGGGGCAAATCGAGCGGATTTCCTTCTTGACCCCATTCGACGATCGGCAACGTACCATCGGCCAAAACCCAGCAATGCAATCCTTGTTTGGCTATTTGACGATGCGATATCAAAAACGGGTGACGTTCCAATGCCGCCGGAAGCGCTGCTTCAAACGACGCACGATTCACGTTTCCGGAAAAAGTTAACTGCACGATAAAGGCCATCGGATAATCGTGGCGATTATCGGCAACGAACAGAGATTCAATCGGGCTGAAGTAAAGCGGAAATAATCGTCGCGCACGTGAAGGCGATTGTCGACTGGTTTCGGTAGCCATGACGCCTAAATCTCGACCA
>JANNYC010000128.1:0-44979 GCA_031409895.1 Planctomycetota bacterium
CGAAGTCATCCCAATGTTCTATCATCGTGATAACGATGGCCTGCCACGCGAATGGATCAAGCGCATGATGAACTCGATCTCGACGTTGGGCTGGCGGTTCAGTTCGGATCGCATGGTCATGGACTACACCACCCACTGCTACGTCCCAGCCGCTGGCGGCCTCAGTTGCGACGTGACGCGGTGCTAACCAATGGCCCGCGACTTTCAAAATGAGCTAGCGGGTGAGCCAGGCAATTGTGTTGACCCGTCCGCCAGCAAGCGACTATTGTTTCGGCCATGAACCAACTTGGCAGTCGAAATTGGGCGATGGCGTTACTCACCGCTGCGTGTGGCTTGCTACTGTTCGGCTGTCGACAATGGCAATCGACGGAGGAACGAGTTCCTCGAATGCCGACGTTTCGGATGAGGCCGGATAGTGTTAGTTTGGAAATCGCGATCGCCAACATCGAACCATCCGGCGCGGTGCAATTGGCGCGTCTGTGGGACGAACTGGATGAGCAAGGAATTTCGCTGGAGCGAAGGCGGCTGCTCGATCGCAACGGGCTTCGATGCGGCATCGCTCCGACCCAGTTGCCGGCCATTTTTCGCGAACTGGTCGACGAGAATAATCCCAAGCGGCGATTGCCTCCCATGTTTTCTCATCAACTAATTCAGAATGGTTTCGGCGAAACGCATGATATCGAAGTCACCGCTGCCGCCGAACAACTGAATTGGTCAGCGATTGATGCGGATCAACGTACCCGGTCGGGCATCTGTCCGAATGCAATTTGTTTTTTTGCGTTGAAAACTTATCCGCGAGGTAACGGGACAGTAGAGATTGAATTGTGTCCAAAGATTAGCCATGGTGCGCCGCGAGCAAAACTTGCCAGTGACAACGATACATTTACTTTGCAACCAGTACTGGCCGAAGTCGCATTGGCCGAACTTGCGTTTGGATGTCGGCTCAAGCCCGGCGAGACTTTGGTTGTCGGTCCGACAGTTCCCGCAAATGGCGTGGGAGAGACATTTCTTGGCCACCATGATGGCGACTCAGGCACGGTGCGCCTGCTACTTGTGCGTCTGGCTAGGACGCAAATGGACGATTTGTTCGCGCCGAAAAAACTACAATCGCCGCTCACGACTGCGGCAAACTAGCGCGATCTAGCCGAACGAATCGCTGCGACGTTGTAAAAAAGCGCGGATCGTCGATAATGCGGGACAAACCATCTTTCGCACCATTGCCGAGGAGTCTTTCATGCCTTTGGTTCCCATGCGCGTCGTATTGGATCACGCTGCCAAAAACAATTACGGCGTTGCAGCTTTTAATGTGAACAACATGGAACAAATCCAAGCGATCATGGAAGCGGCCCACGAAACGGATTCGCCCGTGATCGTCCAGGCGTCGCGCGGCGCTCGATCCTACACGCAGGACTTGTATCTCAAACATTTGATGCTTGCGGCCTCGGAGCTATATCCGCATTTGCCGATCGTCATGCACCAAGACCACGGCAACAGCGTCGCGACATGCATGAGCGCGATCGACAACGGCTTCACGTCGGTCATGATGGACGGCTCGCTCAAAGAGGATGGCAAGACGCCCGCCGATTTCGACTACAACGTCAAAGTCACGCGCGAAGTCGTGCAACTTGCTCACGCCAAAGGGATTTCAGTCGAAGGTGAGTTGGGTTGCTTGGGGTCGCTAGAATCGGGTCAAGGCGAGAAGGAAGACGGTCACGGCGCGGAAGGAGCACTCTCGCGCGAGCAATTGTTGACCGATCCCGATGAAGCCGAGCGATTCGTGGCCGCGACCAATGTCGACGCGCTGGCGGTTGCAATTGGAACAAGTCATGGAGCTTATAAATTTACGCGCAAACCAGACGGCGAAATTTTGGCGATGGGGCGAATCGTGGAAATTCATCGACGGCTTCCAAATTGCCATCTAGTCATGCACGGCAGCAGCAGCGTTCCCCAGTCGCTGCAAGATACACTCAATAAATATGGCGGACAAATGCGCCAAACTTGGGGCGTTCCCGTCGAGGAAATTCAGCGCGGCATCAAACACGGCGTGCGAAAAATCAATGTCGATACAGACAATCGGATCGCCATGACCGCTGCGATTCGGAAAGTCTTCGCGGAAACGCCCGATAAGTTCGATCCGCGCGATTACCTCAAACCAGCGCGCACGGCCATGAAAGAAGTTTGTCGCGAACGGATGATCGCCTTTGGCCAAGCTGGTTGGGCCGCGAAACTGCGCGCGGAATTGTAAGCTTTGTTCGAAATGTTTCATTTCCTGCGCAAGACCAAGTAAACCAATGGCCAGCGACATCAACGCAAAACACCCGCTAAGTTCACGTGCCTTGCTAACGGTTGACCAGCGCGAATCGCTGTTGCTCGCCCCATACGCTACCTTCAGCGTGGATACCGACGGTCGCGAATATCCGGAAAATGAACACGCCTATCGCGGTCCGTATCAGCGCGATCGCGACCGCGTCTTGCACAGCTCGGCTTATCGGCGGCTCAGCGGCAAAATGCAAGTCTTCACCGGCGAAATGGGCGACTACCATCGGACCCGACTGACGCACACTCAAGAAGTCGCGACGATCGCTCGAACGATTGGTCGCGCGATTCGATTGAACGAGGATTTGATCGAAGCGCTCGCCCTCGTCCATGATTTGGGCCACCCGCCGTATGGTCACGCCGGTGAAGATGTGTTGAACGAATGTCTGACAGCCGAAGGCGGATTTTCGCATAACCAATACGGACTAACGCTGGTGCGCGAATTGGAAAAACGATTCACGTCCTATCCGGGACTCAACTTAACCCGCGAAGTCCTGGCGGGGCAAACGGCCCGCATCGACAAACAAAATCGCGACACGAATCCTTCCTTGGAAGTTCAATTGGTCGACGCCGCAGACAGCACGACTTACGACGCCCACGATACAGACGACGCAATCAAGTTGGGCCTGGTGACGCTCGAAGACATGGAGGAACTTTCCATGATTCGCGATGGGCTGCGATTCGTTCGCGAAAACTACGCAGCCCTGGACCCGGACATGTTGCGCAAAGCCATCGTGCATCGGCTGATCGATATTCAAGTCACCGACTTGATCGATTTTAGCGGTCGCGAATTGCAGAGGTCTGCTTTCACCAACGCAGACGAAGCGGCCCGAAGCAATTTTGTCATTGGCCCAAGTCCCGGTCTGGCGGAACAAAAACGAGAGCTGGAAGAATTTCTTTACCAGCGAGTTTACAGGCATCCGCATCTGATATTCGTGCGCGAGCGGGCACAACTCAGGCTTCGGAAAATGTTCCACGGCTATGTTCAGCGGCCAGACTTGATTCCGTCCAAATATCAATACCGGATTGCCCGGATCGGGATCGGACGAACCGTCGCCGACTACCTTGCGGGAATGACGGATCACTATTGCGAAGAGATGTTCGCGACGCATTTTGCATAGGCCAACCGGAATAAGTTGGCCTTTAGCCTGTTTTTTCGCGATTAAAGCCCTGCACGGTCTGTTTTGCATCCGCGCCGGTTTCTACCATAAGGGATTGGGGTTCTCGCGGTTTGTATTTATTGGGGCCAATTGCCCTAGCCGCCGAGGCTCCATCATCTTCATTCCTTCGAGGTGCTTTGTGGAATTGATTATCCTGCGGAGTGTTTTCTTCTTGGTCGCGGTGGGCTTGGGCGTGTCGCTCATGCTCAAATCAAATGTGAGTTGGTGGATTGTCCCCTTGGCCGGTGCTGGCGCGATCGTCCTTATCCTATTGGACGTGCTCTTACCCAAGAAACGAATCGAGTTGATTTCAAGCATTTATTTTGGAACGGCGATCGGAATTTTTCTTACATACGTGATCGGGTTAGCCCTGACACCCATTTGGGATTCAACGCCGGAAACACCGCTTGGCGATGTACGCAATATTGCCCTTCCGCTCATCGGTATCGCCAGTTGTTACATTTGCATCAGCTTACTGTGGCAGACGCGCGACGATTTTCGGTTTGTGATTCCCTACGTGGAATTCTCGCGCGAAGTCCGCGGCGGCAAGCCGTATATTCTCGATACGAGCGTGGTCATTGATGGGCGAATCGCCGACATCGTCGAGACGGGCATTCTCGATAACCAATTGATCATGCCTCGGTTTGTCTTGGCGGAATTGCAGGCGATCGCCGACAGCAGCGACAAGATGCGGCGCTCGCGAGGACGTCGCGGTTTGGACGTGCTGAATCGGCTCCGCTCCAATCCCAAAGTCGAATTGACGATTTACGATCGTGAGACGGCCGAGATGGATGGTCAACCGGTCGATTCCAAACTCATGTTGCTGGCCCGTAGTTTGCAAGGCAAGATCGTGACCGGCGATTTCAATCTCAACAAAGTCGCTCGGTTACAAAACATTCCCGTGATCAACTTGAACGACATCGCCAACTCGCTCAAGCCGGTGTACTTGCCGGGCGAGAATCTAACAGTGCGTATCGTCAAACCGGGCGAGGAATCGAGCCAAGGCATCGGTTATTTAGAAGATGGGACGATGATCGTCATTGAAGAAGGCCGCGTCCACGTCGGCAAAACCGTAAACGCTACGGTCACCAGCACTTTGCAAACCAGCGCCGGCCGTATGATCTTCGGCCGCTTCGACGGCGTCATTGCATAGGCATTTACGCCGCTTTGCTTGGCCAAGAAAAACGTAGACGTTCACGGGTCGGGGTCAGACCCCCTCGAAACCAGCCGTAACTTACCCAACTCGTGAACGGTTACCAAAAAACAACGCCCTCAACAGGTGTTGAGGGCGGATCGAGTGTTCGAAATAAAATGCGACGCTCAAGGTTTTGGGAAAGCGATGGTTCGCCTTCCCAAAGAATGACCTGGTGGATCTAGCATTGGCTACCCTCCCATTCGGCGATCGTGTCGATCAAGCGTACAAAATAATTATGGCGTAAATTCGGAGCGGTACAAGTTTATTTTGCCTTTGGGCCCAGAATTCATTCAAGAACTGCCGGATAAGTTCGCATTGTCTTTATTGCGTAAAATTTTCCGGCGGGACGTCGTCTAGCTCAGCGATCCCCCCCTTTTGTGCCTCGCTTGACACGCTTTGACCTTGTTCTAAAGCGACGCGTTTTCTAAAAGTACGCCCCCGCAGCCTTTGTTTCGTTGTCGCTGAGCTAGCTGCGATGTCGCAATACCAAAAGCAAACTTTATTTCACCCTGACCTCAGGGCTGCCTCGCGATGCGCGCTCGGTTTGTGCTTTTTGCTTTTGGCGACAAGCTGCAGTCCCCTGCAAAAGAAGAATAGTTTGCGGGATCGGTTCGTCGCGTCCAATCAACGCGATTGGTCCCCACAGTTCCGCGCGCTCCCCAAAGCGGTCATCGTCGGCGACCAAGTCACGATCTACAACATTCGCAACAACGTCTACCTCACCGAGAACGATTTTTTGGTCCAGCATTACGATCGCCTATTCAAGCTGAGCGATATTCAGACGGTCGAATTTATTGTCGTTCCCTTTCAAGGCATGGAGTCGATCGCCCACACCATGCTGAGCTTTGGATTAGTGGACGGGACGTACATCGTGATTTCGGTCGAAGTCCGCACAGAAAAGGGCGAGTCCTACACGACTGCACTCGGTATGAGTCGTGAATTCGAGCTCACTTATGTCGTGGCCGACGAGCGAGACTTGATTCGCTTGCGCACGCGGCATCGCAAGGCAGAAGTTTACATCTATCCGTCAAGCGCCACTCCCGAGAAAGCCCAAGCGTTGTTTGTCGACATGATGCAGCGGGCAAACACACTCTCGGAAAAACCCGAATTTTACGACACTATTAGAAACAACTGCACCAATAATTTGGTGCGACATGTCAACCACGTTTTTCCTGATCGGGTGCCCATGTCGTGGAAGATTCTGCTCTCCGGCCACTCCGATCGCTACGCATACGATATCGGACTGATCGACCAGCGGATTCCGTTCGATGAACTAAAGCAATTGGCGCTAATCAATGACTTGGCGGAAACGCACTACGACGCCCCGGACTTCTCGCAAAAAATCCGCTCGCGACTTTTACGGTTGGACGAGATCGCGCCCGCAGTCGAAGACACATCAGCGATTGAAGCGAAGTCAACGAACCAGTCAAAGCCGCGAACTGCACCGAGGCGCTGGGCCGAACTGCTTGACACATTTCGGAATCAAGGGCGTCGGCCAAACGCGCTTAAGCAACCGCGCACCTCGATTGACGATCCCGATCCGATCGACGTCTCGATCGAGGACTAACGCACGAGCGAGCTCTAGCCACAAAGAACACAAAGTACACAAAGAAAACGGCGACCGGCCAAAGCGCGAATTAAAGGCATGGTTTTTTGGTTGATTAGCCGTTTGTGTCAGCACTACCGACTCGCGCCGGTAGCTTGCTCCGCTCAAGCCTGTTGCCTCACGCCTGTCGGCTATTAGCCTCTTGACGCCTGCGTCCCCGTGTGTATGCTGTACTAGGTACATAACACAGAGGACGAACATGCACTGGCACATTGAGCCGAGCAATGGCTTGGCGATTTACGATCAGATCGTCCGCCAAATCAAATTCGCCATCGCCGGCGGAACGATCCGCGAAGGGGAGCTTGCGCCGGGAGTGCGCGAGTTGGCCCGCGAACTGACGATCAACCCGAACACGGTCGCACGGGCCTATCAGCAATTGCAGTTCGAGGAAATTCTGGAAACCGCCCGGGGCACAGGGATGGTTGTTAAAAAGGCAGCCACCGCGCGCTGCCGCAAAGAACGCCGAGAATTGATTCAGGAACGCCTCAATAGTGCGCTACTGGAGGCCAGAAAAAGCGGCATCGCGACTAGTGAACTTCGCACGCTGTTGGACAAAGAACTCAAGCGACTTGAAAAAGAGGAGGCTTCCGCATGACCGACGTAATTCATTTCGACGCGATTTGCAAATCGTATCGCGGAAAAAAAGTCTTGGACCATGTTTCCTTTGACGTGCCGCCTGGGGTCGTGTTCGCATTGCTGGGCGAAAACGGTGCAGGCAAGACGACGTCGATCAAGACGATGTTGGGACTGGTTCAACCGGATGCCGGAAGCGCGCAAGTTCTAGGTCTTGATTGCCGGAAACAAGATTTGGAGATTCGCCGCCGCGTCGGTTTTGTTGCGGAACAACCGCAGCTTTATCCGTGGATGACGGTCGATGAAATTGGTTGGTTCGCCGCTGGGTTTTATCCGGATGGATACTTCGCCGAGTTTGTTCGGCAGGTTCAAGCTTTTCATGTGCCGCGCGAACAGAAGATCGATCAATTGTCCAAAGGGATGCGAGCCAAAGTCGCGCTGGCACTTGCCATGTCGCACGATCCACAGTTGCTCATCCTGGACGAGCCGACGTCGGGGCTCGATCCGCTTGTCCGCCGCGAGTTTCTGCAAAGCATGGTCGATCGCGCCGCAACCGGCAAAACCGTATTCTTGGCCAGCCATCAGATTGCCGAAGTCGAGCGGGTAGCTGATTACGTCGCTCTGCTGCGGGACGGAAAAATCGCCCTCGTCGGGCGCTTGGAAGACCTCAAACAACAATTGGTTCAAGTCGTTATTACCGTGCGCGAAACGATGGTCCCGCTACCCGATCTCAACGGCCACGTCGTCGCAAGTTTTCGCAAAGGCCGTCAATGGCAAGCGCTCGTGCGTGATTTCTCCGACGAGCACATTCACACGCTCAAGACTCACGATTTCGTCGACCACTTCGAATCGCGAATGCCTTCGCTGGAAGAAATCTACATCGGGTATCTCGGTAGCTCAGCGATCATCTGCGATGATAATTCGGAGGGTTCTGCATGAGCCCGCGCACAGAATTTGGCCGATTGGTGTGGAGGGAATATCGCCAAGTCCGCACGTTTGGACTCTTGCTATTGGGCTGTGGTGCGGCTTTGCTGCTCCTAGGAATAGCGAACGATTCATCGCCCGCGCCGCTCACAATGTTCGCGCTCGTGATGGCAATTCTATTCGCCGTTGCGTCTGCAGCGACCGCATTTTCCAACGAGCACGAGAACGGGACCTTTTTGTTTCAGCGGGTCCTTCCCACAAGTCTCGGCAATGTCGTAGCCGCGAAAATCGGAGTGGCTGCTGGCGGCGCATTGTTCATTTACCTGACGCTCTGGATGTTTATTCTCGTGGATTCAGCTTTTTCGGGGTGGTTGTGGATGAGCGAAGCTAGTCCAGGAATTGAATTTGCCCAAGGATTTTTAACGCTGGTTGAGTTCTTGGTTTTTGGAATGTTGCTTTCGCTCGTTGAACGACGTCCACTCGTTGGATTGGCCAAAGCTGTGGCGATTGTGCTCGGAATCCGTTGGCTGGGGTTCACTTTAGATTTGCTGGTCTACCACGGATTTTCAAATGCGCCCGATTTTCCCTGGCCTTCGCAAAGCCTGCGACTGGTTTTGCTGGCTGTCGGAATCGCGCTGGCGTATCGATTTATCGGAAGTTGGAATGCGGATGAACCGATTCGATTGTTGCCCGACGCGATCGGTCGAACCTTCCGCCGTGATTTGACAGTGCTTTATCCGGTCGGGAGCGTCCGGCGAGGCGAATGGCGACGATTACTTTGGCTGCAATACCGCGTATCGGCATGGCCGATAGCGGCTTTCACCATCTTCGGGATCTTCCTGGCCTTGTTCGGGAATCAAATTGATCCTTCGCCAATATATCGCCCTCCCTTGGCGACTCTTTTACTTGGGGCGACCACATTTTGGGCGTCCAAAAAATATAGTTTGTCGTTTGCGGCCTTTGGTGCATATCCGCAGCGAGTGTGGCTATCACAGCTCGCAATTCCAGTCGCTGCGAGTTTCGTCGTAGTACTCGCGTTGATGTTCCCCCAACCAGGCTTCAAGCTGCGTCCAGGATACTACGAAGATGTGCAGACCATTTCGATCGTGATTTACACAAGTCTTGCGGCGCTCACTTGGGGGCAACTTGCGTCCCTTCGATGCCGGGGGATTTTAACCGCAGTTGGTTTATCATTTTGCTATTCACTGTTGGCGTTGCTCTGGATCATGCTGGCCGTTGGGGCCGAAGCTCGATTTTGGCTCTTTGTATTGCCCGTCATAGTTTACCCATTGGTGGAATCTTTTTTTTGCGCTCGTCGCTGGCTATCCGATGGCAAACAATTCAGGCTTTGGTGGCTCGTTCGCTTTGGGCTCTATGCCTCGCTCGCATTGGGGCTGATCGTTTATCGCTATTACGAAATCCCGGGAGTGAGCCAACACGATTTGGACCGCGCGTTGTCGATTGTGCCGCGCATGAACGAAGCGCAAACTGCCCGGTTTCGGGTGCTTGCAGATGCACTTTCGGACCGAGAAGCGTTTGAGCCGACGGATGTACACAATCAAATCGAAATCGAATTGGCGTTGAGAAATAATCAATACCTCTGGGTCGCCGATCACCGAGCTTTGGTTGATGAGATCATTGACGGACCATATCTAACATTGCAACTCCAAACAGACAAATCGGCGCATGACGCGGATCGGATGCGGTTCGGCACAATCAATTTATTCGTTTTGGCAGTACTAGAAACAGCGTTGCATGAAGGCGACGTAGATTTGGGTGAAAGAATCATTCGTAAAATACCAATCAACGTCTCGCCGACAGATACGTTGCGTTGGTGCCGATTACCAATGAACGACTCTCAGAGAATTCGCCGTTTGGCACACCAACTTCAAGACGCGTCCGTTTTCGATCGCGAGTGCCGGCGAGTACTACTCCGTCAATGGCTATTGCCAAACTTGAAGGAAACGTGGCGAGAGAAATATCAATGGTCGATTATTCACACGTCGAATTGGTTTGAAACGGCAGCGTTATACATCGCCACCGATGGAATTCGTTGGAAACGAAGCGCAAGGTTTTTCACTGTTGAAGCCGCGCGGCAATTGGAGGCAATTTTGCCTGGGTACCCACCCGAGGATGTTTTTGCCAAACCTCGGGAACTCAATCGAGCGAAAACTCCGGCGGCAGCGCCGTCCAAACAAAGATCACAAGAGGAAATTCCTACAATCTACGCTCAGTCGGCTTATAGCGGGGTCCTCGGCAAATTGGGTGGCATGAGTCTGCAATTGGCGCTTGTCAGTTGGCAAATGGACCACGACGGTCGTTTGCCCAATTCGTTGGACGAACTAACCATCGAATACATGCCGAAACTTCGTTTCGATCCGAATGGCGGCGCGGACTTTATCTACGAAAAAGACCGCCTCGCCACTGGGAAGGAAATCGCCCTCCCGGGTGCCAAGTTCTATTTTGAATTTATGTTTGGCGGCGGCACGAGGGCAATTGACGTTCCCTTTAAGGTGTCGGCCGGCAATCAAAGGATGCGCGATTCGGAAGGACGACTTCCTCCGATGGTACTTTCATCCAGCGCCCTTACGGTGCAGAGATTCCAGCTAAACACTGCATACTGGAATATGGCAGAAGGTGTGGGAATGGTATTTCCCTTGGATCTGCCCGCAGATGAAACCGGATCCAACAATAGTGTGAATCAACCGACGGACGAAGTAGCGCCGGTGAAGTAACAAACGCTCGCGCCGAAAAGGAAAATCGACTAATGCAATGGCGCGAAGGTGCAATGATGCAAAGAGAGCCAAAGACTAGTTCTTGAGATTGGCGATTCGCTCCCCTTCATTCCATTCCTTTCATTCTTCTTCGCTGCCTTGCGCCTTGGCGACTTTGCGGTTCAATTTCTTCACGTCCCCGAACCAGCCGCACTAACACCTGAGGACCGAGTCGAGAATCTGACTGAACTGGTCGTTAGAAAAATCCATTTTGGCTGAGGCAACGGCGCATAGTCGCTTTTCAATTTCGGCCAAATCGCCGTCGGCGGCCATGAGGCGGATCATTTCTTCCAAGAGCTTTGTCCGCTCGCGCTTCGAGTCGGGAAGATCGATTTGGGCCATGCCAGTGGAAATCCCGGCGATGGCCGTTTCGAATTCGTCGTTGGAAATGCCCCATCGTTCGGCCCGCTCGGCGAGAAACTCCAATTCTTCGTCGGTGAAACGGCAGTCGGAGGCCGCCAGGCTCACCAAATTGTGGAACAATTCCAAGTTCTTTTGCATAAGGTCTGCTCCGGTTAAGTTTTGCGAATATATTCTGCAGCGTAGCTGCGAATGTGTTTGCCGTTAAGCACGTGCACCATCCGCAATCGTTGCACGGTCTCGTCGCTGAATTGACCCAGTGGGACATGCACGAGCTGTCGTTGGAAGTGTTTGGCAATCCCTTTCCAAGCAGTTCCCGGCGGAAGCGAACATAGCAGCGCGACGTGCGGCGAACGACTATGCATGCAAGCCGCCGCAATGAGCCGCTCCTCCAAAGTCTCCGCAAAGTCCAATCGCGGGTCCGACCAAACATCGGGGATTGGAATCGGCGGAAACAAAAACATGGCGCCTCCGTAAGTCGCCAAGCAAATCCCAGGCCCGACCGCTTGCTCGCGAAAGTTCGTCGCGAAAAACGCCAAAGTCGATTCTTCGACGTGCTCTGCGAACCACGTCGCCCGCCAACGATAATCGCGCGGATCGGCGGGCGAATCAAACAGCATCACAACCGCATCGAGCTTGCCTCGGTTGGGCGGGAGTACTTTGACATAAATCTCGCGCTCGTACCAATGCCGCAGAGTGTCGCGGATGTCGATGCCGTCCTTGATGCTCGTAGTGAACTTCTCCGTGCGAGCCAAATCTTGGCCCATGATGTTTCGCGCTCGATCGAACACGGCCGACCGAAAATTTTCGATCAGTTCATCCTCCGGTGGCCAACTGCATTGCGAAAACGGATTCCACTTTTGCTTCCATTGTTCCTTTTTTTGATCGTCGGGTTTGGGGATCAAATGCAACGACTGCCATACGATCGGCGGGCCCGGCAAGCGACTGACCATTCTCAGCGTATCCCCATCGGGCAACGTGGCCCGTTCGATTCCAAAACGAATGAGCGACTCGCCGCGAACATTACTGTAGGGAAAAGATTTGGCGGTCTCCAACACATGCAGGGCGTACCCGTCTCCCACGGTTTGCTGCGCGGCGGTGACGATGGTCGTCAATTGAGGCGAAAAATGGCGATCGAGCAGCGTCAAGTTCCGCGTGTACTTGAGGCAGATCGAAAGGAGCTTGGGCGTAATCCGTCGGGCCCGCGAGCGGTACGCGGCACGATAGGAATCGCGTGCCGTGAGCAGCAGTTCCTTGACACCATCGATGGAAAGCTGTGCATCATCGTCCAGATTTTCCCGAGCTTGTTCGTACAAGCCGGTGACGAACGGGACTTCGCCCAACATGAAGTACAGCGTGTTGGTCTCGACTGGATATCGCCCCGTATCCGAAACGGGTTCGTCGTCATGCGGCGAAGAAGCATGCTGCTGAAACACTTGTCGAATCCAAGGCCACTCCAAAATTCCGCACACGAACAGGATTTTTTTATAGCTACCGGAAAGCCTGCGCAAGTGGCTTGCCATGTGCGTTACGCGTGCTTGCCATTGAGGCTCGTCCGGGCGACTAAGAAAAGGGACGACGGCAGCGGCGTATTGCTCGAGGGAAACTTTTTTTAGCGCGTAGGCGTCTGGAAAACTCTGCGTGACAGACACGAATCGTGACGTTTCCAAATCGATAAAGTGTCGTGGCACGTGTTCGCCCATGGCGGTGCGAATCGCGGCGATAACTCCTTGGCAAGGGTCGATGGGGACGTAGCTCGCACCCGGCTCGTCGTCGGATTCCACAGCGAAGTCGGGATAATTTCGCTGAACGACGGCGCTTGGGCGTGGCAATTCGAGGATTGCTTGCTCGACGTCGGTTCGAAAACTTTCGGGCAATGGGACCGCCAAACAGTCAAACGGCTCCGACAAAAACAGCCGCCGGACTTCCCAAGCAAAATCGCCGCTGCCGTGAACGACTGGCGCTACGATGATATTGGATCCCAATTGGAGAATCGGATGTCTCATGGCTTCAACGCTGAATTATTTGTCGTCTTCATCCGCATCCCAGTCGTTTTCGTCGTCGTCATCGTCTGCTGCGTCGGGGTGAAGCGGGTCATCGGCGCCAAAGAAAAAATCGCCCATGCCCATCGGTGCAATTTCGCCGCCGAGAGTGCGCTGCCGACGGTTGGCCAGCGCGTCCAGATCGAGGGCTTCGGCACCAAGGCATTTTTCAAGTGCTTCGCGCCAAGCTCCATCTTCGGCCGCGGGATGGTCGGGTTGCTGCTTGAGTCGTTTCATGGCGTAGCGCAGCAGGTTAATTCCGTCGCGTGGCGAAAAATCGAGCTTGAGTTCGTGTGACTTTTGCAAAAACTCAACGGTCATCGCCAGCATTTCCGATCGGCAAAACGGCAAATGATATTCCAGAATCGCAAGCTCGTCGGCGCGATCGGGAAATTGCAGCGTCAGCGTGGGTTGAAGTCGACTGAGAATGTAATCCGGAACTTCGAAGGTCGATTCGTCTTGGTTCATCGTAACGGCGCATCGGAAATCGCGGTGCGCGTGAATCGTGATGCCGGCAACAATCGATTCGACGTATCGGCGATGATCGAGCAGCGGCGCGAGCGACGCCCAGGACTTTTCGTTCATCCGATTCCCTTCGTCCAAAATGCAAACGCCTCCAGTGATCATCGCACTGACTAACGGCGAAGCGTGATAGGCGATGCTACCGCTTTGGGCCAACACGGGCGTGACCAACAGATCTTCGGGTCGCGTGTCGGCGGTGCATTGATAAATGAAAAGCGGTTGTTTGCGGGAGTCCGCTGCGGCGATGGCGAGCGCGGTTTTGCCGATTCCAGGCGTCCCCACGATGCGCGGTGTCAGCGGCAGATCGCGCTCGTCGACAACCAACCAGCAAGCGAGCACTTGGGTGAGAATTTCGGATTGGCCGATCCATCGCGACTTGTCGTTGTGCGGTTGTCCGAGCTGAAGATGAACGCCTTGGATATCCGCCGATTTGGTCATGATTGTTTGCTTGGGCAACTAAGTTGTTGAAAATTGCTTTGTGAGTCCGAGGATCGATCAATCGCGTGCAGCCAATGTAGCCGTATCGATTCTAGGGACAAGTGTCGCAGTTGAGGTATCCGGTTGTGCGTGCTCAAGATAATCCGCAGGATCGGAATGACCGGAGCTTTGTTTGGGGGCGAAAGTCGTTGATTTTGCCGACCGGGAAGATTCGAAAAGGCTATGTTTGCAAGCGAAATCCCACGCGATTGGTCCACGGTCGCGGCGGTTCGCCTTTAGACAAAGCAATCATGAACGACTCGTCCGCCAAAAATAAAAGCCGTCCAACGAAGGCCATCTTGTATCTGCTGCCGCTGGCATTTGCCATGGGGTTGGACGCAGGGATTTTACTCGCGCCGTTTATCGTCGATGCGAGTACTTGGACGCACGTCGAATTTGGCGAGACGATTTTGCAGGTAGGCCGATTGCCGAACACTACCGAAGTCGCGGATGGATACGGCTGGGTCAATGACAGCTACTTGTCGGATGTTTTGATGGCGCTGGTGGCTCGCGTCGGCGGCGAAAATGCATTGGCTGGTGCCAGTGGTTGCCTTGCAGTTGTGATCATCGTTTTGCTGTTGAGCTTTAACCGTCGCGACAATGTCAGTTGGATGGCGACGATTGTCGCGGTGCTTTTGGTTTGGTCGATCTTGGTCAAACAATGGCGAGTCGGTCCGCAATTGGCGTCCCTGTGTTGCTTCGCGGCGATACTTGCCCTCGTGCAATTTGCTTTTGAGGGGTGGCGTGGCAAGTGGCATTGGACGTCGATCAACCGTTGGACTCGCACGGATTGGGAGACAGGTGACGACGGCTTGAAATACAACTCAGGGCAATTGCGCTGGCTGTGGCTTGCGGTACCGATATTCTGTTTATGGGCTAATCTGCATAATGGCTTTCGAATCGGGTTGGTAATTTTTTGGACGTACCTCGCGTGTCGGGCGCTTGAAGCGATCTGTCAGCGCGGCCGGTTGGGTTGGGGATTGGTGCGACGCATGGCAATGATGGGGGCCGTTGCCGGATTGGCGACCCTTGTGAATCCGTATGGTCCCTGGTTACACGGTTGGTTGAGCAGCGCGCATACTCTGGCGGAGCGGACGATGATAGAAGGTCCGGCCGAGTCGATCATCGGAGCAAGCGGGCTGTGGTCTGTATTCTTAATGGTGCTTGCGTTTGCATTGGCGTCGCAAGCAGTTGCTTTCCGCCGCTGTGATTTGGCTCAAGTCACTTCGTTGGCGGTCGCGGTTGCCTTGACGATTGGCGACTCGCGTCACGCGTGTTATTTCGCTCTGGCCACGGGCTTTTGGATGGGCGTTCCGCTCCACGAATTCTGGAAGCTCGTTGAGAGCATTACGTTGGGCCGCCGTCAACCTATGTCGGCGGTCACTTTTCAAGGTATTTCCGGCGTTGGCTCAAGCGGTCGATTTTTCGGCAGCGCCAATGGAATTTCCAATACGACAGCCGTCGATGGCAACGCAATTCTGCCGCCGTTGCCCGATGAGTCCCAAGTCGGCAATAATTCGAGTTCAAGAAACGCATCGAAAGGTTGACATGACTAGTTCGCCCACAAGTTATCCACTTACCACGTCCGTTGAGGCGGCAGCCGCCCATTGGGATCAGCAATCCGAAAGCATCATTCGACAATTGGAACAAACGCAACAGTTGGTTCGTTCCGAGTTGGAAGCATACGCGGTAGGCTGCAGCCGCCAGCGCACGGCGTTTCCTCCTCGTTTTAAAGTCTCCGTTGTGATTCCGGTTTACAACGAAGAAGCGACCATCGCCAAAGTGGTCGCGCGCGTTGCGACACTCCCTTTTCCCAAAGAAATTGTCGTCGTCGACGACCGAAGCACGGATGGCACCTACCAAGTTCTGTCACAGCTTGAGGGCATCGATGGCATTCGCGTCGTGCGCCACGAAAAAAATCAAGGCAAAGGCGCGGCGCTGCGCACCGGCTTCGAAAATGCGACGGGAGATGTCATCGTTGTTCAAGATGCCGATCTCGAATACGATCCGCGCGACATTCCCGGATTGTTGGTGCCGATCATGCAGGAACAAGCCGACGTCGTTTACGGTTCACGGTTTTTGGGTGAGAACCCTCAAGACAAATCTTGGGTGCATCGTTTTGGAAACTGGGCCCTTACCGCTTCGTCGAATTTGTTCAGCGGGCTGCACTTGACCGACATGGAGACGTGCTACAAAGCATTCCGTCGCGAGGTTTTAAAGGATATCGACGTAACGCAACGTCGCTTTGGCATCGAGCCGGAACTGACCGCCAAACTTGCACGGCGAGGATATCGATTCACCGAAGTTCCAATCAGTTACCAAGCCAGATCGTACGCCGAGGGCAAGAAAATCGGCCTCAAAGATCTGTTTAACGCGATGTACTGCATTGGTCGTTACGGGATTCGCGATTGAGTTTGTCAGATTGGTTTGGTTCAGCAATAATGCAACTGACCCGGCAAGTTAACTCTCGATCCTGCAAAGGCCAATGATGTGGCGATTCCTGTTTGGTTTGCTCTGCTGCTGTTCGTTCATGTCGCTGGCTAGCTTGGCCGTTGCTCAAACTGGCGATCGAATTGTCGAACTTGAAATAAAAATAATGAGCGCGGCGGACGGCCAACAACAGCAATGGGCCGAAGTCCTTGCCGATGTCGGCATCGATCGCGTTCGGTTGACATCCACGGCTAGCAGCAAGCCCGCGGTCAGCGAAGGTGAGTTTGGCGGCCAGAAGATTCTGAAAATTTCTGGTGTTTTGGAAAGCAACGGTCGGCTGACATTGCCGGGCGGAAATTTTTCTCTACGCGACGCCGACAAGATTCGCGCGCTTGTGAGCAAGCTGCGAGCCGATGGCGCGGAGGTTACTTTAGCGCAAAAACTGGCCTTCGGTCTGACGGCGGAACAGCTCGTTGGATTAAGCGAGACCTTGGCGGCGGATGTCAGCTTCGAGACCAAAGGCGAACGGGTCGGCGAAGTCGTAAAAAAAATTCAAGACTCGCTGTCGGTTTCAATCGGCATCGCCGCAGCAACTCAAGCCAAGCTTGCGAGCGCGGAAATCGTCCAAGAAGAATTGCAGGGCCTTTCGGTCGGCACGGTATTGGCCGCCGCGATTCGGCCATTGGGTTTGGTTTTGGTTCCAGGCCGCCCGGTCGGCAAAGAAGTTGAGTTATCCATCGTCGATAGCCGTATGGCTGAAGAGCATTGGCCGATCGGTTGGCCCATCGAGAAGTCGCCAGGAAAAGCGGCTCCAAAGCTTTTTGAGCGATTCAATTTTGAACTCAATCGCGCACCGCTCAGCGAGGCGCTCAAAGCTATCGAGAAAAAAGTTCAAGTTCCGATGTTGTTCGACCACAATTCGCTTGCCCGAGAAGGAATCGAACTGGCTAAGGTCAAAGTGACATTGAACAAGAAGGACCAGACGTATTTCGGCGCGATCGACGATTTGTTAAGGCAATCTCGACCGAGCCTTAAGTTGGAATTGCGAGTCGACGAAGCCCAACGCCCGTTCTTGTGGATATCGATGGCTAAGCAATAACGCCAAGTTCGCCGCGCAATCATAGCAAGCAGACGACGCCGATCAGTCGTAGCGTCGCGAATTGTTCAAATTTGAGGTCGAGGAACCAAGCTTTTTCGTAACAGTCTCAGCGGTACGGGTTGTCGTTTCGAGCACTTGTCGGGTGCGGTCTTGTTATCCGTTACGATAAACGAAGGCGCGATCGTCGCGAGCACCGCCCATAACGGCGACGATAAATATCTCGTTCTCGACAGTATGGAAGTGGATGATGTAAGAGAATCGCTTCAATCGACAGGGCCGCAGTCCATTGGCGGCGATGGCGAACAAGAGCGGGTTGTCACGAACTCGGCGGATTGCAACTAGGTATTCAGCAAGGAAATCTTCGCCCAGACCAATTTGTTTTCGGTCGTACCAGTCCATAGCGGCAACAAGATCGTCTTCGACCTCTGGGCGATATGAAAGCGTCCACATTAGCGGCGACTCTTCACGCGTCGCATCAGTTCATCATGCGAAATAGCGGTAGTTGGATCGGCTCGGTACGCAGCCAATCGTCGGTCTAGTTCAGCCTGCTGCTCGGGCGATGTATGAAGATCGACATCATCGGGAAGAGTGTCCCAAATGGCGTAAACTATGCGCAGACGATCGTTCACCGGCAAGGAAGATAAGTCGGAAATAGTTTGGTCTACGTTCATTCTGCCGTCTCTTGGAGGTATATCACATCGTAGCCGGAACGATGTTGCGAGTCCATAGTCGTCGTGGCACGCAAAACGGCGCCCGTTTCAGTCGGCGAAAGAATCCATGTAAGTCCGTGGTTTAGGGCGGGGTCGGTTGTTATAAACTGTTGACCATTCGTTCGTCATTTTTTGGCGTGCGAAATTTTCCGACCCTAAACGCACGGAGAAACTTGACATGAACATTCTCGCAATTGACCTATAGGAAAATTCAACGAAAATTCGTGTTGCCGAAGGTTTATCGCCCCACTGGCCTCGTGCCAGTGGACGACGGGTTTGAAAACTAGAATTTAGGCTAGTTCCCAAACCGACTGCCCTTGGCAAGGTCCGACGGGAAGCACAAGTGACTCTCGCCCCTCTGGCCATGAGCCAGTGGACGAACGGTTTATCGACTTGAGCGCACGAAGGACCAGACCCAAAAAAATCATCGTCAAAATTGTCAAGCTAATCGACCTGCCGTAGGAAATTTCGCTTCTGAACGCGTGCCGCCCGATGCAAATCCCCTAAGCCTGTCCCCATCACCACTTCGCCTAGCTTCTTGAACAGATGACTTGTACATCCGCTCGAAGACTCGCGAAGTCAAAGGTTATTGGTTCGGCAGCTACTAAAGGGCAAACCTATTTTCTGCGAGTTTCGGCTCTTTCCAATTTGAGTGCGCGTTTGAAGTCCGTCATGTGGTCTTCGAATCTCTGAAAGGAGACGTTCGATAGACATTGTTTCGTAACTATGTCGCGAAATCGTTGCGAACAATAAGACCAAGCGGCAAACGTCCGTCCATTAATTGTAGGCCGCCAAAGGTCTGGAATTTGTCTAGTTTTTGGCAAATCAAAAGGCGTCACAAATTCTGTTACGGGGCAACGCCCGGACGGATACATGGGGAGGATCTCTACGCGACCAGTGACACGAACTGCGTGCAGCCTAAAGTCAGGCGAATTAGCCACACCCTTGCGTTTTAGGATTTGGTCCTCTGGTTCGCCCCGATCTGGCGTGGCTTTTCGGGGTCTCATCGCGATCTTGGCAATCTCAACCCTGGAAAAGCGAAGGCCCGTCATCGCGTATTTGCGCAACACGCGCAACGCTTTTGAGCTAACCAGAAACGGAACGTCGCCATCTCCGCCATGAAGGAAATCCGGAACATTTGTTGAAAAAAGCTCAGCCAAGATTGTCGTTTTGTATTTCGGTCTAGGAAACCCACGCTTCAAGATGTCGTGATATCCACTTTGCCACTCTTGATACCACGTGCCATTTACTCGAATGTCGGAATAATCATCCGTTGGATTGGAGTCGGGCAAATACGCACGCATTGAACCACCTTGCCGCCGAACGAATAGCAAACTATCCGGTTGTAGTCAGCCGGATAGTTTGTACGTTGAACTGAGACGCTTCGCTGCGGGGCGGTTTGCGGATACTTTGCAGCGCAGCGTTTCGACGGTGGTAGTTTAACTTGGCGAGCAGTCGGATTTCAAGCAGCGTTGCGCGTCAGGGTGCGGATGAATCGAGTCG
Organism: Planctomycetota bacterium; assembly: GCA_031409895.1. Classification (GTDB taxonomy): domain Bacteria; phylum Planctomycetota; class Planctomycetia; order Pirellulales; family Pirellulaceae; genus JANMEB01. The sequence continues at coordinate 19,692 of JANNYC010000128.1, forward strand.
GGTGGCGACGGATGGTTGGATCGAGTCGGCCTGACGGTCAGGATAATCGAGCATTGCTCACCGCTCGGCCGCTTCCGACTCGCCCCGCGCTCGCAAGCCCCTCCACGCCGCTGTTAAAAGCTCTCGTCGCGCAGCGCCTCGATCGAAGCAAATCCCAATAGCCCACTCCCCATCGCCGTTACCGGGCTTCTTGAATCCCGACGCATCGGGAAACATCGGCTCGACGACTCGCGATGTCCAGTGCTTATTTGTTAGGCCGCATTGAAATCATGCTTTTGGCGGGGGAAACACACCGAGCTGCATCATCAATCCGAGCGCGTCCATAAGGATGCGGGTCTCCTTGATTTTGCCGTCCTGAAACCGGTCAATAACCGTGCCCCAGACCCTGACGGGTCGCCCCGTGGCGGGCACGCCGAGAAATTCGCCATGGTGTGTGCCAGTCCACTCGAAACGGGTCAGCACCTTGTCGCCCTCGGCAATCTGCTCCGCGACTGACCAGTGCATATCTGGAAACCCGGTCCGCATACCGCGCAGGACATCTTTCAAACCTTCCAGGCCAGGACCTTGGCCGGGAAGAGGAACTTGCTCCACCATGTCCTCCCAAAAGAACTGTCCCGTGGCTTCGATATTTCCTTGGTTCAAAACTTCCTCTAGGAAGCGGCGAATAATCTGGCAGTTATTTTGCATTTTGCTGTTCGTTTGCTAAAAGCGTGTGAAGCAGCCTAACGGCAATGTTATCCCGCGATTCAGGACGCCAACCATTTTCGTCGAGACGTTGGGTTCAGTGCAACACGCCATCCCAGACGATTAATCAATGAAAGTTCTGATTGCAAGAAGTCGTTGACATCCATTTCGTAATAGGCAGATGTAGATTTGAGCGTGTAAATCTCACCTTCGATGAATCCCCATCTGTCCTTTAGCGCCTTGAATACCGTTGCACTAAGTTCTTTCGGCCTTGGCCCAGAGAAGAACGCTTGGAGATCGTCAATGACCACGCCACCGCGTTCCTCGGGCGCACCGAGTTTACCGTCGTTCATACACTCGGCGATATCGACAGCGACTGGAAACCGGCCCTCGTTGTGATTGAATGCGTGTGCAAAATCAGCTAGACACATGACAAACTCCAAGATTGAATGATCTTCTGGTTCGACCATATGGTCTGTAAATGAATCAATGAGGTTTTCTGATTCAAACTTGTCACTCTTTTTTCGGTTGCATTTTCCGCATAACAATTGCACGTTATGTTCGTCGGACGGCCCACCTTTTGACCAAGGAATGATGTGATCAAACTGAATGTCATCATCAGCGACCGGCTGGTTGCATTTGCGACAGACTTGATTTTCACGCTTCAAGACGCGGAACTGTGTTGGGCGAGAAATTGAACGACTAATGTTGCGAAGCACTTTGGTTTCCGTGAAGGGCTCAGCGATGTGAAAGACAGGGCACTGATGCCCGAATATTCGGCAGCGACGCTCGTCCTCTTCGTCAGCGTGAGGAAACTGCTCGACAAGTGGACCGTACGGACAGTATTTGATCTCCCAGCACGGCTTGCACACCGCTTTGACGCGTCGGGTCGTGTCGATCTTTTCAAACCATTGAGTGAAGAAGTTCGGTTGATCGTTTTTCTTCTTGCTCATGGATTTGCATTAGCGGGATAACATGTACTATACAAACCCGCTTATCTCCGGCGTGACGCGGACAATTTTGCGATATCCGGATCGGGATATTATGGATTGTCAGCGATGCAATTGCGATGTCAAGTCGCGTAATGGCAATGAGTTACAGCGATTTGTGGGGTTGGTTGGTCGGCAGAATATCGCGGTGGATTGGCGGGATATCCTGGCCAGAATATCCCGCGGGAAACAACGCCAAGGCGTAGGCGGGGCTGCGAACGGCCCGGACAACCTTGTTGAGAAGGTGAGTCGCAAAGGAATGCCGGAAAGTGTGTGGCATGGCGTGTTTGATAACGCCGGTATAGTCCAACAACTGAAAATACAAGCGGCTGCGCCGGTTAAACAGTGACCCACAACGTCAGCGGCTGCGCCGGTTAAACAAGGAGAGGTGTTCGCAGCAAATGCTGGGCACCGGAGGGATCGCTAGACGCTAATCGATCCAAGGCGGCAAGTACAGTCTGCAATTGCCACGGTTGAACCAGAATCGGAGCGGCGGGTGGCAGGTTTAAAAAAAGCCGTTCTTCTATTGCGGCCAACACGGCGTCGACGTTCGGATCGCACAAAAGGCTAACTCGCAAGCCTTGGGGGCGAGCGTCCGGCGCGGCGGATAAATCCGATTTGTTGCAAACGTGCAATACGTTTGGAATTGTGTCGAGCGATTGTTGATCGATTTCTGTCCAAGGCTGGCTGAGGTCGCTGACCCAAATGGTGAGGTCGGCGGAATCGATCGCTTCCTTGGCTCGTGCAACGCCAATCCGCTCGATTTCTCCTTCGGCCAAACGGAGGCCAGCCGTGTCACAAATGCGAATTGGCCAGCCAGCAATCGCCGTCGTTTCGAATAACACGTCGCGAGTTGTTCCTGGTTGGTCGAACACAATTGAACGTTCGTAGCCCAAGAGTCGATTGATCAAGCTGCTTTTGCCGACGTTCGGTCGACCAGCGATTGCGATTTGCCAGCCGCTCACCAAGCGCGAACCGAATGCGTACGAATCGGCAAGCTCGGTTAATCGCTTTCGTGCCGTCGCGAGTTGCGATTGATCGCCGATCATTGCACAAACTTCGGTGACCGCGCAGACCAAGCGACCGTCGGCATTAGCAAGCAACCGATCGGCAGCACGTAAAGTCAATGCTTGGGATGCGGCGGCGATTGCGGCGGCTTGCCAGGGATTTGTATGTTGCAATTGCAAAGCGCGTTGCGAAGTTACCTGCGTGACCCCCACTTTGCAAATCGCTGCGAGTACAAGTTGCGGCGCGATCGTCCCGCCGTGCGAATGGATTTCGACGCTGCTATCGTCGGTGCGAACTACAACGACGTCCTCGGAGCCTTGTTCGTGTTGCCAATGGCCGTACACAATTCGATGGAGCGGTGCATTGCAAAGCGGTCGTCCTGATCGTGCGCGAAAAAACTGGTCGACAACTTCGATGGCGTTTGGGCCGTGCAACCAAATCGTGGCCACCGCGCCTCGGCCCGGTGCCGTTAGCAGAGCGGCTACGGTTTCGGCTTCGTGCCCATCCGAGAACCGCGAGGAGAGGGGGTCAGTCCCCGATTTTCTCCGAAGACTACACAAATCGGCGACAGACCCCCGGGGTTCTTGGGAATTGGTCATTCGTAGGCTTTAGCCAAACGATTGCCGATCATCAGTACACCGTCCAAAACAAGGTTTTCCACAAGATTGGTTTCGAACGTCAAAAAGTGCTTCATAAGCGGCGCGGTGCCCCCCGTCAAAATGACTTGAGCCGAGCCACCGAAAACTTGTTGCATGCGGCGAACGATTTCTGAAATTCCGCCCACGATCGAAAGTACAACGCCGGATTGGATTGCTTGCGCGGTCGACTTGCCGAAAGCCTCAATATCATCCGGCGTCGTTGGCGTTTCCAACCGGGGCAAAGCATCGGTCGTCTGGGCCAACTGATCGAGTGCTCCACGCAGTCCAACAAAAATATTTCCGCCCAAAAAAGTGCCTTCGGCCGCAACGGCGTCGACGGTGACGGCGGTTCCGGCGTCGATGACGATGCAAGGCTTTTGTCCAACGATTGCGTGCCCGGCAACCGCCGCGCAGAGTCGATCCATGCCGACAAATTGCGGAGCGGCGACTTGGATTTTGATCGTAGCGTAAGTCCAATCCAGATGGTGGACTCGATCTTGTTTTCGGTGCGTCTCAATCCAGTGAACGAACTGTCGGTATTTGGGGCGATTAACCGACGAGATCAGCCAGCCAACTGGATCGTCCGACGGCAGTGAGAAATCCTTGGGTTGGCTCCAGCGGTAGACTTTGTCCCAGGAACCGGGGGCTGGCCCGGGGACGCCCGCTTTGATGGAACTATTTCCGACATCAACGGCGATGTGTTTCATGGGGTTGCGCGATTAGATGTTCCAAGATGGCTTCGATCAGTTTTGGTAATCCAGTTCCAGTTACGGCGGAAATGCAAATCACAGGTCGTTGCAAATGATCTGACATCTGAGCCGCCACCGATTCCGCTTCAAGTAGTTCGCATTTCGAAACGACAGGGATTTCGGGACGGTTCAGCAATTCCGGATCGTAGTGTGCAAGTTCTTCACGGATCGACAAATAGTTCTTGAGCGGGTCGGTACCGTCCATCGGTGCCGGTTCGACCAAGTGGACCAAGATACCAGCTCGCTGAATATGTTTTAGGAATTCGTGTCCAAGCCCAACGCCGACGTGGGCGCCTTCTAGTAGACCCGGAATATCGGCCAAGACAAAGGAGCGGTCGCGGCCCACTTCGACCAAACCCAGATTGGGAAACTTGGTCGTGAATGGATAATCGGCGATTTCGGGCCGTGCGCGAGAAAGCCTGCTGAGCAAAGTACTCTTTCCGGCGTTGGGCCGACCGATCAAGCCAACGTCGGCGATGACTTTGAGTTCCAAGATGACTTGGCGTCGCTCCCCGTCGCCCCCTTCGGTGTAATTTCGCGGGGCTCGATTGGTCGAGGATTTGAAATGGGCGTTGCCTCGGCCCCCCTTGCCGCTGCGGGCGACTACAAAATGTTCGCCTGCCGCTGACAAGTCTTTGATGACAAAGTTATTTTTAGCGTCGATCACAATTGTGCCTGGGGGAACTCTGAGGGTCTCGCTTTTTCCTTGGCGACCGTGGCGCAAGGAACCTTGACCATTGGCTCCATTTTCGGCTCGCCACTGTTTGCGATGCGAGAGAGCGACAAGGCTATCGACGCCACTTTCGGCGGAAATAATAACGTCGCCGCCGTCACCACCATCGCCGCCATCGGGCCCTCCGAGCGGGACGTATTTTTCACGGCGAAAGCTTGAGCAGCCGTTGCCACCTTTGCCAGCTTGGATTTCGATTTTAACCCGGTCAACAAACATTTGCTAAACCCAAGCGCGGAGCGGAAAGTCAAATTACATAAAAAACGGATGCCCAGGGCATCCGTTGCGATGATTCGGATGGAAAAACGGGGTCAGGTACCAAAAGCCAAATGGCCCTACGGCTGCGTTACACTTTTGGTACCTGACCCCGTTTTCCAACCTAGCTGGTCTGTGGAACAATGTTGATTCGGCGGCCTTCCTGGTCGAACTTCACGGTGCCGTCAACGAGTGCGAACAGCGTGTAGTCTTTGCCTTGGCCCACGCCACGTCCCGGATGGAATTTCGTGCCGCATTGGCGAATGAGTATATGGCCGACACGGACTTGTTCGCCGCCGAATCGTTTAACGCCACGCATTTGCGGATTGGAGTCGCGACCGTTTCGCGTGGAGCCTTGACCTTTTTTATGTGCCATGGATCGACCTATTCAAAAATGAGTTTGTCGTTGGTTGTCATTGAAATTGCGCCCAAGCGCGAGGCGGAAACTTCAGAACGCCAAAAAAGCATGCGTGTTGCAAAGCCACAACAGAAGGTCCGCCGCCAGAACGGTGATCGAGAATTACGTGGCTCGGCTCCACCGACTTGGTCACGTAGTTTATCGATAGATCCACAAATGATCAAGGTGTTTGATCAAGCGGATGCCGCTCCCAAGTCGTTCCCAGAACTGCGGGTTCAACTGGATTTCAAACCGTCGGCCGTCGACCGTGAGGGTCCATTTCGCACCGGGAATAGGCTTGTCAATGACGACATCAGCGGGCACGGACAAGTTAATATCTGCGAAGCCTTTCGCCAGTGAATCGGGTAGTTTTCCTTCGTCCAACGAGATCGCCATCGGGGACAGAAATGTGTCCAAATCAATATGCGAGTCGGCTTCGAATTTGAGTTCCTGATCGATCTCTTTAATCGTCTCATAGACCTGGAAAAGTGGTCCTGGCAGCTCATATCGACCAGCGATTGAGGCTTGTTCCTTGGGCGAATCAACTAGCGGAATGCCAAGCGCGATGCGGTCTTGGCTTTCGCGAAGAATATCGCCGGGACGATAAAAGTTCACTTGCAGTTCGCGGAAGCGAAAACTTTTCGTGCCGTCCGCATTGTTGACCATACGATAAGCGTTGGTCAGGCCCCTGATGCGAACCGAAGTGTAGTTAATGCGTGGGTCGACATTCACCCAAGTCGCGACTCCCCAAACCGCACCGTCGGATTTTCCCTTGGCCAATGGCAATTCCGTTCGGGAAATTTCGACCGAATCCAAAAGCTGCCTTGCGGCGTCTTCCTCTAATTGAATCTGACGGACTGCGGTGGGCAAAACGCTGTCGGTGTACTCGACTCGGTCGTAATCGCGGGTTTGTGGATTGTGTACCCAACCGACCAAATTGAACACGGGGAAAAATCGGCCCGGTAAAGTCGCAGGGTCCAATTCCGTGCGGTCGTAGACAATTTCGTGATGATCGGTTTTTACCAATTGATCCGTAATCTTGTCGTAGCTGATCGACTTACCGACATTTCGCACGCGATAGACCATGTACCAAACATTTTTCTTGGCGACTTGATTGTTGGCGACGGGCACGTCGAGTTCGATTTGTCGCAGGCCAAGGAAGGCAAATTCATATTGCCAAACGTCGCGGAACAAAACGATGTCGCGTGTGCTTCCGTGCAGCGTTTGGGCTGGGGAAAAAGTGTTCGGCACATATTGCTTGGCGTCGAGATCGGGAAGTGGCATACGCAAGGTATGACTGTCGGCAGTTTCGACCGCCAGTGGAACGACTTTCAGTACGCCGGGTGCAAGCTCGCGAGGCTTGGTTTGTCCGCGCGCGCTACTTAAACTAAACGCCAGGCAAGCCACGGCGATCAACAAAAATTGGGGGCGCTTCATAGTTTCAAAGTCCAATAGAACGAGACTCCCCACGCTGGGGCGGAGATTGAGCCGCTTTGGTTCAAGTATAGTTAGGAGTTTTCGCAGCCGTCAAGGAATTTCGACTAGCTAAGACATCGGGGTCGCAACGAACAAGCCGATTTTGCCGGAGAAATCTGTCCTGGGCGGCAAAACCTAATCTGGGCATAGGCAATCATTCGACTTTCTGAATCTGGCCTGTTGGCCGAAAGCCGCAAATTCGCCGGGTTCGAGCCGGATCCGGGCGGACAAACCGAATAGGAAAAAGTTGCGTTCATGACAATTCACGCTTAACGCGAGTCTCGTCCATCGCGTCCACGATTTTCTCCGGTTTGGTCAGGTCGCATCGAACTGGATTGAGGAGGCGACTGTTTTTCTTTTCCCGTGGTTGCATCAGGTTGATGAGGAGAGGGTTCGGATTGGGGCTTGGCGGGGTCAACGCGGTGCATGGATCCTGCGCCTATCGCGGAAGGAAGGGGATCGATGTTGCCATATTCTTCATCGTAACGTGACTGATAGCCGGGTAGTTTGGACCGTTCGGTCTCGAGTTCAAATTCCTTGAGGACGCGGCTTTGAATCATCTCGCGGCACTCGGCGTTAATCGGATGCGAGATATCAGCGTAGAGTTTCGATTTAGAGTCGGACGACGACGGAGAGCTGGCATGCACGCGTGCGCCGCATTGGTTGCAAAATCGAGATCGAAGATGATTTTTCGTGCCGCATTGCTGACATTGAGACATGATTTTGCGGCTAGGCATTGCGACAAATGGGCCGTTGTTCCCTTCGATGATCTTCAAATCTCGCACGACAAAACAGTGGTTGAACGTGATGCTACAAAAAGCTCGCAACCGATCAGCCGTGTCCTCCATGAGCTTGATACGAACTTCAGTGATGATCACGCTGCAACTCCTCGGCAAGCTTTGCCTCGACGGTGATCGGGGGACGGCGTGAAAGCGATTGGCAACACGAGACGAACCAGCCACGCAATCGCGATCGAAGCAGTTCCGCCGCCTGCCGCGCCGCCATGCGATTCGGAAATAGTCCAAAATACGCGGTGCCGCTGCCTGACATTTGGTGGCCACAACAATCGAGTTTCGAAAAAGCTTGTTCGGCGCGGCGTATTTCGGGAGTGAGCACTTCCGCCATACCTTGTAGCCGATTCCGCATATCGCGTCCGACATTGTGTGGTGTGCCGTCTTTAAGATTTTTCACGAGTTCAGCGGCGAAGTACGACGATTGCGGAGGCGAAAAGCCTGCGTAAACCGATTGAGTCGAAAGCCCGACAGGCGGTTTGACAACTACAAACCAAAGTGGGCTACGGCATTGTATTGGCGTGATCTTTTCACCACGACCTTGGCAAAGTGCAGCGGTCGGGTTCAGAAAAAACGGTACGTCGCTACCGACTTCTGCGGCGATGCACGACAAGTCGTCGTCGCTGGCGGGAATTTGCCAAGCCGCGCGTGCGGCAAACAGCGCGGCGGCGGCATCGCTGGACCCGCCACCTAAACCGGCTTGGTCGGGGATCCGCTTGAAAATTTCCAAAACGCCGCCGAGAAGCGCTTGGGATGGCTTGAGCAGCTTTCGCAATCGATCGAGTGCTTGCCAAGCAATATTTTGCGGCCCCGATGGGATTGATGAGTTTGCGGAACCCAGAGTGCGGGAAATCGCGCATCGCACGTCGAGTTGCCCGTTCGACGAGACGTGAAATCGCAACGAATCAAACAATGAGACGCCAACCATGACGGTCTCCAACTCGTGATATCCGTCGGCTCGCTTTGCCTTGACCTCCAGAAACAAATTGAGTTTTGCTGGAGCTTGAATCAAAACAAACCGGCCATCGATTCCGGTCGCTGCCATTGACGGTATGATTCTTCTTGGAGCGCCATCCGCCGTGGAGTCGAGCGCTCGCAGATCGTTGAAGGAATTTATTCGCCCTTCAAATTCTATCACTCCAGCGCAGCCTGTGAACCCAACGGAATTAGCCCAAAACCGTTCTGATTACCTATGCCAGCCAATTTAACACCGCAATATCACAAAGCCGAGCAAGCATACCGTAGTGCTTCGACTCCCCAGGAGGAAATTGAGTGCCTGGAGATCATGCTGCGCGAAATCCCCAAACACAAAGGGACCGACAAACTCCAAGCCGACCTTAAACAAAAAATAGCGCGATTAAAAAAAGATGTGGCGACCGCCAAGCCGAGTGGAAAGCGGATCGGATTTCGACTTCCCAAACAAGGTGCCGGGCGAATCGTTCTCATCGGCGCGCCGAACTCAGGAAAAAGTCAGCTCCTGGCAAGCTTGACGCGAGCACAGCCCGCGATCGGCGATTATCCGTTCACGACTCGTGAGCCGCTGCCTGGAATGATGCCGTGGGAAGACATTTCGATTCAGTTGGTCGATACGCCGCCGATTACCGCCGACGTATTCGAGCCGGAAGTGCAATCGCTAATACGCAGCGCCGATGTCGTCGCACTCGTCGTCGATTTGGGTTCTGACAACGGAGGCCAACAAGCCGCGGAAGTCCTCGACCGAGTCCAACAAACAAAGAGCCGGCTTGCTCGAACAACTTATTTGGACGTTGAAGATTTGGGAACAAGCTACACGGCGGGCGTGCTGATTTTCAACAAGATAGACCTGCTAGATGCTGAAGACCGAATTGAGTTTTTTCGTGAGTATCTCAAAGCCGACTATGAACAATTTCTCGTTTCGGCCAAAGATAAAATTGGGCTCGACCCGTTTCGACAGCGCATGTTCGAGATGCTCGACGTGATTCGTGTCTACACGAAAGTGCCGACCAAAAAAGAAGCTGACTTCGACAAGCCCTACACGCTGCCTCGCGGTGCCGCGCTGCTGGACTTGGCCCGCCTCATTCACAATGACTTGGCCGAGACTCTAAAATCCGCGCGCGTCTGGGGCACGGCTATTTACGACGGGACCACGGTCAAAGGGGACTACATTCTCAGCGACAAAGACATCGTTGAAATTCACGCGTGAATATCCTCCTTTTTTTCTGGTTCCCAGGCTTCCGCAAGAGAACTCTCTGATTGCAAACGCCGCCTGCCTTCGTCGAAGCATCGCCTCATCATCAGCGTGCTCTCCCAAGCCGCGACCAATGTTCGTTCGCCAGCTACTTCTCGCAGTTCAAAGGATTAGACTAGTCGCCGGGGCTTGAGTCGTTCAAGCAGTCTGATTTTCAAAAAGTGGGGTTTGGAATGAACCGATTCAGTTGTCTTAGCGCGATGACGATTTTCCTTTTCATTGCCGTAGGCCTTGGCGAAAAAGTTTTGGGACAAAACGTCAACCAGGACTCCAGCCGATACATTCCCGAGTCGGCGGTCGCCGCAGCGGTCGCGTTTCCGAGCGAGATCGGTACGAATCCCGAGGCAGAACTTTTTCCACGAGAAATTGTGACCGCGTGGGGCAAGACCAATTTGGACGTAGACCCGATGTCGATTGACTCGATCGTCATGCTGCTCGATCAACCGAGCAAAGCGGAACCGCCGCAGTGGGGATGCATCATCCGATTTGCAGCGCCGACGAAACTTGCGCCCGCCAATGGGGAGCAGTTCATTTTTGAAGACAAACCGGCCTTTCGTTTGCAAGGAATGAATGACTTCATCTTGGTCGCGGCGGACGACCGTACGATATTGCTTGGGCCCGAAGCGTATCTGCCGCAAATGCTCGGCGCGGAAAAAATCGAAAATGATTTGACTCGAATGATTGCCAAAGAGGCATCGCCGAACCGCATCGTCGCTCTCGTTGACGTCAAAGCGATGCGACCGTTTCTTGGCGAAGTTGTGGGCGAACTGCATGGACAAGTGCCGCCGCAATTGTTGGGCTTGACCGAGCTGCACGAATCCATCGACTCGCTCATGTTTCACTTCGAAGCCGATCTGGAGTCGCCGTTGACAATCAAGGTCAATTCGCCAGACGCCGACAGCGCAGCGCGAGTCGACTCCACGATTCAAGACGGACTGGAATTCGCAACGCAAATGTTCTCCGGACAAATGGCCTCGCAAATGAACCCAGATGATCCGATCCAAGCAGCCACGATGCAGTATTTAGAGCGCATCGGCAAACATTTTCAGGAGCTTGCAAAACCCGCACTTGCCGGCAAGACGCTCGAATATCGAATTCAATCCGGCCCCGCAACAATCGGCGTACTAGTTGCCTTGCTATTGCCCGCCGTGCAAAGTGTCCGCGAAGCCGCTCGCAGAACGGAAACGATGAACGGGGTTCGGCAGATGCTCCTTGCGATGCTGAATTACGAGTCCGCGCACGAGAAATTTCCCGGCGACATTTGCGACGCGGACGGAAAGCCGCTACTCAGTTGGCGAGTCGCCATATTGCCGTTCATCGATGGCCAGATGGGTCTGTATGAACAATTTCACTTGGATGAGCCGTGGGATAGCGAGCACAATAAAGCATTGCTTGAACAAATGCCCGAGGAATGGAAATCGGCCGGTATCCAGTTGCCTCCTGGCATGTGCAACCTTGTAGGAGTTTCCGGACCTGGGACATTTCTCGGCGGCAAGACTCTCAAGACGAGAGATATTCTCGATGGTCTCAGCAACACGGTCGCGATCGTGGAAGTCGACGCCGATCGAAGTGTACCATGGACGCAGCCAGCCGATTGGACTTCCGATCCGGACGATCCGCTCGACGGCCTTGGAAACATTCATCCCAACGGCTTTTGCGTTGGGTTTCTCGATGGTTCCGTGCAGTTCATCCGAACGTTGATCGACGTGGAAACTTGGCAAGCACTCCTCACGATCGCCGGCCGCGAAGTCGTCACTGGTATTCGTTAGCCTTCGGGATTGTCCAGCAACTCCTGCAAGCGCCCGGCCAACTCTGGGAGGAAGCGTGCGGGCCATGTTTGATCTAACAAGCCGATAGAGATCATGTCGCGCAAGTGAGTTCGATCCTTATCTCGCCACGAGTTCAATTTCATTTCGACTAATGGTTCGAGGTCGATCACTTGGAATTCTTGACCTCGATGCGATTGATCGACATCGGGCGTCGGTGATGCGTAGTGTGGTTTGACCTTTTCACCTGCCATCAGCATATGCACTGCGTCTCGGACTTTGGCTCCTGGTCCGTCAAGAAAAAACTGGACATCCATCGTCGTACCCCAAACAAACCCCGCGCTCACCAATGCGACCTTAGTGCGTTCCAAATCCTGACGGCGGATCAAGATATCAACATCTTGCGTGTTCCTCACGGCAGCTTCATCGACACGCGATACCCAAGCAGCCACGGCATTGCCACCGATCACCGCATACGGAATGTTGGATCCTTCCAGCGCCGACGCGGCACGTAGTAGACGTTGTCGCACTTTCTCCACAGCACGCACCATCCGATCAAGGGAAACCGGTTTTAGGTCAGGAATATTCATACCTCAATCATACTTCATCGACTAGGCTTTCCTCAACCAGAATCTTGTCATCGACTTGGCTATCGATGGTCTAGGACTCAGAGCGTGCCACCCGTGGAGCCGAATTTCGGTAACTTGTTGTTTTATTACTTGCGCAAACTGAAGAAGCTGTGTTTTTCAAAAGCGGCTATCGCTTTTGCTTCGGTCGCGTGAACGTGGAGCACGGAGTTCAACTTCATGAGATCGAAGACTTTCCGGATATCCGGAGCGATTTCGCACAAGTGCAATTCGATATGGGCTTTGCTGCATGCCTTGTTGAAGCTGATAATTTTGCTCAGCAACGCCGACGACATGAACGTGACGTTGTTGAAATTCAAAACCATCTTCTGGCCGGGGCATCGCTGGACCAGGCCGTTAAGTTCGGCACCAATTTCGGTGATTCGGGCCTCGTCCAAAATCCGAGTGTCGGCAAAGTAAACGACCAAAGCCTCTTTTACGTTTCGGGTCACGACGGTTTTGCCAACAGCCTGTGAAGCGGGCTTTGGAAGGTGGTTCACAGGCCCCGATTTTGTGTCGAACATTGCATGGACTCGTTCCTCCAACTCTGGATTCTTAACGCAAGCCATTTTGATAAAATGCTCACGATCGCCGACCGCAAGCCTTGTCGCCGCACAATAGATTTGCAACTCGTTCATGTCTGGCTCCTGTATGGATTGTGGCACCAATTAGGATATGCGACGAAGCGGCCTAAAAGCCGCAAAGAAAATTAGTTTGCAGGCGGAATTTCCCGAATTGCGCTTATGGAGTGAAATTCCTGCTTCACAAGACGCCGGCCTTGGCGCGGTAATGTTGCGCGGCTTACGACCGAAGAACATCGGCACTAATTTTTAAAGCGCAGTACATTGCCATCGCTAATAATTTGGGCTGTTTACCACTTTCGCTGCGTGCTTGAATTTCAACGAACCGCAAGGCGACGAAAAGAAACCCAATCCTGAAATAGTTGCTATCGATTGGCCAACGGTTTCATTATGCTGTCGTCAAGGATGTGCAACAGCATTGAGTTTGTTTGAGTTTAGCAAAACCTCCTTGACAATAGTTTTGTCGCGACACGGTTGAAACCAAATGAATTCACGATTTTTGGCGTATCCCGATGAGCGTCAAAATTGAAGCACGCTGGCAAGAAAAATGGTTGCGATTTTCGAATCCCAATTCCTCAAGCTGCCGCAAGGATTGCACTACTTTTCGTGAAAAAAGACAACCACCGGCAAGTCTTGCGACATCGACCACCGTTCGACGTCGGAAAATGTCGTCCCTGCCACAATTCGCGTCGTCCACAGCCTTGTTCCTCCTTGATCTTCGCCAGATAATCCGGCTTGGGACTCGACCTCCAAGTGAATTTGGCCTAACTACGAACGGCAATCAACTTGATTCCTAACGCAAAATAATTCCGAGTACACCGCACGATGCCGCATCTCCGTTCGACAAATCTCATTTGCCATTTGACGTCCGCGATTGTCGCGCTTTTGGCCTCTGTGCAACAAGCGGTCGGTCAACCAGAGGTTGCGAAAGCTGTTGTTGGTGCCGCTGCCAGCCACAAATCAATTGAAAATCTCCGAAGGGCTAAATTTCCGTTTGTCGGGTCATTGCTGGACTCTAGGGAATTCCACACACCGCTTACACGTGAGGATGCGTCAAGGGCCTTGGAAATTCTGTGGGGTCACTTGCGAAAACAACGGGAGTTAGAGCGCCGCAAAGAATTCGACGACAAACAATTGAGCTTCGGCGAATTGAATATGCGTTTTGAATACCAGGTTTTCGGCGAAGCGCCGCCTGGTGGTCGCAGTTTGTTTATTTCAATGCACGGCGGCGGCGAAATGGAAGCCGAAGTCAACGACAAACAATGGCGTAATCAAATTCGGCTGTATCAACCGACCGAAGGGGTTTATGTTGCGCCGCGCGCCCCGACAAACAGTTGGAATCTCTGGCACCAAGGACACATCGACGATTTTTTCTCGACGTTGATCGAGGACTTTGTACTGTTCGAAAACGTGAATCCGAACCGCGTTTATCTGATGGGATATTCGGCAGGCGGTGATGGAGTCTACCAAGTTGCTCCGCGCATGGCGGATCGTTTGGCTGCCGCCGCGATGATGGCCGGTCATCCGAATGAGGCTGAGCCATTGGGTTTGCGGAATATTGGTTTTGCGATTCACGTTGGCGAGTTGGATACAGCGTTCAATCGAAACGAGGTTGCAAAGCAATGGAACGAACGATTGGACCAAATGCGTGAAAAGGATCCCGATGGATATGTACACACACTCAAATTGCACAAGGGGAAAGGTCATTGGATGGATCGCGAGGACGCAGAAGCTGTCGCTTGGCTCGCCAGTTTCCAGCGCAATCCCCTTCCTCGGCGGATCGTTTGGAAACAAGACGACGTAACACACGAGCGTTTTTATTGGCTAGCGGTTCCAACGGGCGCGGCCAAAGCCGGAGCACTGGTGACAGGAAGTATTCGTGGGCAACAGATCAATATCGAAAGTCCTGATGTGACTGAGTTGATCGTGCGACTTCGTGACGACTTGGTTGATATGGACCAAGATATTACGATCCGCTTCAACCGTAAGGTGGTATTTCGGGGCCAAGTTTATCGCACGATCGCCATGATTCTTGGCTCGTTGGAAGAAGTCGCCGATCCGACTTGCGCATTCGCCGCTGAAGTCCATATTAAGTCCGAATAGAACAACTTGAGTCGATCGAAAAATGGACAGCCAAATGCACGGAAAAAGAATCTTGATGTTCGTCGGAGACATCTACGAAGATCTCGAACTTTGGTATCCCAAACTTCGAATGCTCGAAGCGGGTGCGCGCGTCGTCGTGGCGGGGCACGAGGCCAAGCATCGTTACGCGGGCAAGCACGGATATCCTTGCGTTTCGGACGCGGCGATTGCCGAAGTGAAGGCAAAAGAGTTCGATGGATTGGTTGTTCCGGGTGGCTTCATGCCCGACAAGTTGCGGCGGGATCCGACGGTGCTCGAAATGGTGCGCGAGTTCGATGCGTCGGGAAAACTGATTGCGGCGATCTGTCACGGTGGTTGGATTCCGATTTCAGCCGGTGTCTATCGCGGCGTGCGCGTAACGGGATCGCTCGGAATCAAAGACGATCTCGTGAATGCGGGCGCGATCTGGGAAGACAAGCCAGTCGTGGTCGATCGGCACTTTGTGTCCAGCCGCAATCCCGATGACTTGCCGGATTTTTGCCGCGAGATACTTAAGGGCATCGGGACGACTTAAAGCGATTGTTAAGGGTGTCGCAGGTTCCGATTTGGCGTCATTGTCCGTATTCACTCTGATTAACGTGCCGACGTCGATCTTTACGCCGGTCATTCGATTTCGGAGAATACAAGCGGTTATTCCGAGCAGATAAGATCGAGAAACGATTCCGGCTGGATTTGACGACAAGCAACAACGGTACGGCTTGGCGGCACTCGGCGACCGTGGCATTTCAGCTTCTTGGCTTCACTTGAGGATCAGATGGCGGACGTAATCAAACCAACCGATGAAGCACAGCATGTCGCAGGCAGCCTGATCTCGCCTTCAGATGTCGATCCCACGGAGACAGCGGAATGGCTCGACTCGCTCGAATACATTATTCAAAGCCGCGGACCGGAACGCGCCAAGTATTTGCTTTCGGTTTTAGAATCCAAGGCCAAAACCGACGGAGTCGATATACCGATCCGCTCCAACACGCCATACATCAACACGATTCCGATCGATCAGCAGCCGCGTTATCCCGGCAATCGAGAAATTGAACGGCGCATCAAAAGCATCGTCCGCTGGAATGCATTTGCGATGGTGGTGCGTGCCAACAACGAAAACGATGGAATCGGCGGTCACATTTCGACTTACGCCTCGTGCGCGACTTTATTCGAAGTCGCATTTAATCATTTTCTGCGTGGCCGTGGTCCGAGCGGATTTGATGGCGACAATGTTTACTTTCAAGGTCACGCCTCGCCGGGCATTTACGCGAGGGCGTTTCTGGAAGGCCGCTTGGACGAAAGCCAATTGAAAAACTTTCGTCGCGACTTGCTACCGGGCGGTTTGTCGTCGTATCCGCATCCGTGGCTGATGCCGGACTTTTGGGAATACCCGACCGTGTCGATGGGACTGGCACCGCTGATGGCGATCTACCAAGCCCGCTTCAATCATTATTTGACGGATCGCGGTATCAAAGATATCTCGAACAAGCACGTTTGGGCTTTCATGGGCGACGGCGAATGCGATGAGCCCGAAACGCTCGGTGCGATTACGCTTGCAACGCGCGAAAAGCTCGACAATTTGACGTTTGTGATCAATTGTAACTTGCAACGGTTGGATGGCCCGGTTCGCGGAAACGGAAAGATTATCCAAGAGCTTGAGGCTTTGTTTACGGGTGCTGGCTGGAACGTAATCAAAGTCGTTTGGGGCGACGACTGGGACCCGCTTCTGGAAAAGGATGAAACCGGTTTGCTCGTGAAACGAATGGGCGAAGTCGTCGATGGCCAATTTCAAAAGTACGTCGGCATGCCGGGCTCGTACATCCGCGAGCATTTCTTCGGCAAGTATCCGGAGTTGCTCGACCTCGTCAAAAATTACACCGACGAGAAATTGCTGGTGATGCGGCGCGGCGGCCACGATCCCGAAAAAGTTTATGCCGCCTACAAAGCAGCCGTCGACCATCGCGGCGCTCCGACCGTTATCTTGGCCAAGACGATTAAAGGCTACGGCTTGGGCGAAAACGGCGAAGGTCGCAATATCGCGCACAATAAAAAGAAAGCCAACGAACAAGAGCTTCTTCAATTCCGAACTCGGTTCGGAATTCCGATTTCCGACGACGAAGTCGGCAAGGCCCCGTTCTACAAACCGCCAGAAGATAGCGTGGAATTGAAATACATGCGGCAACGACGCGAAGAACTCGGCGGCTTCCTTCCCAGTCGGCCGATTGATGCACCGCGAATGGCCGTTCCGCGATACGACGACTATCGAAAGATCATCGAACGAGACAACGGCAAAGAAATCTCAACCACGATGGGCTTTGTCCGCTTGCTCAGCCGCTTGTGCCAAGACAAGAAAATCGGCAAACACATCGTGCCGATCGTTCCCGACGAATCGCGAACATTCGGTATGGAAGGTATGTTTCGCGAAGTGGGTATTTACGCACACTCTGGCCAGCTCTACGAGCCAATCGATTCCGATCAGTTGGCCTACTATAAAGAAGCGATCGACGGGCAATTACTGGAAGAAGGCATCTCCGAAGCCGGTTCGATGTCGTCGTTCTGTGCTGCGGGAACCAGCTACTCCGCGCACGGTGTCAACATGATTCCGTTCTTCATTTTCTATTCGATGTTTGGCTTCCAGCGGATCGGCGATTCGATTTGGGCAGCTGCAGACATGCGAGCCAAGGGCTTTCTGTTGGGCGGAACTGCCGGCCGCACGACGCTCAATGGCGAAGGCTTGCAGCATCAGGACGGCCATAGCTTGCTCAACGCGATCGCGTTTCCGACCGTTCGTGCTTACGACCCGGCATTCCACTTCGAAACGGCCATCATCATTTTCGACGGTCTCAAAAAGCTCTACGAAGAGGGCGACACCGCGATTTATTACTTGATGGTTGGCAACGATAGTTACACGATGCCTGAAATGCCTGCCGGTGTCGAAGACGGAATCGTCCGCGGCATTTATAAATTCCGATCGCGCGATGTCAAAGGCTCGAACCATCGTGTTCAGCTCTTTGGCAGCGGTGCGATCATGAACGGTGTTCTGGCCGCTCAAGAACTGCTTGCCGAAAAATTCGACGTTGCTAGCGACGTCTGGAGCGTCACAAGCTACACCGAACTGCGCCGCGATGCCCAAGCAACCGCACGATGGAACATGCTCCATCCCACGGAAAAGCCGCGAGTAAGCTACTTGGAAAGCGTAATGAAAGGTGTCGAAGGTCCGTTCGTTTCGGCGAGCGACTACGTTCGTGCCGTGAGCGAGCAGATCACCCCGTGGGTTCCCGGAGATTATCTCGTGCTCGGGACGGACGGCATGGGCCGCAGTGATACGCGCCCCGGCCTGCGCCGACACTTTGAAGTCGACGCCCCGTTCGTGACGATCGGCGCACTCCACCAATTGGCCAAACAAGGAAAAATCAAACCAGCCGATGTCGCCAAGGCCATTAAACAATTGGATATCGACCCGGACAAAGCAAACCCGTTGTACGCATAGTTTTTTCCGTTCCCTCGCCCCTTTGGGGAGAGGGTTAGGGTGAGGGGTTTCCAATCTCCCGTCTAATTTTTAGCAGCGACCAAGCGAAATTCGCGTTTTGATCAAGCCACTAGAAAGTCCCCTATGTCGATCGACCTCAAACTTCCAGAACTAGGTGAAGGTGTCACTTCGGGTGACGTTCTCGAAGTCCTCGTTGCCGTCGGCGATACGATCGCCAAGAACCAAGGCATCGTTGAACTTGAAACAGAAAAAGCCACCATCGCAGTTCCAGCCAGCCAAGCTGGCGTCGTTCGCAAAATTCACGTTTCCGTCGGCGACACCGTCAATGTTGGTCAAGCTTTAATTTCAATCGATGC
This sequence comes from Planctomycetota bacterium, assembly GCA_031409895.1. GTDB lineage: Bacteria > Planctomycetota > Planctomycetia > Pirellulales > Pirellulaceae > JANMEB01. The sequence goes on from JANNYC010000128.1 coordinate 38,576, forward strand.
CAGTCCGGCAAGCGTTGCGGAAAAACCTGTGACACCCGCGCCTCAAGCCGTCAGCCCCGCGCCGACTAAGCCGCCTTCACCAAAGCCCGCTACGCTGAGCGCATCATCCAGCACACCCGCGCCGAAAACTTCGCAACCCAAACCAACACAAGATGAACCGCCAGTTCGCCAACCGGTAAGTGCCCCCGCTCCAGCGACTTCTTCGCAACCCGTTGTTGCCGAATCGACTGGCATGGGCTTAGTTCCCGCAGGGCCCTCCATCCGTCGTTTCGCACGTGAAGTCGGCGTCGATTTGCGTCGCGTTACTGGTTCTGGTCCGGGCGGGCGGATTTCGCGCGACGACATTCTCCACGTCGTTCGCAGCGGCAGCTCAAGCCAGCGAATTGGACTTGCGGGAGGCACGGAGGAAGGCCAGCGGGACGACTTCGGTCCGATCCGAGTTGAAAAACTTTCGCGGATACGCCGAACCATCGCCGAGAAAATGCACTTTTCGTACTCGACGATCCCGCGAGTCACCAACTTCGACGATGCCGACATAACCGACTTGGAAGAATTTCGAAATGAAAGCAAAGCCGATTACGCCAAGCAAGGAGTCAAACTTACCAGCTTGCCCTTTATCATTAAGTCCGTGGCATTGGCGCTAAAGTCCCATCCTGGAATCAACGCGTCCATCGATATGGAAGCCGGACAAATCATCTTCAAAGAATATGTCAGCATTGGAATCGCCGTTGACACCGACCGCGGGCTCGTCGTTCCATCGCTGCGGGACGCGGACAAATTGTCGATTCCGCAAATAGCGAAAAAGCTGCAAGCCATAGCCGAGTCCGCCCGCACCAACAGCTTTACCTTGGAAGACCTTAAAGGCTCGACGTTCACGATCAGTAATCTCGGCGCGATCGGCGGAAGTTATTCGACGCCGATTATCAACCATCCCGAGACTGCGATCTTGTTGACGGGTCGTGCCCGAAAAATGCCGGTGGTGATCGAAGACAAAGTCGCCATAAGACTCATGTTGCCGCTCAGCATTTCGTATGATCATCGCCTGATCGACGGCTCCAACGCCGCTCGATTTCTCAATGACGTGATCGGTTATCTCCAAGCCCCCAGCCGCATGTTGCTGGCGCCATAGTCGACTCAATGGAAATGCAAGCATGCCTGGATCGGGGTCTGACGCATTTTTCGGCCAATATTGATTGACTTGGAAACAAATGGAATCCGAAAAATGGGTCTGACCCCTTCCGAACAAGCGCAAGCACCATCAAGTCCGATCGACCCGACCGTGATCGTGTTCGAGACTTCGCCCGATGGTAGCCTCGACGCGATCTTGCAACACGACGAGCGGGCGGTTTACTTGTACCTCAACGGCCGCGACGGCAATTTTGGCACGCGGGCTTGTTGGGTTCGAAACCTCGTCGCCGCACCGATGGAGATCTCACAATCCGATCTGCGGCAAGGCATTCCGCCCGACTTGCCGCGTTTTGTAATAAATCATCCCAATGGATTGCCCGCGCCAACTGCCAACGATTTGCGAATTGCTTGGTTCGAAGAAGGTAATGGAATCGCGCTTTTCGAAAAAGACTCGCTGCTGGCCGTGATTCCTCCCTGGAGCGGCCGAGAAGCTTTTCACGGCTATGCCCGCGACTGTCTGCACGAAAATGAAGTCTGCTGGCCCATGCCGCAACAATCGGCGCTCGCCGAGCGAATTCGCCGCGCCGCCGAATTCTGGCAATCATGGAAATCCGGAAACCCATTTGCTCATTTGCAAGACGACTTGCTGCCCAAGTACCAAACTCGATTCGGGCCGGAAGCCCAAACTTACGAAGTCGGCGGCGATCAATGGCCGCCACTTCTGATCTACCGATTTGATAGCGATGCGGGCTCGCGCTTGCTCACGCTGGGAATGTCCCTTCGGCCACAGCCAAACGTTGAATTGAGTCACGAGCGCCCCGTAGCGTTGCGAAGAATCGAACTGGGGTTGGAGTATCGCCCTGGAATTTTTTTCGAATCGGTTGACCAGGCCATCGAGCTTTTGGCTGGCCAAGCCCGCTATCCGTGGCGCAAGTGGAGTTGGCTAGGCCACGGACACATCGCCAAGCTCACTCGCGTCGATCAACCAACCGTGAATCTGTTGTTCGTTTCGGAGCGAAATTTTCGCGGAGAGCTAACTCGCTTTCGTGACGACCCTGTCAACCTTCTGTGGGCCGTGCCCATTACCGAATCCGAAATCCCTTACGCCAGCACCGATCTCAACGCATTCACCAGCCAATGCCAGACTTCCGGCCGCCTGTTGATTTAACGAGCGATTCGGGGACTGCCTCAATTTGCCTCCGCTGCGGCGGATCCGGAGCAATTTGTGCCTGCCCCTTCACCCCGGATATCTGTCCGATCGGTCCTATCCCGCAATTCTCACAACCGAATCGTAACCCGATGCGTTAGCGAGGGATTTCGTGTTCGCCCTCACTTACGTATCGGGTTACAATTTCAACACACTGTCGGTCACGTTCCCATCTTGTGAGAAAGGCGGGCTATCGGATTCCCCAAACAAAAAACCCTGACAGTAAAAACTATCAGGGTCATTCTCAGGGTGGCTGACGGGGGTCGAACCCGCGACATCCAGAGCCACAATCTGGCACTCTAACCAACTGAGCTACAGCCACCACGTCAACGAACAGATTCTAAAACGCCATGACACAGCGGTCAACGTACAAGTTCAATCGGGGACTGGCCCCCACTGCCTGGCTCCTAGGCAATTTAACGCTCAAAAGGAAATAGTTCATCAATTGGGCTAGCGGAAAGCTCGACGAGAAACTGCCCGATTCGTTCCTCCAAGTGCCGCATGAGTTGTTTTCCCTTGTCGGCAGTTGCGGCGTGGGGGTTGGCCGCACCACTGTTTGTGGTCAAAAGATGCCAAGGTCGTGTGATCGACACCCAGCCTTCGCTCAATGCGCGAAAGCGAAACTGCCGGACGGTACCGTCGTCCGCCGCAAACGTCCCGTCAGGGTTCCTTGCCACCAATTCCGGGAAATACGCCAGCGCAAATGAAGTCTCCATTTCGCCCGCGTGATCTTCGGGTTTCGAAAAAATCTGCGAGTAGACGTCGCCGATGACTTCATACCAATTGCACAGAAAAATGTGTACCGGCGTGCGTCCCGACAATTCGCGTAAAAGTGGCTTGAACTCGTTTCCGCCGTGACTATTCAACAGTACCAACTTGCGAATGCCGCTTTGCGCAAGCGACTCAACGATGTCGGTTACGATTTGGTTGAGCGTCGATGGATTCAAATTGATCGCAAGCGGAAACTCGCGTAGATTTGTTTCCGTGCCATAGGGAATCGTGGGCAACAGTATGACTCGGGCGCCTTGCGCTGCGGCGGCCTGGCAGACATGTTCGCCGACGATCGTTCCTTCAAGGACGTCGGTGCCGTAAGGGAGATGCAAGTTGTGCGGCTCGGTTGCACCCATCGGCAAGACGGCGACTTCGAATTTCGCGTTTTTGACTTGCGCGTAATTTGCATTAATCAATTTCCAGACGGTCATAATCGGTGTACACCTGCGTTACTTGAGTTGAGGGAGTTGCTTTTTAAGTCGTTGAATTGCGTCCGGCGTGACCACAGTTCGTTTCACGTCGAGCAATTGCAGATTTTTCAACGTCCCGAGTTGTTCCAGACCGCGATCGGTAACTTGCGTCCCGCCCAACCAAAGGGCTTTCAAATTGGTTAACTTGGCGATGTGCGACATTCCTGCGTCCGTGACCTGCGTTTCCGCCAAGTCCAACTCTTCCAAATTTGTCAGGGCGGCCAACATTGGCATCGCTTTGTCGGAAACGCCAGTATTGTCCAGAAACAATTGTTCCAATTTGGTTAGTTGACCAAGAACAGGTCCGATCGCATCGTCAACTTTGGTGGAACTCAGTTGTAACCAACGCAAGGCCTTGCAGCCAGCAATCGTCGGCCCGACGGAACCATCGACGTTGCTAAATCCCAGCGCCAATTCGGTACGCCGCTCGGGGTCGAACAGAAACTGATTGACGTTGTCTCGATCCACCGTGAGAAACTGTTTGTATTCGCGTTCCAGTTGTTCCGCAGGCACATCGCAAAGTTCCGCCAGGGAATTCGGTTTGGCCCGACGCTGGTAGATCAATTTCACAAGTTGCAACATGGCCGATCGATACTTGCCATCTTCATACGACATCAAAAAGTGGCTCATGCCTGCCGACTGGCTGTAGAGTTTGCCTACCTCTGGACGCATTTGGAATGCTTCTCGCCCTAATGCGGTAAGTTCCTTAAACGGCTCGAAAAACTTTTCGCGCGTCCAGTGGACTCGCGCGTATTGCAGTCGTCCGTAATCAAATCCGCCCAATGTTGCAAAGTGCGGAAATTCCACCAGCGACTCATAGTACATCGCGATCCCTTCCAAAGCCCAAACATGGCTATGTTCGACTGGATCCTTCCGTGCGGAAGCTTCTTCTTGAAATAACTGATGGGCCTGTTCTTGCCGCCAAGTTTCAATGGGTAGCGGCGAGTCCAAATAAAAGAACATGGCTTGATGCCGGTCGCTATAAAACCCGGTTGATTTTTCGACTCCTTCAACTCCAAGTTTTCCCAGATCGCGAACATATTGGTCGCGTGTTCCAAAGAAGACGACCTTATGCCGTCGCCGCGTCGCCGAGGATGACTTGCCATCCAGTAACTTTTTCAAATTCCCCACCGAACTCCAGTAATCGAAAAATGCTTGCCGCCATACAACTCGCCAGCGTTCCAATTGGTTGGCTAAGTGCAATGTTTCGTCAGCACCCGCCGTCGACACGATCTGGTAGTGCGGCGATTCGACAATGATGTATTCGTCGGCCGTCCATTCCATCAGCGAGTTTCGCGAGCGGGCCGATTTTTGGGTTACCGGAGTTGACGAGAGTTGCCAAAGGGTGTCGCGATTTTGATATCCGAGAATTCGTCTCGATTCCAAATGCTCCGGATCAAGCGTACATACCTCGTGAAGTAACGAGTACGCCATCGCCTCGTCGCCAGCGGAAATTTGCTCCTTGGCAAGCGCGAAAAGTCGTTCCGCATGTTCGCGCCGAACGGATTGAAACTTGCGAGACCATTGGCCTGCTAAATCGTCCGATTCAGCGTCCGACCATGGGCTCTTGTCGTAGGGGACAAAGAAATACTGGCGATTGGGGTCGCGTGCAAACTGCAATTGGCGAGTTTGTGCGGCCTCGGATGTTAAGTGTTGCTCCTCGCACCAGTGAGCCAAATAGCCCAGTTTTTGATCGAAGTCGGTTCGTAATGTGCCGTATGTTTGCGCCGACTGCCCGAATACCAAACTTGGCACCAATGCAACCCAGCAGAATACCGCTATTTGCAAAGGTCCTATTGCTCGAATCGTCCGTTTCAATGATTGCGCCTCGACCATAACAACTCAGATTAGCAGCGCAGGGTTTTCTTTGCGAGGCGAACGGACTTACAACGAGAATTCGCGGCAAATCGATGGCAGGCCGAATGCCTCACCAAATCATTGGAGGAAATACGTTTAAAAATAGTGCTTGCTATAAAAATCTTTAACTTGTCCGTCGCTCCGCAACTGATGCGTGGGGCAGCCCACCGAAATTGGGTAGTCAAAATTGCGGCTTCGCAAGTCTCGACTAATGAATTCTCGCGAATTAGATTGCTCCGTCCGCCATTTATCGTAATTGAGTTTTCAATTAGTGGGGGATGGTTGTTTAATCTTACTCAATTCGGTAATATGATTTCCAGTTCAATGAGCGACTAGTTCAAGTTTTGTGTTTTATTTTAATAGGGGGTAGATATGGCTCGACGATCAAAAATAGGGGGTTCGAAAAGTAAGGCAATCCGTGAATACAGAAAAGATCACCCGGATTCCAAGCCCAAGGAAATCGCCGAAAATCTCAATCAAGCTGGTTACAAGATCAGTCCACAATATGTGAGTACGATTTTGTCGAATGACCGCAACAAAGTTTCGAAGGGGCGAGGTCGCCGTCGAGTCGGAATTAGTGTCGGCTCCTCGATTGATCATCTTTTGGCAGTCAAGAAATTGGTCAACGACGTTGGTAGCGTAGAAGCCGCTCAACAAGCCATTGCTCAATACAGCAAATTGATGGCGTAGAGTGTTTCACCGCGTCGTTTACTCGATGCCAGTTTGAAACACTTTGAAAGCAAAAAAGAAAAGTCGAAAGGGCTCCGAGCGCAATTCGGGGCCCTCTCTTATTGGCCTTCGCGAACGGCAGATAAAAACGTAACCGCGAGAAAGATTGAGGTAGGGAAGCCGCAATGAATTGCGGCTCCCCTCCCACCGAACCGGACTGGCGGATTTCCCGCATCCGGCTCTCCAGTTGATTGTTACTTGTCACAAGATCGGCTTTCGCAAGCATGGACCATTGCCAGACT
>JANNYC010000129.1:0-7068 GCA_031409895.1 Planctomycetota bacterium
GTGTTCAGTGTTCAGTGTTCAGTGTTCAGTGTTCAGTGTTCAGTGTTCAGAAGGGGAATGGTGGGACTCGAAGACTCGGCCCACCCTACTTCTACATCTTATTCAATTTGCATTTTGCATATTTCATTTTGCATTCCTCGGCTTTGCGATTCCTCACGGTTTGGTCAGCCTCATCATCATTGCCTTTTGTACGTGAAGCCGGTTCTCGGCTTCGTCCAAAGCGACGCAATAATCACCATCCATCACGCCATCAGTCGCTTTGACGTTTCGCCGCAGCGGCAGACAGTGGCTGAACAAAGCTCGGTTGGTAAGGGCCATTTTCTGTTCGTCGACAATGAAGTGCCGTAAGTCTTTTCGCCACTCCCATTCTTTTTCCGGCTGTCCGTAAAGCGGCAGCGCGCCCCAGCTTTTTGCATACACGACGTCAGCATCCTTGTAAGCGGATTGTATATCGTGCGAAATCGTCAACGAACGGCCGTGGGCCGCTGCGTTTTGGCGCGCGGCTGCCATGAATTGCTCGTCAAGCAAATATTTTTCGCTTGGGCACAATAGCGTTACGTCCATGCCGAATTTCGTGGCGATGAGCAAAGCCGAGTTGGCGACCGCCGTGTTCAGCGGCTTGGGATGCCAAGTCCACGTGAGCAAGAACTTTTTGTCGCGCACACTACCAAGTCGTTCGTGCAGCGTCAGCATGTGAGCCAATTCCTGGCATGGATGGACGATCGTCTCCATGTTGATCACCGGCACGCGCGACTGTTGCGCCAAAGCGCGGATCACTGGGTCGTTACGATCGTAGCTCCAGTCTTGAAATTTCGGAAAAGCCCGCAGCGCGATTAGATCGCAGTACCGCGAAAGCACACCGGCGACTTCGGTGATATGCTCTTCGGCTTCGCCGTCCATTACGACGCCGCGATTGAACTCGATCGGCCAAGCGTCTTTGCCAGGTTGCAACACGATTGCCAACCCGCCGAGCTGATGCACACCCAGTTGAAACGAAGTGCGCGTCCGCATCGACGGGTTCAAAAACAGCAGCGCGACCGACTTGTTGCGCAGGGAAGTCTGAAACGGCTCGCGTTTAAGTTGCTGCGCCGAGCGCAGCATGTCTTGGAGTTCGTCGAGAGTCCAGTCTTGAGTTGTTAGAAAGTGTCGCATGGGAGGAATGGTTAAGTTAGTGAGTTTCGATCACGATAATTCTCGTTAATCCTCGTTCCCAAGCTCCTGCTTGGGAACGCCCGTCCGCGAAGCTCTGCTTCGCAAGCGTTCGGTCAGCGTCACCGTTTCGTCTCCGAAGCGGAGCTTCGTGGACTCGCGTTCCCAAGCTGGAGCTTGGGAACGAGGAGCTTCACTGTGTCGGCGCGGCGGTAACTTTTGGCCAAAAGAAAAATCCAATGCCGAGCATGATGGGAGCAAGTGCCGCCAAGGTCCAACAAGGAGGCAAGGCCATCTTGGTTAAAATTAAATTGCAGGCGTAGTAAAACGCGGTGGAAATTAAAATGCCGATCCACGTGATCAAATTCATCGCGCCGAGTACACGCCCTTTTTGATTGGCGGGGGGCCGTGCTTGAATAAAGACTTGCAGCGGAACAGCCAACAACCCGGCAAAACCGCCGGCGACGAACAGGCTCGCACCCATCGCAATTTTCTTTGCGTCTGGCCCCATGTTGGAAGCGGCTATTGCCGCCACTCCGACAAACGCCAATCCCGTGCCCAATCCTCCCAACCGGACCAAGCTAAACGCAACGCGACTTCGCGAAAGCCAACCCGAAACGCCGCAGCCGATACCGATTCCGAATGCCATGCAGGCGTTGATGCCGCTTGTCAAACCGTCCGACCATTGCAGTTGGCTTTTGCCAATTTCGTTTACGGTCGGCAAGACGACGCCCCCCGCGAACCAAAAGATCGAATAGACCAGCAGCACGAGTTGAAGCGTTTGATCGGAGCGTAATAACTTCCACGCGCTCGATTCGATCAGCAAGCAGCTTGGCGAAAATTTTAGATTCGGTTGCGCGGGTGGACGGCTCCGAATAAAGTGCGCCGTGATCGTTCCCAATATTGCAATTCCAATGCAAATCGCGCAGATAATCCAAAGCCGCTGACCGACAAGATCTTTCAAGATTCCCGAAAGCGCAATTCCAAATATAATGGCCAAGAAAGTCGTCATTTGGACCCAACCGTTGGCGGCGGGCAATTGCGATTCGGGCAGCATCTCCGGCAGCACGCCATACTTCGACGGTCCGAAGAAAGCGCTGTGCGCGCCCATGAACAACAACACGACGATTAGGCTTGTGAGCAAATGCACTGAGCCAATCGGGGCGCTCAGCAGCGCGATCAGGCCGCTGACCATCACAAGGATTTCGGCGAACTTACACAGCACGATGATGTTGCGCTTGCGAAAGCGATCCGACAGGAATCCCGCGAAACCAGAAAACGCCAAGAACGCGACTGTAAAAAGCGCGGTCGCGATTGGCTGGTACTTATCTTCCGGCAAATTCCAAAGCCGCTTGTAGTCCAAACACAGCAGCAGCACCATCTGCTTGTAGACGTTGTCATTGAACGCTCCGAGGAACTGCGTTGCGAGCAATCCAACAAACGAGCGATTGGCAAACAAGGAGCGGGTGGCCGATGGCGGTTCGCTCGGGGCGCTGCTCATAGAATCGTTGGATGATGCGGCCACTAAATTCTCGCTGAATTACGATTTCGGTTTGAGCGGCGAATGGTGGTAGACCGAGAGATACGCCAACGCAATTCCAACTAGGAATCCGGCACCATGTGCCCAATTGGCCATGTTGCAGCCAAGAAGTTTTTCGTCCAGGGGCGAGATTCCCAGAAATATCCATGCAACCGCCCAAATCATGGTCGTGCGTGGAATATAAAAACCAGATTTCCAATCGTATCGCGATTTGATCCAAGCGAAACCCAGCAAGCCAAAAACCACGCCGGAAATTCCGCCGAAAAAGGAGACGCCCCAACCATCGCCCAAGGCTTCTACCGGCGATCCGTCCCAGCGTACCGGCACGACTCCTTGCAAAAAATTCGAAATGATGGCGATCGCCAACATGACGAGCAACAATCTGAACGTTCCGTACCGAGTCTCCAGGATTCGACCAAGCTGAAACAACGAGATTAAGTTCAATGCCAAATGCCAAGGCCCGAAGTGAATAAAAACCGGCGTGATCAATCGCCAGACTTCGCCGCGCAGAATGTTGTACGCGCGAACGCGAAGGTCGTCTTTTTCACGGCCGCGCAACTCTTGCGAAGCCGATGGCGGAATCGCCGCAAAGGCCAGGCCGCGGTAGAGCTTTGAGTAGAACATCCGTACTATAGGATTGCCTTGCGTTTTTTCGACAATTAATTTCTGCAACCGATCGGAAGGTGTGTTATCGTTCGTCACGGGGATCGGGGCAAACCATTGAACGGCCCACAGGACGACGCACAATGTCGTCAGCGCGATAGTTAGCGGTGCGCGATACGTCGGGCCGAGCCGCATTTGCGAAGCGTAATTCTTGACGAGCTTGCGCGATTCGGTTCGCTGGCGGGCTTCGCTGCGCAACATCTCGCTGGCACGGTCCAACACATTGGCATATTGAAGATCAGTTGGGTTAGCCAAAAAATGTCTTAGATGCTGCTGTGCGGCGGCGACGTGGTCTTCGTTCTTGATCCAAATCGTGGGCTGATCCCCATCGCGTTCGACGTACGCCGATATTTTCTGCGTCACGAGATACGCAATAAACGTCTCTAGTTGCCCCTCGTCGACGAAAGAACCGATACATCGCATCGTTTGGAATCCGCTAAACAAGTTTCCGACGCGAGTCGGCAGTCCTGACACTATAGGCTTGAGGCGTGAGGCGTGAGGTTGCAAGCTACCGACGCGAGTCGGTAGTGCTGACACCACAAGCTAATATGCCAATCATCCATTCCTATAAAATTCGTTCGTTTATCGCCCAATCCCCAACTGACGCAGTTTGCCTTGTTCCAAAAGCCTTTGCGAGTACTCGACCTCTTCGTAATAATCACGACGGCGAAGCAAGCTCGCGGCCTCCTCATCCAAAATCACAACGACGTCCCGATGCAGTTGCAAGGCCGACGCAGTGACTTGCGCGGTGATTGGTCCTTCGATCGTTTCGCGAATGGCTTTGGCTTTGCGCTCGCCAAGGGCCAGCAGCAGACATTGCTTGGATTCGAGAATCGTTCCGACTCCCATCGTGATCGCCAAGCGCGGAACTTGGTCGATCGAATCAAAAAAACGGGCGTTGTCTTTAACAGTTTCGCTGGCCAACGTCTTGAGCCGCGTACGGCTTCCCAACGACGAACCCGGTTCGTTGAACGCGATGTGTCCGTCGCTCCCGATGCCGAGAACTTGCAGGTCGATTCCACCGCAGTCCTCTATCCGGTGCTCATAAGCCAAACAACTCGCTCCAAAATCCAATGCCCGCCCGTCTGGGACATACGTTTGCTGCGGCGGAATGTTGATGTGATTGAAAAAGTTTTCCTGCATGAAGCTGCGAAAACTGTGCTTGTCGCTCGCCCCCAGCCCGACGTACTCGTCCAAGTTGAACGTCGTCACACGCGAAAAGTCCAACCCTTCGTCGCGATGCATCCGGGCCAAGTCTTGATAGACCGCGACAACCGAAGTCCCCGTCGCCAAGCCCAGCGCGCACGACGGCTTTTGTCGCACCAAGCGAGCAATGAACTGCGCCGCACGCTGACTCGCTAGTTCTGGCGTATCTTGAATGATGACCCGCATCGTCGTTTCCGCTAGCAATCGATGGAAGTGGAATTCGCCAATCTAGCGGAAAATCGAGTTCGAGCGAAGATGTCGCCCAATCGTTCGGCGCGACTCGGTTTCGAACTTGCCAAAATCCCTCGAATTTTGGAAAGTCCCTCGCCACCAGTTTGCAACCGTCCGAACCAACTGAGTCCGACGGCGAACTTCTCCTTTTGTTTAAGGCCCAACTGATGTCGACCGATGCCCGGAAATTTCCGACCCCGCTCGACTCCGATGCCGCAACCGAATTGCGCGCGGACATGCCCGCTCGCTTTGCTCAACCGTATGGCGATATGGATCCCGAGTTGGTGGCCCGCACGAAAAACCAAATTCGCGTCCTCATTCAGGAGATCGTCGACCTGGCGAATTCGGATTGCGAGCTTGAGGAATTTTTCGAAGGCTTCCTGATGCGCACGACCAGTGCGCTGGGCGGCGTCGGCGGCGCGATCTGGTTAAAGAATGCCGAGGGTCAGCTCGAACTGAAATATCAAATCAATTTGGCTCAAACCGTTTTAGCCAGCGATCCGCAAGCACAGCTACAACACTCGCGGCTTTTGCACAATCTGGTGGCCGCCGGTCAGCCCGCCCTTATCGCTCCGAACTCCAGCGACGGCGAAGGCCAAGGGGGAAACCCGACCGAACACTTGCTTGTGATTGGCCCGCTCAAACTCGATCAAGAAAACGCGGGACTGGTCGAGATTCTTCAGCGATCAGGTTCCGGTCCGGCCACGCAGCGCGGTTATCAGCGGTTCGTTATTCAGATGGGCGACCTGGCGAGTGGCTATTTGAAGAATCGCCGCTTGCGCCAATTTTCCAGCCAACAAGAAATGTGGGCTCGGCTCGAACAATTCATTCGCGCGACGCACCAAAGCCTCGACACGCGGCAAACGGTTTTTGCAATCGCCAACGAAGGAAGACGACTCATCGATTGCGATCGACTGAGCGTGGCGCTTTGCAACGGCCGCCAATGCACCATCCAAGCCGTCAGCGGGCTCGACACGATCGAACGCCGAGCCGAACAGATAAAGCACTTGAATCAGCTTGCCGCTGCGGTCGTTCGTGGCCAAAAGCCGCTTTGGTATTCGCCGACCGCGACCGACCTAGCCCCGCAAATCGAAAAGCATTTACACCCTTACGTCGATCGCTCGCACACCAAAATGCTGGCGATCATACCGCTGCGCCGACCGGCGGCCGAATCCAAAGGAAATAATCGACCCGCGCCGTCGCCGATCATTGGCGCTTTGATTGTCGAACAACTTACGCAGCCCAACGTCTCATCGTCGTTGCGCCAACGGATCGATGTCGTGGCGACGCACAGCAGCGATGCGCTGGCCAATTCGCTCGATCACAATAGTATTTTCTTGTTGCCGGTTTGGCAGTGGCTCGGACGCAGCGTTAGTCTGGTTCGTGGAAGGAACTTGCCCAAAACGGCAATCGCGGCGGGCCTCTTGGCGACCGTCATCGCAGCGCTTTGCGTGATCCCACACTCCTTTACGCTTGGCACAACCGGGCAACTTCAACCCAAGACCCGTTACGAAATTTTTGCCAGCGTCGATGGAACGCTAGACGAGATTCTCGTGCCGGACGATCCGAACGCGATTGTCGAACCGGGCCAGTTGCTTGCCACAATGACGAATAACGACTTGCTGGTGAAGATTCGCGATTTGGAAGGTCAGCAAAAGCAATTGCAAGAACGCATTCGCAGTGCGCAACGCTCCTTCAGCGAAAAAATGGAGCGGCTCGATCAGCTTGAAGTCGAAAAAGAATTGGCCGAGGCCATCGAATTAGAAAAAGGGGTAGCCAACCAGATGCAAGTCAAACAGCGAGAGCTTGAGTTGCTCAATGTCGTCGCGCCTGCTCGCGGCCTCGTCGTGAATTGGCAGTTACGACAAAATTTGCTTCGCCGCCCTGTGCAAAAGGGTCAGAATCTGATGACGGTCGTCGATCCAGACACCGACTGGCAATTGGAACTTGAAATGCCGGAGAAGCGGATGGCCCATTTGCTGAATGCCGTGGGCCAATCGAGCCAGCCGTTAAAGGTCACCTTTAGTTTGGCCTCGCATCCTGGACGCGAATACGAAGGAACCCTCGTGCAAATCGACAAACGGCTCGAAGTCCGCAGCCAAGAAGGAAACGCGGCGCTCGTGATGGTCGCCTTTGACAAGCGACAGCTTCCCCCCGATCTGCTTCGCACCGGAACGCGCGTCACCACTCAAGTCCATTGCGGGCGGCGCTCAATCGGCTACGTCTGGTTCCATGAACTTTTCGAGACCGTCCACGCCGCCTGGCTCAAGTGGATGTAA
>JANNYC010000130.1:0-71187 GCA_031409895.1 Planctomycetota bacterium
GACGCGATGGACGGCCGTCATCCACAATTGCGACCAGGCCAAATATTTTTCGGACTCCATGCGGTCGTCGTACTCATCGTATTCGTAGCCGATGTTGAACGGCGGATCGGCAAAGACCAAGTCGACTTGATTTGCCGCGAGGTCATTCATTCCCGCAACGCAGTCAACATTGTGAATTGTGTCAAACAAAGTGTCGTTTTTTTTCTTTGCCACCAGTGTCACCTTGCCCAAAACCGGAAAACGAAACAGGTGTTAGCAATTGAGTGTAGCCTTTTGCGTGACACCTTTGGTCCGGCCAGAGCGAATTATAGATGCGTCAGCCGCTGGGCGCTAGCCCCCGGTTTCTTCGCCGCAACGGACGCGCCTCCCGCAGAAACCGGACGCTAGTGCGTTCCGGCTGAGAGAAATTCGAACGGCATAAAAAAATTCCCAAGTTGGAGCTTGGGAATATGAAATCGCATTCATCAAACAGAATGAGCGATGTCGCCTTTTTTTAAAGCGTTACGCTCTAGCGGTTTTCTTTGCGGCAGTTTTGCTGGCCAGCATTTTCGGTGCGGCGGTCGCGGTGAATTTCGAAGCGGGCTTTGCAGCTACCTTCGGCGCGAACTTGGTCGCGGGTTTGGCTACGATCGGTGCGGCCTTCTTCGCGGTGGCTTTTACCGCTGCGATTGCTTTCGGCGCTGCTGCTTTGGTGGCAGCGGCGATCCTGGGCTTGTTGAAAGCAACTGCTTTGCCGACGGCGGCGGAAGTGTTGCCGAAAGCGGTCTTCGCGGTGGTCGCTGTTTTGTTCGCGATTACAGCTTTGGTGTTTTGTTTCTTTGCCATGCGTGAGTCTCCAAATCGATTGAGTCCTGAGTAGAAAAAACGTGAAGTTGAAGATCGTACACTATTTCGGAAAAGTGGAAAACAGCCTTTGCCGATTCGTGACCGAAATGGTCATTGGATCGACCCGACATCGAGAACTTTTTAGAGCCAAGTTCGAGACCGAAAACCATCGTGATCATGTCGCCATTGAAGAGCCGAAAAACCGCGTAGTGCGACTTTCGTATCCGTCAGGCCATTGCCTTTTCCAATGGCCATAGTCAAGGAATAGTACTCAGAGTTGCCGCGGGAAAGGCTCGTTCTCGAAGCTTGGATTTCCTGTAAATCGCTCGATTTACCGCAGAAATGAGTGGTTTCAACGCTTTGGGATAGGCCGAAAACCTACCCGGAATTTGGCAAGCTCGCGGCAGGGTCGGCGTTGGTTTGGCGGAGTCAATATCCATTTAGGACCGGGATCCAAGGGGTGCGGGCGACCAACAGTAGTACGCCTGAAACGATTACCAAGATCGGAATCTCAACGTCAAACGACAGCCGCCCGGTCTGACGCAGTACTGACAACAGGCTCGTAAAAATTAGAAATGACCCTGTGACAAATGTGACCTTGTCGAAGCCACCCACCAGAAACGCGAGAAAACCAGCGATCGACAAGCCCAGCGTCCAGACCCAGTCGATGCCGGGAGCAATTCCCAAGGTCGTTAATAGCCACCCAGTCCCGACGGCAATCAATAGGACTGGCAGAATCAACGCCTTTTTTTCAGGGATCATGAATTTGCTCTCTTGGTGTTAAGAAATGTCTGGAAAGTCGTTTGTTACCAAGCTTTCAATGGCTTGAACCGCTCCGGTAAAGCTCATGTTCGCGCTGGCCCCGGGCGAGGACAAACGCGATTAAATCCATGACTTCGTGTTCGGAAAGCCGATCGAGCAAGCCTTCGGGCATCATGGATTTGACCGCTTTGGTTTGCGAGTCGATATCGGCTTTGTTGAGCAAAATCGGATCGACCTTTACCAGCGGATTTTCCACGATTTTAACGGTTTTTTCGGTCTCTTCCACGATCAAGCCAGAATACGATTTGCCATCGATCATGAGAAAACGGTAAGTCTGATAGTCCTTGTTGATTTCGTGCGAAGGCTCGACAACCGTCCGCAAAATTTCCGACGACGTCAGTTTAGGATCGAGTTTGGCGAGGTCGGCCCCGAACTGGATTCCTTGGCCGTCAAGGCGATGGCAGGCGATACAGTTGGCGACTTGGAACATCCGCCGACCATTGTCAAACGACGGCGCGCTGATTTCGCGGACTCGCGGCTCAAGATCAGCCAACGTCCAAGCGGTGCGTGGGCGACGATTTTTTAACATTTCGTCTTCAGCGACCAGCGGATGCTGTGCTAGATATTGTTCAGGGCTTGCCAAGTACGCCGCCAAATCCTCCACGACATAAAGCGCTGAGTACATCGTCCGCCAGTGGCCCGGATAAGTGCAGACAACCGGGTACACGCCGGCTTGTTTGGGAGCGTGAAAGCTGAGTTTGCGCACGTTACCCGGTTGGAGCAGAGGACTTCCCAACAAAACGCGACTGGATTTTGGAATGTAGTTCCGCGCCGCTGCGTCGGCGTCGGTTGAAGTCGCTTCGGCCGACAACCCAATCTCGGACATCGCGCCGCGCTCGGTGATTACCAAATTGTGCGGCATGATATCGTTGTTCTGGAAAACGAATTCAACCGGCTTGTCGGCTTGAACGACGATCGTTTCCTGGTCGTAGATCATCCGATGCGGCACCGTCGCGATGCGAATCACGCGGATGCCTAGCTGACCCAACTGCTGGCGGATGCGGCTGGCTTCTTCTGCGGGCAAAAGAGGCGTGGCAGAATCAGCCAGTTGCAAAGCATCGAGCACATCGGGTTCAGTCCGACGGTTTTCCGGCACCGAATGGATGTACGCCACCATTTGATCGATCAATTTCGGCGCGGCATCTGCTGGCCAGAGGTTGACGGGAATTTTTTGCAACGCGGTAACCGCTGCGGCGCGATCATCGGCGTTTTCAAAAAGCGACGCGAGCAGCGCGAACGTATCAGGCTCTTGGCCGCGCACGCTGGTCAACGCACTCATAGCCGATTGGCGAATGACCGAAACAGGGTCACGGCCCTTGAAAGGGTAAACGCCTTGCGTGGAAGGTGCGGCGAGGTTGTCGAGTTGAACGACGACTTCATGCTTTTCATCGAGGATTTTCAATGTAAACCCGTCGAGACGCTTGCCGAATTGTTCGTCGGTGCGATTGAAAATCGCGATGGAGTCGATGGGGACCGACCGTTTCAAATCGACTTCCCACCACGGATCGTTGGTTGGATCGTCTGAATGGGTTTGGCCGCCGGATTCGAAGGAGCCGAGTTTGTTTCCGTCGATTCCGCGATCCGCACCGGCGCCGAACGCAGTGTCGTTTTGCGAAGCCGCTCCATCGCGAGCGACGTTGTTCTCTCTGCTGTAGATTTCGACTTCTGCCAAAGTCAGGACGCGATCTTTGCCAGGAAGTTCTATTCGAACAAAGCGACCAATCGTCCCCGGAGTGCGATCGACTTTGGCAGAAAGTTCCTTTGGAAAATCCGTGATCAATGACCGAATCGGTCCGTATAAATTCGCGCGCAGATTCGGATCGGCAATCAGCGGCATTGCGTTTACTAGATCCGTGAGCGACCGGAGTTCTTTTTGAGCCAACTCCAACGCCGGTTCGGTCCGGGCATCGGCGGCAACTAGCGCGACAAATCCAATCTGACGGATAATAGGCCGGTTCGCAGTTTGCGCAAGTTGTACCAAGCGATCACGTGCCGCCAACAAATCGCTTGCGGGCTGTTCCGATATGAAGCGAACGAGATCGAACACGACGCTTTCGTCCGCATCGAATTCGCCGCGATCGACGCGATCAATTGAATCGAGCAACACGACAATCGGTGGCTTCGAATCGGCGCTAGCAAGACCTGTCAACGCGCGCTTTCGCTGAGTGTCGGGAATGCCCGCACGGAACAAAAGCTCTGCATAGACCGCCCGTTCGCCCGGAGCTCTAACAAGGTCCGCCGTGTCGAGATATTTGAGCAGCATGGCAATCGACGCAGGCTGCGACAGTCTTAGCGTTTGACCATCAACAATTGCGGTGCGCCAAAGTGGTTTTAGCCCGCGAACGGTTTCGCGAATGACATACTCCAAATATTGATCCGTAGGCTGCTTCATCGCGATTAGCGCGACATCGACAGCATCAGCCGAGTCGAGATAACTGGCCGCCCGGACTGCTTCGAGTCGGACGCGTGGAGCTGAATCGGTGGCAAGTTTGCAGAGTCGAGGCAAGATATCCGTGATCCGGTCACGCCACGCGCACAAGACGCGAACTCCCGCTGCACGTGCTCGAAATTCGCTCGATTGCAAGACTGTATCCAGCAGAGCAACATCGACGACGTTGTGATATTGGTGGACCCAAAGTCCTTCGAGGCGATGATGTTCGTAGTCAGAGTCTTTGGGATCAAGAGCCAAAACCCATCGCTTGGTCGCTGCGATAACTTCGGCCGTTTTTCGCGCACCGAGCTCAATCTTGGCACGATAACGGACGCGATCTTCGGGCTCCTTGAGCAATTCCAATAACTTTTCAATCGGCTGCCCAGCAATCGGAAGCAGTTCAAGCAGCGGACGCTCGGCGCTGACCATCCGATAAACTCGACCGTGAGCGTGATCTCGACTCGGGTCTCGCAAATTATGTTGCATGTGGCCGACGATTGGGTTGTACCAATCGATAAAGTACAGTGAGCCATCAGGCGCGGTTTCGAAATCGACGGGACGAAAACTCTCGTCGGTCGAACTGAACAAGGGTTCGCTTTCGATCCCTTTGAAACTTGCTCCGTCATCCTCGATTCGATAATTGAGGAGGCCTTGAAAGCCGATCACGTTGCCCACGAGCAAGTTACCCTGCATCTCCGGCGGAAAGTGTCGGCTGGACAAGAACTCCGTTGCGGGACATGGCCGCCAACGTCGCTCGTAAACATTGGGTGCACCAGAATGTTTGTGCGGAAAGTCCAAATGACCGGAGATCACTGATCCGTGATACGGATCGGATCCCGTTCCGTCGTGAACGATGTCTTGGCCCCAGCGATCAAAGACGTGGCCATGCGGGTTTGCAAAACCATACGGAATGTAGACTTCGAATTTCGAAGTCCTCGGTTCGTAGCGATAGACCGCAGCGTTCGCGGAACGGACTGACGGATCATACGGCGTTTCGACTTGGGTGTGATGAAACGTCCCTTCCTGAAAGTAGAGCGCCCCGCCTGGATCGAGTACAAAACTATTGGCCGTGTGATGAGTATCGGCCGAGTCGAGCCCGTGCAACACTCGCTGCCGCACGTCTGCGATGTCGTCGCCGTCGGTGTCTTTGAGAAAAAGCAAATCGGGCGCGTTGGCGATCAGCACACCTCCATTGTAGAACTCGAATCCAGTTGGGTTGTGAAGGCCCGCTGCAAAAGTCTTGCACTGATCCGCGCGTCCGTCTCCGTTGGTATCTTCAAAGATCAGCAGCCGATCGTTCATTTCCGTCTTCGGAGCCCAGTGGGGATAAGTTGGCCAAGTCGCAACCCACAAACGGCCTTTGGTGTCGAACGACATCTGAACCGGATTGATCAACTCTGGAAACTCCCGCTCGGACGCGAACAATTCCACGCGGAAACCTCCGGCAATCGTCATCTTTTCCAGCGATTGCTTTTCGTCGAGCGCGATGTGCGCGCCTCCCGGACCAGTTCCCGGTTTGTTCGTCGTCACCGAAAGCGGCGCGTCCGTATTTGAATCGTCAACCGAGAACGATTTGGCTTGGGCAACGGCCCAAATTTTTTGGTCTCGATTGGCCGTGAGTTGGTCCAGAATTTTCATTTCACGTTGCATCACATCCCGATTCGTTTGGCCTTCAACAAAAGTCAAATCGGCACGCCCGCCGAAAATGGAATAGCCGTCGGTCGTGCGGTACTTGTTGAACCAGAAAAAGTTTTTCTCAAGGACGGCGGCGCGTAACGGCTGCAACTTGTCCCCTGCTTGAGCGATCTTGGAGTCGCCGAACAAAGCCCGCTCGATCTCGCTTGCGATAAGCTGGTTGCCCAATTCATTCAAGTGAATCCCATTGATCGTGAGCGGCTTCACTGTTTGCCCGTACAATCGCAACGACGGACGAAACAAATCCACAAATGTGACTTCTTGTTCCTCCGCCACTCCGCGCATCGCGTTGGTGTAGAGTTCGAGCCGGTTGTTGTTGCCGCTGCCATCAGGAAAATTCGGATCCTCCAAATTCTCATGTGAAATGGGCGAGCAAATTACGATTCGCGGAGCCGATCGTCCGTTGTATTTTTGCGACTTCCAATGTGCGATCGATTCCGCGAGCTGCCGGGCGAACATTTCGATTCCTGCTTCGTCCGCATACGATTCGTTGTAGCCAAAGAAAGCGACAATCACATCCGCGCGATTGAACTCAAGGTGCTGGTCCGGCGTTCCGAAATCTTGAGACCGCAATCGCAACGCTAGCTCATCGCCCGAGAACCCAAGATTGCGAATTACCAAATCGCTTTGCGGAAATCGATGAAACAGTGCCGTCTCCAGCCAACCATCATGTTGCATCCGTTCGGCCAAAGTATTTCCGACGATACAAATGTGATCGTTCTTGGAAATTTTCAGGTCGTCGGCTGGGCAATGCAGAGTGAACAACAGACCGACTGTTATTGCGGCGAAAAATGTACAAACGAGTTTCATCAATAACCTCGGTGCAAAGTCGAATTATTTGGGTCTAAAGCAAGTCCATGATAACCGCGAGCCTCACCTCTGGGCAATTCAAGGTATAATGGCAACCGTTCGAATGGAAAACGGTTTTGATTTTGGCTTGGGCAGCATTATGTATGAATGACTCATTACCCATGGATCGCTCGCAAATCGAAGTGACAAACTTGCAAAGTCAAGGCCGGGACGGTGGCTTTGTCAAAGCGACTCCGGCGGAACGCATTGCAATGGTTTGGCCGTTAACTTTAGAAGCTTGGGCTTTCAAGGATAAAAACATTGCTCAATCCCGATTTCAAAGAGATCAAATCCGCGTTATCCGTGGCCAAAGCTGAATTCTTGCTCGTCGGTGCTTATGCAATGGCAGCACATGGCTACCTTGGTCGAATCGAAAAATATTCGATATTGCAGACCTTTCGATTCCTGTGATTAGTCGGACAAACCTGATCCAAAACAAGCGTGCCGCCGGACGCACCAAAGACTTGGCGGACGTCGAAGCTTTGTTATCCGATGCATCGAACTAATTTTTCATAAGAGTCAAAAATGTCCGCTGCTGAAAGTAAACGAAAGAGAAAACTTCGGGAATTGCCGCCGCCGGACGTGTACGATCCGGTGATCGAAGTTTATATGCGTGATGTGGACCGGACGCTGTTGCGCGAGAATTTGAAATTGACGCCAGCTAAACGAGCGGAAAAGTTCCTGCGATTCATAAAGCAGATCACCGAGATTCGCGGCACGGCGAATCGACGGGCGAAAGTAGGCCCTGAATGACTGGACTACTGAAAGCTTTTGCCGAACTATTTAGTCAACATGACGTCGATTGCATTCTAATTGGCGGGTGGGCCGCATCGTTGCACGGCTCAATGCGATCTACAGTCGACGTCGATTTTGTATATTCGCGCCGACAAGAGAACATTCGCCGACTGGTTGCTTGCGTCAAACCCTTGCAGCCCGCGCTACGGGGTGCGCCTGCGGGATTACCGTTCAAATTCGACGAGCCGACAATCCAACACGGGTTGAACTTCACGCTGACTACCACGCTGGGCGACGTGGATTTGCTGGGCGAAGTTTCGGGCGGCGGTGAATACGAGGACTTGCTGCCCCATACCGAAGTCCTGGAAGTCTTTGGGCTGCCGATCCGGTGCGTTACGTTGGAGCGGCTCATTCAGCTCAAGCGAGCGGCGGGCCGGCCGAAGGACTTGGAGGCCATCGCGGAATTGACCGCCCTGCTAGAAGAACGGCGGAAGCTAGAAGGCAATTGACGCAGAGCGAATTTGCGAGTCGGTAATAGTTTCTTGATGGTTCAGCGGCTTCGCCGGTTAAACGAATTTCCGTTGGCAATTCTGTCAGCCGAAACGCGCTAGCGTCCGGTTTCTGGTGGTTACACGTCTGCCGCAGCGAAGAAACCGAAAACTAGCGCCCTGCGGCTGAGGTATCTGCACGCCGATTCCACGTCGGCGCATAAAAAAAGCCCTCGGCAACTTTGGATTCCAGGGGGGTGAGGAATCCGCATTGTCCGAGAGCGATTGGACCAATTGGGGCCGAGCTTCCGTGCATCAGCCGTTGGCTTTGTGACGCGATCGAAATTGACTGCCCACGTTGTGACTTCCGTGTCACCCTGCGGTCGGTCAGGAATCGAATTTACAATTCCAATTTTCGAAAGGTCGCTCGTTTCAACTTCTAAAACCTCAGTAGGTTTCAAAAGAGTTGGGGCAAAGTATTCGAATTGCCCCAGTGGGTCAAGAGAAGTTTCCCTAGCGAAAATCTCGGCAAAATCGCAGTGAGCAAATGCTGGCAACGCCCTGCCGTTTGGGCTCGTTGCCTTTTTGCAACACGGCTCGCACGAAGTCGTTTTTTTGGCACGTGGTCTTCGACTGAATAGGCGAGAATTCCGCTGTTTTATGCGTCTGGCCCGGACGCACGACGTAACTTTTTCCGTGGTATGTCCGTTGCAGCATTAAGCCAGCAGTTTACGGGTTGAGTTTCTGAAAAACAAACTGAGCTTCTTGAAACGAAAACATACCGATTTCGGAAATCACAATGCTGCCAAACAAACTTGCCGAACCACGAAAATCTAATCGCATACTAGAGTTGGATGCGCTGCGGGCGATGGCGGCAATTAATTTGCTCCTGTTTCACTTTACGTATCTCTACCAGAGCAAATACGGATTTACGTCGCCGCTGGGAATTGCTTATCCGTATGGCAAATACGGCGTCCAGTTGTTTTTCATGCTGAGCGGTTTGGTCAACGCGATGACCTTGTTGGGCAAGCATCGCTCGGAAGATTTTTTGGTCGCCCGGTTGATTCGTATTTGTCCTCCGTTTTGGGCTGCGATGCTGATCAATTTTCTCCTAGTCTGCATTATGCCTTTGGCGGCCCATCCGCCGACATTTGCGCAATGGCTGGCCAATCTAACCATCGTCCCTGGGCTTTGGGGCCAAGACTGTATTGAACCGGTGACTTGGACATTGCAAGTCGAATTGCTGTTTTATTTGGTTCTGTTGACCTGGTTCTCCATCGGCGCGCTGCGTAGGCCGCTGCTGCTGACTTGGGTTACACTCGCGATCGTGGCTGCGGTTTGCCTACCGCTCAAGTATTCGTGGCTAGTCGAAAGTACGACACCGTATGCGATCGCAAGCTCACTAAACTCCGTCTTGATTCTCAGTACGTTACCGCTTTTTCTGATCGGCATTTTGCTCAACGAACGGCGTTGCGGTCGCGGATCGTGGATGGGTCATGGTGCGGCAATCGTCGGTTGTGGAATCGTATTTCATTTGATCGACCAGAACGACTATAACCCAGCGGGCACGGTCTTTTTCACGGCGTTGTTGGGCTTTTCAGCGTTTGGAAAAATCCCCGCCTTGCGTCTCAAGCCGATCGCGTTCGTCGCTGGAATTTCTTATTCGCTATTTTTGTTGCACAACAACTTGGGGTCGACGCTCATTTATCATTTGGATCGCTGGATTGGTCCTTGGCCGGCGATTGTCCTCGCAACCGTCCTTGTGATATTGATCGCCACCGTTAGCACGTATTGGTTTGAGCGACCTGTCGGGAATTGGATTCGCGACCGTTGGATTAACTTGAGACAATCCAAATCAACCGCCGCACCAACGGGATCGCTTGCCCAAATGAATTAAGCGAGTAATAGTCGCCTAGCTTGTCAGTACACTTTCGATATTTTCTTACGAAACAATTTACTTACGCCCAAGATTGGCAAACCGAAATGACTGAATCTTTGACATTTGAAAACACCACAGAATCGCCCGTGGTTTTTGTAACCAAAAAACCCTCGAAGGTACGGCTACAAGTTATCCGCGATATGGAAGTGATTTCTGCCAGCCGAAAGCAATGGAATGAGCTTGCAGGTGAGCATCCGTTTGTGTGCTGGGAATGGATTTTTTCGTGGTGGCAAGTCTACGGAAATACGCGCGAAGCCGCCGTTCTCGCAGTGGTCGACGAAAGTGGTCGCTGGGTCGGATTGTTTCCGCTATGCATCGAGCGACAGCGATTTTGGGGGCGTGTGCTTGTGAATATGGCTAATGGCCGCGCTTGTTCGGACCACGTTCGGCCAATCATTGCTGCGGGATATGAACGACAAGTACTTGCGCTGATGGCGGACTGGATTCAACAACAATCGGTGCGGGGCAAGTTCAACTTGATCGACTGGGATGGAGTGGACCTCGGCGACCCGATCGTCGAACAACTGATCGCAGCGCTCGAGGACGCGGGACTTGCGCGGCGAGACTTGCCAATCGAATCAAGCTGGGTCGTTAAATTGCCAAGTGATTGGACCGTTTTTGAAAAGGGCATTAAGAAAGGCTTTCGCCGCAAATTGCAGAAAGCTTGCCGCAACGAGCTACTCCCTGGCGTCGAAATACAGACGTTGAAAAATGGCGCGGAACTGCAAGAGAATTGGTCGACGTTGGTCAAGTTGCATGAAGCGCGGCGCGAAGCACTTTCACAAATCGGTTGCTTCCAAGAAACGGGCTTTTCGGAGTTTTTGCAAAGGGCAGTTTCACGTATGGCCGAGCGCGCGGGCTCGACGGTCCTGTTGGCAAAACAAGACGGCATTCCGTTTGGAATGATCATGTTGTTATTCGGCGAGAGGCAAGTCTACCTTTATCAAAGCGGTTTTGATCCGGCGCAACGGCAATTGGAGCCGGGGCACTTGATGCTGACGGTTGCTGTACGCCACGCAATCGAAAGCGGATTCACACAATTCGATTTCCTGCGCGGCGACGAGCCGTACAAAGCTCGCTGGAACGCGGTTCGCCAGCCAATGGTCCGCGTTCGACTGGTTTCAAGCCGCTTGGTCGCCCGTTGCCGATTGCGAATTTGGGAACTGGCTCGCGCAATCAAAAATCGACTTCGGCCAATGGACTCGGCTGCACCACAAGGGCCCGCCGAAGGCGAGAACGACGAATAATTCAAGAGACTTTTAGAGTTCGTCAGGAAAAGTCGCGACTTGAAGCACATTGCCGCGCGCGATCGCAAGTTGTTCACCCGGTACATCTATTGCCAGTCGCGACGATCGGTTCGAATGATTATTCGACCTGTTCGGCGTTATTGCCAAAACGATTGCTGTACCATTTGGTCCGTCGCAGCCACGCGAGGACGAGTGGTAATAGTCCGAGCAGCAATAGCGCGATAATGAATCGACCGCTCAAGATGCTTGAGAGGCCGCGTTCTCTCAAGGTGGCTAAGTCGGGGACCGTCGACCCGGCGTAAATGAAGATCAGCGTGGCGGGCAACATTCCCAATTGGCTGACCCACCAATAGGTTCTCAAGCGGATCGGCGTCAGCCCCATCAACACGTTGACCAGGAAGAATGGCAGCCCAGGAATCAACCGCAGCGAAAGCAAATACATCGCACCGCTTTTCGCAAATGCGGCATCGACGTGCTGAACTCTTGACGCGAACCGCTTTTTAATTTCCGCGCGAAACAAATACCGGCTTGCCAAAAAAGTCAGCGTTGCCCCTGTCGTTGAAGCAAAGCTAACTAGCACAGTTCCGACAATGGCTCCAAACAACCAGCCATACAACAAGCTAATGGCAGTAGCGCTGCCAATAAATGCCGATGTGACAAAGACATAAACCAAAAACGCACCGGCTAACACCGTCAACGGATTGCTCGAAAGCGCCGACCGCAAATCCCGTTGGCGCAGCGCCAAACCGTCCAACGTTAGATCGTCGCTCCATTGAAAGTACGCCAAGACCATAAGACTCACGATCGCCGTGAACAGCAACGGCCGAATCCACCGCGACCAAGCCACAATGCGAGTGCGATTATCAGACGTCATGACAACACTTATGCCGCAAATGAAATTTGCGTACCAAGGCAGCGTAACCGAAGCCAAAAGAAATTAATGATTGCAAGAATAGTTAAATCCGAAAGGCGTCCGCCGGATTCGCGGCATCTGAAAGGAGTCGTCGAACTCATCCAAGGTATTGCAGAGGGTGATAACAAATCGGTTCCGAAGTATGAATTAGTTTCGTCGTTTTCAGGGACGTCGCAAAGTCGAAATCGGCGACGGTTCGGTGTTTTTGACACGACCATCGCATAAAAAAACCTCGCGGAGACCAAGTCTCCGCGAGGTTTGTAATTTAAAATCGTTCACAATTGGCCAACAGCGAACGCGAATTAGTGTGGCGAAACTGGCGCTGGGGGGTTCGGGTTATTATCGTTATTATTGTTTGCCAATTCGGTGATAACCCAGCCGGCAATCAAAGCGCCTGCCAAATTACCAAGTCCCCCGAATCCGCCGCCGCCGCCGCAGCATCCACCACCACCACCACTGTAGTAGCCGGAATCTTCACCGCAACCGCAGGAGCCGCCAGCGGCTCCACAGCCGATTTCTTCACCACACGTTTCCAGGGCGTCTCCGGCGTAACCATCACCTATAGCCACTGGTCCGCCGGACAATTCGTTGGCCTGTCCAACTTGATCGGCAACGACCACACCGTCGGTCGGCGGAGTCAATACGGTATTTAGCTCGTCGGCAGGAACCGGCTGAGCTTCGATTACTTGCGTTTCCTGAGCCACTTGAGCATTAGCCACTACTTCGTCTTGAACAACAGCTTGGAATCCAGCAGCCGCAAATCCAGCAGTGCCGACTGCGACGAAATCATAAACCCCTGGTTCAACGCCATTGATTTCAAACGAGCCTTGTTCGTTTGCTTTTGATTCAGCCATCACCTTGTCGTTTTGAACAAGAAAGATTCTCGTTCCAGCCAATTCTCGGCCAGCGACGATCGAACGAACCGAACCAACCAAGTTGCCATTCTTAATCGCAACCAGATTAGCACCTTGGGCAAATTCACTGTCGATTTCAAGTGAGGTTTGAATTTCTGTTTCTTGTTGCAACACGCCAGACTTGCGTGGCAAGTACTTATCGACGATTTCCTTCAAGGCGACAAATCGTGGCGACACGGCCGGAGCAACCAATTGAAATTTGGATAGTTCGGAGGTGGCATCGTATGGTTTCACGATGATGCCGTAAGCCAAAAAGCCTTTGGCACTCGATCCAACAAACGAGTAAGCACCTGGTTCCAAACCATCAACAGTGAATTGACCGTCGACGTTGGTCTTCGTAGAGCGAGCAATGCTGCCGTTTTGCACGAAGTAGATGTTGATTTCGCTTAACGGCGAAAGAGTTTTCGATGGCGCATCAATTGCGACAATTCGGCCTGTGACCAAACCATCTTGATTGAGAGCGACAACATGGCTTCGTTGTGCCAGGTCTTTTGGCGATCCGTCTTCTGCTACGGTGGCGCACACTGCGATCAATGGCAGTGCACAGCAAACTCCAAATCGGGAAATTTTTTGTAGTGCGTTCATTTTGTGTATTTTTGCAACAAAGGAAATTGGAAACATAACCGTTAAAACTTACTGCTATATTTAGGTTCAAATTTCGGCCAAGTCAAGTATTTGACTAGGTAAAACCGGGTAAATCCGAAATTTAGGTAGTTTTTAATGTTTTTTACGTATGATCAGGCAAAACCCGTGAAATTCTCGGTTTTAAGGTCATTATTGTCCCAATTTCTGGACTACTGGCACTGGCGTAGCGGGATTTTGGCATTCGGCCTGCCAAAAAAGCCATTCGGCCTGCAATAACCCCGTTTCGCATTGCTTCTGCCATTGTTGGGGGATGGTTGGCCCGTGCGATCGCCGAGTTCAGCAGCACCCCGTCAACGCCTAGCTCCATCGCAATAACAGCATCGCTGGCAGTTCCTACACCCGCGTCCACGATCATCGGATAGGTTGGGTCACCCTCTTTGAGGAACTCCAAAATGATCTGGATGTTATTGAGATTCAGGATTCCTTGGCCGCTACCAATCGGACTACCGGCAGGCATGACACATGCGGCCCCGGCCTGTTTCAATCTTCGGGCCACAATCGGATCGTCGCTTGTGTAGCACAAGACGTTAAATCCCTCGCGAGTCAGCCTCTCCGTTGCACGTAGCGTTTCCACTGGATCTGGCAAAAGCGTTCGTTCATCACCGAGCACTTCGAGCTTGACCCAATCCGCGCCTGAATTTTCTAGCCCAAGCAAAATCTCTCGTCCCATTCGTGCGCACCGGACTGCCGTGTCGGCGTCATAACAACCCGCCGTGTTTGGCAACAAGATCAAACGATCCGTATCCAAAAAGTCCAAAATATTTCGGCCTTGGCTGTCATGAAGCCGTTCGCGCCGAACCGCGACGGTAACACAATGGGCACCTGACAGTTCAACGCAGTTCTGCATTTGCTCAAAGGAAGCGTATTTGCCCGAACCCAGGATGAGTCGGCTGTTCAAAGTGAACGGTCCAATCCGTAGCGGTGAATCGATCAACGTGGGAGTCGCATCAGTGATGTTTGTCATATTTATTTCTTTAGCCTCCCCCTGCCAGCGAAACGACCTCAAGTTGATCGCCGCTGCGCAGTCGATGGCCAGCATGTTCCCGGCGCGGAATCAATTGCCGGTTGACTTCGATAGCGACTTGTTGGGAAACCAATTGAAGCTGCTGTATCAATTGTTCAAGCGACAGGTCGTCGTTGATGTGGCGAGATTCGCCGTTAATGGTGATTTCAATTTGGTTAGTAGGCATCGGTAGTTGCAACAATTCGTTGCGAAAAGCTTTAGGCATCTCAACAACTCTACGCGTCGGCCATGTCGCGCGCGTGATAGCTGCTGCGAACAAACGGGCCACTGGCGACTTTCTTGAATCCCATTTCGCGGGCCATTTGCCCGATCTCATCAAATTCATCAGGCGGCAGATATCGAACGACCGACAAGTACTTATCTTGGGCCGGCTGCAAATATTGTCCCAAGGTCAAAAAATCGCAATCGATACCGCGCAAGTCCGCCAGCGCGTCGAACAATTCGTCGCGAGTTTCACCCAATCCCAACATCAGGCCACTCTTAGTTTTGATCGCTGGATTCAAATCTTTAACCCGTTTCAGCAGCCCTAACGTCCAGCGATAATCGCTTTTCGGTCCACGAACGCGCCGATAGAGCCGTGGAATCGTCTCCATGTTGTGATTGAAGACGTCAGGGGCCGCTTCAACGACTCGATCCAGCGCCGACCGGCAATGAACGAAATCGGGCGTGAGAACTTCCACTGCAGCGCCGGATTTCGCGCGAACGGCAAGGACGCACTGATAAAAATGTTCGGCACCGCCGTCGGGCAAATCGTCTCGTGTCACCGATGTTATAACAACGTGCTTGAGGCCCAAGCGAAAAGCGGCCTCCGCGAGCCGTTGCGGCTCATCGAGATCCAAAGCTTCTGGACGCCCGCGGGGAACGGCACAAAATGAGCAAGGTCGCGTGCACACATTTCCCAGAACCATAAACGTGGCAGTCTTTTGCGAATAGCACTCCATGCGATTGGGGCACTTGGCGCTTTCGCAAACTGTTTCCAAACGCAACTCGCGCAGCAGGTCCGAGGTAAAATGGTTCGCGTTGGCTTTGGGGACTTCGCGCTTGAGCCAGCGCGGCAAGCGATGAACGACGTCGCCGATAAGCGGCGCGTCCGACGCGGAAATTACAGGCAAAGAACCGTTTTCGTTCATCATCGTTATCATACCAAAGTGATTCGGCGACGATCAATCTTAACAACAACTGTGGTCGCAGCTAGGGAGCGGAGTAAACCTTCGCGACGTCGTGGCTCGACCCGCGATTCAACGCGAACAATGGCCACGCCAAAATTCAATCGGTTTGCATGGTACGTCGGCTTAAATTGAGTTATAGTCACAACGAATGAACGCGAAAAAAAAGGAATCGAAACCCGCAGGCCGTGCGGCAAATACAAACGCCCGGATGATCTCCGAGAACCGCAAAGCCCGCCATAAATACGAGATATTGGAGCATTTGGAGTGCGGCATGATGCTGGTCGGCAGCGAGGTAAAAACCCTGCGCGAGGGCAAAGTCTCCTTGGACGAAGCGTACGTTCGATGGCGCGACGGCGGGCTCTGGCTCGTCAACGCTGACATTCCAGAATACAAACAAGCCACGATTTGGAATCACGATCCGAAACGTCCTCGAAAGCTGCTCGTTCGCGCGAATCAGCAGCGGAAACTCGCGGCACGAATCCAGGAAAAAGGGCTCACGCTCATTCCGCTTGCGATGTTCTTCAACGAACGAGGAATTGCCAAAGTCTCCGTTGGCGTGTGCCGCGGCAAAAAAATCTTCGACAAGCGTCAGACGCTTCGCGAAAAAGATGCTCGCCGACAAATGCAACGATCGACGCGTCGCAAGTAGCGCTATTTAGTTGCGACCTCCGCCGGCACTCGCTCAAAATGCAATTCATAAAACCACAAGTCGTCGTTCGGCACGTCAAGCCGAAACGAATGCACCGATCCGTCGATATCCAATTCAAATTGGCAAGCGCCTGAGCCGAACCACGCCAGCTCTTTTTGCCAGTGAAGCTGAAACGTGTCAAAGTGCATGTGGCTCAAGTCCGCGACCAAATCGGGATTCGGCAACAGTTTTAGCTGTAATCGATCGCCGACCAACAAAACTTCTGCGTCTCCGTACATCGCATCCCGGTACTTGCCGATGTAAGCACTTAGAGCATGGGATGGCGAAGTTCCGGCTTGTTTCACGGTTGTCGATTTTGAAATTCGCTCATCGAATTCCTTACGGTCCTTCAAAAAGTTGGCCATGTACTCCTGGCTGAAATCGCGAGTGCTGCCGGGCGATATAAATTCCTCGACGACTTGATAAGCGATCGCGTTGGGCAAACTCGTCATGCTGTTCGTCAAAATCACAACTCCAAGTTTTGCTTCGGGGACCATCATCACGCAGCTATACATGCCGTCGTAACCGCCGCCGTGCGAGACGATTTTTTTGCCGTGCTGGTCCATCAGAGCCCATCCCAAACCGTAAGCTCGAAAATGGGTCCCGGGAAACATGCGGCGAGATCCTTCGCCGATGGGAATGATCGTGTGCGCGGCCCACATCTCATTCGAGGATTGTTGGCTGAACAATCGGCCCTTCGGGTCGAGTTCGCCTTGTCGCAACTGCAACTTAATCCACTGCGACATATCGGTGGAACTCGAAATCAGCCCGCCGGCGGCCATCATCGAATCCCACTTGCTCCAAGCGATCGTGTGGTTGCCTTCGGCCAGTGTCTTGTGCGGCGTTGCCGCGTCATCGGTTGGCGAAATCTGATCGATGCTCCATTTCGTTCGATTCATTCCCAACGGCAAAAGCAGCTCGTCGCGCACAAACTCGGACCAGGGTTTCCCGCTGACCTTGGCGACGACCTCACCGGCCGCGATAAACATCAGGTTCGAATAACCGTAATGATCGCGGAATCGGCCTTCCGGTTTGAGAAACCGTGCGCGGCGCACAATCTCTTCCGCAGAGTAAGGCGTACCGTACCAAAGCAAATCGCCGCTGAATGTTCCTAGCCCGCTTCGATGGCAGACGAGATCGCGCACTCGCATTTCGTCGGAGACAAACGAATCGTAAAGTTCAAAATAGGGCAAATGTTGCCGAACGCGATCGTCCCAGTTTAGCTTGCCGCGCTCAACCAGAATCGACAATGCCGCCGTCGTGAAAGCTTTGGTGTTGGATGCAATCGCAAACAGAGTGTCGGACGTAACCAAGTCGTTGCTCCCATCGCGCCGGATTCCGTATCCTTTGTTGAGTACGATCTTGCCGTCGTGGACGATTCCAACCGAAAGCCCTGGCACCTTCCAAGTCTGCCGCGCGTTTTCGATGAACTGATCGAGTTTGGCAACTTGAGCTGCAATGTCCTGTTGCGCCGCGACGGCTGCGCAGCACAGTAGCACCGAACAAGTTCCAACAATCAAGCTCTTCAACAAAATTCGCACGCTCGTTCTCCCATCACAATTGTGTTACTTCATTCTGGCGGCCATCGCATCAAGAATTTCGCTGTGAGTCCAGCCGCCGCCCTCGTGACCCTTACGAGCTTCGATCAAGATCGTGCCGTCGAATTTCGGGTTATCCAACTTTTCAGTTGAATCCTTGAACCGTCGCACCGCCGCATTGAGAAAATAATCGTCCGCGTCGCCAACCCAAACATTCACTTTGCCGCCCGCAAGCTTTGGCCCTAGCTCCTTCCAATTTTTTTCCAGGAGCATTTTTAGATCGTACTTTTTCCATTGCTCGACAACAGCCTTGTCGATCACACCAGTCTCAGCGTCCCAAACCGGTATTGGCCCTTTCGGTCCGTAAACTGCATTCCAGCTCGCCCAATCGCGACCGCTGAGCGTCCAGTTTCCGCCGCGACCAAGCGCTTTTTCCAATTGAACTTCGTGCCGAACACTCGAAATCGTGTCGCCGTCGATCGTCCGAGTGCTGGGCCGCTCGACGCCATAAATATTCACGAATGCGTTTGGCTCACCGTAAAGGTCGATCAACTCGTATCGCTCAAAAGTCACCGAGTCGGGGCATTGCGACCAACAGCCGTTGAAATAGTCTGGGTAAAAAAGTTGTAGGGCAAGCGAAACCCAGCCGCCGGTACTTCCGCCAGTCGTAAACCGAGTCTTTGGCGTACCGAAGCAACGATAAGTCTTCTCGATAAAAGGAATAACTTCCGTTGTAAACGCCGCACCATACGGTCCGTTGTTTGCCGAATCGACTTGGTAAGGGTCTCCGAACGGTCCAGCACCGTCTGGCAAAATCTGTACGAATCGCGGGTCGGGATTCATTCGCTTCGCTGACGTGTATCGCGTACCAAATCCGCCGATGTGAACAGCCAAACCATATTTCGCTTGTTCCTTCGCAAATTTCTCCGGCAGCACGACAGCCACGCGATAAACCATTGGCCTGCCATGAAAATCCGAAAGCAACTTCGATGGGATGCTCAGAAACTTGTGAGTTGCGGTTTCCTCCGGAACGTCGCCGGCAGAACCTAGCCCTTGGTTGAGCAGCAGCGTCACCGTTGCGCCGGATGCCGGATCGAGCTTTAGCTTCTGCGGCGCACAAAATCGATTGCCAGGAGCCTTGGGCAAATTGATATCGCGATTCGTGGCGAAGATTGCTTGGACCGAATACTCACCGGCGGGCAATTTCTCGAGACCGCCAATTGGGAACGCCTCGGAGCTGGAGTTTAACGTGACGATTTTTTCGGCCGTGAAAGCTTCTACGTCGGTACCGAGAATCGGCAGAACGGGCGGTTCGTAATTTGTAAAGTTAGGCTCGCCGTCCTTCGGACCGATGCCAACAAGCACTCTGCCGGACTCAGGTACTTTGCCGACTTGGTCTGCGGCAATTTTTACTTGAAATGTTAGGCCAGCGGATTTGCTAACGGTCTGCGAAAAAGCGAGCGTCGGAGCAAACACCAACAAGGCACCTACGAAGTAGCGAAATTTCATCTGAAAGTCTCATTAGGGAATTCAAGTCAATGACGATGTTGAAGAATTGTAGTCGGCGAAAGAGTTCTCGCTCCAGTGCCAAGCCCAAAAATAGGTGCGAAACGGTTAACGCTATTTGATTTCCGCCCAAGTTCGCATCGCACTGATGTTTTCCTGCATTGTCGTCAGCCAATGTCCGCCCGCCGGAAAATTGCCACAAGGATCAAAAACAACGCTTGCGATTCCAAGCGATTTTAATTTCTCGACAGATTCCGCTGCGGGAGTCCCTTCCCAAATCATGACTTGGGCCGTGTGTCCATCGAGCAGCTTTTTCAACTCGTCAATCGCTTCGGCGGACGGAACGACGTCGGGCTCCCAAAGCACCGACTTGAGGTTTAGCGAATATCGGCGCGCCCAATATTCGTAGACCGGATGCGAAGCGACTACGGGCCGTTCGCCTATAAGCTTGGCCACCGCCATCATGTCTTCATCAAGTTGCTTCAAGTCGGCCACCAATGCCACTAAGTTTTTTTCAATCACTTCTTTTTGGTTCGGCATTAGTTTCACAATCGCGTCTTTAACCGCACCGGCTTGTTGCGCGGCTTGGTCAAAGTCGATCCAGGTCGTGAAGGCCGTTCCCGTGTGCGAATGCTCTCCACCGGGACCGTGGCTGTGCGTTTCGACTTCGGCCATTTGCATGAACTTGTCGCTAAAAGACTTTGAGCTGTCGACTAGTTTTGCATCGGGCAGGGTCGCGTTGGCAATCCATTTTTCGTAAGTCGCGCCATTAGTGATAATCGCGTCGGCGGTCTGATAACGCGCGATGGCCTGCGAATCCGGTTGCCAAAATGCCGGGTCGCCGTCGTCCGTCATCGGAAAATGGACATCGACCAAACCAGCGCCAATCCTCTCGGCAAAGTACTTCAGCGGATAATTCGTTACGTAAACCTGGGGCATCGTCGAAGCGGTTTTTTTCGCTGAGCGTCCGTTGTTCCCTGGTTCGCAGCCGACCAGCAATACGAAAACGACGACCAACACGGTGACTCGCTTTACCATTTCCGTGGACCCTTCTGCAAGTGAATTGCCCGCTCGAGCAAGCCGTTTGATATGCTTTGACATGGCCCCAGTTTGACAGCCGGCGCAGGCCACCGCTAGAGTCGGCTGGATGGCACGCTCTGTCCGCCGCAGCGGATCAACGGCGTGGCTGAACGCGAGATTGAATTTTTGTTTGTTGAAATAAACTTACCCCATGATCGAGGCGAACCATGACTAGCGTAAAACCGATTCCCGATGGCTACAACACCGTGACGGTGTCGATGGTGGTCCCGGACGTCGGCAAGGCAATTGATTTTTATCAAAAAGCGTTTGGTGCCGTTGGCGGCGCTTGCCTGCGCACGCCGGATGGAAAATCGATCATTCACGGTGAAGTGCGCCTGGGTGATTCGGCCATCATTCTGGGCCCGGAAAATCCCGCTTGGGGTTCGAAGTCCCCGTTGACTTTCGGGGGTTCACCGGTGTCGATGCACGTGTACGTGACCGATGCTGACTCGTCATTTCTACGAGCGGTCCAAGCCGGTTGCGAAGTCGTTTTCCCGATGGAAGATACTTTTTGGGGCGACCGTTTCGGCAAAGTCAAAGATCCCTTCGGCCACACGTGGGGCTTTGGTACTCGCAAAGAAGAGCTCTCCCCTGCCGAAATCGAAAAGCGGGGCCACGAATGGATGAGCAAAATGATGCCGGCTTCTTGATGGAGTAAAGTGAATCATCAAGATTCAGAAATATTCAAACAAAAGGTTTGGAATCTAACGACGGTCGCGGACAAGCTTGTTGCGGCTATTTACATTTGGTGACCAACAACACCTGGTGACCAAAAACACCTCGGAAAGGGAATTTTTTTGGAAGAAATTCAAAATTGTTCTGCGCTTACTCTCGGCTGAGTACGCATTTACTAATGTTGGGCAGATATTACTCAATCCCCACGGTCAAATTCGGCGTGGAGCTTGGTTCCATATCTTTTTGGGATGACCCGGTGAAAGCGCCCGCTTGTACTGAAAACCATGGGTTGTTTACCATTTGCCTACCGCACGAAGGCTTCCAAAAAAACTGCCTAGTTATTCCACTCTAGCCAATTTACCCCCGTTCTCGAATTGAAGGAGACGCAACATGTCGCTTTTTCGCCGTTTAGTCCATCAAGTTTTCCCACGCGTTAATCGTCTTAAAAACGCCGCACAACTTGAACTCGAAGCGCTGGAAAACCGTGAAATGCTGTCCAGCATTGTCTGGACAAATCGAGGTGGAGTGGGCAACGATTCGGATTTATTCGGTGCAGCATTCGGTGCCAACGCGCCGGCGGCTCGCCTCGTGGTGGATGCGGCTCTCGACAACTGGGAGCGAGTCATCCCCAGCTTCAACACTCCTGCGATAAGCGGAGTGCCGGCCGACACCCTCCAGGTCTCCTTTACCATGGAAGAACTTCCCGCCGGGACGAACGGTTCCGCAGTTTTGCAACAGATTGATACCGGTCGGCCGCGCAGGGGAAGCATCAAGTTGGACTTCAACGGCTCATCCAATAACAATCCTGGCGTCTTTGGCTGGTTCGTTGATGCCACGCCCAATGACAATTCCGAGTTTCTGTTAACTGAAATCGCCAGTGGCAGTGTATACAGCGCAACTATCGGCAGAGCGCAAACTGGCAGCCCAGCCGCGAGCAAACTCGACCTTTATTCAATCGCGTCACATGAGATGTTCCATTTGCTGGGCCTCCATAATTCTACGTCGTTACGCCTCCAGTCGACGCCAGGCCTCGTGACCGATACCGGAATACCGGATGGGGCCGGGACGGCGTGGGCATTTAATGGACCAAGTACGCAATTACTTTTGACCTCATCGAATGGGTTCAGCGCCCTGACGCGGCCTGCGCACATCGCGAGCTCGCTCACCTTCATGCCTCCTACCGCTCAATTCCCGAATGGCTTGCGCGGTGAAAGCGGCTTGGGTAGCACCGCAACGGGGCAAGGCATTCGGGTGCTTCCCTCCTTGACCGACAGTCTGTTTTTGCGCGATGCCTACAACTACACGACGGTAGATCCCGAAGCTTTTGGCACTTTCTATTCGGTATTGAACACTGCCACGAAAGAATTGACCGTGCGTGGCCAGTTCGGCAATTTTTTTAATGATCAGATTCGCATTTCGCAAAGCAATGGTGTGATCACGACCAGCGTGGACAACACGGCAGATAGATTCCCCAATGGCACGGCGATCGACGCATTTATCACAAGTTATCCTGCGGGGAGTGTTACGACCATCAAAGTGCTTGGCACCGATGCCGACAATATTACTATCGGCCGCGGAATCACGGTTCCAATTTCGGTCACGGGTGACTTTGATAATTTCAATTCGCTCTCGATCGAAGGAGACGGTACCAACGAAGTCTTTACCGTCAACAATAATACAATCTCAGTTATTACGGCTGGGGTGTTAACGGGCGGCTCAACGATTACTTATTCGGGTATGCGAACCATTGGCGTTCGTGGGTTTGCTGGCCACGATAGCTTCAATTTTATTTCAGCTCCAGCGGAGACTCGTGTGAGCCTGCTTGGAGGAACGGGCAGCGACACTTTTACGATTTCCCCGATCGCACGTAATCTCAGCGGCGTAGTTGACACGTTTGTGGCAGCTATTGGCAACGAAGATGTTGATACATTGGTCTTGGACGATCGCAATGAATCGGTCGCCCGCACATTTATCATCACCAATAGCAGCGTGAAGAGAGACAACTTCCAAGTCGCCGACTACAGCGGGGTAGAGACCGTGAACCTTAATGCTGGCGCGGGGGCGGATATTTTTAATGTCCAAAGCACTCCTGCCGGTAACTTCATGAACATCGCGGGCTTCGGCGGGAACGACCAATTCAACGTCGGACTCAATAACGATATGAGTGGTATTTTGGGAATTCTATCGTTGCAAGGTCTAGCCGGTGCGGATCGTGTTCGGCTGAACGACCAAGCTGCGCTGACTGTCAACAACTACACGATTTTTTCAGACGTAGTTCAACGCAGTAACGGGACAACCATCAGTATCAGCAGCGCCGACATCGACTTACAAGCGCCAAACACAATGAACACGATCCGCGTCATATCGCTCGATCCCGTGGCGCGCTATCAATTGATCGGCAATGGCGGCAATGACACTTTCGATATCGCGCCGACGACACAGCTTGTTAGTTTCCTGGTAAGCGGCGATCTGCTAATTCATGGCGGAGCCGGTCTCGATTCGCTGATCGTACATGATGAAGCGCGTCTTGGCGGAAGTACGTATAGCGGTTTTGGGGATTCGATCTTCGTTGGAACGACGATCAGCGACGCCAACCGTCGGGTTCGCTGGGACACAACGGAAAGCGTCATATTCAACGCGGGTGCGGGCAATGATGTGCTCAATGTCGAAGGTGGTGGCGGCGCGGCGCTTCCCACATTCGTCAATGCCGGCGCGGGGAACGACATTTTCAACATTACACCCGATGCCGATAACTTCAATCTCATTTTCGGACGATTCACATTGATCGGTGGCGCAAATTCAGACAGCCTAATTATCCACGATACCGCTCGTACTACGGCAACCAACGTGGTATTTAACGACACCTTCATCACGCGACCGGGCACGACACTGCCGGCGCTTAACTTTGACTCCACCATGGAGAGTCAACGATTCAACGGTGGCACAGGCAACAATACGCTCAACGCCAGCGCTGCGACAGTTCCAATGACCCTCTTTGGCAACATTGGCCAAGATAACCTCACAGGCGGCTCCAACAACGATACTCTCATTGGCGGAGCAGGCAACGACAACCTAGTTGGAAACAACGGCAACGATTTGTTGTCTGCCGGGTCCGGTATCGACACACTCCTGGGCGGAGCTGGCGACGATACCGCCAGCCAAGTTGATTCCGGAGATTTCGTGGATCTCGGCACAGGCGAGGATGGCATTCTCATCGCTGGCACGACGAAGAACGACGTCATCCGTGTTGGCCGACAAATCGGTCCCAGGGGCGCTCAAGCCGTTGTCAGAGTAAATGGTCAAATTTCCATTCACGACTATCTCAATGGCGAGACCGTTACCGTTTTCGGAGACAACGGCAATGACGTAATCACTCTCGACAGCAGTGCCGGCCTAACGTGGAAAGCTCGGTTCCACGGCGAAGCAGGCAATGACATTCTCATTGGCAGTACCAAGGCCGACATCCTTCGCGGTGGCGAAGGCGACGACGATTTGTTTGGCGGCGATGGTGCCGATGCACTCTATGGCGACGCCGGCAACGACGTGCTGCGAGGCCAAGCGGGCAACGACCAACTATTCGGCGGCTATGGCGACGACCGACTCCTTGGCGGTGACGGCAACGATAACCTCGATGGCGGCGCTGGCGTGGACATCTTCAAAGGAGGATCCGGCGCTGACCGAATCTACGCAGACGATGACGCAGTCGACTTTGTCTATGTCGATGACGACGACCTGCTCGTTCAGTTCGACGTAAACGACAAAGTATTCGGCGGCGTATGACATAAAGTCGCCTCGCGATTCGGCGCAATCCATTGTGCGTAGTCGATCGCGCGGTTCGGAGCATGACCCACCGTCTGGTATACTGGCATTCGAGGTAAAAAATGATCGAAATCAAGTATACCGGTGATGCCCTTTGGGCAAGGATCGAGCGCGCAGTGGAAATCGTCAAGGATCGGTTGCGAAGGGTTACAGAATCGCTGAATCGCGCTGACGTTCCGTATGCGGTGGTTGGCGGAAACGCGGTGCAGCACTGGGTCGCGCAAGTCGATGAGTCGGTCGTTCGCAACACTCGCGATGTCGATATTATTCTTAATCGCAGCGACTTGCCGAGGGCCATTGAGGCTTTGGAAAAGGTAGGCTTCATTTATCGTCATTCGGCAGGGGTCACGATGTTTCTCGACGGGCCAAACGCGAAAGCACGCGACGCCGTCCATGTAGTTTTCGCCGGCGAAAAAGTACGACCGGAATACCCCGAGGCAGTACCGCACATCGAGGAATTTGCATTGATGCAGAACGCGAAAACCTTGCCGTTCGAAAAACTGGTCACGATGAAATTGACGTCGTTTCGACGCAAAGACCAAGTACATATCCAGGACTTGATTTCAATTGACCTCATCGACGAATCCTGGCTTGACCGTCTGTCGCCCGAATTACGAGTTCGACTGAAAGAGTTACTTGACGATCCTGAAGGCTAACGCGGGAGCACGGCGATGATCTCCAGACCGATCAATTCGATCAACTCTGCGATCCCGCCCCAAACAGGGCAGCAGAAGCAAAAGTAACTCCGTGCGACTCGTCGACTCCGCCACACTTGGGGCTTTGCCATACGCCGCGAGAATCTCTCTCCCGCCGAAATCGAAAAACCGGGCCACGAATGGATGAGCAGAATGGGGGCTGCGAATTGAATGAGCCGAAGTCCAAATCACCAGTCGCGGCCAGTGCGGTCGGCGCTCTCTGCCCGGCGTCGTTGAAGTCCAGGCTAAAACAGGTTGACCAAAATGCTCACCGCCATTCTCCAAATCGACGCATTTTGCGATTCTTTGCCGTGTCCGCTAGAATACGTTTTGAAAGTCAAAGCATATAATCCTGTTACCTGGGAGTTACTCGTTGGCGCTGATCGAATTACGAGGTGTTTCGAAGACTTACGATTTGGGTGAAGTCAAGGTGCATGCGCTGCGCAGTACGACTTTGAATATTGAACGAGGGGAGTTCATTGCGCTGATCGGGCCGTCGGGGTCAGGTAAATCGACTTTGATGAACACGCTGGGGTGCTTGGATCGGCCGACGGAAGGGAGCTATTTGCTGGATGGCGAGGAAGTCGCGACGATGAGCCGCGATGCGCGGGCAGATATTCGGAATCGGAAAATTGGGTTCGTGTTCCAGAATTTTAACTTGCTGGCCCGGACAACGGCACTTGAGAATGCCGAGTTGCCATTGCTCTATTCGCGGCACGGAGGCAAGGTCAATCGCCGGAAACGGGCGACAGAAATGCTTGAACTGGTCGGGTTGGGTGATCGCGCGGATCATCATCCTTCGCAGCTTTCCGGTGGCCAGCAGCAGCGTTTGGCAATTGCTCGATCGTTGATCAACGATCCAGCGATCTTGATGGCCGACGAACCGACTGGGAATCTAGATACCCACACCAGTCGCGACATCATTCAGCTTTTCAAAAATCTGAACAAAGAACGAAAGCTGACCGTGATTCTGGTCACGCACGACCAACACGTGGCGCGCAACGCTCACCGTACAGTCGTGTTGCGGGATGGAAGCATCGTGGCAGATACAACTGACTTTGATGCAGCCTTAAAATCGCTTCATTCGGCACAGGACTTCGACGCCGCCGGCTGAATCCGGTTTTGCCGCAGAATCGGGACAAGGGTCACCGGAGTTGCGACCGATCTAACCGGAGTGAAAACGAACACTCCAATTCGTCGAACTGCTTTGCTAACGCTGTGCGCGACACTAATGTTCGCCGCAGAGTTTGCCCAAGCGCACCAATCGCGACAGTTTACTTTGCCAGAACAGCGAGTTTTGGCACTTCCCGATACCGACCGCACTTCATCGTCGCGGTTGCCGCCGGTCGATTTGCCGTACACCGTTTCCAGCGCGGATAAAGACCTGGCCCAAGAAACTTTGACGTTAGACCAAGCGATACGAATCGCCTTGGAAAACGCCCAGGTTGTGCGGTTCTTGGGCGGAGTTGCGGCTTCCACAAGTGGCCGGACGATTTACGACGTGGCGATTTCCAATACCGGCATCGATGAACAAAACGCAGTGTTCGATCCAACCCTGAATGTGACTTCGACGCTAGGCAAGAGTGACCAGCCGGGAGCGATCTTTGATTCTGCAGACCCAGGCCGATCGCTGATCAGAGGATCGAGCACGGACTCCGTGACCACTTCGGTCGGATTGGCCAAGCGGATGTTCAACGGTGCGGACCTCGGCTTAAACGTGACGCCGACCGGCTCGTATTTTTCGCCTGGGATTTTTCTACTCGATCCACAATTCAACACCGGCGTGGAAATGACGCTGCGGCAGCCGATGTTGCGCGGTTACGGCCGCGATGTGAATCTGGTTCCTGTCGTCGTTGCCCGAATTGAAACCGAGCGATCGTATTTTCAGTACAAGGACGCGGTTCAAGAACTTGTCCGAGGCGTAATTGACGGATACTGGTCGCTGGTCGCGGCACGGGTCGAAGTCTGGGCTCGCCAGCAGCAAGTCGAGCAAGCCGAGTTCGCTTTTAAGCGTGCCGAAGCGCGCAAGGAAGAAGGGCTCGAACGGGCCGCTGACGTTGCTCAAGCTCGTTCGGCACTGGCAAACTTTCGCGCAAGTCTAATTACCGCGCGATCGAATCGTATCCTCGCCGAAACGGCTCTTCGCAATCTTTTGGGAATGCCGCCGTCCGCTAATTCGGAGCTCGTGCCCGTATCCGTTCCGTTTCGTGAACGTGTGGAGTTTGACTGGGCAATGCTTACGGCAACAGCCGAGCGACAACGGCCGGATATCGTCGAATTGAAATTGATCGTCGAAGCC
Organism: Planctomycetota bacterium; assembly: GCA_031409895.1. GTDB lineage: Bacteria > Planctomycetota > Planctomycetia > Pirellulales > Pirellulaceae > JANMEB01. Next base: position 27,997 of record JANNYC010000130.1, read on the forward strand.
GACCAGCAACTCCTGCGGCAACCCAACAATTCCGCACGACCGCAATTTGATGGTATCGCGAACTATCGCTGGGATGGTCTTCAAGGCGAAATGCCGAACGGGACGACGGTGCGTTCCGCCAGCGGGCAGTTTACCGGCTGGAACGTGGGCGTAAACTTTTCGGTCCCGATTGGGTTGCGACAGTCACGGGCTGCGTTGCGTCGACAGGAACTTGTGATTCGCCGGGACGAAGCGAATCTCGAACAGGGACTGCACCAGATGGTCCATGACTTGACGGTGAACTACCGGAACATCGCGCAGTTTTACGACCAGATTGACGCTTTCGGAGAAGCCCGCCGCGCGGCGCTTATCAACTACGAAAACCAGTTGGGCGAATTCCAAGCGGACCGTCAAGGGTTTCTGAACGTGCTCCAAGCAATTACCGATTGGGGCAACGCCGTGGCGCAAGAAGCCCGTTCGGTCACGCAGTACAACTCCGAACTCGCCAGCATTCAGCGGCAGACGGGCACCATACTGGAATCGCACGGAATTGTCTTCTATGAAGAGCGATTTTGCTCGCTCGGCCCGCTTGGCAGACTAGGTTCACAAGCGACTTACCCGTCCGCACTCTCTGCGACTGGCGACGAAACGCTGCGTTATCCTGATTCCGGCAAACCCGCCGAAGCGGCATTTGATTTGAAGGACCTCAATTCCAATATCAAAGAAGCCAACGACAGTCAGCAGCCTGAAACCGATCAGCAACCTGCCCCGATCCCGGACGATTCTGCTCCGATGATCGACCATGTTCAGCAGGAACCAACACCCAAAACTGAAATACCTCGATCATTCACAAGGCTAACGTCGCTTTTCAAGTAGGCGTCACTCGTATCTGAGTGCTTCGATTGGGTCGAGTTTGCTGGCGCGGCGCGCGGGGTAGAATCCGAAGAATACGCCGACGGCGGCGGCGAAGACAAAGGCCATGATGGCGGCCGGAATTGAAATAACAACCGGCCAATTGGTACCGGTCGACAACGAATTAATCAGTGCGGTGATTCCATAAGACGCTCCAATGCCAAGGGCGAATCCGATCATGCCACCGATGCAGGACAACAGCACGGACTCCACCAGAAACTGCATTAGGATATCGCGCGAGCGGGCTCCGACTGCCATGCGAATTCCGATTTCGCGAGTCCGCTCAGTGACGGAGACGAGCATGATGTTCATGATTCCGACGCCGCCAACAACCAGTGAAATCCCGGCAATCGACGCCAGCATCATTGTCATGGTTCCGGTGATCATTCCCAACATGTTGGCGATTTCCGTCGTGGTTTTCACGTCAAAGTCAGCCACTTGTCCCGGGTTGATTTTGTGGCGGTCAAGCAGCAATTGCTTGATCTGGTCGGACGATTCGCCGATTCGCTCTGTTGTCCGGGCCGAGGCCATGATCGCGTGAACGTCATCAAAGGATGAACCCTGCAAAGTCCTTCGGACCGTTGAATAAGGCATCAGGACTACGCTGTCCTGGTCCTCGCCGACCATATTGGCACCTTTGGTTTCAAGAACGCCGATGATCGTGAACGGCTTGTTGCCGATGCGAATTCTTTCGCCCAGCGGATCGGCGGTTTGAAAAAGCTTGACGACTACTGTCTTGCCGACGACGCAGACTTTTTCAGCCTTTTCGATTTGAGCCGCATCAAAAAAAGTCCCGTATCGGATCGGCCAGTTCCTGACTTGCAAATAGTTATCGCCGACGCCAAACATCTCGTTGGGACTGAAATTCAAGTTGCCGTAGACGACTTGGCCGCCCGTCCCAACAAGCGGCGACGAAGCGAGAATGCCAGGGCACTCTTTTTCGATGGCAACTGAATCAGCGGCTGTAAGCGTATTGATTTTGCCACTTCGCACACCTTGTCGTTGCATATGGGACGGCTGGACCACGATGACGTTGGTGCCGAATCCTTCGAGTTCACCGCGGACTAGCGCACTGGCACTTTGTCCAATCGAGACCATCGTGGTCACGGCTGCGATCCCGATCACCACACCAAGCACCGTCAAGCCCGCACGCATCTTGTTCTTGGCGATGGCTCGGATGGCAATGTTAAGGGTCTTGAGTGGCGACATCGGGATGATCCTTCAGCAGAAATGGAACGGGACCGGCATTAAGCGTATTCTCCGACTCTGCGTCGATGGGACGACGTTTGACAACTAGTTATCAAACCAGGGCTCCGCCGAGTCAAGCTCGGCGGGGGCCACGATTTTTGCTCGTAGCTATTTTTCGCCAGCGGCTTTGAGGCCGGTGACCAATTCGGTATTTTCGCTGAGATCGCCGGAGGCCAGCGCTGTAAATTTATTATCGCTGATTCCGATTTGGACTTCTACGGCCCGCAAGAACTCGCCTTCGATTTTCCAGACATGTCGCTTTTTCGATTTGAGGTTGGACTCGACTCGTTCCGCGGCGGGTGGCTTGGATGAAGACGTATCCTCATCTTCCGGTTTGACTATATCCGCACTCGCCCCATCCAGAATTTTTCGGTCGTCCTCGTGAACGTATTCGGGTTTCGGCGGGTAGAACCGAAGGGCCGCTTTTGGAATGAGAATCGCAGCTTTTTCCTGATTGATCTGAAACGACAAATTCGCCGTCATGCCTGGCAGAAGTTTTAAGTCAGAATTCGGAGCGCCAACCACGACAGGGTATGTAACGACGTTTTGGTTCGTGACCGAACTGAAGCGGACTTCCTCGATCAAGCCCGAGAACAAGTCGTTCGGATAAGCGCTGACGGTAAAGGTGACTGGCTGCTTGTCGATTTCCGCTTGGCGGATCAAGCCGATTTCTGATTCGTCCACGTCGGCAAATACGTGCATTTTTTCCCGCATTCCGACGCCGACCACAAACAGCTCCGGAGTCTGAAACTGCGCGGCCAGCGTTTGGCCTGGTTCGACTTTGCGGTCGATGATCATGCCGTCTTCGGGCGAACGGATTTCGGTGTAGTCGAGATTGGCTTGGGACTGAGTAAGTGACGCCTCGGCTTGTTCGATCGAAGCGTTGGCGATCAACAGTTGCGCTTCCAACGACATCCGGCTGAATTTGACTTGGTCCAGTTCAGCTTGCGCGATGAAGTCGGTGTTGCGTTCCTGCAGTTTCTTGGCCCGAGCTTCGTCGTTTCGCGCTTGTTGTAAGAGAGCCTCAACTCGCTGAACATCGGCCTTGCGAGTTGCCAAGACCGCTTTATCTTGTGCGACATTGGCCGCGATCAATCGTGGATCGATTTTGGCCAGCAGATCGTTTGCTTTTACTTCTTGGTTGAACTCAACAAACATCTCCTTTATTGGACCTGAAACGAACGAGCCGACCTGTACCGACTTCACCGGTTTAATCGTACCCGTTGCGTTGACAACCGCCGTGACGTCACCTCGTTCGACCTTGGCCAATCTCCAACGTGGTTTGTTGCGCTCGGCGATGGACCTGGAAATGGGGTACCATGCAGCGGCACCGACTCCTGCGAGCACGCCCGCGATCAAAAGAAATTTCAAAAAAAACTTGAGCATTGAATCGACTCGACAAATTCGTTGGTTCGTTACTTTGGAAAATCCCGGCCTGCGCCCATTCCCAACCCATGGTTAGTTCGCAGCCCGCGCTGAGGTACATTGCCCCGCGCCTGTCGTCAGGCATCCGGCGTGTCCAGAATCTGTTTCAATCGATCCGCCAATTCCGGCGGAAGTTTTGTCAGCCACGACGCATCGATCAGCCGAACGCCAATCATGTCCTGGACGTGAACCTTGTCCTTCAACCGATTCGACATTAGCTTCATTGTTACAAGGGCGTCGAGCGTAAGCACGCGGAAGTTTGCTGGGTCATCGATGGTCTGAATCTCCGGTGCAGGCAATGAATGATCGGGGCGAGTTTTTTCGCCGGCGAAGAGGAGGTGGACGGCCTCGCTGGGTTTGCCCTCCGCGCCATCGCGGAACATCACGACGTCGAGTACAGTACCTCCCACGAAGCCGACTTGTTCCAGGGCATCCGTAATTGCGGGCAGATCGCTTCGCCGAACCAACAAGTCAATGTCACGCGTGTTGCGGACGGCACCTTCATCGATGGTGGCTACCCACGAGGCGACGGCGTTCCCGCCGACCACAGCGTAGGCAACACCGACTTGGTTCAAAGCCGACGTCGCCCGCAATAACCTCTCGCGCACTTTTGCCACTGCTTGCTCCATACGGTCCAAAATGTCTGAGCTCATGCCGACCGTCTGGGCCGTCCAGCGGGACATACTTTCCAGAGATGGATGAATTGGCGTGGTCATGTAGTAAGTATCCCTTTCGGCCCGTTCAAAGCTTGCCAAGAAGTGATTATAGCACAAAAGCATTGTTGTCGCCAAAAGTAGCTGCGTCTGGGCGATCACAATCCCATTGTCTTTCTCGGGCGCAGTAACGCTGCGGAATTGGTCGCGCAGCGCGACCAGTTTTTCGGAGACGAGTTGTTAGAATGTCGGCCAACGACTCAAAGCAACGAGCATTATCAAAGTCAGGAACCTTTGACGTTTAGCACAAATCGCCCTGAGAACCGAAAATCGCGTTTGCCTCGATTCACTTTGGCCGCAATGTTGGGCTATGTATTCGTGGTGGCGTTGGTGGCATGGCGTTGTAGTCGCAAAGGGATCGAAGGGCACGAGATCGCACTGGTGATCATGCTCTCCGTGATCGTTGCGATCTGCTTGCGACAACTTGTCGGTTTTTTCCGCGTTGACACACCGTTTCGACAACCGGCAGTTCAACGGGCTTTGCCGTCAATCGTAATGATCCGGAGTGCTGGTTGTCTGCTGCTCATAAACTCGATGTTCAATTTGATCCCGGAGTTGCCGAGTGAGTTCCTTGGTGAAGACTTTTTTGGGCCTACAGTCTATTTGAACCAAGCATCCGTATATTTGGGTTTAATCTTGGTAATGATGCCGGCGTTTAAATCCGTTAATGGAACAATCGGCGAAGGCAGAATGCTCGATGGTGCGGTGTGCCGACTGGCTTTTATTGTTGCCGTTGGGACTTTGGTTATTAGTGCGGGAATAACGAACGGCTTGGTTTTCTTAGCTGTGTTTGGAATTGAGCTCGGAATGCTACGACCGGCGAGCATGGGCAGGCCATTTTTGAGCGATGAGCATTTGGTCAAGGTATTGAACCGAGATTTTTTTGCCAGAATGAGTCTGCTGTCGATGGTCGCCACTCTAGGCACAGCTTTCGGATTCCAATTTCTATTTTGGAAACGACATCGCCGCTTTCAGCGAATTGGTATTTCAATTCTGATCGCTGGATTTGCTGCCAACATCGCGTTCCTAATTTGGACGTACAATTTTGGATTAGCGAGTCTAACCACTATGCCCATTGAGCTTAGATTTTTTGAGAACGGGCCGCATTTTACGCGTTTGATTGCGGTTGCCTTAGTACTTGTCACGATCTTCGTTGGTGTAGCGTTTGGATCCGCGAATCGTTCGTTCTGCTTTTTGACTGGTAGTGAACGAAAGAGCATGGATTTGCCGACAGCGATTTACGTGTTCGTTCCGATAATTTGGCTGATCGGTCTTTGGTTCAAAATCGAGCCCGGGAGCGTTAGCGATTCTTTCTTTGACAACGCAAATTTGTCGCCACCTTTTAGGGAGCCGCCTGGTGGAGAATCGCTTAGGACTGCAATAGGGATTTTGAAAGTCTCGTTCGCTGCAATTTGTTTATCGAAGATCAATTTTCCAAGGCTTTTCAGAAGATCTTATCGCTGGGTTCAGGCGTCGGTGTTAATTGCCATTGGATTACCCTTTGTCACCGCCTCGATTCTTAGGATTTACCCATTACGTTTATTCCATCTCGAAAACGGTTTTGCGGGGATCGCAGTCGTCGGGCTGTTCGCCGTCGTGTCGATTGTACTTTTGAGAAAACCTCGGCTCACTTGCGAGGACGCCAAATTGTTGGATGCGTCCCCAAAAGAATGCAGCTTTCTATCGTTTGCTTCGGTCAAACTTTGGTTTCTAATTCCGGCTTGCGCGATAGTGGCAGTCGTCACTGTCCTGTCCATGATTTGGTCAAGCGTCGGAGTCGTTATGTTTACCGATTGGGTTGACCCGATTATTAGGACACTTCAGTTCTGATCGATCACGCACCTTCCGCTTCGCCACGGACGGGGCGGAAAACTTTGGCTTGGGGGTTGGTGGCGAGTTCGTATTGGTCCCGGAAGTCGAAATAGAGGACTTGTTGACTGCGGTGACGGGCGGTTTTTTTGGATATGGGTTTGCGCACATAGCTGCCGTCAGGCTTTAACTCGTAAACTTTGGTGTTGTCTTGAAAATAAATGTCGAGGACGCGAATCAATTCGGCTTTACAGCGTGGGTCGTCGATCTCGGCAAGCAATTCGACTCGGCGATCGAGGTTGCGCGGCATTAAATCGGAACTGCCAATTAATACGAGATCGTCACCTTTGTGGAAGAAGTAGAAGATGCGCGAATGTTCGAGGAAGCGATCGACGATGCTGACGACACGAATGTTCTCGCTGAGACCTTTGACGCCCGGTCGCAAGCAGCAGATGCCGCGCACGTTGAGCAAAATTTCCACGCCGGCCTGAGAAGCGCGATATAGCGCGTCAATAATCTGTCGATCGACGAGCGAATTTAGTTTGAGCTTGATCCGCGCGGGTTCATCGGCTTGAGCCGCAAGCGTTTCGATTTCGATCAGTTCCAAGATTCTTTCGCGCAAGCCGATCGGTGCCATCGTCAACTTGCGCATCCCCAGCGGAGCCGAAAAGCCAGCCACGGCATTAAAGAATCGTATCGCGTCATCGCCCAACTCGGCATCGCACGAGAAAAAGCTAATATCGCTATACGTTCGCGAGGTGGCTTCGTTGTAATTTCCGGTTGCCAAATGGACGTAGCGGCGGATGCCTTCCGGTTCACGGCGAACGACAACGCAAATTTTCGAATGGACTTTTAGGCCGCGAAGCCCGTAGACCACGTCGACGCCGGCGGCCTCTAATTGCTTGGCCCAACTAATGTTGCGTGCTTCGTCAAATCGGGCTTTGAGTTCGACAACCGCCGTGACTGATTTGCCGGCCCGCGCCGCATCGCGAAGCGCCGCCACAATGCTGCTATTCTTCGCCGTCCGGTACAAAGTTATTTTTATGGCCAAAACATCGGGATCGTCGGCGGCAGCCCGTAGCATTTCGACGACTGGATCGAATGACTGATACGGGTGAAAGAGCAACTTGTCGCCGTTGGCAATTGTTTGAAAGAAGTCGGCACCCGGCGGAAAATCGGCAGAGGCTTGGGGAGACCACGGTTCGTCTTTGAGAGCGTCGTGGCCTTGGAGCTGAGTCAATTTCATCAACGCCGACAAGTCGATCGGGGCACGGCAGCCGAAAATATCGTCTTGGCTGATTCGCAAGGACTCGCGGAGAAATTCTCGCGTAACGGGGTTAGTTTTCGCTTCGAGTTCAAGCCGCACACAGTCGCTGATCCGACGGGCTTCGAGCAAGTGCTCGACCTCGGCCAGCAAATCGCCGACGCCATCTTCTTCGAATTCAAGATCCGCGTTGCGCGTGACGCGAAATGCAATCGCCTCGATAATCTCCTGGTCTGGAAACAGATCGCGGACGAACATCGACACAATGTCTTCCAGCAAGACGAAATGATAACCCGACTCGGACGGAAGGGTCCAAATCCGAGTCAAGGCACGGCCCAACGGAATCACGGCGTAACGGAAACCAATTCGATCGACCGGAACTGAGGCAGCGTCATGGGCCGAGATTTTCGGGCTCGTCAGGAGTTGAGCATTCGTCTTGAGGCGAACGCACAAACAAAGTGGCGCACCGGCCAGCAACGGAAAATCGTTGTCGGCGTCGATTCCAAGCGGCGCGATCACCGAGCTAATCAATTCGTCAAATTGCCGTTTGAGGAAATCGATCTGTTGTTTGCTCAGTTGATCGGGGGCCAAGCGACGAATGTTGAGCTTGAGCAACGCCGGCTCAATTTCGTTCAGCAGCGTTTCTTCTTGTGCTTGGTAAAATTCACGCACCCGCTCGTTGAGTACTCGCAATTCATCGAGCAAGTCTTCGTGTCCGCTATGGCCTTGTTCTCGTTCTTGGGCGGCGAGCAACTTCAAACTGCCGACGCGGACTTGGAAGAATTCGTCGAGATTCGACCCGGTAATCGCCAGGAACTTGACGCGCTCCAGCAGCGGCTGTTCCTCAACGCGAGCTTCGTTGAGCACTCGCCGGTTAAACTCCAGCCAACTCAGCTCGCGATTGGAATATTCTTTCGAATCGTTCATTGTCTCGCCTTATACATCCAAAAAATTCTGCCACTCTATTCCTAGCTGGCGAACAACAGCTCTAACGGTACCCAGCTTAAGGTCGCGACCCTGCCAATCTGGTACGACAGTCGCACGCTGGTTCGCGGGATTAAACCACTTGCGATGTGAACCGCCACTGGCGCGAGGCAATTCGTGGCATCCGAGCGACGCCAGTTTATGTGCAACGTCTCGGTACTTCATGTAGTGGCAATAACCGTTTCAAGCCAAATCGCAGCATTCGGGTCTTGAATTTGCGCATTCTTCGGTAGAGCTCGCCCGAGCTCGTGGTACGTCTCAACGACGGCGGCCAAAGCATCTCGTGTATTGTGAAGTGCCTCCTCGACAGAATCACCCTCGGTAATCAGTTCTGGTAGCAACGGAGAAGTTACCGTAAAACCACCTTCAGGTTGCGGTGTCAACACGAGCGGGATTTTGTAATGCATAAGGGCTCCGAGGTGACAAGAATAGGATTTGAACTAGCTCTTCACGAGTTCCAATATTGACAATGATTTGAACCAAGACGTCAGCCGAAACAACGTACTCCGATTATAACAGGCGAGATGCAATTCGACGAAGCGATGTTGAATTTCGCTCTACAGGCTTTCGCAACATTTTAAGGCGAAATCAATGACGTTGATGTGCAGTTTACTAGGTCGACAACGAAAGTTCTTAGTTATCCCGCCGGAGAATCATTCACGGTCAAGCGGACGATTCGGCCAAACGTGTCGCTGAACATGCTGGCATCTTTTTGCAATTCGATTTGTTCCAGCGACAAGTCCGCAGGGCTATCGACGAAAATGTTAACTCGTTTGCCGGCCAACTCACAGCGGATTTTTTGCACCAATTGATTGTGGCTTGAATCCAGCGATCGGGCGATACGCAGCATCGAAGCCAATTTGGTCACGGCCACTCGATCGTTGCGGTCTAGCAACGCGTAGCCTTCGTGATCGGGCTGCGGTGTCGCGCGACGATGGTAGCGCGCGACCAACGCAATTAATTGTACATCCTTGAAACCGATTCCGAAAAAGTCCGAATTGTTTATCAAATACATCGTGTGCTTGTGATAACTGCTGCTGTCGACGAACAAGCCAATTTCGTGCAGGAGCGCCGCCAGAAATAGAATCGGTCGGAATCTCGCGTCAAGCTGATGCAGTTCAGTCAACTGATCGAAAAGTTGTTGCGCGAGGTTGGCGACGCAAATCGCATGGGGCTCATCGAATTGGTATTTTCGTCCCAAGCTCAGGGCCCAGCGAAAAATTTGGTCTTGGATTTTCTCCGTCCAAACGCGCTGCTTGGCCATTTCGAGAATCAATCCATCGCGCAAATTGGCGTTGGCCACCCACAAGTGCTCGACGTCAAACTCTTCGGCCATCATGCAGTGCACCAACAGGGCAGGGCCGAACAACTCGGCTCCGGGAGTGTCCATATGAAACCGTTGCACGATCCGATCGGTCGACATGTTCAGAAGTTCCTCGGCGAATTTACGCAGCTTTGAAACGGGGAGCTTCGCCAAGCGATCGCCGAGCGGCTTTTTGCTGATTTCACCGGCAGCTCGACGAATTTCGCCGCCCAACGCGATGAGGTTGCTCGGTAGATTGGCGGCGAGCGAGGACTTGACCCGCTTCAACGCTTGTTCGATCTGCGATTCCAGAAATTCGCGAGTGCTGACGATAGCCGATTCGTAACGACTGAGCGAAACGCACAATCGTAGTGCGCCGAGTCGAAAAGTTTGCGCGAACACGACGTTGCCTTCGCGCAATGCCAAGACTTCGGTACTGCCGCCGCCCAATTCGTATATGAGCGAAGTGGATTTTTCGTTGGCGAATTCATCCATGTAGGGCTGAATGCCCAAATATGTCGCGCGATGCAATTCGGCTTCGTCGAACGGCTCGATCACGAATCCCGTGGCCAAGAAGACGCGGTCTTGAAACGCCAGTGAGTTGGCGGCTTCGCGGACCGCGCTCGTTGCGACGACTCGTACCTGATCGCTGCCGCGAAACTGGTACTCGTTGAGCTTCTGCCGATACGTTTCGAGAACTTGGACGCAATCTTCGATCGTCTCGCGACGAATGACGCCGGTGGAAAAAGTGTCGTCGCCCAAGTGGACCGCTTGCGAAAGCTGCTCGATGACTTGAGTTTTTCCATCGGTCGAAAGCTGCGCGATGGCCATTCGAATCGACGTGGCACCTACGTCGATCACTGCGACCAAGTGCGACTCTTTGGCTTGATTATCGGCGGTTGGCGAACCGGTGGACATTTTTTATGTTACCGAGGACAAACTGTGAACTTATCCGAAAACCCCCTCACCCTGCCCTCTCCCCCGAAGCCGGGGGCGAGGGAACGATTTTGGATTTCGGATAAGTTGTTATATCTGCCCTCTCCCAGGAAATTGGGGGTTGGGGAGCGATTCTTATTTTGATTTGCGTTCCAGAAATGTCTTGGCCCAAGCCGCCGCGCCCAACGCAGTGGCTTGATCGCCGAGTTTAGCGGGCACGATTTGTGTCACGTCGCGAAAAGTCGAAAGTACTCGTTTGCGAAATGTCTTGCGAACCGTTTCCAAATACAAATCCGGCAATGCTTCGACCAATCCGCCTCCCAAGACGACAATGTCCGGAGCAAGCAAATGCACCGCGGTGACGACGGCCAGCCCAACATGTTGCGCTGATTTTTCCACGATTTGGGCGATGAACTTGTCGCCATTTTGAATCGCGTCGGCCAAATCGCCGCTGCGAATGTCGTCAATCTTCGTTCCACATTTTTCCATTAACCACGGGGCTTGGCCACGATAAGCCGCTTGGGCCGCCGCAGCAGAAACAGCCAAACGACTGGCGACTGATTCAAGAGATCCGGCGTTTCCGGCACCGTCCAGCGGGCCATCGCTGAGCAACGGAATGTGACCGATCTCCATGCAAGTGCAATTGGAGCCTTGCAACAAATTGCCTTCGTAAACGCAACCGCCACCAATGCCCGTGCCCGGAAAAATGCCAATGACACAGTGGGCTTTTTTTCCGGCACCAAATTCGTATTCGCCGTAAGTGCCCGCGTCCACATCATTGGAGACGACTGTCGGGCAATCGAAATGGTCTTGGAGAATTTTTTTGACGGGGACGTTTTGCCAATTGAGATTCGGGGCCTCAAGAACGATACCTTGTTTTAGGTCGAGCGGTCCGGGGCAACCGATACCAATGCCTGCCAACTGGCGTTTGGTAACATTGGCTTCCATCAAAGCGGCTTCGATCGTCGCGATGATCCGTTTCAATCCAGCGGCGGACCCTTCGTGGCCTTTGGTTTTCTTGCGATTGCACGCCAGACGTTTGAACTGACTGTCGTAGACGTCGGCCATCATCTTGGTTCCGCCCAAATCGAATCCAATCCAGTGCGTTTTTTGTTCGGCGGACACAGGGCGATTTCCTTTGGCTCAATTGGCGGGAATGAAGTCGTTCGGAATTGCGAAGTGGCCGACATTCTACGTCAAGTCGAACGATTTGTTTGAGGGGCAGAAATCCCGTCAAATCGCGGTTTTTCCGCAAAAGCAGGTCATGTGTTGGCACCGACAATGATCGCCGCGAAAAATTGTTGGCTTCGCAGCAAAACAAACTTGTGAAATTTTGGTTAAATAACGGGGCGATTAAGGCATTGGCGCTTTGGAATCGCCGTTTGAATGTTATTAACCGGTTTGATCGGAGTATGAAAATGGAACGTTTTTGCATTAGGTCAATTGCAGTATTTTTCTCCTTGGCGATTTCGGCTGAATTGGCCGCCGATGATTGGACTCGATTTCGCGGACCCAACGGTAGCGGAATTAGTACGGAATCGCTTGCTGCGCCGACCGAGTGGGGCGATGCAACGAATTTGAAATGGAAGATTGACTTGCCCGGCCCCGGCGCCTCTAGCCCGGTGGTTGTTGGTGACAAAGTCTTCGTGACTTGTTGGACCGGATACGGAGTCGACCAGGCCAATCCAGGCAATCAAGGAGCCTTGCAGCGACACCTATTGTGCCTTGACCGCGCAACGGGCAAGACGCTTTGGCAGAAAAACGTTAAAGCAAAATTGCCGGAGGACGAGTTTGGCGGCATGTTCGCCGAAAACGGATACGCGACGCACACACCCGTTTCGGATGGCAAGCGAGTCTTCGCATTTTTCGGCAAGTCGGGTGTTTACGCATATGACATGGATGGCAATGAGTTGTGGAATGTCGACGTTGGATCGGACTTGGACCAGCGGAAATGGGGTTCGGCTTCAAGCCCGATTCTGTACAAAAATCTGTTGATCGTTCCGGCACTTGTCGAAAGTCATTCGCTGATTGCGTTGAACGTAGACGACGGCAAAGAAGTCTGGAAGAAAGAAGCAAAAGGCTTTGGCAATTGTTGGGGCTCGCCGATCTTAGTCGATTTGCCGGACGGCGATCAAGAAATCGTGTTGTGCGTTCCGCTTGAAATTTGGGCTTTCAATCCGGACGACGGCACCTTGAAATGGAATGCAAAAGGACCACCTTCGGATTCAATGTGCTCCAGCGCCATTGCACACGACGGCGTTATTTACGCGATGGAATCGGGACCGCGCGGCGGTGGTACGGTCGCCGTCAAAGCTGGCGGCAGTGGCAATGTCACCAATGATAATGTTGTCTGGACGGGAACGGATCGCAATCGAATTGGGTCGCCGATCGTTTTTGACGAGCGGATTTATTTCGTTTCCGGGAAGATCGTCAATTGCCTCAACGCCAGTGACGGATCAAAGGTCTACCAAGAGCGACTCGATACATCGGGTGCTGCAACCGCGCCGGCGTTGACCCCGCCAAGCGGCGGTCCTCCGGGTGGTGGACGCAGGGGTGGACGAGGTGGTATGGGTGCCCAAGACTATTCGTCGCCGGTTGTCTCCGACGGCAAAATGTATTTCCCATCCCGCGACGGAACGGTATACGTCATTGAGCTTGGCGAGAAATTCAAGCTGCTGGGCAAGAACAAATTCAGCGATGGTGGCCAAGTCGTTTCGACGCCCGCCGTCAGCGACGGTCAATTGTTTTTGCGCTCGAGCAAGTGCTTGTATTGCATTGCAAAAAGCGAATAAAGACTTCGCAGAGCAAGGATCGATGGGGTGGGATTACCGCCAATACTGTTTATTCTTCGATCAGCCGGAACGCTCTAGCGTCCGGTTTCCTCGCGATAAAAGCGTTTTGGGAAACCGGGCTGCTAGGCCAACGAATCCGAGAGCGTCGCTGGTTTTCGCCTGGCCAAGATACGATTCCATTCGTGCGCGACGGTTTCAACTGTGGTCCGAATCTGTTCCTCGGAATGCTCCGAAGTAATAAAGAACCGTAGGCGGGCTTTCTTTTCCTCGACGGCAGGGTGCAAGATCGGTTGAGCATTGATTCCCGCATGGTACAAAGCTTCTGAAAGTAGCAAAGCGCGTTTTGAATGGCCCGTGATTACCGGGACGATCGGGGATTGATTGCTCGGACCGGTGTTCAACCCCGCGTCTTGCGCCAAACGTAGGAACAAAGCCGAGTTCGCGATGAGACGGGTGATTCGCTCTGGCTCTCGCTTGAGGACGCGAAGCGCCCCAAGTGCGGCGCCGACACTTGAAGGAGCCAAACCGGCGGCGTACACAAATCCCGGAGTAGTGTAGCGGAGATACTCGATCAATCGCGAGTTGCCGCCAATGAAACCGCCGCAACTGCCGAACGACTTGCTGAGCGTTCCCATCCACATTTCCAAGCTGTCGCGACGAACGCCGAACACTTCGCCGAGGCCGCGACCTGTCTTTCCCATCGTGCCAATCGAATGGGCTTCGTCGAGGTACAGCCAAGCCTTATGTTTGTTTTTGACTTCGATGAACTTGGGCAAATTCGGACAATCACCGTCCATGCTGTACAAGCCTTCGATGGCGATCAGCACGCGACGATATTCATGCCGAATTTCCGACAACGTCTGATCGAGGGCTCGCCAATCGTTGTGTTCGAACGGTCTTCGCCGCGCGCCGGATAGCTCCGCGCCTTCAACGATACTGTTGTGGGCCAAGGCATCGTGAATAATAAGATCGCCGGGGCCAACCAAATGCCCTATAACCGACTCATTGGTCGCGTGTCCGCCGGCAAAAGTAATGATGTCTTCGACGCCAAGGAACTCGGCCATTTCAGCTTCAAACTCTTTGTGGATTTCCTTTTCGCCGGAAACCAGACGGCTCGCGGAAACGCTGGTGCCATACAGATCGATGGCCCGTTTGGCGCTTTCGGAAACTTCGGGATGTCCCGACAAGCCCAAATAGTTGTAGCTCGCGAAAGAAATCAGTTCGCGACCCTCAATTCGCGTCGTGTCGGCAATGGTTCCCTGGTGCACGCTGAAAAACGGGTTGCGAATGCCCGAAGCCTTCAGCATTTCCATCAATCGCTGTACGCGAGTGAATTCCGGCATTTTTTCAATTTCGTAGTTTGCGTCCGGAATTGGTTTCGCCGATTTCTTTTCGATCGGAGCTGCGACGTCGATCGAGCTGACCGGTATCGGTTCGCTTCCAATATGGGTCAAGATCGCTTCGGCAACTTCGCGAATCGTTTCGACTTCTTGTAAGACGTCGTCTGGAATTCGGCCACCAAAAATGCGCTCTAGCGTTGCGGCGATATTGAGCCGTTCGAGCGAATCCAAGCCCAAGTCGACGACAATATTGGTTTCCAGGTCAATTTTCCTGGCTCGATCTTTGGCAATTTCGCGGACTTGGCTAATGACGATCGAGACGACGCGTTGTTCGTCTTCGCCCAACGGTTTCCCGTTCGAAAGGGGCGTTTCAGTTTCGGCGTCGATGGTGCTGCCGTCCCACGACATCCATTGCGCGACGACCAACAATTTGTCTTGCAAAAATTGCTCTCGGCAAGCATGTCGCTGCACTTTACCGCTAGACGTTTTAGGTACCGAGTTGGCCCGCACCAAGACAATCGCATCGGGAGGCAATTCGTGCTCCTCCATAATCCGAGAGCGAATGGAGTTGATTAAGTCTCCCCATTGCGTGTTCGTTCGATCGCGTTCGACCTCACACACGATAATCAACTGCTCGCGTTCGTTTCGTTCAATTGCAAACGCAACCGCACCGGCGGCACGCAGTCGCGGGCTCACGTTTTCTACCGTCGCCTCGAAATCCTGCGGATATCGATTGATTCCATGGACAATGATCATGTCCTTGAGCCGGCCCGCAACGAACAAGTTGCCTTGGTCGAAAAATCCTAGATCGCCAGTACGCAAATAGCTTTTGCCGTTATCGACAGCAAGTTGAGCATGAAATGTCGCTTCGGACTCACTTGGCTTTTGCCAGTAACCTTGACCGACGCTAGGTCCGTTGATCCAAATTTCCCCGATCTGGTCGTCGGGCAAGACGCGACACGTATCTGGATCGACGATCAAAACTTCCGTGCCAGGCACTGGTTTGCCAGAACTAACCAACACGCGATCCGTAGGGGACGGACTCGTCGATTGGACCACTCGACGTTGCTCCAACTCCGTTCTGACAAAGGTTCCCGTGACCGGCTCGCTGCGGCGGTCGGAACCAGTAACAATCAATGTCGTTTCCGCCATTCCATAACACGGATAATGCGTTGAATGTTGAAACCCGTAGGGAGCAAACTTGCGCGTGAAGCGTTTCAGGACATCGGCGCGAACGGGCTCAGCACCGTTGAATGCCAATTCCCAGCACGACAGGTCCAGCCCTTCACATTCCTCGGGGCGAATCCGCTCGGTACAAACCGCGTAAGCGAAGTTCGGTCCGCCGTTGATTCGTCCACGGTAGTTTGAAATGGCTCGCAACCAGTGAATCGGACGCGTCAAAAATGAAATCGGCGACAAAAACGTAGTCGTTCCACCCATGAAAGCCGGACTCAAAATCCCACCCACCAAGCCCATATCGTGGTACATCGGTAGCCATGACACGCAAATCGTCCCTTGGGTTGTCAAATCAAAAGCGTGGGCGATCATTCGAACATTTGCCATCAAATTTGAGTGCGACAATACGACGCCTTTTGGCGAGCCCGTCGATCCAGAGGTGTACTGCAAAAATGCTATATCGTCGTCTCGGATTTCGGGACTAACCCAGTCGCCCGAAAGTTCCAGCGGTATTTCATCGATGGCGATCCAAGGAATCTTGGCCAAGTTAGGTGCGTCGACAAACGTGCCGTCCATTCGGTCGATTACGCTACGGGTCGTCAAAGCTACCGCAGCATTCGCATCTTCGGAAATCGCGCTAATCCGTCCCATGTTTCGATTGCGGCGCGGCGGATACGCGGGAACCGGAATAACTTTGGCGTACAGGCACCCAAAGAACGCCGAAATAAACTCCAAGCCCGGCTGAAACAACAGCAGGGCTCGTTGACCATACATCCCGTTGACCAATAGCTTTGCAGCGATCGCCCGAGCTCGCATATCCAAATCGTGATACGTCCACTCGACGTAGTCCCCGTCCCCGTTCGGCAAATATCGGAACGCGACGGTCTCGGGTTTTGCCAAATTCCAAAACCGAATCCGGTCCACCAAATTGGTCTCGGTGGGGTAATACGGTTCTAATCTTTTTGAAATGTCTAAGATTTCGCTCATGCATTTATCCGTTGCCGAAGAATCAAAAATCCGCCTAGCTTCACCAAGTCTTATACATCGACTAAATCGCGTTACTGAAAACGGTCAATCCATTCTAGCTATCGTTCTCCGTTTCATCAGGGGCTTTGGCCATCGCCGTCGCTTTGTTTTAAGCCCTGACGGCGTTAAGATATTCGCTTTTGGTAAACCCTTTCGCCTCTTTTGACCCGCTGTGGCGGGAGGAACCCCTCCAAGTGGAAACTTTCAAATTAGTCATGCCGGAGAACTTGAACCACTTTGGATATTTGTTCGGCGGCTACATGCTGAAATGGGTCGATGAGTTTGCATGGATCGCCGCGACGTTGGATTTTCCAAATTTCACGTTCGTCACGATCGGCATGGATAAAATCGAATTCAAAAAAAGTGTCCGACAAGGATCGATATTGCGGTTCTTGACTCGCCAAGTTCAGATTGGGCGGACATCGGTGACTTATCGGGTTGACGTGATGCCGGGCGATTTGGCCGAGTCGGAGGAACGAAGCATCTTTTCGACAAACGTCACAATGGTTCGAGTCGACGCCACCGGTCAAAAAATTCCCATTCGCGAAAGCAGTGTTAACTCGAATCAGTGAATCGAGATCGCTTGTTGCAACGGTAGCAGCACGCTTTCGACAACGTATTCATCGAGCAACTTAAAGCATTTCTCTTGCAGCGATTGCATCGTCGAAACAAACGATTCGCCAGGGTCTAAACTGCCCAATCGGCGGACTGCAACGTAGACGCTCAATTGATCTTCCGGAAACTCGCCCGTTCGAACGTGGTAGGCCGCCGTTCGCGATTCGATATTGACGCGGCATTGCGTTCGGCATGTGCTATCCAAAGCGAATTGGATCGCGGGCTCAAAGTGAAGTAGCGAACTGTCAGGCATTTGCAACATCCGCTCAAACGCCGGAGCGACACCTAATGCTTGGGCCATCAATTCATTGTGATTGCCGCGAAACGTGTAATCGAAACCGACTAAAAAATTAAGCGACTCGCAATCGAGCGGACTCATCGAAAGCGCAAACGGCAATGTCTCCAAAACTTTTGCGTGCTGTGAGACAGCGTCCTCGATCGTGGGTGGATTAACGTATCCTGTGCAAACGCGACGCGGTTCGACCGAGGACCAACGATACGAGCCGCTGTCCTTGTCCTCTTCCAAAACGTACTCGCCCCGATCCCGCGCGTAGAAATGGCTCAAGCCAGGGTAGAGCTTGCGCAAAGTTTCAAAATAATGCAAAACCGCGTCGCGGCTCTGCCCAACTTCCATCTCGGTGTTCAAGTTCACGTTGATATAAAAATCGTCGCTAAGACCGGTGTATTTTGTCATTCGAATGATTCCTTGCTGCGGTTGCGAGTTTCAAATAATCGCGTTCGATTCCCGCACATTAACGATTGTAGTTTTTTCTTCGGGTTGTCGATACCCGCTGGTTTTGTCGGGGAGTTTCGCCAAACGACTCGTCGAATTAGATTTTAGGCAATTGAACTGCCCATCCATCGACCTGGTAAATCAAATGTCCATTCTTCGAGCCGTCATCGCTGCCTTCGACACGGAACTTGGATACATGGCGGTCGCGGCGCAGCCCAACGGCGTACTGCGGCGCATTTGGTTTGATTACGATAACGAAGTCGATTTGCGAGCCGCCATCAAGTCGACGCTCGACTCGATGGGCCATTCGGAACCGACGCCCGATTTTAACGACGCAGCGAACGCGAATCTGGTTCGGCGATTCAAAAAATTCGCGAGTGGCCAAGTCGATACTTTCGCGGACGTAAAGCTCGACCTGACTTGGGCGACGCCATTTCAACAGCGAGTGATCGCGCGGGCCCGAGCAATCCCCTACGGTAAGACTTTGTCGTATGGAAGTCTGGCCAGCCGTGCAGGCTTTGCCGGCGCTGCTCGCGCCGTCGGTTCGGTCATGGCTAAGAACCGTTTTCCACTTGTCGTCCCCTGTCATCGTGTCGTCGCAAGCGGTAACCATCTCGGTGGATTTTCGTCACACCATGGGACGTGCACCAAAGAGCGACTGTTGGAAATGGAAGGAGCCATCAACGAAAAAGGGGCACTCATTAGTTGAGTGCCCCTTCGTTGATTCCCTGGGCACTGGGCCGAAACCCAGTGCCCAGTACAAGCTCAGTTGTGAGCACTCACCGAAGTGGTCGACCCAGAAACCAATTCCGGCAAGTTAATTGCTCTGACCCAGGAGGGAGGGCCGATGTCGAGTTCCCGCAAAATCGACATCGTGCAACTGAGCTTCGAACATGGCTTGTTGTTGGGCCGCAAACCGCCGAATGCGGTCGACTGGTTCGCGGGCGGTACGTTTATTAAAAGCGCCTCGTTGCATCAAGCCCGATTTTTTTAAATGCCTGCGCTTTGTATGGCCCGCGAACGAAACTCGCATTTTTCGCCTCTTTATTAAGGTCAAAACAGAATTTCTCGCTAGCGACAACCGCCTGCGGCAACCAGTGTTCTGTACGCGCGCCAGCCGCTGCGGATAATGAAACGAAACCCTGCACCCCAAAAAAGGAAATACCATGAGTACTCGATTCGTTACGGATCGTCGGACATTGTTAGCCGCTGGAGCCTTCGCTTCACTTGCGTTTGTTTCACCAGCGCGCGATGCGCTCGGTTTTTTCAAGCCCGGCCGATTCGCCGATGAGTTAGAAAAAACGCCAGATCAAGGCGAAGGGCCTTTTTATCCTAACAAGCTTCCCCTCGACACGGACAACGATCTGTTGATCTTGAACAATTCAATCACTCCAGCAGTCGGCGAAGTCACGCACTTGACCGGAAAAGTCACCGACGTACACGGAGATCCCCTTCGCGGCGTCACGGTTGAGATTTGGCAAGTCGACAGTTCGGGTGCTTACATTCACACCGACTCACAAAACCGCGCCAAACGCGACAAGAACTTTCAAGGCTTCGGACGATTTCTCACGGCTCGAACCGGCGAGTATTATTTTCGCACGATCAAGCCGGTCGCGTATCCCGGTCGTCCGCCGCACATCCACGTCGCCGTCAACAAAGGCGATCGCCGCTTGCTGACCACGCAGTTGTACGTGCAAGGCGACAAACGCATCGAGCGCGACGGACTGTTGCTCGAAGCTCCCGAAGCAGTCCGAAAATTGCTGATCGTTGAATTCAAGCCGATCGAAGATTCCAAAACCGGCGAACTGTCCGCCACTTTCAACCTTGTCCTCGGAAAAACGCCCGACGAAAACGAACATGGCTACTTGCACCACGAGCACTATCATTCGGTGGCGTAGGGTGTGCCCATTTAAGTGCGCGGGTCTCGCGACTCCTGCGGGTAAACATCTTTTTTTGTTTAACCCGCGCAGCGGCTGGCGTTTTGGGTTGACGACATTAAGCGAATTAGCGCGCGGCGTACGTCGGCTCCGCAGGCACTAGCGCACCGAATGGGAACAGGAAAACGCCGGGGCAGTAACCCGAAGCTGATTAATCGTCGAGCCATTCCACGGCGTTAACCTGTCCAAATTCAACAAAAAATGCATCCCATGGCGACGCGGCCGCCTTGGAAAACAACTCGTCATGTATTGCTGACGCCCGGACCAACAAAGTCTTTCTTGTTAGCGCGGTACCATGGCGACGATTCGGACTCGTCAAATCAGCCATTGGGCCATGCGATTTCGCCATGCGAAGCCGTGGTGATGCAAATCGCTCGGCCAAGTATCGCTCGTCAATCCTGGCTTGTGATTCTGTGCTCACCATCAACAGCGACGGAATCGGGCCTGCCATGGTATTGCCATTCGACGCATTCGTTGTTTCCAGACTCGCCATAAACGATAGTGCCGCTGGTGCGGCCACCGGATTGCTCAGCGTCCACAGTTCGATGCCGCTCGTTCCATTGTTGGCCGAGAAGAACAGTGTCGTGACCGAAGAAGCGATGAATGTGGGATTGGAACTGCCAGCGCCAGGATTAATGTCAGCTGCCAAAACCGTCCCCGGACCAAACGCTGTGCTCTGCCACAACTCCACTCCCGCCGTGCCATTGTCGGCTGAGAAAAACAATGTGCTGTTGAGATTGTGAAAGTTCGAGGGATTCGAACTTGCCGAGCCCAAGTTGATGTTCTTGACCATCACCGTCCCGGCGACTTGGCCGTTCGACCGATGAAGCTCGCGCCCATTCGTCCCGTCGTCGGCGCTAAAGACGAGAATTCCGTTGAGGTTTAGTAATTTTTCGGGGTTGGATCCCGTGGCCCCCGGACGGACGTCCTTGGCCAAGAATGTCCCTCCCGTCGTCCCATTGCGTTTCCAAAGCTCGGTGCCGTTGGCCCCATCATTGGCCGAGAAAAACAGATTGCCTTTTACATTCGTTAGTTCCTTGGGATTGGACGCGTCGGCGCCCGGACGGATGTTCTTGACCAACACCGTGTTGGCTGCTCCTCCAGTCGTTTTCCAAAGCTCGCGACCGCTACTGCTGTCGCTGGCGCTGAAATACACAGTCCCCGAGACATTGGTCAAGTATCGTGGGTCGGAACCGGTCGAACCGGTTCGGATGTCTTTCACCAGGAACGTGCCCCCCGGCAGACCGTTACTGCGCCACAGCTCGATTCCGTTAACGCCATCGAGCGCGGCAAAAAACAAAATGCCCTTGGCGTTGAGCAGGTGATTGGGGGACGAGTTTGGTGCACCCGGGTTGATATCCAGTACCTGAACCGTTCCCGCGGGCGTCCCGTCGCTCTTCCATAGTTCGATGCCGGTGGTCCCATTGTTGGCAGCAAAGAACAGCGTGCCGGCGACATTCACCAGATGATCCGGAGACGAACCTATTGCGCCCGGGCGGATATCCTTGACTCGCACGGTCCCCGCAGGCGTCCCGTCGCTAACAAAAAGTTCGTTGCCCCCCGCCGCATCGGCGGAAACAAAGAACAACCTGCCGTGGACGTTGGTCAACTGAGTGGGCGCTGAACTGGCGACGCCGGGTTCGACGTCCTTGACCATCGCGGTTCCCGCGCTGGTGCCGTCGCTTTTCCATAACTCGCGGCCGGTGGCGGCCGTTGAAGCCGTGAAGAAGATCACACCATTGACGTTGGTGAAAACCTCGGGAGTCGACGCGCCGGCTCCGGAAACGATGTCGATCAACGCCAGCTCGCTGGGAATCGTCGGTGCCTTGATGCCGACGCCAGCAACGCCTGCGCCTGGAACTCCGGCACTTCGGACGCCGACACCCGCCGCTCCGGGGAAGATCACTCCCGGAGCGGCAACACCTGGTCCGCTTACAGTCGGCTCACCGCCGCCGTCCATGATCCATAATTCAATTCCAGTTCCTTTAACCGCAGTGAAATTCAGCCATCCATTGGCATTGTCCAAAATCATCTGACGTGCTCCACCGAAACTGCCGTCGATCAGTTCGGTCCCGGCGGCGGTCCCGTCGCTCTTCCACAGCTCGGCGCCCTCGGCGCTGCTGTTGGTCCGGAAGAACAGCGTCCCATTAACATTGATGAGCGAGCCGGGAGATGATCCGTTTGCCCCAACGTGGACGTCTTTGACCAGCGTTGTTCCGGCGGCGGTTCCGTCACTTTTCCACAGTTCAAAGCCGATCGCGCCGTCGTTAGCCTGGAAAAACACCGTACCGTTCACATTCGTGAAATAGCTTGGAATCGAACCGCCATTCGAATTAATGTCTTTGACGAGCACAGTCCCGGCGGCCGTGCCATCGCTCTTCCACAGCTCGGCGTTCTGGAAAGTGTTGGCCCGGAAGAACAGCGTGCCGTTGACGTTGGTGAGCGAGCCGGGAAAGGATGAGCCTGTCCCAAGGCGGATGTCTTTGACCAGCACTGTTCCTGCGGCGGCCCCGTCGCTCTTCCACAGCTCGTAGCCATTGATTCCGTCAGTGGCCCTGAAAAACAGCGTGCCGTTCACGTTGGTGAGATACTTCAAATATGAACCGCTTGCCCCCGCGCGAATGTCTTTGACGAGCACGGTCCCTGCGGCCGTCCCGTCGCTCTTCCACAGTTCGGCGCCATTGGTTCCGTCATTGGCCGTGAAAAACAGCGTGCCGTTGACGTTGGTGAGATTCGATGGGCGTGAATGGTTTACCCCGCTGCGAATGTCCTTGACCAGCACCGTTCCGCCTTCGGTCCCGTCGCTTTTCCACAGCTCATAGCCGCTGGTGCCGCCGTTGGCCTGGAAAAACAGCGTGCCGTTCACATTGACCGGGGAAGCAGGCGTAACATCTGCCCCATGATTTATGTCCCTAACTAGCTGCGTTCCGGCGTCGGTCCCGTTGCTCTTCCACAGCTCAATGCCGTTGATGCCGTCGTTGGCCCGGAAGAACAGCGTCCCATTAACGTTGATGAACGAGCCGGGAAAGGATGAGTCTGTCCCCGCGTTAATATCCTTCACCAGCACGGTGCCGGCGTCGGTTCCGTCGCTCTTCCACAACTCATAGCCGCTGGTGCCATCGACGGCCCGGAAAAACACCGTGCCGTTGACGATCGTGAGATACGATGGACGTGAATGGCTGGCCCCCGGGCGAATGTCCTTGACCGGTACGGTTCCGCCGGCAGTACCATCGCTCTTCCACAGCTCATAGCCGCTGGTGCCGTCGTTGGCACCGAACAACAGCGTCCCGTTGACGTTGGTGAGAAATTCCGCATTCGAATCAAATACCCCCGCGTTAATGTCCTTGACCTGGACAGTGCCGGCGTCGGTCCCGTCGCTCTTCCACAGCTCACGGCCGCTCGTTCCGTCAATGGCCGTGAAGAAGAGCGTGCCGTTGACGTTCGTGAGAAAACGCGGATACGAAGGGTAGAATCCCGGGTTTATGTCCTTGACCAGCACGGTGCCGGCGTCGGTCCCGTCGCTTTTCCACAGCTCATAGCCATTAATGCTATTTTGCGCCCGGAAAAACAGCGTGCCATTCACATTGGTGAGTCGATTGTCCGGGCTGCTCGAAGCGCTGCCTCCCGGGTTAGTGTCCTTGAAGAGCACGGTGCCGGCAGTGGACCCGTCGCTCTTCCACAGCCCATGGATGCTGGTGTTGTCGATGGCCCGGAAAAACAGCGTTCCGTTGACGTTGATTAGATAGCGTGCGTACGAACCATAGGCCCCAGCACGAATGTCCTTGATGAGCACGGTGCCGGCGTCGGTTCCGTTGCTCTTCCACAGCTCAATGCCGTTGGTGCCGTCGTTGGCCGTGAAAAAGAGCGTGCCGTTGACGTTGGTGAGACTGTCCGGATACGAACTGTTGATCCCCGGGCGAATGTGCTTGACCAGGACAGTCCCGGCGTCGGTCCCGTCACTCTTCCACAGCTCATACCCGCTGGTGCCGTTGTTGGCGCGGAAAAACAGGGTGCCGCCGATGTTGGTGAGAGATTGCGGGGACGAACTGTTTGTCCCCGCGTTGATGTCCTTGACCAGCACCGTTCCGCCTTCGGTCCCGTCGCTTTTCCACAGCTCACGGCCGCTCGTTCCGTCACCGGCCGTGAAGAAAACCGTGCTACCGACAAAAGCGATATTCTCTGGACCCGAACCGGCCGATCCGAAGAAACTAAGAATCTGCTGCGGCGACCCCGCCAGCAGAAGGCGCGGCTCGAGCATTTCCATTGCCAATCCGCTGAACGCGGATTCAAGTCGGCTGTAGCGCTTAGCCCAACCAGCCTTGTTCAATCGGTAGTGTCGCTTGACTCGCTTGCCGTTCATTAGAAGTCCTGATGGGTGCGTTGATCGGGCAGTTCGTTAGTTTGCTTGGCGGCAGTCGGTTGTCAAAAGCAGCCGACAGGTCAAGCAGTATAGGTCCTTTCATTGCTCCGAGGCGATCCGGACACGGCCGCATTTCACTTTGGATGCGATCGCCTTCGGCAGTTTCGTTTAACGCCCAGCCGCAGGCGCCGGCTTCCATATATGGCCCCGCGATTGCCCGGCCGGCGCCTGCGGCTGGGCGTTAAACTCGAAAAGTCCGTGGCCCCTGGCTATCGCCGCGTGGTTCGCAGTCTGCCAGTCGCCATTGAGCCGAATAGTGTTTTGCGATTTGCTCCGCCAGTTTGAATTCAATTACAGGCCGTTGATCTGTGAGTACACCTGATTCGCCAGCTCGCGGAGCCAAGCTTCGTACGAGTTGATCAGTCCATTGCCGTCGAAGTCGTAAATGTTTGCCGCACCCGACAGATTCTCCGGTTGATCGGTCAGACTATTTGTCGCCAACAGCAGTTGCATAATCGTCATGCTTGTCCCATTGGCCACACCGAACGCCGCACCGCTGTTGCCAACGTTGACGACGCTCGTGCCAATCCCAGTCTGGCTCACGTTGAAGCCATAACTATCCGCGACGGTTCCCGCCAAGTTGCTGCTGGTGAAGAACGTCGCCAAGGCGGTTGCCATGAACTGCGCATCGACCTTGGCGGGGCCGGCGGATTTCGTCGACTTCCGCTTGAACAGTTCGTTCTTGTAGAACGATGCGACTTCGAAGCCATCATCCCCGTACCCGTCGGCAAACGCATTGCCAAATACGTTGCCGAAGTTCGCGCTGAGCCAAGCCGCCAAAGCCGACCCGCCTTGCGCGATTAGTGCTTGGCCATGCTTGTTTTGCCAGAATCCGATTCCCGCTGTATCGCCGCTGGTCAGCGATTGCCCGAGTTCCGCAAAGTCATAATCGGCCGCATCGTTGCGGGCCAGCGTCACGGCCATGACATCATTTGCCACGATCGTTCCGCCGAGCGACCCGAGAATTTCCGCGCCGTCGTTCACCCCTGTCGGATCGATCTCTCGCAGCCGATATGCGGCTGGATCGAGATCCTCGAACAAATAGAATCCGCCGTCGCTGGTCACTGCCCTGATCGGATTGTTGTTGTCATCGAGCACTGCGTTTCCGCTGGCATCGAGCAACTCGACCGTCACCCCATCGATCCCAGGCTCGTTCGCGTTGAACAAACCATTGCCGTTGACATCGACAAATACGCTGCCTGTGATGGAAGCTTGGTTAAGCAATTGGATGGTAATGGTCGCCGACGCAGTTTGACCGGCGTCGTCCGACACCTCAAACTCCAAAGTCAATTCGGGTGTGGTTTCGAAATCCAGTAAAGAACTATCTAAAACGCTGATTTGCCCGGTGAGCGGATCCATGGTAAATGCGTTGTTACCCGTGCCGCCGATGAGCTGATACGTCAGCGGGCTACCGCTTGGACTACTCGCCAATGCCACGCCGACTGCAGTACCCTCGGCTGAGTTTTCGATAACTTGAATCGTCGAACTCTGCGCTATCGGCGGCGCGATCTCCTCAGCGTTTACACTCACCCACAATTCGAATTGTTGGAACGACGGCTCGGTCATCGTTACGTGTACCAAGAACAAACCATCGTTCGCGTATACATGACTGCCACTCAATATGCCCGCGACCGTATTGACCGTGGCATTGTCGACCGTTCCGTCTCCCCAGTTGATCTCGCCAGCCAGGGGATTTTCGAACAACGCGGTCGTCAGCGACAGAACATCGGTCTGTGAGATTGCGACATCCAATGCGTTGGGGTCGGCAATAACGAATTGTTCCACGGCGTCCAACAGAGTGTTGTCTCCCGTCGCGGCAATAACCGCGTCGAATCCGCTGTCACCGAAGTAATAGTTGTTTCCCCCGCCTCCTTGGAGCGTGTCATTCCCCTCGCCGCCGTCCAAAACGGTGTCTAATGTAATATTGGGATCAACCGTAATCGTGTCGTCGCCGTCCATTCCGAACAAGAACAACCCGCCGTTGGGATCAAACGTAACAGGCGCTTGGCCATTCACCGTGACAATCGTACTTCCATAGTCGACGGTAATCGTGTCACTTCCGTTGGAGCCGACCACAAGCAGCAGCGTCACGTTGGCGATATCAATGCCATCGCTGACTTGCAGTGTGATTTGCTTGGTGAACGCCTGATTGTTGAACGAATAGGGGTGCTCTAATACGACCTTATTGTTCTGAATCGGTACGCTGACGAACCCCAATAAGTCATCGAAGTCCGCGAGGGCAGTTAATGGGTCATTGGCACCTGCATCGCCAACATTGAAGGTCGCCTTGAACAGCTCCGTGGCCTTTTTGTAACTCGGTTGCGGAGTCCCCAAGGTAGCGTTCGGCGCGATGTTGCCGACATTTATGATCGCCGAGTGCGTCGCCACGAGGCCGCCGACATCGGAAACGTTTAATTGCACGGATAGAGTTGCATCATCCAGCAAAGACAGATCCAAGGTCTGCCCGGTCGTCGTCGGACTTTGAACGACATACGTCGATGAATCGCCCGTGATGATCCACTGGTAGTTTACGGTCGCCGGATCCACACCCGCGATTGTTCCGGAAAGTGTCAGGCTACTCCCCTCAAGCAAACTGCCAGCGGGACTTCGCTCGATGCCCGCGTAAACGCCGCCGAAAAATCGGACCATTGACAGATGTTGACTGGCGTCGTGGCCGATCGCGACGATCTTGCCGTCATCCTGGCTTGCCAACCCAACAAGAGATTCGCCAATCGCTGACGTGACAACGCCGGAAATACCAAACGAATCGTCCAGGGATCCGTTGTTGTTATATCGAGCGAGCGCGTAGTGACTCGTCCCGCTTTGCGACGAACTCCCCGCGGCGACGATTTTGCCGTCGGATTGGATGGATAGTGCATTTAGCTGACTGAATCCACCTTCGGTGCTTGCCGAGACGATCCCGTCGGAATCAAAACTCGCGTCGAGACTGCCGTCGACGTTGTATCTCAGAAGGAACTGCTGACCGCTAGGAGATTCATTGCCGGCGATCACAATTCTGCCATCGGCTTGAACCGCGATGCCTTGGGCAACATCGTGATGATCTAGGCCAAGCACGTCCGTAAAGACTGTTCCGCCGGTGCCAAACTCCTGATCATAAGTGCCATTTAGGTTGAGACGTACGAGCACGATATCGAGGTCGGTAAAACTTTCGGCTTTAGCATATCCCGCCACAACGAGTTTTTCCACTCCGCCAATCGTTTGAATGGCAATTCCTTGCGATACATTATCGTCGCTAAAAGGAAGCTCGACTGAGCCCGCGACTCCAAACTGATCGCCCGGTGTGCTGTCCAAAACCCCTCCATCGTCGAGCGTTCCGTCGAAGTTAAAACGCTCGATGATAAATCCTCGACTGCGGTCGGCCCGTGTTAATCCGACGATTTTGCCATCGCTCTGGATTACGATGCCGGTTACTCTTGAGCCGGACAAACGCTGAACGCCGGTGGAACCAAAGGAATCCCCGAGCGACGTGTCGGCCAAGCTTCCATCATCGAGGCTCCCGTCGGGATTGATTCGTGCAATCCAACTGCCCCGAGAGCCTGCTCCCACGAGAATCTTACCGTCTGGTTGAACCGCCATCTTTTGAGCGCCGAGTTCGTCAATGGTTATGCCTGGTAGGATCGCGTAGGTAGCGAGACCGCCCACCCCAAATGAAGCATCAGGTGTTCCATCGGCACTGTATTTTGCTAAGCCAAAGCCCTCGATACCGCCGAGGTAGCCTGCCGCCCAGATCGTTTCCACTCCGTTGCTTTGCAATGCGAACCCGTGTCCACCGCTGTTGAACAGGTCCGTGGCGGCGACGCCGTTGTCACCGAACCCCAGATCGAGACTTCCGGCATTCAACAAGCATCGCTGCTCGAGTGCCTCCGATGCTAAAGTAGGGTTCCGGCAAATGTAGCTCTGAGACTGTCTCGACGGGAAAATTTTTCTCGCCAATTCCGGCTGCCGCAGCCACCGAGCAAATGCTGAGTTCCAAGCACATAACGGCGACATCGGCGCCAGAGAAGCCCAGCGGGGAAATTGGCGGCAGTAGCGGGCGATGCTGCGACGAGAGTTTTTCAATGCGGCCAGCCATTTGTTGCGAGACATGCGGAGCCCTTTCTGAAACTTGCAAGTGCGGATGGGGAAACGAGGTGGCCTAGTACTAATCCCGCAGCCTAACGGAAAACGATTCGCACAAACTTTTTAAAGGGCGACATTCACCAGAGAAACTAAGAATTACGTTTTTAGGCGTAGACCGCTGGCCGGCAATCGACGCCTTGCTGCTGTGCCATAGTTTCTTTTCGTTTGACGCCCAGCCGTAGGCGCCGGCTGATCCAAGAAAGCGGTCGCCTTCGGCTATTTCGTTTAACGCCAAGCCAACAGCGCCGGCTGGTTTGGGAGAGCCGGCGCCTGCGGCTGGGCGTTAAACTAACCAAAAGTTACGCAGTATAAAATTACTCCAACAACCGATTGTCTACGGCGTCTCGACGGTGAACGACCAACTGACAATCGTTCCGGTTTTGAGCGCTTTGTCGTCAGTCACTTCGAGCTTCCAAAGTCCCAGAGTGCTCAAGCCATCCAACGCACCAAGGCTCCTTTCAGGGCGGAAACTGCCGGTAAACGGAGTGGTGCCACTAGTGATCGCAGTGGTCGCTTCGTCATCCAAAGTCGTGCCGGTAAAGTTCACTCCGTTCCCGCCAACATCGGTAAACAGCTCGATTCGGGTGGTTCCGCCGGGACCAATCAGAAAAACATCCAGGTCCTGTGCTCGTTGATGGTTGATATTCAGCGTCACGTTCAGATCGGCAATGAGGAAATTGTCGGGGACGTCGATGGATGAAGTGACTGTCCCAAGATCCGGAATGGCGAGCGATGGCGAATGCGTACGACTGTAGATATGGGTGGTTGGCGGCACGAGGATCTCCGGAAGCAAAAAGAACATGCGGTCCTCCACACCCGCCGCATCTGAAACCCACCCGCAGACAATTGGAGCTGAAAGCGTGGGAGATAACGCAATCCGGTTTGTCAGCCGGGGTCGAGCCAGGATTCCCGAAACAAAAAACGGGTCTGTAATCAAAGATTGCAGTTCAACGGTTGGTCCCGTCTCAATCGCCGTGCCACTGGAATAGTGCAGGTAGGCGTCGTCCCAATCCGAATAGGTCTCACCACAAACGTCGCCCGAATCGTTTATTGAATCGGCAGACACCGCCTCAACGGGGTCAGAATACCAGTCAACCTGAGAGCCATAGCGCAAAGCAAAACGTTTGACTTGGTTGCGGGGCTTCCCGGAAGAGACATCTCGAGTGGTACAAAACTCATCGAAATTGTTGATCGCCGGGTCGCCATTGGCCAGAAAACTCGGGAAAGGGAAAAACTCCATCGAATTCGAATCGTGAACGTTATAACGAAACAATGCCTGACTTGAGTTGTCAAAACCAAGTACAGTTCCGAGGACATTGATGTCACAGGCTCGCATGCTGGCTGGCGCAACGGGAATTGCATATGCGATATTCGTGAATGGATTGACGACAAGATTCAATTGGCTCATCACGATGTCACCCAGTGAATTAATCCGATAGGGATAGGCCCCGTTATCCGATGGGGGAGGGATTTCCACAAACTGGTCGTTCAAGCTGTGAATCAGGGGAGTACCCGGCTCAAATAGATCAAAATACACGGCGTGCACCAGATTATTCGCGTCCCTGATGGACGCGACGACAATCCCCGTTTCATTCATGTCATAGCATCTGCACCGGATGAATTCCGGAGCGGCAAGGCCCACAAGCGCCGGCATATCGATGAACGCGGAGTTCTCGAAGTGGTAAATGAATCCGCGGGTATCCCCTCCAACTAGTCGGTAACCGCCGACAATGTAAAGGCCGTCGTCACTGCCGTTGTTGACCTGCACAACGTCCTCAATGGAAATGCTGTCGATTCCGGATGGCAGCTCACTGGGTGCCTTGGCGTATTCGAGCCGGTAATTGAAGGGCAAACTTGGCGGGTTTTGAGCAAATACAGCACTGGCCATTAGAGTCATGGACATAACCGTAAGACTCGCGATCAGCAAACGAAACACTAAACGTTTCATAGTCGAAACTCCTATTCGTTCGCGATACAATGAAAAAGGAGACGCACTCCGAGCGCGCGAACAGTTCGCTCGATGTTTCCACAGGGCTGGTGAGTTTCTTGATTTGCCGTCAGGGCTCACCAGCCCACTGTTATTTTGTGATTAATTGACGCGGTATTCAGATCCGGAAAAATTCAAGCACGACGCGCAAGCGAGTGAATGCATTTGGTCGCAGATCGATCCACTTGCTTGTGCTGCGTGCTTGTATTGAAACTGCTCATTGTGTTATTTCGTATTAGTCGTGGCGCCCCCGTTCGTGTCGACGACGCCTGTCGCCGGTTGCGGGATTGCATCCAGTTTGACTTTCCACTCCACTGCTTTCGCGTCGTACACTTTGTCCGGCTCGGCGGCGTGCCAAGCAGTATAAAGATCGACGAGTGCCTGAGTACAATCGCGAGTATCTTTTACTTGCATCGAGGTCGGGACGTTGACGAAGATTGGTTGCGCTTCCAAAAGATTTCCTTCTGCCGCTGCGAATTCACGTAGTCCCGTCCTCGACTTGCCGAGTGTCCTCAGTAGGCGGGCAAACCAAAACGCTTTGCCACTGACGATTACTTCACGGGCGGTAGCTTCTATGGGGGCGAGCAGTTCGACGGTCTCGGCGAATTTGCCTTTTGTCTGTAGCAGGAAGCCTAGTTCGATGATTGCAGCGAGCGTCGACTCGTGCTCGTCACCCAGCACGCGTCGGCTCGTCTCCGCTGCCTCTCGCAAATACGGTTCCGCCTCATCCAATTTGCCTTGTGCCCGCAATAGTTTGCCTAAGCCAATAATCGATGAAACGGTGCTTGCTCGCTTGTCACCATGCACACGGCGCCTTGTTTCAAATGCTTCGCGAAAATATGGTTCGGCTTCATCCAATTTTCCCATATCCTTCAATAAATTGCCCATATTTGCGATCGCATTGAGTGTGACCCAATGCTCGTTGCCAAGGATGCGACGGGACTTTTCAAGGGCCTCATTACAATACGGCTCGGCTTTTTCCAACTTGCCCTGAAGCATGAGCAAATTTCCAACGTTGACGATTATTGGTACGGTGTCTCGGTGCTCCTCACCCAACACACGACGAGACGTCTCAAGCGCTTCCCAAAGGTAGGGTTCGGCTTCGTCAAGTCTTCGTTGATTTTGTAAAAACCAACCCAAGTTGTTAATCGACAAGATCGTCGTCGGGTTTTCCTGTCCCAGTACGCGGCGCTGCGTTTTAAGCGCCTCGCGATAAAGTGGCTCGGCTTCATGCAGTTTTCCCTGTATCGCTAGTAACCCTGCCAAGTTGCGCATCATCACTGACGTGTCCGCATCCCCGTCACCGAGGACTAAGCGGGCCTTCTCCATCGCCTCGCGATAAAGCGGCTCAGCTTCATCCAGCTTGCCCTGTTCCTTCAAGACTAAACCAAGGTTAGCCATTGACGTCAGCGTCTGCCTTGCATCCTCACCGAGCACGCGGCGGCCTTTCTCTAGTGCCTCTCGTAGATACAGCTCGGCTCCATTCAGTTTGCCTTGAGCCCTTAGCAGAGCTCCTAAGTTATTAATTGACTCAAGCGTTTCGGCGTGGTCCTCACCCAATATGCGGCGTCGCGTGGCCAATGTCTCTCGCAGCAGTGGTTCCGCCGCATCTAGCTTATCTTGTGAAAGATAAATGCGTCCGAGGTTATTAACGGCAAGTAGCGTCCCCGGATCCTCTTTGCCCAACACGCGGACGTATTTTTCAGCTGCCTCGCGACATATAGCGTCGGTTTCGCCCAGCTTGCCCTCGACATGCAACAATTCTCCCATTTGGTTGATCGAGTACAGAGTATCGGGATGTTCCTCACCCAATACTCGACGCCTAGTGGCCAGCGCTCGTTCCTGTAATGGCTGCGCCGATTCCAAAAGGCCTAGATCTCGGTAACGCTGTGCCAACACTTGTCGCAATTGCGCATCGAGTATCGGTTGGTTGGCGAATTGCTTGTCGATTGCAGCTATTGCGGGCGTGAGGATCGTTTGGTCGATCAAATTGCGCGCCGCATCCGTGGTGTTTACATTTTTCCACAACGTCGCGAATGTTTCCCTCTTCTCGGCGCGTTCATCTTCAGGAACTTGGGTCTTGACTAGCGCATCGTCAAATTTGGCCAGGACATCGTCAGACAATAGTCTTCCGGCCCTGTATGCGTCGACTTGCTTCAGCATTTGGCTCTGGAAATCGGAAACGAGTTGCAACTCGTCCGCACGCGCTTTGGCCTGCTCCAAAGCATTTTGCTTTGCCCTTTCGCGGTCGGAAATCATGCGGTTGCTGGCTGCCAAGCCAATAACTCCCAATGACAAGGACACAATCAGAATTGCCAAAACCGCAATAGACGACCACATGATGGCTGGATTGCGACGGATCCATTTGGTAACCCGCTGAAGCGCGGTCGGACGTTTGGCGACGATCGGCTTGAGATCGAGGAACGACCTCAAATCATCGGCAAACGTTTGAGCGTTGTCGTAGCGGTCGTTGGGGTTCTTGCTGATCGCCTTGAGGACGATTGTTTCCAAGTCAGTCGGTATCGCGGGGCTGATCTTCTGCGGACGGGTTGGCTCTTCAAATGAAATCTGCCGGAGCAGTTCGGCGCGGTTGTCGCCGGACCAGAGCGGCTGGAGGGTGAGTAGCTCGTACAGCGTCGCACCCAACGAATAGACGTCCGTTCGATGGTCGATCACGACGCGGTTCCCCAAAATCTGCTCCGGACTCATGTAGCGCAGCGTCCCCATCACGTCGCCGGTCATCGTGACTCCGGCGCCGGCCTCGATTCGGGCCAAGCCAAAATCCGTGACAAACAAACTGCCGTGGGTATCCAGCAGCAAGTTCCCCGGTTTGACATCCCGGTGCACGATCCCGTGGTCATGGGCATGCTGCAAAGCATCTGCTGCTTGAAGGATCAAGCGCACGACGTTGCGGAAATAAGTTTGGTCGCCGACTTGGCGAATGGTGCTGGACCGCCCGCGGGCGCGGGTTTCGGATTGGGTTTCATCGGGGTCGGCTACGGGATGCTTCGCCCCCTCACCCTGCCCTCTCCCCCGCAGCGGGGGAGAGGGAACTAGGATTGGGTCTCCATCGTCCGCAGCTCTTTGCGCGTCAAGGAGTGCTGAGTCGCTTTCCGCTTCGTTGGCAGACCTTCGGTCGGGGCCGGTGGCTCGGTCAGGAGACCGGCCACAGCGCGCGGCGGCGTCTGCCCCCTTTTCTTCGTCTTCCATATCCGAGACGACTTGGTTGAGGACTTCGCCGCTTAAGGACTTGTCGCTGTCGGCGCGAGTTCGCAGTTCGCGAATCACGGCAGCCAAGCTCTGGCCGCGGATCAACTGCATCGCGTAGTAATGGATCCCCCGATCTTCGCCGATCGCGTAAACCGAGACGATGTGCGGATGCTCCAAAGTGGCGATCGCGGCGACTTCGTTCTTGAATCGCTGCAAAGCTCGATGGTCGACCAGCGCCGCCAGCGGCAAAACCTTGAGCGCGACTTTGCGCGGGATCGACAACTGCTGGGCTTCGTATACCACTCCCATCCCACCCCGGCCGATCTGCCGGACGATTTGGAAATCGCCCAGCGTGTGGTTTCGACTGTCGCGGCCACCGCCGCCAGGCAGCCCAATCGACGAGACCGATTCGTCCAAGGAGGTCATGGCCAGTAGCGTTGGGTACAGCTTGCGGAGCTGGTCGGCCAAGTCCGGATGCTCGGCGGCCAGCCGGTCAAGGTCGACTGGCCTGCCCGCATGCAGCAGGGCACAGATTTCCTCGACCAATTCATCGAGCAGCGTTTCGTTTATCTGTTTGGTTTCGGAGATCATGTGAGTTGCCATCCCTTATGGTAGCGTTGGATTAACCATTGCAGGGCCAGTTAAGTTTTCTGCTCCGTCTTTGTTTAACCGGACCGCTTCGGGGCGCGTGGCGAGGTCGCAGCGCTCGGAAGCGGTCCGGTTAAACGAAGAAAAGATGTCTGGGTTTTTTGCTTGGTATTTGTTTAACCGGACCGCTTCGGGCCGCGTGGCGAGGTCGCAGCGCTCGGAAGCCGAGCGGTTAAACGAAGAAAAGATGTCGATACAACAAAACGTAGCGCCTATCTGAGAAACCAAAAACCCCCTCACCCTGCCCTCTCCCCCGAAGCCGGTGGCGAGGGAACAATTTTTGTTTCCAGTTCGGCGATTAATCACATAGCACCCATCTTATTAGGTTGACAAAAGTCGGTTCAGTTTCTGCAAGCCGCGTCGCAACCGAGATTTGGCGGCGGTCTCGCTGATACCCAATACGGCCGTAATCTCGCCGATGCTCAACTTCTCCACACAGCGCATCAGCAATAGTTCCCGATCTGTTTCGGGGAGCTCTGCCAAAGCCGCTTTTAACTTTGATTTCATCTCCTCGGCGTCCATTTTTTGGCTTGGGGAAGTTCCGCTACTGACCAGCCGTTCGGCCAATTGCATGGCCGATGCGTCACTGATTTCCGCTCCCAACCGCCTTTCCCGTCGAACCGAACGGCGCTCGGCTTGGACGTGTTGCCGATGCACCTGAATGAGCTGTTCACGTACGATTTGCCGAAGCCAGGGATAAAAGGCGATCGGTCGTTTCTCCAAGTAACTAGGGAGTCGAGTCGCCGCGCAAACCAAAACCTCCTGCAAAACGTCGGACGGATCGATGCGAGCGGACACGCGTGGGTCGAGAAACACGTTGATCATGCGCCGCAGGCGATCGCGGTAACGCGTCAGCAGCTTTTCCAAGGCCACCGAATCGCCGCTTTGGGCAAATGTCAGTAGTTGGTCCGTGTCGGTTTCGGGCATGATCAATTGTTACTCATTAGATAAGGCTAACCTCGCATTCCGCAAGAAAAGGGCGCATGGAAAAGTGAATAAATCATAGAAAATCATCTCACAGCATTAAATCCGAGAGAAACTGGAGCCGAAATCTGCCTGAGGAATGGGCCTGGGGATGTTTGGTGGCGACAATGGGATCGTCCGATGATTTCGTGCGACTCGTTCAATTGCGTAGTTTCTTCGATTCTACACAGTCGACTGACGCCATATCCGCGGGGACTGATTTGCGCACGGTGGGCTGGACGTACAATGGAATCGAATCAATCCTTGGAGAAAATTATCGCTTGCACAACCATGTAACATCTGAGTTTTTTAGATTGGATCCGGAATGCCTAATGACAAATCTAACTTGTTCAATTTAATGAAGAGCAAGCCGATGGCTTACTTGCTTTGCATTATTCTCGCCGTGTCGGCGGTTATGAGCCCGTTCCTTTTGGCGCAAGAGTCAGTGCCGCTCAGCACGCTGCCGTTTAGTCCTGCGCGCAAAGCCGGGCCGACACTTTACGTTAGCGGCCAAGTCGCTCGGACCGCTGCGGGGGACGATGTGCGGGAATCGGTCGCCGCCGAAACTCGCCAAGTCATGGAGAACATGGAGCGAATTCTAAAGGAAAACGGATACGGCATCGACGATGTCGTCAACGCGACGGTTTACTTGCAAGATATCGGCGACTATCAAGAAATGAATAAGGTTTACGCGTCCTATTTTAAGAATGGATTCCCAGCTCGAGCGACGGTCGGCGGAGTCGAACTTGTCTTTGGATTCAAAGTCGAGATCAGTTGCGTGGCTTTCAAGAATGAGAAATGAGTTCAATGCCTGAATTTCGTTCCGCTAAAAAAGTCGCTGCCGCACAGCAAAAATACATGGCGTCGTCGGGCCTCAACCGACGAATGGCCATTCAGCGGATGATGCTGGCCGGTGCTGCGGCGGGGATGCCTTGGGAAAACGTCTTGGCCGAAACCGAGCCGCTGCCCAATCAAGAGCTTCTCGAATCCGATCCAGAAAAATATTGGAGTAAACTTCGCCACGAGCAATTTTGTCTTGACGATTCGCGTCTGTTTCTCAACCCCGGCAGCTTGGGTGTCATGCCTCGGCCTGTTTTGCAAGCCGTGATTGATTCGCTGACTCATGCTGCGGAATATCCGACCGACGATGTGCCTCGCTGGGGATACGAAAAGCTTGAAGCCGAGCGGGCCGAGATGGCGGAGTTCTTGGGATGCCGCAGCGAGGAATTGGCTTTCACGCATAACTGCACCGAAGCGATGAGCATCATTGCCAATGGAATTGAGCTCCAACCTGGCGACGAAGTCCTGCTTACGAATCAGGAACACGGCAGCGGAACCGCTTGTTGGCAGCTCAAAGCAGCTCGGTATGGCACAACCGTTCGCCAAATAGAAATCCCTCTCACGCCCAAGCAACCTGAAGAAATCACAGATCGACTCATTTCGGCGATCGGACCCAAAACTCGCGTCTTGAGTTTCAGCGGCATCACGAGTCCCACCGGTTTGATTTTGCCGGTGCAACAAATTTGTCAGGCAGCCCGCGAGAAAAGTGTGATCACGGTTTTGGACGGCGCTCACATGGACGGCCAAATTCCGGTGAGCCTGCGCGACACTGGATGCGATTATTTTGCCGGCAGTCCGCACAAATGGTTATTTGCTCCGCCGGGTTGCGGCTTTCTATTTGGTAGAGACGATTTGCTCGAGCGGCTCTGGCCTTGCGTCGTATCATTGGGCTGGGACAACAAAGCCGAGTGGAACGCCGCGCGGTTCATGATCATCGGCACGAACAACCGTTCGACAATCGATGGCATGTTGGCGGGCGTTCGATTCCTCAAAGGACTGGGTGAACAAGTCGTTTACAATCGAATACATGAACTGGCGCGAATCGCATTAAGCGCGGCTCAGAAGCGCGACTATCTCGAAATCATCACGCCCGATGACTCCCGCTTTTTCCAAGCGATCGTGACCGTCCATTTCAAATCCGACAAGCTCGATGCTCTGTGGGAAGCGATGAAGGCCAGCAATATTTACGTCCTTCACAGCCAACAACTTCGGCTTTCGATGCACGTCCACACCCGTCCCGCTGACATCGAAAAATTCTTCGAAGTCTGCGATCGTGTACTCGCTGGATAAGCACTGTTCTCGGAAATTCCCGGCCCAAGTTGATTGTGTTTTACGGTTGGCCCACAGCATCGCGATCATCTCAATTCAGCGTGCGACATTTGTTCAAGGCTTTCTTCTTCTGTTGGAGGCTGGAGGACGTAGCGCACGGCAAAATATTCAGCCTGTGGAAAACTAGTATCTCGAATGCGTTCGGCAGCTTTCGCAAAATCGTACACGGTGCGCCGCATTTGCACGTCAGGTCCAAGCAAAAGCCAAGATGCACCTGGTGGCTGGGAGAATGGCATTCCCACGCTGCCTGCATTCACAATGCGCACGTTTCCAACTTTGCGATCAAATTGCATGTGGGTATGGCCGCAGATGACCACTGGTTCGATCACTTCGGCAAAGACGGGCGCAAGGCGGTCGTTAGGCGTCAAACGCGTAAAGCACTCAGTATCGTTTCGCGGCGTCGCATGGCAGAAAAGCACGCCACCTAACCCGCGAATCTCGACGCGACACGACGTCGGCCAGCTTGCAATAATCGACTCTTGTTCATGACGAAGTTGCCGCGCAGTCCAGCATATGACGTCTCGGTATTTTTCTGGAACCTCGCTAATGTCCTCCCCTTTCATTTGCGCAAGGACCACGCGGTCGCCATTGCCACGGATGAACCGTACTGGAAAATCGAGGTCGCACAAACAGGCGAGTGTTTCATAGGGCATCGGACCAGGCAACACATCGCCTCCGACCACGACAAGGTCTATTTCTTCACGACGAATATCTTGGAGAACGGCCTCCAACGCTGGCAAATTTCCATGAATGTCGTACAGCGCGGCAACTCGCATTACAGACCTTTGGCTTATCGCCGAAAAGTTGAGCAGAATAATGATCGCGATCAAGGAGCCGTCATAAAAAGCTATTCGTTTCGAAAACGCCTGACATTGTGCATTATCGTAAACCCCACGCCGCGTATTTTTGCTTGGCCAGCTTCCAACATGGCCTTATTCCGGCGGGGGTTGGTAATTGATGGGCGAGGCGGTGGGAAGGTCGAATTCGCTGCGGCTGAGTGCAACGTAGTGGAGGCCGATGTCGACCTGGTTGCCTTGCAGAACTCGATTGCCCTGCGCATCGAGGCGCGCATTGAAAGTGGCCTTCTTTCCGGTGTGGCAGACCGTTTTGATTTCGATCAGTTCCTCGGCCCAGGCCAACAGGTATTTGCTTCCTTCAAATGGCTCGCCGCGAAAATCGGTGCGCAAGCCGTAACACAGCACCGGAACTTTCAGCCGGTCGCAAACAAGCGTCAATTGGAGAACTTGGCGTGCCGAGAGAAACTGTGCCTCGTCGACCAACACGCAAGCGATCGGGCGAGTTTTTAGTTCTTTCCGAACGAACACGAACAAATCGAAGTTCGCATCGAATGGAATTGCGTCTCGACGCAACCCAATCCGAGACGCGATTACGGCATCCCCCGTGCGCACGGCGAACTTGGGGGCGAACAACAAAACATTCATCCCGCGCTCTTCGTAGTTGTAAGCGGATTGCAGCAGCGTGGTGCTCTTGCCAGCGTTCATCGCTGAATAATAAAAATACAGTTTTGCCATAAAATTTGTTACGAACGAATACGGAAAAAGTCAAAGCTTATTTGAGTCAATAATACCCCGAAGTCGCAACGCCAAGACCAATCCCTTGGATCGCGCCCTATGGGAATATTGGCGGAAAAAGCACCCCCATAGCCGCAAGGCCAAGAACGATTCCAATAAACGCGAGCGACCGTCTTTGCGAACCTATGCCGGGCGCGGCAGTGAGCAGCGACAACACGGCAGGCAGCAGCGCCCACATGGAAAACCAACATCCGACGAAAGCGACAATTGCCAACACCAATGACGCGAGCGCGAATCCCGAACGAATCAAATCGATCCCTTCGGCCGGCATTTTCTCTGAATGGTGACTGCGAATCGCATTGCGATAATCGTCAAGGATAGGAGGGACTGGCGCCGGGCCAAGCGAAATTCCGCCTTCGACGGGAACGGCTTGAACAGGTTCTAACGGCTTGTCGTTCAGAAATTCCGCTGATTGTGCCGCTCCGGGTTGTGATTCGGACTTGTGATCGTTCATTAGACCTTTTCTAATTGTCGATAGGCGGTGTAACCATTCTAAACCATTTGAGTCGTTGATGCGATTTGTAACCCATTTGGAAAGTGCGTTGGACGGAACCCGTTTTGATGCGGGCCAAATCCAAACGATGCACGAGTCCCGGCCGCTCTGGGTCCGCTACGACTTGGACCGCGTCAAGCACGAATGGACTAAGCATCCGCTTTCCGGCCGCCGCATGGATATGTGGCGCTATCGGGAATTGCTGCCTGTGGGAAACGATATCGAGCCAGTCACATTGGGCAAGATGGCCAGCCCGCTACTTGCGTGCCCTCGTTTGGGGCCCAAGCTAGGTTTGTCGAATCTGCTCATCAAAGACGAATCCCAATTGCCAACGGGAAGCTTCAAGTGCCGCGGGCTCTCGATGGCGGTGACGATGGCCAAACATTTTGGACAAACTCGCCTAGCAATGTCGTCCAACGGAAATGCCGCAAGTGCTTTGGCAGTATACGCGGCGCGAGCTGGGATTGAATGTCTGGTGCTGATGCCGCGCGACATCAACCGGGGCAACTTGTTCGAATGTTGGATGAGCGGCGCGCGAGTTTACTTGGCCGATGGCCTGATCGACGATTGCGGAAAGTTAATTCGCCGCGGTCACGATCAAGGACTTTGGTTCGACGTCTCGACGCTGAAAGAGCCGTATCGTTTGGAGGGCAAAAAAACGATGGGGCTGGAAATTGCAGAGCAACTTGATTGGCAACTGCCGGACGTGATTTTATATTCTACCGGCGGCGGGACGGCGCTTATTGGCATGTGGAAAGCATTCGTCGAACTGCGGCAAATGGGCTTGCTCCGCACCAGTACGATGCCGCGCATGATCGCCGTGCAGTCGAACGGCTGTTGTCCGATCGTGAATGCATTTGAAAAGGGTGAGCGATTCGCGCCCCGGTACGAAAACGCGCAGTCGGCTGCGTTCGGCATCCGAGTTCCGCAAGCCATCGGTGACTTCATGATTCTGGACGCTGTGAGCGAAAGCCACGGTTGCGCCGTCGCCATAGACGAATGTGAAATTAGTCGATTTCAGCAGCTTGGTTGCGCGGCGGAAGGTATTTCGATTGGAATGGAGACGGGCGCGAGCTTGGCGGCCGTAAGCAAACTCTTGGATCAAGGCCAGATTCGCGCGGATGAACGAATCCTCATCGTCAAC
This sequence comes from Planctomycetota bacterium, assembly GCA_031409895.1. Classification (GTDB taxonomy): domain Bacteria; phylum Planctomycetota; class Planctomycetia; order Pirellulales; family Pirellulaceae; genus JANMEB01. Next base: position 68,955 of record JANNYC010000130.1, read on the forward strand.
ACCGCAGCATCCACCAAATACTGGACCGAATTTCTGCCACCTTTTCCGCAACTTGATTTGAATACGACGGTCGATCTGAGCGCCTTGTTTGGCGAAAAGTCGTCGCCTCGGCACAAAGAGTTGAGAGTTGAGAGTTGAGAGTTGAGAGTTGGCGAGCGGGGGGGGTGATAGCCCCCTGATTCTTGGCGGCTGGGTTGAGGCGTGAGGGATGTCACGGGCTTGAGGCGTCGAAGTTCACGCTCGTTTCTACTTGAATTGACTCGCGCCGTCACCAGCGGGCTTGTTTCCGTTGGAACGCAAGATTAGTTGGCTAACACGACTAGCGTCGTTTAATCCAATCTAGCTCACGAATCTTTGGCTCCAACGAGAGAAGCTCGCTGGGGATGTGGCCAATGATCCATCACGGTGGCCTAATACCGAAAGTGCTTGATCTTTTCACCAAGCTCGCCGATCTTGGCCATGGCTTCGATGCCGATTTCCAAATGGGTGTCGGCCCATTTTTGCGTCACGGCGTAATCGGATTCTTCCGTTTTCACTCCGTCGGGCGTGATCGGCACGTCGGAAACGAGCAGCAGCGCACCGCGGGCGATGGCGTTGTGATGACCCACAATAAAGACCGTCGCGGTTTCCATATCGATCCCAATGCAAGTCAGATCGATCAGCCGCTGGCGAAATTTGTCATCGTGCTCCCACAGGCGTCGATTGGTCGTGTAGATAACTCCGGTTCGATATTCGAGATGTCGCTCCACGATCCGATCGGAGATGAATTTGTGCAATTTGAACGATGGCAGCGCGGGAACTTCGGGCGGAAAATAGTCTAGGCTCGTTCCTTCGCCGCGTATCGCGGCGATCGGCAAAATGAAATGGCCGATTTCGGTCGAAGCTTTTAGTCCGCCACATTTGCCCAAAAACAAAACGCCGCGCGGTTTGCGGGCGGACAACAAGTCCATGATGGTGGCGGCATTGGCCGAGCCAATTCCGAAATTGATAATCGTGAGGCCGCTGTTGTTCGAAGCGGCTTGCATCGGTCGTCCGCGGCCTGTTACTGGGACGCCGAACTTGGCCGCGAACTGGTCGACGTAATAACTGAAGTTCGTCAGCAGCACGTAGTCGCCGATGTTTTCAATCGGCATACCGGTGTAGCGTGGCAGCCAATTTCGAGCAATTTCGTCGCGATCATATTTTTTTTCTGACATGCGGTAGGAACCAGTTGAGTCAGTCGTGCTTAATTGCATTGCGCGACGGAGGCTACGAGTGCCGCCGCGCCGCGCATCGCGGCCATTGGAATTTCGTGCATCCCGTCGAAGGATGTGAACTTTGCCGAAAAACCAGCGCCCACGAAAACTTCGTGCAGCCATTCGGCCGCAGCATACGGCAAGATTTGATCGTATCGACCGTGACTTTGGAAAATCGGAAATTTCATCTGCCGTGCCGCTGCCGATTTCCATTCCGCTTCATTCAAAAGCGTTCCCGACCAAACGATCAAGCCACCGGGCGGAGTCTTCAAGTGCAACGCAACGTCTGTCATCAGCATGGCACCTTGAGAAAAACCGCCCAGCACGACCGCCGAATAATCCAGATTCGTTTCCGCCAAAAGTTGATCGATCAACCCCGTCATTTGAGCCCGGCGCGTTTCGAGCAACGCCGGCTTGTCATTTCGCAAGTCGCGGAATTCGCCCGCCGCAATCATTTCATTCAATCGTTCCATATCGAGTGGCCACCAAGCTCGCGAATCATAGAGGCCCGTCGGGTCCAACGAAATCGGTGCCGCAGGAAAAACAAATCTGACGCGACCGAGTTCCGCGCGATGCAACTCCCACATCGTTTGGCAGCAATCGACCAAATCCGTTCCCGGTGCGCCGAAACCGTGGCACAGAACGACGATGGCCTGCGGCTCAAATGCATTTCCCGTTGGGTCCGCCACGACGCATTCTAAATCTGCGATCAATCGTACATTGCCTACCGGTTGAATCGTCACTTGGGCTCCAAAGCAAAATTGACGGCGAATTTAAGGTTGATCGAACGGCAGCATTCGACCTCTCCGTTGCCGACAATTTACGCCATTCGGCGGCCCGCGCAAAGGCTTGGGAATAAAGATTGAGGTAGGGAAGCCGCAATGAATTGCGGCTCCCCTCCCACCGAACCGGACTGGCGGATTTCCCGCATCCGGCTCTCCAGTTGATTGTTACTTGTCACAAGATCGGCTTTCGCAAGCATGGACCATTGCCAGACT
>JANNYC010000131.1:0-17059 GCA_031409895.1 Planctomycetota bacterium
AACCCACTCTCCGCCTGCTCTCGAACCACCTGGCCCCACCGCTCACGCGAATTTCGTTTCATCGCCTTCTCCTGAATACACGAATCTTTCGTGCCCTCAGGATAACCCTCGCGTCAACCTGCACTTCGTCGTGCGCTTACGACCAAGCCGGCTCGAGTTGTGGAATAGATTGGCCAACGCCTGGTTCGTCCCGATTTACCGACTCCGCAAGCGGTTGAGGGCGCTGTGCGGCACGGCAATGGAACTGCGATCGCTGCACTCCAGTTCGAACACTTAACCTTGCAACCGCGCGCGTGATCCGGAGCACGAAGTTTGGTGGAACATGACGGGCCATGTTAAGCTACAGCCATGAATAGGTAGTGTGTCATTAAGTGTTACTGGGCTTTCTTTTGTTCCCGTCGTTGTCGCGAACGGGACGCAGGCGGTGCGAGATTCCTGTTTCGCGATCTATTGCATCGACGATCACCTTCTTGCGATCAAACTTGATTTTGAACTTGTGCGCGCATTTCGAATTGCGACATTTGACTTCGAATTGATCGAACAACATGAGATTTTCCACTCCCAGCGGTAGGTCTTCGCCACAGACAGGGCATTTCATCGCGACTTCCTCTTGGTTGTTGGGTAGTGCCCGATTAACTATTGCACCCACGATATCGGGCGTTCTTCAATTTCATAAGCAATCCCTGTCTCGCGGTCGATCGCCTTTATGGTGACCCTGGAAAACTCGTCATTGAATTTCGTTACCCCCTTAAACAATCCGCCGCAGTCCTTGTTGGTGCATTTGAAGTCAAAGACATGGACGATATTATCCGAGTACAAATCGTGAGCTAAAGAGTTTTTGTGGCATCGCGGGCACTCGTACATTGCGAATCCAATTTGTTGCTTACGAATTAACTGTTCGCTCGATCAATTCTCGCACAGTCCAAACATGATCGGCAGTCGTCTGCGCCACGGTGGGCTAATTCGGCGGCGATCAGCCGCCTTACCCGAATGGAGTTCAGTCTAAAGGCTAGCCCCTCTTTCGGGCTAGCAGTAGAGTGCCGCTTACGGACAAGCAATCAGCAGACGCAAACTTAGTCGAGGATCCATTGTGAATCTAATCTTTTGTGGCATCACGATATTTTGTGCGAATTTACAGCCACCAATTCCAGGTATCGGGGCACTCACGCAAAACGAACAGAATCTGAACCCCTACAAACCCGATCAAAGCGCAAACGATTATCGCAATGCCAAACAAACGACGCCCGCGATCGATCAGCAAGATTCCCAAATAACTAACGGGAATAACCGGAATGAAGGCGGCATAGAAAATACCCAGCGGTCGACCTTTGACTACAGCAACATTTGGCTGATCGGGCTCAACACGTTGCTTGTCGTCGTCGCAATTTGCCAAATGTGCATCATGCGAAGGCAATCGCGAATATTTGCCGACCAATGCAGGATCATGGACGACCAAAACAAAATCATGATCGAGCAGAAGGCGCAGACAAAGGAGATCATCGACGAAATGAGACTTGAAAAGCGGCCTTGGCTCGGCGTGTCCGCAAAACAAGAACTGCTTTTGATTCCTGGGCGGCCCATTAACGGCATGCTGTCGATAACCAATACAGGCGAGACTCCGGCATTTGTTGTCAACGCCGTTAGCGGAACCTATGAGTGCGAAACCAACTCCGATTGCGCGGCGAAAGTTCACGAAATCCTTGAACGACTGGTCGCGGCTAAAGCGTGAGAAACAGTTATTCAGCCTGGCGACGATGTGGGCGGCGTTATTTTTAGCGACGAACCAATTAGCCAAGAACTGTTTGACGGTATCCAGGAAAATACTAGCGATTTTTTCATTTATATGGGGATTCGCTATTTGGACGTCCAACGCGACGAGCACATGACGTTCAAATGGTTCAAGTATGACCTCGCCCGAAGGTGGCCGACTGTGCATCACAAGCACAATAAAGCTACTTAGCAGAAACGCGACCAAACAGAGTGCAACACTTAATGACACACTACTCGGCTTCAAGTGATTATCGGATGGACCAGTTCGCCGAAGACGTCGGTCAGGCGAAAGTCGCGGCCTTGGTAGCGGTAAGTGAGTTGTTTGTGGTCGATGCCGAATTGGTTCAGCATCGTGGCATGCAAGTCGTGAATGGAAACCGGATTGACTACCGCCCGGTAACCCAGTTCGTCGGTTTCACCGTACGTCATACCGCCTTTGAAACCGCCTCCGGCAATCCAAGCCGCCATCGAAAGGATGTGGTGATCGCGGCCGTTTCCCTGTCCCATCGGCGTCCGGCCAAACTCGCCCCCCCAAATGACTATCGTGTCGTCCAGCATCCCGAGCCGTTTCAAATCGGCAACCAGCGCGGCGCTCGCCTGATCAACATCCTTCGCGGCAATAGGCATGTTGACCTTGATGTTGTCGTGGTGATCCCAAGACCGATGATAGAGTTGAATCATCCGCACACCCCGCTCGGCCAACCGTCTGGCAATCAAGCAGTTGGATGCAAAACTGCCGTCACCCGGCGTCTTGATTCCGTACAAATCCAACGTCTCCTGACTCTCAGCAGCATAATCGGAGAGTTCGGGAACCGACGTCTGCATTCGAAACGCCAGTTCGTATTGACTGATCCGAGTTTCCAGTTCGGGATCGAAATGCGATTCGGCTGACAAGCGATTCAAGTTGTTGATTTCGTCAATCACTTGCCGTTGCATGCTCTGGCAAACACCTTCGGGATTGCCGATGTAATGGACGGCTGGGCCCTTGGACTGAAATTGGACTCCCTGATATCGGCTGGGGAGAAAGCCGGCGGACCACTGCCGTGCGGAGATCGGCTGAGCGCCGCCGCATTTGCTGATCGACGTAAGAACAACGAAGCCTGGCAAGTTCTCGGTTTCACTACCGAGCCCATACAACAACCACGATCCCATGCTCGGCCGGCCTTTGATGACCGAACCGGAATTCATGAAGGCATGTGCCGGATCATGATTGATTTGCTCGGTGTGCAGCGAACGAAGAATGCAGATGTCGTCCGCGATCGAGCCGATATAGGGGAACAGCTCGCAGATTTCCTGACCCGACTGACCGTATTTTTGGAAAGGGAATTGCGTCCCAAAAACTTTGAGCGGCGTGTTTTGCAATTGAGCCAATTGCTGGCCCGCGGTAAACGAATCGGGAAAGGGCTGACCATCGAGTTCCGTTAGTTTTGGTTTGTAGTCAAGGCTTTCAAGCTGCGATGGCCCACCGGCCATACACAAGTGGATGATCCGTTTGGCTTGAGGCGCGTGATGAAATCCTGGCAGCGAATCGCGACCAGTTAGTGCGATAGCGTCGTCAGCTCGCGACGAACGCTGACCGAGCAACATGCCAAGAGCCACCCCTCCCATGCCCAAACCGGTGCGAGCGAGAAATGTGCGCCGCTGCAAATTGGTTTGTTGCTGGGCTGCGTAGATGGTGGCGAAGGAATCTTGGTTCATCCTCAATACCTCGTTATCGTTTCGTGCAGATTGAGTATGACCCGACAAACGCTGGCCCAAGATGCCAGCTCGACCTTGTCGGTCGCATTTTCAACATCAATCTCAATGCGTTTTGTGAACCGGTCCGCCGATTCGGGGTCGGCCTTAAATGCTGCACGTTGCGTTTCCAAAAAAATCTTCATCGCGGCAATTTCGGCTTGGCTCGCGCTCCGCGCCAATGCGGCTTGAAATAGCTTGCCGATACGTGTGGCATCATCCAAACCGTCGGTGGCCAGATTGTTTTCTGCCATGCTCGTGGCGGCTTCGACGAATGCCGGATCGTTGAGCAAAGTCAACGCTTGCAGCGGCGTATTGGCTTCATTCCGCATCCCAGTACATTCCTCGCGTGGAGGCGCGTCAAAATTGGCTAACATTGGATGAAGGAAAGTCCGTTGCCAGTGCATGTAAACACCTCGGCGGAATCGGCGATCGTCCGCGTCGTTTTGATATTCACGGTCTGGAAATTGAAGATGCTCGTAATAACCAGGCGGTTGATAAGGAAAAACCGGCGGGCCGCCGATGTCCAGATTGATCAGCCCAGCCGCAGCGAGCGCATTGTCACGAATGATTTCCGCCTCTAGCCTTCGTGCGTTCTGATGCGAGAGCCACAAATTCTTTGGATCCCGTTCGCGGGCTTCGGCCGACGGCTGGCTCGATTGCCGATACGTGGTCGACATGGCAATCAACCGAACCATGTGTTTAAAATCCCAGCCGCTTTCGCGAAACTCTATGGCAAGCCAATCGAGTAGTTCCGGATGCGATGGATACTGGCCTTGGATTCCCAGATCGTCGAGGACAGGGCTGAGTCCCTCACCGAAAAAATGCTTCCACAACCGGTTCATCTGCACGCGCGCGGTCAATGGGTTTTCCGGTGCGGTCAACCAGTGAGCCAAATCGAGACGCGTTAATCGGCGATCGTTCTTGGCAGCGACCTGTGGCAAAAAGTGTGGAACGGCTGGCAGAACCACGTCTCCCGATTCATCTTGCCAATTCCCCCGCAGCAAGACCCTTGTTTCCAATGGTGATTGCGGTTCGGAAACCTGTACCGGCGTGACGCCATTTCGACATTCGCGAATTTGTTGTTCGAGTTTCCGCAATGCGCTGCGCTCTTGGTCAGCTTGCAGTGCCGTCAATACCCACTGACGCACAAGACTTGCGGAGGTGAATTCCGATTGCCGTGCGTCGCGCTGCAATCCATCCAACTCGCTTGACCATTGATCAGGCTGGCTTGCATCGGCCGGCACAAGCGGTGAGTAGCTGATTCGAAAATGGCGTGCGGAATTTTCTTTGATCGAGATAGATAGCGAATCGCCATTCTCAAGTCGGAGTGGTCGGTCCAAGATCCAACAAGCCGAAGAACCGGGGGAGCTTTGTGCCGGAACGCGCCAAAGATTTCCGATGCCTAGCAACTGACTGTTGTTAAAGTAAACGGGGACTTTCTCTTTCGCATCCGAAAAATGAATCGCGAGTGGCGTCTTCTTACCGTCGGCGGCCACCGTCTCCCACGTGAACTGAAGGTTGGCGGTTTGATTGGGCTTGGCAAATATCTGACTTGGTTCTTCTGGATTCTCAAGCAACTCGAAACGGATCGTGGCGATTGTGTGCGAGACGTTGGAAACGCTCAACACAACATCGTCAATCTTCTCTCCTGTTAGAATCAGCGAACTGTCGGCGGCAGATTCCATCGTCAGGCCTTCGACGGGACCGACCAGCGAAGCCGTCGTCGGTTCCCATCCGGTCGCGTTACGTCCGAGGAACTCGGCCAATGTGGCTCGCCATTCCGAACGTTCCGCAAATTTGGATTTGTCATTCTCCCCTTTGCGAACGGCTTCGAATGCCAATCGATCTCGCTCCTCCTGCAGTTTAGCCAGTCGCCGCTCCAAGTACGGAACCGGCACGACGATCTCGGGGGGAAAGGGATGGTCGTTGGTCCAGCCCTTCAAATCGGGATTTGGCGTGTATCCGTAGTCTTGATAAACGCCCCACTGCTTCAAGTCGGCAAAGAACGCGGACATCTGATAGAAATCGCGAGTCGAAAACGGATCATACTTGTGATCGTGGCATTCGGCGCAGCCCAGCGTCGATCCTAACCAAGCACCAGCGACGGTTCGCACGCGATCTGCCGAGTATTTGGAGATGTACTCTTTCGGCTGAGCCCCTCCTTCGCGCGTCATCATGTTCAGTCGATTAAAGCAAGACGCGGTTCGCGACTCGTTCGTCGGATTCTCGATCAAGTCTCCGGCAAGTTGGTATTCAGTGAATCGATCGAATGGCATGTTTCGATTGATCGCGTCGATCACCCAATCGCGATACGCAAATACATTTTGGTTTTGGTCGCCGTGATACCCGACCGTGTCCGCGTATCGTGCGACATCCAGCCAGGAGATCGCCATCCGTTCGCCGAAATGAGGCGATGCGAGCAATCGATCGACGGCTCGTGCGTAGGCATCGGGTGAATTGTCAGCCAGAAACACCTGTTGTTCTTCGAGCGTCGGTGGGAGCCCAACTAAATCGAGATTCAATCGTCGCAGCAACGTCGCGCGGTTGGCTTCGGCATTCGCTGCGAGCTTATGAACGGCAAGTTGCGATGCCACAAATCGATCGACTGGATTTGGCGATTGCGTTTCGGCCGAGGCGGCAGGAATCTGCGGTCGGGTTGGTGGCAAATACGACCAATGGATTTCGTATTTGGCTCCTTGCTCGACCCATTTTCGCAGCAGTTTTTTTTGCTGTGTGGTCAATGATTTGTTCGATTCGGGCGGGGGCATCACGGAATCAGAATCGCCCGATTCAATTCGCGCAATGATTTCGCTCTCGTCCGGCTCGCCTGAAACAAGAGCCCCACGTTCGATTGCAACGGCGCGATCGTCCAGCCTCAACTCAGCCTCGCGGAGCCGCTGGTCAGGGCCATGACATTTGAAACAGTTGTCCGACAAGATCGGACGGATGTCTCGATTGTATTGTACGTCTTGACCGTGACCGATCGCGGACCACGACAATGTTGTCGACAGAATAATCATCCAGATTTGAAATGTGCGTTGTACTGACATGAAAGTCGTATCGGATGCAGTCCGTGTGGTAGCAGTTGAGAAATTGGTATTTAGAAAAAAGGGCGTTTGTGCCCCAATGCTTTTTTTGTTTCACCATAAAGAACACGAAAGCAATGAACGCGAGAATCAATGTATTGCTTGTCCGGGTGATTTGAAAGTGCTGATGGGGTGCTGTCAACCGAAGTTTTTGGTCCTCTTGATCTCGCTTCTCTGGCGGCTGGTGGTGGCGGCACAATCTTTTTTCCGCCAGTGAAATCACGCCTGTTGCCACTTGTCAGCGGGAGCATCGGCTGGAGAAAATCCTTCGCCAGATCGGACGGCAGATCCTGCAGTTCATCCTGGCCAGTCTGGAAACCGGGAGAGCCGACCAGGCTCCGCCGCGAATCCGCTGGCAAAACGCCACGTATCGGCGAAACCGGAAAACCAGACACCGGATCGACACGCGCTTTGGTCCGATCACGATCACCCGCTGGTTTTACCAAAACACACTTGCTGGCGAGAAAGGGAATGCGCCGCTAGACTTGCGACTGGTCGCAGACCGAATGACACCGGCCGTGGCCAAAGTGGTCGGACGGCTGGCTGCTGACTTGCTGCAACAATCGATGCTGCAAATTCTGCAGGAGCGATTCTCGATTCAACCCCAGAAAAAGGACAGGCATAATCGCTTCGTTAAGCGGGACGAAATTCAATCGCGGACATTGGAGGCGGACGAGCCGCAAGCCCATCCTATGACAGACGATGGCTCTTCCGTTGAATCCTTCGAATCCGAGGGAGGCGCGTTGTCCGACGGGCCACAAATGCGAAACAAATCCCATCTATTCAGCAATTAGGCAACGCCGTGGTTCGGTACCTAGAGGCCACTGGTTCAAATTCAGTCGCCCCGCCGTTCGCTCGCCAAAACGCTTAGTTTGCGTTTGCGAGTTTACCCCAATGCAAGCGCACGACTCTCGTTTTGCAGCCATTCTCGAATGCGAGTGTTACCAGTGCGTAACTGATTCGTAAATGTGACGGCCGCGCTCTTGCAATCGAAGCTGCAATAAACTGAGAATGAGCAAGCCGCCAGCATACGCGTCCCGTGGTCGGGGCGTCTGACCACCGAGTCAAGAGGCTGGATGTGTCATCCCATCTTTCGAGCGGAACAATGCGACACCATTACACCTTCATCGCCCTGCCCTTCATCGTTGCGCTGGCCGTCTGTTCCATTGGGCAGGACAAGAGCCCGGACGCCAAGCCGGCGAATCGCGATCCTTACTTCACGCCGACTGCGGCCAAGTCGACCTCGACCATGCCGCAGGTGATCATTCGCAACATTCGGGAAGATCGCGCTGGAAACATCTGGTTCGCCACGTTTGCCGGCCCGATTCGCTACGACGGTAAAGACTTTACGAACTTTTCAGACGAAGTGGGATTGGCGAATACGCGCATCTTTTCGCTGCTCGAGGATCGATCGGGCGCACTTTGGTTCGGCTCCATCACCGGCGGCGCGTCGCGCTATGACGGAAAATCGTTTACGAAGTTCACTGAAAAAGAGGGTCTGGGCAACAACGACGTCATGTGGATCTTCGAAGATCGCGAGGCAAATATCTGGTTCGGCACCGGAAACGGAGTCAGTCGTTACGACGGCAAATCGATGACCAACTTCACCACGAAGGAGGGTCTCGTCGACAACTCTGTCTACACGATCGCCCAAGATGCTTCGGGGCGAATCTGGTTTGGAACTCAGGGCGGCGTTTGCTCTTACGACGGCAAATCGTTTTCCAATCTCGCTGACCAAGTCGGACGATCGTTTGTGAATATTCGCTCGTCGCTTGTGGACCGATCAGTGAACCTTTGGTTTGGCGGCCAGGAGGGGGCCTTCCGTTACGACGGCAAGACGGTGGAGGCGTTCACTTCCAAAGAAGGGATGTTGGATGATTTTGTCGGCTCGATGATCGTCGATAAGGCGGGAAACATTTGGCTGGGGCATCCCGGGACGTTTCCCGACGGCCGGGGAGGCGGCGCGAGCCGATATGACGGCAAGTCCTTCAAGCATTTCACTCAAAAGGATGGCCTGGGCAGCGCCACCGTCTATTGCATGCTCGAAGACAAGACCGGGAACATTTGGTTCGGCAGCGTCGACGCGGGTGCATGCCGCTACGACGGCACGACCTTTACCAATTTCTCCGCAACCACCTCGACTCCGCTACCAGCCCAGGGCAAGTCTCCCGGAACGACCAAAACTGCCAAGGTCGGGAAGGAAGTAACCATCGAGTTGGGCAACGGCGTGAAAATGGAATTCGTCCGCATCCCGAAAGGGACGTTCAAGATGGGTTCGCCGGCCGGTGAAAAGGGCCGACAAGACGAAGAATTCCAACACGAGGTGGAAATCAGCAAGGATTTTTATCTCGGCAAATACCCGGTCACACAGGAACAATACGAGGCGATCATAGGTAAAAACCCGAGCGGGAACAGTGCCGCAGGTGGTGATAAGGACGAAGTGAAGGGCATGGATACACGCAATTTTCCGGTCGAGCGGGTGACTTGGGACGACGCGAATGCCTTTTGCGACAAACTAACGCAGCGCGACCCGCAGGGGCGTAAATGCGCATTGCCCACCGAGGCCGAATGGGAATACGCCTGCCGCGGCGGCAAAATGACAGTCTTCCATTGGGGAGACGAATGCAACGGGACTCAGGCAAACTGCGACGGGAGAAATCCTTACGGCACCCAAGCCAAGGGGCCATTTCTCGGGCGACCCACAAGTGTCGGATCTTACGAGCGCGACCACCCGCACTCTTGGGGCCTGTGCGACATGCACGGCAACGTCTGGCAGTGGTGCGCGGACTGGTACGGCAAAGACTATTACAAGGAATCGCGCCGCGTCGATCCACTTGGGCCGTCGACTGGCGAAGGGCATGTCGTACGGGGCGGTTCTCTTTACGACCGGGCGGTGAACTGCCGCTGTGCACGCCGCACCTGGGGTACCGCGCCCCACCGTCTCGCCAACTGCGGGTTTCGCGTCGTTCTCCGCCTAGAATGAAATTACCGTTTGTACTTTTTCCCTGTCATCCTGTTTGTTTTTTGTAACTGGGCCGAACCATGCGACACCATCACACCTTTTTCGCCCTTTCTCTCATGGCCGCGCTGTCCGCCTGCACCGCCGCTCAGGACAAGAGTCCGGACGCCAAACCGGCGCAGAAGCTCGCGCCCGCCAAGGTCGCCGACCCAATGGCGAGCTTCGCGCGCATGGCGCCCGGCGAGTGGCGGGTGACGTTTCCGAGCGGGACGAGCATGTTCGACACCTGGCACTGGGGTCCGGGCAAGTACTCGATGCGCGTGATGACCGATGGACTCGATGCGGCGGGCGATCCGTGGCGCGAGCTGGAGGTCGTGTACTGGCACCCAGGTCGGCAGCAGGTCTGCCTGCTGAACCTGCATCCTGATGTTCCCGGCGTTGGTCGCGGCGTGAGCGAAGGCACGATCAAGTTCGAGGGTGAGACCGCGGACGGCGTCTTCGACCTCTACCAGACCAGCGGTCTCCGCAAGCTGGGACTGCGTTGGACCTTCGACGGTCCCGACAAATACCACGACGTACTGTTGGAGGCGACCGGCCCGGACGGCCTCAAGCCGATGAACGAGTGGGACCACTTCCGTTCCAAGGGGCCACCCGCGCCGCGACCGCGCACCAGCGAAGAGGTGCCGAAACCCTCGGAGCACCTGAAGGCCTTCGAATCGCTCGTCGGTCACATCTGGGACGCCACGGTCCAGAAGGCGGATTGGCGCGAGGGGGGCGGAGATGCCGTCCACATCGAGTCGACCTTCGAGTGGATCCCGTACATCGATGCGATCTACGCACGCTCGTTTGCGCTGCGCGGGAACGGCGAACCCACGCACGTGCTCGATGCCTATTTCTACCACCACACGGGAACCAATAAGTTGCGCTGCCTCGCGCTGTCGAACTGGGGGGAGCAGAGCGGCGTGTACGAGGGCGACGTGACCGCGCTCGATGAAAAAGGCGGCGTCGTGGGGGGACTGCAACTCGACTTGAAGGGTTACGAAGGTGACCAGGCCGTCGCGCGCACCGTGCGCTTCGACTTCGAAAAAGACGGCAACCTGCACCAACGCGTCTGGTCCATCGATGGCACCACCACGGAGCACACGCTCATGCTCGATGTCAATCACACTGTCTCAGAAATGAGCAAGGGCATCTGGTATGTGTTCCAGGACGCGAAGGACAACTATTGGTTTGGAAGTGATGGACAAGGCATCTATCGCTTCGACGGCACGACCACGACGCACTTCACAACCAAAGACGGGCTATGCAACGACCGCATCCGCGGCATCCAGCAGCACAAGTCAGGCGATATTCTCATTACCACATTGGACGGTGTCAGCAAATACGACGGGCAGCGATTCGTCACGCTGCCTGTGACGGTGATGGACTCGCCGGACGAGGGATGGGTGTTGGATCCGGATGATGTGTGGCTTCCATGGCAAACCGGACAGAAGGGGCCGTATCGCTACGACGGCAAGACGCTTTACCACCTGAAGTTCCCAAAGCACCCGCGCGAGGATGAGTTCTACGCGCAGCATCCAAACCTGCCATGGAGCCCCTATGAGGTGTACTGCGTCTACAAAGACCGCAAGGGCAACATGTGGTTCGGCACATCGAACTTCGGCATCTGCCGCTTCGATGGCAAACACCTGGATTGGATGTATGAAGACCATCTTACGGAAATCGATGGCGGCGGCATGTTCGGCATACGCTCAATCTTCGAAGACAAAAACGGGGCATTCTGGTTCTGCAACACGCAGTTTCGTTACAACGTGAAGCCGAACGGCGCGGCGGGACTGAACAACGGCCAGATCACCTACAAGACAGAGACGGGGATGGACCTTTCAGGCACCTCGCTTCGAGAGAAGTTCTTTTACTTCATGTCCATCACGGAAGACAACAACCGGGACTTGTGGATGGCGACGTTTGGCGGAGGCGTGTGGCGGTACGATGGAAAGAACATGACTCATTATCCTGTCAAGGATGGTGACAAAGATGTCACGCTGTTCTCCATCTACAAAGACAACCGTGGCGACCTTTGGCTTGGCACACACGAAGCCGGGGCATACAAATTCAACGGTAAGACTTTTGAGAAATTTAGACCATGAGAGCCACCACTCGAGCGATCCTCTTCTGCTTGGCAACGTCGTCGTCGTTCGCCCTGGCCCAGTCGCCAACACCCCCCGGTCCCGCGGCGGCCGGTGCGACTCAAGGGCAAGACAGCAAATCTGCTCGATCCTCGCGATGGAATCAATGGCGTGGCCCCTCGGGGACAGGAGTGTCCTACGACGCCAAGCCGCCGGTGGAATGGTCCAGCACGACGAACATTCGCTGGAAAACCGAATTACCTGGGAAGGGGCATAGTTCACCGGTTCTTTGGGATAATCATGTGTTTGTAACCGCCGCTATTCCTATCGGCCCAAAACTGTCCCCTCAAATGAGCGGCCGACCCGGCGAGCACGACAATTTGCCGATCGATAGCAATTATCAATTCGTTGTGATCGCCGTCGATCGGCGCGATGGAACCATTTTATGGAAAACAGTGGTTCGTGAAGAAGTTCCACTCGAAGCGGGGCACATGACGGCTAGTTTGGCCTCCGCCTCTCCAGTTACCGATGGTGAATTTGTCTTTGCTCACTTCGGCGCCCAAGGAGTCTACTGTCTCAACTTGCGCGGGGAAATTGTGTGGGAGCGAAATCTCGGCCCAATGCACACCAAGCATGGCCATGGTCACGGGTCGTCGCCCACCCTTTACGGCGATTCGCTCATTGTGAATTGGGATCACGAGGATGGTTCGTTTCTCGTGGTGTTGGACAAGCGAACCGGCAAGAACCGTTGGCGCAGGGAACGTAATGAGGATACTTCGTGGTGTTCTCCAATCGTCATTGAACGCAAGGACAGCGAAGGAGTTGTACGTCCACAAATCGTCGTCTGCGGAACCAACCGAGTTCGCGGATTCGATCTCGATTCTGGCACAATTCTCTGGGAATGTGGAGGAATGTCTTCCAACGTTGTGGCAACCCCCGTTTATGCGAACGGGACGCTCTATGTCGGGAGCAGTTACGAAAAAAGAATCCTAATCGCAATCAACCTCCAAGATGCCCACGGTGATCTGACCGACACCAAGCATGTGACATGGACTCGCACCCGAAATTCGCCCTACGTCCCCTCCATGCTGCTCTATGATGACTTCCTCTATTTCTTGTCCCACTACCAAAATATCATGACGCGAGTGCACGGTCCGAGTGGAAAGGACCAACCGGGGCCTTTTCGACTTGGTGAACTCGGAAATATTTATGCATCGCCGGTCGCGGCCAATGGCAATGTCTATGTGACCGACTTATCGGGAACCACGCTGGTCCTCAGCCACGAACAGACTCCAAAAACGATCGCCGTGAATCGACTCGACGAATCCATCAGTGCGTCAGCAGCCATCGAAGGGGAGGAGATATTCCTGCGCGGCGAAAAGCATTTGTTTTGCATTGGAATTACGGCGCGGTAGGTGAACGAGGATTAGCTCTTCGGCCACGCCTACGGGCCGGGAAACGCGTCACAATCCTCAATCCGCTTGAAGTTGGCGGCAATGTCGGCGCTGGCACGGGCTGGATTGGACCGATCAAAGCTGCGGTGATCCATTTGGGACCAGGCGTATTAATATTTTTCAATTCGGTCAAAGGACTCCACCTGCGAATTGAATAATGGGCGAAGCCCAAGCTTGAGGCTCCAATATTTCCGTGCTCGAGTTGATGTCCCTATTCGAAATCGCGAAGACTGTCTTTGAGCAACAGTCCTTCGATTTCTAATTTGCGTGTCCACAATTCGCCGAGTGCTTTGAGATAGATTGAGCTTTTCTCGGCATACGTTCGCTGAACCAAGAGGACTTCGACAAAACTGAATTCACCTGCTTCATAGCCACGGCGTACCAAGTCCAGGTTCTCGGCGGCTTTTGGCAAAATCGTCTCGCTGTAGTGACTTACTTGATCCAGCGCTGTCTCATAAATCGCGAAAATCTCAGCGAGATTCGTCCGCAATTCCAATCGTTTTCGATCGAGGGCTTGGCGTGCCGCCATCACATGGGCGGACGCTTCTTGAATTCCTCCCTGGTTGCGATTGATTGTTCGTAGCGGGAACATGACTTGCAGGTTGCCGTCCATTCCGCCCGTGCCGTTGTCATGCTGAAGGACTGCTTGCACATCCAAATCCGGAACCGATTCGACCTGTTGCCGCCGCAATTGTCGACATGCCTTTTCGACGGCGATTTGAGCGAGCAAGATCTCGGGACTTTCCGCCTCTAGCGAGTGCCATGCTTGGTCAAACGTAAGCGGGTCGTCGCGAGATTCGAGGGACCCATCGAGTGGTTGAAATCCCCAATCGGGTTGACCGACTAAAGTTGCCAGACGTCTCCAGGCACTGGTGGCCTCAAATTCGGCTTGATGCAGAGCGGCCGCTACAGTCTCCAATTCGATTTGGGCTTGGAGCACATCGACCCTGCTCCCCTCCTTCGCGCGGGCCAACGACTCCGCGGCTCTTAGCGCCTGCGAGTTTATGTCATTCAATTGGCGCGCTAATTCCAGCCGTCGTCCAGCCGCCAGAACTTGATAGTAGGCAATTCGAACGTCGGTAATGATTCGCTGTTGTTGCCGAGCCAGCTTTGCGTTGCGCAGATGTATTTCTTCGCATTCGACGGCCCTGTTCAGTTCCAATTTTCCGCCACGCACAAATTTTTTCGCAAGGACGATTCCGTGCTGCTCGGCCTGGCCGCCACTTCCCAACTGCTGTCCGGAGTATCCGATCTCTGGATTGAACGGCAATCCCGATTGAAGCCACCGCCCTTGCGCGGCTTGGACCCTTGCGGCTGC
This sequence comes from Planctomycetota bacterium, assembly GCA_031409895.1. GTDB lineage: Bacteria > Planctomycetota > Planctomycetia > Pirellulales > Pirellulaceae > JANMEB01. The sequence continues at coordinate 14,451 of JANNYC010000131.1, forward strand.
CTCGCCTATTGCCGGGTGGGCCGCCAACGCCATGGCTTCGACGGCTGCCAATGTCAGCGGTTGATGAGATCGAGTCCCATCAAAAGCGCCGGCCGGTTTGAGGGAATCATTGGAGGGCGATTGCGCAATCGATGGACTCTCACTTTTCGCTTGATCGCTTAGTTGCGTCCAGCCAATCTGTGAAAACAAATTGCCGTCGCCAGCAATTCTCTGGCCAGCTTGTTGCCCCAGCGCAGGGTCGATGCCCAAAGTTAAAATTGCGACCGTCGCAAAGATCGCGTTTAGGAGGGAGGATCGATAAGAAAACATTTTGGCGAATTCCGAAAAAATTGTTTCAGTCTAATGTGTAGAATCGGAATTCTAGTTCCCGATAGTGCAACCAAATTCAATTCGCTCATAGCACTTGATCGCTAGCGTAGCGAGGTGCTTCCTTGTCGTCCGCCAACCGTTGCCCCTATCTAAGTGGTCGCTTCCGTCCATTCCAATCGCGTGAGTGAAACTTAGTTAAGCCCAACCTCGGACGAAGCAAACGCAAAGTTTATCGTTCAAAAAACTGATCCTTGAGCTAAATTTTGCGTCGGCAAGAATCGGCCGTGAACCTGGATCAATCACGGGATAGGGAAACGACGATAGTCCAATCGAGAGTATTCGTTGACCCTTCGATGTCTGTGGCCTATATTGGATGAAACTCGATTTCAGATTCGAAAGGTCACCGATGACTCGTGGCGGTGTTACGATACTCGTGCTCGTGGGGCTTATCGGCCGCCTTGTGGTACCCGTTTCGCATGTGCATGCAAATTACACGCCCGCGCAGCATATTGCACACAACGCTGTTCCGCACGTTCATATCGGGGACGCGTCGCACACTCATGATCATGGTTACCCCGCTCATCACCATGAAGACGAGTTAAGCCAATCGCCCAATGCCGATGTTGGTCCAGGCGCGCTTTCGGCACCGGAGAAAAACCACGATTCGGATGTGGTTTGGTTTCCAAGTGCATCTGGATCGACGCTTTGCGTTAAGGCGAAGTCACATCCTGTTGGATTGGATGCGGCAGCCTCACAACCTATCGCCGCTTTCTATGGTGAAGCAATAAGGGGGCGATTTGGGACGTCCGATCTGCGCGCGTCCTCGTCCAAGCTTTACATAACTCTGCGGACTCTCCGCATTTGATCTGCTGCGATTAGCGATCAGTTTCTTGGGCAATCTGGCGATTATTCGGCGCTAATTTTGCCCCTTGTGACCATGTTCAAGCATTCAACCACATTCGGTTATTGGCATGTCTATTTTCAAGTGGAAGCACAGCGTCTCATTCAGTTTGGCAAAAAGCAAATGGCTCCAAGCAGTATCTCGGCGCCCTTGTCCGCTGGTGCGTTGCGCGTGTCGACGGAATTATTGTCCGCTGGGCAATCATCGTCTGATCTTTTCGATCGCTCTTTTCGCGCTCTTCGCTTTGTCCATTGGCTGCCAACGACAATCCGACTCACCGGTGTCCACAAAGGTCGAAGCGATACCACAGGCGCCTCCGACCAACCGCGTGGACATCAACGCTTCCGTGCGACAAAACCTTGGCATCACTTTCGCAAGTGTTGAGAAGCGAGTCGTATCTCGCACGTTGCGCGTTCCGGGCAGATTTGAATTGTTGCCGACGGCACGGCGAGAGTATCGCGTGCCTGTCGCCGGAAGGATCGAGTTGTTAATACAACAATTTCAACAAGTCGAGTCAGGTACGCCGCTTTTTCGGCTCGATTCGCCACGCTGGCGTGAACTGCAAGGAGAACTAACCGAGGCCACAGCCCAACTTCGTCTCGCCGAGGCGGGAACGCGGAGCATTGGTCCCTTGATGGACGCCCTTGAAGTCCGCCTCTTGGCTAATCAGTCCGCCGTCAGTTTGTGGGAGGAACGAGTCGCGACCCTAGTAGGACTTCAGTCCAATGGCACGGTTCGTGGTTCGGATATGGCGGAAGCCAAGGGATCGCTGGCAGCCGCAAAAACAGAACTTGCCGGAAGCCTAGAGAAACAAGCTGAACTGGTTGTCAAGCAAAATGAGATCAAGGCGCATCTCGATGCTGCCCAGGCTCGGATATCGATTCTCATTGCCTCCGCAGCCTCTTTCTCCGGCCTACCGACTTCGGTATTGGTCGACACGCACGATTCCGTTCCGCACTGGCAGACCATTTCACAGATTGAGGTAGTCGCACTGTCGCCTGGCGTTGTGGAATCCATCGCCGCAATCAGCGGATCGTATGTGGATGAGAACAAGCCTGTGCTGACGACGGTCCAGCCCGAACAGGTATGCTTCCGGGCCAATGGACTGCAAAGCGATATGGGGAATTTGGCGAGCGGCATGATGGTAACCGTCGTAGCTCCGCAGGGTGGGTCACTCGACTCGTCAACCGAGATCAAAGGGGCACTCATCGTGGCTCCAACCGCCGATTCCGAACGACGGACGATTCAACTCACAATGATGCCCGATCCACAACACGAGGCCCTTGCCTCAACGACATGGGCACGTGCCGGCGTCTCGGCATTTCTAGAAATAGTGATCGGCGGAGCTGCTTCGGCGGAATTGGCCATTCCCCTGTCCAGCGTCGCCAAGGACGGAACG
>JANNYC010000132.1:0-3901 GCA_031409895.1 Planctomycetota bacterium
CGTCCCTGTCGGCGGCTGGCGGACGCTCAAACAAGTTGACCTGCAATTGCGTGATGATAACGGGAGGCTGATCTGGATCCGGTTTGACGAGTCGACCAATTCGATGAGCTTGTACAACCAGATTACCGGGAAATTCGAAACCCCAAAGGAAGTTGGATCGTACGGCGTGCTCCGCAGCCCGCTTGCCAACGTGTACATGAAAACAACCACCATCGCGGCCAATGGGCCTGGCGACCCGACCGTCGTTATTACCTTCGACATCAAGTTCAAAGCGAGCGCCCGCGGCCATTGGACCGTCGAAGCCGCCGCCAGCGACGACCTGGGTCACAACGATCCGTTCATGTTTGCGGGGACGTTGGATGTGGTTTGAAGCAAATCGTTTAACGGCAAGCCGCAGGCAACGGCGGGTGACGAAAGATAACACCGGCGCCTGCGGCTTGCCGTTGAACAAAGAGCGGGTCGGGAGACCCGCGCACAGCGAGAATTTGGGCGGCGATTACATCCAGTCCTGAAACTTCCATGGAGTTGACAGCATGTCGGCATTTATCAGGCGCCTATTCAATCGCGACTCGCTTTCAACCCTGATCTTTCCAAAGCACTTGAAAAACAAGTCGCGTCCGAGATCACGCGAGCAATCTCGCTCACTTGGCATCGAGCGGTTGGAGCCGCGAGTGCTTTTGGCGGGGTTTGATCTCGGCAACATTACGGACCCGGCAAAGCTCTACGCCGTAAATGACAACGTGCCCACGCTCCCGGCGATCGTTCCCGGTGAAGTCGGAGGAATTCTTGCCGACGTCTTCACGTTTTCGCTCGCGCGACCTGCAGTCGTAATCGCAGCGATTTCGGATCTCCAAAGGGCCAACCTCTTCGACGATACGGGAGCATCCCTAGGGATTTGCTCAATCGATGAGTTGACTGGCAACAAAACTGCCTTGGCAAGGAAAGAATATCCCGAGGGCACGACCGGAGATGTGCGCGTCAGCCTGGCAGCCGGCAATTACATCATCCAAGTCGGATACGGCCTGGATCGACCCCTTATCGCTATCGCTGCTGAGGAACCAAAATCGTTACTCAAAAGCTACGACCTTTCGATCCACGCCGACACGGCGTCCGTCGAATTCAGCAGCGGCAATCCGCTCGCGACCGAGGGTCGCAATCTAGGCGTACTTTCAACCGCGACCGGAATCGATATCCAGGAATACGTCGGAATTGGCGGAGGTGGTTCACCCGTACCGGTCCAAGACCAAGTCGACATGTATTTGTTCGATCTGGTTAAACAAGGGGGGGTTGAAGTCAAGGTTACTTCAGGTGTCCTTGCCAGTGGGTCGATGGACTTCACCCTTTTTCGTGACGCAAACGGGAACGGTGTGTTTGATAGCGGAAGCTCCCTGGAGAAGCTAGAGACCAAGACCGAGATCACGAGCGGCGCAACGAAAATCGTCAGCCGAATCCTTGAATCCGGCCGCTACGGCATCGCAGTATTTGTTACGCCGTCAACGTCGAATGTAGGTCAAGCCGACAACTATCGCCTGCGCACGACGTATACGGTTGTCGACGGCGCAGGAAATTCGACGGCAACGGCGCGCGACATCGGGACGCTGGATAATCCGATCAGGACGTTTTCCGATTACCTCAGTCCCGTGGACACCGTCGATATCTACAAATTCACGACCGTCGAAATCGGTGCATTCGTCTTCGAATCTTTGTTGACGGATGTCATTCTTCCCGGGACGAACTTCGTCCTGGATTTGGTCCGCGCCTCCGACAACGGAGTGATCTTCCACGATGTGCCGGCGGGACGGGAAACGGCCGCGCCACTTACGGTCCCCGGAACCTATTTCGTCAAGGTGCGGCGGATCAGCGGCGAAGGGCCGTATACGCTTTCCATGTCCAACCGCAACACGGATCTGGCGGGCAATACGATGGATGGTGCTGCGAAGAATCTCGGCAACTTCGTATTCAAGGAACTCGCCGATCAGGTCAGCGCGTTCGATACGTTAGACTTCTATAAATTCGAGATTGCCGTCCAGTCCGATTTTGACGTTGCAATGACCGGAATGCCCGCCGGGACGAATGCGGGACTTAGGCTTATTCGTTCGAACAATGGTGACAGCGTCATCGACCCCGGCGAGGTATTGGCGAGCAGTAACAACGCGGGCAACGCTCCGGAGTTCATTGGGCGAACTCTGACGCCTGGAGTTTACTTCGTCCTCGTCGAGCGAATTGCCGGTGCGCCGACATACCACTTGCGGCTGGTCCATGATCGTGTCGGCAACATTTTGGCAAACGCCCAGCCCATCTCTCAAGGGGGCGGCAGCAACCTCGAATTTCTCGGTCCGGAAGACGACACCGACGTTTACAAGTTCACGCTCGGAACGACCAGGCAAGTTGGCGTCAAAGTGGAGCTGAACAACGAACCGCTTTTGATCCGCCTCGGTCAAGACACGAATGGCAATGGACTGCTCGATCAAGCCGAGGAGCGGCTCAGCAAAACCGTTGGCGCTGGCACCGGTGGCTTTGAGCGAATCACCCTCACGGGCGGCGTCGCTAATTTTCTGATCGTGAACGCTCTCATCCAGGACGAGGGCACTCTCTATCGCGTCACCCTGTTCAATGCAAAACCCGACGGCGCAGGCAACAGCCTAACTGACGCACGCGACATCGGCACGTTGGGTGACCCCCAAGTTTTCAGCGATCCCCTCGGTCGGGGTCCTATCGTTCAGATGGACGACTTGAATGATTTCTATAAATTCAAATTGGGCGACAACGGCCCCTTCCAGTTCGTCAGTCAGTTCAGCAATGTGGCGGGCATCGTCGTCTTTCGGCTCATACGGGACGACAACCTGAATCAACGAATCGACAGTGGCGAGGTACTGACAGCCGTGGCGTCCCCGGTCGCCAACGTTCCTCCACCGCCGATTAGTATCCGGCTTGACGTCCGCGGCACGTATTACCTGAACGCGTTTTCAACAAACACGGCGGCGTATACCGTGAACATGAGAGTCATCTCGCTTGATACGGCCGGCAATTCGTTGTCCAGCGTACCACCACCGCTTGATCTCGGCCCGCTTGTCAATACGATCAACAGCCCTAATCACTTTGTTGGAGCTATCGACCGCGACGACTTCTTCCGCTTTTCGGTCGCCAATCCCGGTGAGTTGGTGGCGAGTCTCAGCGGGGCCCCGAACACGGCTTACCAGGTAATCCGCGATATCGATCGCGATGGCGTCGTTGATTCCGGTGAGGCCTTGGCCGGTGCCTTCGGTAGCCGCCCGCTCCACGGCGTAATACTTCCCGCTGCGGACGACAACTACTTTGTGCGAGTCAAAGGGATTTTTGGCGATTCGTTGTACACCCTAAACCTGACGTTCTCGAATCAGATGCCGTTCCTCACGCCCTTCCTAATCAGCGCCACGGTTCCAACGGAAATCAAGGCTGTGCGGTTCGACAAAGGGGGTGAAGGAATCGCGTACCACGATACGACCGTGGATAATAATGGAAATCAACCGGGATTCCGCAGCGACGAAAATATCGACGTCGACGTATCCACTACAGGAGACCCGGAAAGCGGTGGCCGGCGTGTGACGAACACCGCACCTGGTGAATTCCTCGAGTACACACTCAATGTTGCTGCCAGCGGGCAATACGATTTCGACGCACGCGTCGCTTGTCCGGATCTAGGCGCAACTTTCCACATCGAGATCGACGGCGCGAGCATCGCTCCACCGGTCGCCGTCCCCGACACGAACGGTGCGGACAACATGGTAACCGTCGTTGCGGCGTCGAATGTAAATCTGGCTGCGGGTCCGCATATACTTCGTTTGGTGATCGACACTGGCACTGGAGTTATCAACAGCTCCGCGAGCTTCAATTTCGTCACCGTCCGCCCGGCGTCGGCGGG
>JANNYC010000133.1:0-2923 GCA_031409895.1 Planctomycetota bacterium
TGGAACGGGAAATTCTCCCGCTTCCAGCAACATTGGATCGTACGTGCAGCAGTCCGGTACTTCTGCGACTGGGCAGATCCTCGGTGATGTGGATGACGTCCTGCTTGCTCTTTCGGACGTTGGCTTGACCATCCCGGCGGCTGGTGCGGCCCGTATTACAGCAGCCGGCACGCTCTTTACCCAAGTGGTATACAAACCAATTGCTTTCGCCTGGGAGGTCTTTGAGCTAAATCCCCAAAACTTTCAAACCACGGGCACTTTCACGCTCACAGCGGTCGACAACAATGGCGACGTATTTGTCAGCGCTCCTTTTGCGCTTGGCAATGGCGAGAATCGGGTCTTTGCCCAAGCCATCAACGGACAGGACATCCGAATGCTAACTGTGACCGCGTCGGGTGCGTTGATACAAGACATTCGCCAAGTGCGAATAAGCCAATCCACGGCGATTCCGGAACCGTCGGTGTTCGTTTCCAGCGGGGCAATAATCGCGTTGCTGCTTTGCTTTGGTTTACGCCGCCACAATCGTTTGGCCCATGCCACGAACGGCTAAATTTGGTTGTCGAATCTAATTCAAAAAATTAAACCCTCATTCGTCGTCTCCGCGAATGAGGGTTTTTTATTTGATTTCCAACGTGAATGCGGAGGCTTGGCTCAAGCGAAGCGAACTTTCCGAGATCCTCGCTAAAGAGTTTTGACGTAGGGTGGCAATTGAAACCTGACGCGCAAGTTTTGAAGTTGCGCAGTTCTTGTTCCTTCTCCCCCAAAATCAACGGGCTTTGCCGTTGATTTTGGGGGAGAAGGTTAGGATGAGGGGGCTGCACTCGGCGTTGCGAAATCGCGGCCCCTCACCCTGGCCCTCTCCCCAACACGACGTGAAAGCACGTCGTGTTGGGGAGAGGGAACTTAAAATGCGCAACTTCAAAGCGCGCAAGCGAAGGTAACCCGCCCCAGAGTTTCGATTGCATTCAAACCACGAATAATCACCGGTTGGCGGCATCATTTCCCAGCAATACGCCTTTGGGTGGCAATTGAAGCCTGACGCGCAAGCGAAGGAAACCCGCCCCAGATTTTCGTTTGCATTCAAACCACGAATAATCACCGGTTGGCAGCATCGAATAGTCCGACATCAAAACTAGCGCATCACGCTTTAATAGCCAGCCAACTACCGATGTTCCTTCGCTTGCGCGTCAGGCTTCAATTGCCACGGAATGCACAAATGGCAGCACCATAACCAAACATCAAATCTAACGCTTCTGGTTGATGGGGGCTTTCTGAACGTGAGTCGGGGATCAGAGCCTCTTTTTGGGCCCCGTTTCGCTTGACGGCCGGCCAATTACAAGAGAATTGACATTTTTGGAAAATTTTGCCCAATCGACGCAATCCCCTGCTTGCAATCCAATAACCCGCATGTTTTAATGTTCAAAACTGTTCGCGTGCATTGATACGAGATTCGTTTCTAATTCGTGGACAAGAATACGGTGTGCGAGCAATTATTTAGACTTTCGTTGAGGTTAACGTCATGAAACTCTCGTCTCTTTTGGCCCTCGTTTTGTTGTTGGCCGCCAGCACAGTTGCTCGCGCAGACATCTTGTTGTCGCACAACGTCGATTACAATCAAACTTTTACCACCACTGGCGTGCTACTCACCAACATGCCGTCCACCACAAACAACACGGCTTACTTAAGCACGCTTCTTCCGGATGGCTGGTTCATGAGCGAAGCTGGCGGAACCGGGTCGAACGGTAGTTTTTCGACTAATACCGGATCCGGTACCGCCGGAGATACTTACAGTTACGGAGCATCCGGCTCCACCGATCGTGCGTTCGGCACTCTGCAAAGTGCTTCGAACCCGACCATAATTATCGGTGCCAAGTTTATTAATAACCACGTTTTGCCGTTAACCAAGTTGAATAAGCTAAGGTACACCGGCGAACAATGGCGGCTGGGCTCGACGGGCCGGTTAGACCAGTTAATTATGGAAATTTCGACCAACGCCACGAGTTTAACCTCCGGCACGTGGACGGCGATTACCGGGATGACGTTTGTCGCCCCTGTAACTGCTGGGACCGTAGGCGCGCTTGACGGCAATTTGGCGGCTAATCAAACTGTCAAATCGCTCGGCTATGTAGTTGGCTCAAACTATACCTTACCAACCGCCGTCGCAGTCGGCGGACAATTTTGGATTCGCTGGACTGACACTGCCGCAGCGGGATCAGACGATGGCTTGGCAATTGATAGTTTCACGATTAACGCCATTCCGGAACCGTCGTCCATGGCGCTTTGCGGTGCTTTGGTCGCCGGCATGTTCGGCTTTGGATTGATTCGTCGTCGCAAACAATCGGCTCGCTAAAACAATCGCTGTTGAATAATCGAATCGCAAAAGGAGAGCTCTTTGGCTCTCCTTTTTTCGTTGGATGATCAATTAAAGATTTCGGCCCACGGTCGTTTCCTGCATTTCGTACTGACTGATCGTAATCCGAAGCGTTAGTTTTGATCTTGCGCGTTTGTGCTGTCATGCGTGCATTCCGTGGCAATTGAAGCCTGACGCGCAAGCGAAGGAATATCTGCAGTTGGCTGGCAATTGAACCCTGAAGGGCAAGTTTTGATGTTTAGCTAATCGATGCCTTTTTCCGTGATTATTCGCGGTTTTAACTGCAATCGAATGTCTGGGAAGGGGCTCCTTCGCTAGCGCGTCAGGCTTCAATTGCCCGCGAAGTAATGTGTTGCCGGGCAAATGCGCAGAATCAAAAAGCGTCAGCGAGGGATTTCACGGCAGACCTCACTAACGTTTCGGGTTACTATGAATACACTCTGAGGGTCATATTCCCCGCTGGGGTGAAATGCTGGCTAATTCTGAGTCGGGTGCTTTCATGGATGTCCAAAACGAAAAGGCTTGTTCTCTCGCTGCCACGTCAAATGGCTC
>JANNYC010000134.1:0-7538 GCA_031409895.1 Planctomycetota bacterium
GCGACTACGAATTGGAATGCCGACTGACTGGTACAATATCCGAAGTGCAACAACGTAAATGGTTCCTGAGGAATATGAAAAAACCATGCGACAGATTTGGATTCCCAAAGCAGGACCACCCGAAGTCCTGGAAATTCGCGAAGCTCCGGACCCTCAACCGAAACAGGGCGAGATCCGCATTCGAGTTCAAGCGGCCGGAGTGAACTTTGCCGATATCGTCGGTCGCCTGGGAATTTATCCCGATTTGCCTCGCATGCCTGTGGTCGTTGGGTACGAAGTGGCGGGCCGGGTGGATCGCGTTGGCGAAGGGGTTGATTCTGTCTGGCAGGATCGCGACGTACTCGCGCTTACGAGATTTGGCGGCTACAGCGATGTGATCTGCGTTCCAGAAGCTCAAGTCGCACAGCGACCAGAGGGAATGTCAGCCGAGACCGGTGCCGCGCTGCCGGTCAATTACCTGACGGCATATCAACTAGTCTGCGTGATGGGTGGGCTCCGTTCGGGCGAAACCATGCTGGTGCATTCCGCCGGCGGCGGTGTGGGCATTGCCGCGATTCAATTAGCCAGACATATCGGAGCCAACGTAATCGGAACCGCCTCGGCGCGAAAACACGAGTATCTGAAGCAACTGGGAGTTGGACATTGCATTGACTATCGCACCGAAGACTTCGAGCAACGCGTTCGCGAAATTACGCACGGCGCTGGCGTCGAACTTGTCCTCGACGCGGTCGGCGGCAATTCATTCAAAAAAAGTTTTCGGGTTCTGTCGGCGACCGGCCGCTTGGGCATGTTTGGAATATCTTCGGCGGCAACTGGCAAAACGAGGAACCGCTGGTCGCTCCTCAAAATGGCGGCTTCGCTGCCTTGGTTCCAATTCACACCGCCAGCACTGATCAATCAGAACAAAGGTGTATTCGGTGTGAACCTCGGTCACCTTTGGAACGAGATGCCGCGCGTAGGACGTTGGCTCGAGACGCTGCTGAATCTTTACCAAGAAGGAATCGTTCAGCCCGTGGTTGACGCCAAATTTTCTTTTGAAAATGCCGCACAGGCTCACCACTACCTTCAGGACCGGAAGAATATTGGAAAAGTCCTTTTGATCCCGAGTAATTAGCTTGCCGATCGAACGGCAATCGCTAGCCTCAAAAACTATTGGGGAGACAACTGATCTGGACTGATCTGCTTGGTTGTTGCCATCGCCGGAAGCAATGCGAGCACCGCCCAGCCCGTGGCTGTGGCCGAAATGAATTGATCGACACCATGGGGGAATCCGCTTTCAAAATACTCTTGAAACGGTTTGCTGTGACTGACCACGTGCCAGGAACCGTCCTCGTTCTGCGAATTGACCAGGAAACGAATCCCGCGTTGATAAATCGCGTCGTCGACCGCCAGATTCGAGGTTCGATTCAACGCGACCAAGACGGTCCCAATGGCATACGCGTCACTGACCATTTCCGAATTCTGGGACCAGCCACCGTCATCGCGTTGTTTCGCAATCAACTCAGCGGCCTTGTCGCTAATCAAGTTCGGTGCGATATCGGCGTACTGCATCGAAAGCAACCGAAACACCTCATCCTCCGTGTCGCGGGCCGCAGCCGACAACAACCATGGTTTGACTTGGTTTTTCCGCTGGACGATGCGCGTTTGTTGTTCGGGAGTGCCAAATTGATCCAAGCTAATCAGCGCGACATAGGTTGCGGAAAAATCACTTGCTTCTGAGGGGGGCCGATTGCTGGAACTTGACCAGTGATCTTGGTTCGACTGATATTGCAATAAGAATTCGGCAACTGCCGCCGTAACCGCATCGGCTGGCCAATCTCCTGCTTTCAATGTCAACGCCGCGTATCCGGCCGTATCGACTTGGCCCCCTTGTCCTTTCCCCTCGCGATAATTGGCAAGTCCTTCCTCCAGATGCTCGTGCGTATGGCTTATTTGGCGTTGCAAGTTTTCCAAATCAATTTCAAATCCTTGTTCACGAGCTTGGGCCAGCGCCATGACGGGAAGTGCTTGGCCGTGGCACGTAAAGCACGTTCGGGCATCGGCCGTTTGAGCGGATGTCTTTTCCAACAAGCTTAGCGAACGGCGAATCGCCGATTCGATTTGTCGAGATGTTTCTTCAGCGCCGTGTTCCTGTGAAAATCCCACCGCTGGCAGAACCAGCCAAGCCATGACGGCAATGACAACCGCGATCATTTCGGACAGATCTAGTTTGACCATTGGTTTTCCGGAGGCGACATCTCGTACCTCAATAGTCTACGCGACGAAGTCGTGTGGCGAGAGTCACGGCGATTGAGAATGGGGCGACGGGAAATCCAAGCAGCCAGACGTCTACGACCAGATATCAGACGTGCAGTCACCGCCGGGAAAACGGATCTCGTGAGCCCGCGCGGGGCCGCCGGGTTCCTTGCCGAAATCGACAAAGAACTTTTCGTTCAGCGCTAGGCCTCCCCGATCCGTGTCGCAGTCAAGTTGCAACAAGTACGATCCGTGCTTGGCCATCTCGGGATAAAACTGATTGTCCCATGGGCTGTATAGCGAATTGGTGACGTACAGTCGCCGACCATCCAGACTGAGTTGCAGCATTTGCGGACCACCTCCCAAACGCTTGCCGCGCAGCTCGGGGGATTTTCCAATCACGCCACCCAGCCAGACTTGGCCCGTAAGTTTAGGATTCGCCGGATCGCGAACGTCGTATTGTCGGATATCACCTTGCAGCCAATTGGAAAAGTACAGCCAGCGATCATCCATCGACAAAACTAAATCAGTGATCAAGCCCGGAACGGGAAATGGCCAGCCTTCTTTTTCGACGGAATCCACGGCGATGACTTTGTCGGCGACCCACTGGTCATTCTGCTGGTGCCAATGCCACATGGTGCTGCTGAGCGCGGCACCGACAAAGCCATGCACACTGGCGGGATCGTGGTGAAAACGGACTTCCAACGGAATCAAACCGCTTTCGCCCAAGTCGATGGTTTGCTTGATCCTCCGCCCCTTCCAATCCCAAAAGTGCAATTGCTGGCCGTATTTTCCGGCTTGAACATCGGCCGGATTGAAGCCGGTGGCAACGGTCTTGGGCGCCGACCATTCGCTGGAGATCATTACGTTGTGCCGCGGCTGATACCAAAAATCGTAGTTGAACTTCATCCCAGTCGAGTCGGTTTCCCAGCGCCCCTTGACGTCGAACTGCTGGTCCAAGAGCAGGAATCCGCCGGGGCCCTCGCCTTGGGCATCACCCAACATCGAAATCATGATGTTGCCATCGGCCAAGCAATGGACCGTGTGCGGCGCCGAAAGATCAGCCTTTTGAGCAACAGTCTGCGGCTCGATTACTTTGTGCAGTTTGGGCTGCCGCTCGTCCGCTGTATCGACAATGTGAATACGGCCCGAACCGATCCCGGGCAAGACGATAAATCGGCGATGTTTGGATTCGTCCCCGTGGCAGCTACTACAAGCGTTCCAGCCGAAATGGTGCAGCTCATCGCCGACGTTGGGCATTGGCAGCCTCGCGATCACCGTGCTGTAAGTCGGCGATTTCGGATCGATGTCGATCGTCGCCAAGTAATCGGGTTTGTCGATTCCCGTCCCGGTGTAGATCGCGGGGACGTAAGCAATCGTCTCACGCGGCGCCTTCATTGCTTCTGCCGGCGAAGCATACGTTCGGTCGCAGCAAGCTTGGTCCTTCGCATCGTCTTGGCCGAACGGGTTCCCGAACACTTGCGGAGAAAGCAGACTTAGTCCCGCTGCGCCAGACGCCGCAGCGGTTGTCTTCAGGAAAGTACGACGCTTCATGGTAGTGCTCCTCGTTAACTGCATTCGTGACAATTTGCAAAACTGCTCGGTCCCGTTGGCAATGTTTGATTTGGCTTCGCAACAGAGTCCAGCTTCGCCATGCGCCGGATGATGATTGACGCGAAGTCTGATCTGCTTTGAGTTGTCGCCCTCTGCTTTTTATGCTGGGGCTGGTACGGAAACAAGCCTGCATTCCCGAAAACGCTCAATGGCCAACGCAAGCTTGTGCGACACGCATTCACACGAAATGCAAATCACCAATCGAGTTGTCGGCTAGCGTACATCGTCAATTTTGAAATGCGGGTTTTCGATGATGCCGAACACGTTGCCAAATGGATCGCGCACCGACGCAGTTTTGATGCCGCCCCCCACCTCTTGAATGGGTTCGTGCGTCTCCGCTCCCAACTCCGACAGCCGAGCCAACTCAGCCGCTGCATCGGCAACTCCCCAATAGACTTGTACTCCGTCGGCTCCTGGTTTTGCATCGGGGATCAAGCCTAATTCGAATCCGTCCACCGCGAAACCGACATAAAACGGTTGATCGAAGTACGGTTCGCGCTGGAGCACTTGCCGATACCACGCTTTGCCCTTTTCCAAATCCGGTGCCGGATAGATCGCCGTCCGCAATCCCAGAACCATGCCTGCCTCCTTTTGAAAATGCGCCTGGATGAGTGTTTTACATTAAAAGACTTGACGAGGTTGCATGACCTGCGATCCGGCCCGGTCAGGGCCGATGAATCAAACGCGATCTGAACCCAGGGTTGTGCCCTGTGTTTGAGGGTCAGAAAAAAACCAAAGCCCTGAAAGGGCGAAACACGAGGCTGCTGGTCATGGTGCGTGCAAGAAAGAGGCCCGTAGCGCGCCCAGTTTCTGCACGCATGTTATTTTGTTTAGTCAGGCGCGGAACTGACGTTTGAGTCGCTGAGATGAGCGTCGACGACGGCTTGGGCACGTTCAGCGATCCCGCGCTGCAAGTTGATGCGGGTGATGAGCCACAAGCCGATGATGAAAAAAACCAACAAATTGACGATGGCCAATCGGGCGCTCCCGGTCAACGCAACGATCAATCCAAAAAAGAACGTCCCAAAAAAACTGGTGGCTTTCCCCGACAGGTTGAAGAATCCAAAATAACGAGCCTCCTGTCCTTGTGGCACAAGCATGCTCATGATGGCTCGACTGACGGATTGAGTCCCCCCCAAAACCAACGCCACCCCTGCCGCCAACATCCAAAACGCCAGCTTGCTATGAACAAACCAAGCCGACGTTAGCAGGACAATCCACACGACCAAACATACGATCAATGATTGCTTGCGGCCGTATCGGTCGGACAGCCATCCGACCAGGATTGCTCCAGGCATCGCGACGAATTGAACCAACAAGATCACGCCAGCCAACTCTTGGTTCGTGAAATCCAACTCGTGCAGGGCAAAGGTCGGCGTCTGGCTAATCACCGTCTGCACGCCGTCGTTGTAAAACAGATAGGCGATCAGGAACAGCATTAGCGTACGATACCCGACCAAGTGCTTGAGCGTCTGACCAATGTCACGAAAGACAAACGCGACCGCCGATTGACGCCCCGATTGTGGCTTGCCGCGCGGACGATCGCGCAGCGCGACGACCGTTGGAATCGAGAATCCCAACCACCAAGCTCCGGTGAAGAAAATACAAATCCGCAGTAGGGTTGGTTCATCACCCAGGCCCCACGATTGACCGTTCTTGAGCAGCACAATGGCCAGGATCAAGGCGATGCCCCCGCCCAGATAGCCCAACGCCATGCCCAACGCCGAAACGCGATTCAGTTCGTTATCGGCGGCGACTTCGGGAAGAAACCCGTTATAGAAAGTCAGCGAAAGCTCCAGCCCAAGCGTGGCCAGCACAAAACAAGCGACGATCAACCAGGGCTGACTAGGCGGCACGAGAGCCATCGCCATGCACGCTCCGCCCCCGCTCAAAGCCGACAGCGCGAATCCAAAACGCTTGGCACCCCACAGATCGGCGGCGGCGCCCAATATTGGCGATAGGATCCCGCCGGCCAGCATCGCTCCCGCCACGCTCCAAGCCCACACCACGGCGCCGGTTGTGCCCCAAGTTTCTTTCGGAAATACGATTCGCTGCACATAGACTACGAGCACTGAGATCATCAGGGTCGTGTAAGCACTGTTGGCCCAATCGTACAAGCACCACGCAATCACCGAGCGACGCCAAATCGATTCGGATTTTTGCGACGCTGCCATGGTGGATTTGTGAAGTGGATAAGTGCCAATGTTGCGGTAGATTCTAATCGTACATTCCCGGCGGCGCGAGATGGCGCGGCGGAAGCCAGCCGACGTTGGCAACCGGTAGACGATAGTACCGATGCCTGGTACTCAGCCTACAGCTTGGAACATATAACAAACTGAGTACCGGATCGCGAGCCGTGGGAACCATTTAAGTTTTCTGACACTCGCTGAATTTTGATTGACTCGCCATGAACTACTTTCAAAACAAAACATTGCTCGTGCCGCTCGATTTTTCCGAACAAGCGACCAACGCCGTCGACGTGGCGATGGAACTGGCCGACCCGTCGACGATGGTTCACGTCGTTCACGTGGTTGAACCGACGCCAGCTTGGATGACGGTTGACCCATCGGTTCCGATCCCGCCGCAATTCGATCAGCAGCTTTACGAATTTGCTGTCGAGAAGCTCAAGCAAATGTTTGGCAGCGAGGCCTATCAACGAGTCCAAACCCATTGCTTGATGGGTGACCCGAGTGCAGAGATTCTAAATTTGGCCAAGCAACTTTCGGTCAACATGATCGTCATGCCGTCGCACGGGCGGAAGGGTTTGAATCGGTTGTTTTTGGGATCGGTTGCCGAGCGCGTGTTGCGGGGAGCGCATTGCCCCGTGTTGATTTTGCGCGAATAGTCGCGAGTGCAGCGACAAGCCAGTGACACCGGTCGAATTGAATTGTCGGATCAAGGCTACACAGAAAAGAACTTTGACTTGTGAACATGGCTCCGAAAGACGGCAAGCTGCCGATTAGAACGAAGCTCCTCTTTAGCACGGGGGACTTGACCAGCAGCCTGACGCTGGCGATCCAGACTTTTTTTCAACTTTACTTCCTAACCGACGTGGCCCGGTTGAACCCGTCGACCGTGGGTTGGATTCTCGGTATCACGCGGTTGTGGGACGCAGTAAACGATCCTCTGATTGGTTTGTTTTCGGATCGGATCTCATCGCGATTCGGACGACGGCGAGTGCTGTTGATTTTCGGATCAATTCCGTTGGGATTGTTCTTTGCGTTGTGTTGGATCGTGCCGCCCTGGGATGCCACCGGCATGGCAGTTTACTATACCTTGATCATCATCGGATTCGACACGGCGTTTACCGTCGTTCACGTCGGCTATAACTCGTTGACGCCGTCGATGACCTTTGACTACGATGAACGCAGCAGCCTCAACGGTTATCGCATGCTGTTTTCGCTGGGCGGAACGCTGGCAGCGGTGATCTTCGCGACGGTCTTGTCGGAGTTCACTGAATCGGAAGCGGTTCGATTCGCAATCCTCGGAATTACGCTAGGGTTAGTAGCGATCATCCCGCCGTGGATCGTGTTTCGAGTTGCGGCTCAAGCGGACGTCTACAACCAAGGTAGCCAAATGACTTTGGCAACTTCGCTGCGCACGACCATGTCGAATCGAGCGTTTGTCAGGCTGGCTGGGATGTTTTTGGCGTCATGGACTGCCACCTGTGTGATGGCTGCCCTGTTGAT
>JANNYC010000135.1:0-4763 GCA_031409895.1 Planctomycetota bacterium
TCTTTACGTCGTCACGAGTTCCAACCAAAGCCGAGCCGACCGGTGCCCCAAGCCCTTTGCTGAAACAAACGCTGACCGTGTCAAACATCTCGGCCCACTGCCGCGCGGGAATTCCGCTTGCGACGACAGCATTAAAAAATCGCGCCCCATCCAAATGCGTTTTCAGCCCTTTCGAACTAGCCCACTCGCAAAGCTGTCGCACGTTTTCATACGGCAAGATCGTGCCGCCACCTCGATTGTGCGTGTTCTCCAGAGTCAGCAAACGCGTTCGCGTCGCGTGCTCGTTGTCCGGACGAATCAGCCCGGCGACTTGTTCGAGAGACATGACACCATAACGGCCGGGAACCGTTCGCGCAACGACTTGGCTGAGCTGCGCAAAGGCCCCTTGCTCGTAATTAAATATGTGGCAGCCTTCGTCGCATATCATTTCGTCCCCAGGTCGGCAATGCAATCGCACGGCGACTTGGTTCGTCATCGTCCCGGACGGCATGAACATCGCCGCTTCTTTGCCCAGCATGTCGGCGATCATCTGTTGAAGTTCGTCGACGGTCGGGTCAACGTCGATCACGTCGTCCCCCACGGGAGCTGCCGCCATCGCCGCTCGCATTTCCGGCGAAGGCTTCGTTACCGTATCGCTTCGTAGGTCAATCATTTTTATTTTCATGACCACGATTTGAATTCAAGCCTCCCCAAGAGGCAACAGGCATGATTCAGCAGACGTGATTCAGTAGGCGTGAGGAGACAGGCGTAAGGCAATAGGCGTGAGCGCGAGAGTCTGCCGTCTTGCATCGGTGCTTTCAGCGAATATGCTTTCAGGACGGACGTGCAACGAGTCGGGAGTAGAACATGAAGTCCCAATTGTTGGTTTGCATCGGGCTGTTTTGTTGGTCCGCGACCACGAATGCGAGGTGGCCCGACGAGCAGGAGTATCAAGTCGGCGTCGCAAAAGTCGACATCACGCCGGACTATCCGGTTCGGTTGAACGGTTTTGGATCGCGACGCGATGAGTCCATCGGCGTGTCGCAACGGCTGTGGGCGAAAGCACTGGCGATTAGCCAAGGTAATGGTCCGCCGGTTGTCATTTTTACTTGTGACAACTTGGGAATTCGCGAACCGATGCTAGAAAAGGTTGCTGCGGAATTATTGCAACGGCATCAGATTCCGCGCGAGAACATCACACTCACTTTCACGCACACACATAGTGCTCCAAAAGTGAACGGCGCGTCGGACACGATCTTCAGCACGCCGATCCCGCCTGAGCATCAAGCCCACATCGACCAATACACCGCCGAGTTGACGCAGCACTTGATTGACGTTGCATGTGATGCAATCCAACATCGCACCCCAGCGACGTTAGAGTGGAACGTAGGCAAAGTCACTTTCGCGCGCAATCGCCGAACTCCGGGTGGGCCGGTTGACCATGACTTGCCAATGTTGGTCGTGCGCGGGCCAAATCACAAGCCGCGCGCGATCTATACGACGTATGCTTGCCATTGCGTGACGCTGGCTTTCAATAAAATCAGCGGCGACTGGGCGGGTTACGCACAAGGGCATATCGAAAAGCAATTTCCAGATTGCATCGCGATGGTTTCCATTGGCTGCGGTTCCGATGCAAACCCAGAATCGGGCGTGACCGGAGATAACTTGGTGGCGGCGTCGGATCAAGGTCGCGAGATCGCCGACGAAGTCAAACGAATGATGGCGATGCCGTTGCGACCCATAGCAGGATCAATCATACCGAAGCTGACGCATATCGAAATAGCACTCGACGATCCGCCGACGCGCGAACAGCTTGAGGAACGAGTCAAACAAGGGGGCGCGAACGGATTCAACGCCCAATCGCAGTTGGCCAAGCTCGATGCGGGCAAAGAATTGCTCAAGGCATTGCATTATCCAATCCACACAATCTCGTTCGGCGATGACTTGCAGATGGTCTTTCTGGCTGGCGAAGTCTGCGTCGATTATTCGCTGCGACTCAAGGAAAAACTTGACCGCGATCGAACTTGGCTGCACGGCTATTCCAATGACTTTTGTGCCTACATTCCGAGCGAGCGGCTGTTGCAAGAGGGTGGCTACGGCGGCGGCGATGAAATTAACTATTTCGATTTGCCGGCGAAGCTTAAGACCGGAGTGGAGCGACAGATTATCGACGCCGTGCTGCAGCAATCGCCGACCGAGTTCCAAGTTAGACCCGGCACCCAAGGAATCGCGCCGAAATCTCCGGAAGATTCACTGCAATGTATGCGGACCCACGACGAGCTGCGAATTGAATTAGTCGCGGCCGAGCCACTGGTGACTAGTCCGGTGGCTATCGACTTTGGACCTGACGGCCGATTGTGGCTCGCGGAGATGCTTGACTACACGCGGCCGGTTGAAGAAGAGTTTACGCCGCACGGTCGAGTTCGCTTTCTCAATGATGACGACGGGGACGGCCGTTACGATCGGGCTACGGACTTTTTGGATGGCTTGCGGTTTCCAACAGACGTGAAAGTCTGGCGAGATGGCGTCTTGGTGTGCGATGCACCCGATATTATTTTCGCCGCTGACCGCGATGGTGACGGCCGCGCCGAGATTCGCGAAGTCTGGTTTACTGGATTTGCCACGCACAATCCGCACGCGCGAGTCAATAGTTTGCGGTTTGGATTGGACGGCTGGGTGCACGGTTCCGGCGGCTTGTTCGGCGGCAAGATCAAAAACAAGGACGGGGTTGAAGTCGATATCGAAAACCGTGACTTTCGGATGAAGCCGGACGAAGGGATCATCGAAGGAGCGATGGGTCAAACGCAACAAGGGCGTCCGCGCGACGATTGGGATAATTGGTTTGGCTGCACCAACAGTGCTTTGCTGCTGCACTATCCTTTGCGCGAGGAATACGCACGGCGCAATCCACACGTCACTTTGCCACCGACAATCGTATCGGTTCCCGACGAGACTCACGGTCAACGGCTTTTTCCGCCGGACCAGCTGGTCCTGTTCAAATTGACTGGTGCGCCCGGTCGCCCGACATCGGCCTGCGGTGCCGAGATTTACCGCGACACGTATTTAGGTGACGAATATTACGGCAATGCGTTTGTCTGCGAGCCAGTCAATCAGCTTGTACATCGAATGGTATTGCGGCCCGACGGTTGCACATTCGCGGGTTCGCGGCATCCGAGCGAAGTCAATTCCGAGTTTCTCACCTCGACCGATCGCTGGTTTCGTCCGGTGCAAGCCCGCACTGGCCCGGATGGAGCGTTGTGGATTGTCGATATGTACCGCTACGTGATCGAGCATCCGCGTTGGATTCCGCCGGAGACGATCAAGGAACTTGATTTGATGGCGGGCCAAGGCATGGGGCGAATCTATCGCGTCGTGAGGAAAGATAGGTCGCCACCAAAACCTTGGCCTTTGCAAGTGCTTGGTGTTTGTGAACTGATCATGGCGATGGACAGCACCAATGGCGTACAGCGCGACCTAGCGGAACAGATGCTGATTTGGCGTAACTCGTTGGAACCAGTGGATATGAGGGACGAATTGGTTGCGATGCTCAAGACTGCCAAAACAGCGGCCGCGCGTATTCAAGTTGCATCGACATTATCTGCGGCGAATCAGCTGCGCGCCGACGACATTCGATTTCTTCTCAAAGACGAATCACCGGATGTCAAGCGCTTGGCCATTCGCCTTGCCGAGCCCTTGATGACCGACGACATGGAATTGGTTCGTGACATCGCCAAACTAGTGAGCGAGGATTCAAATTGCGACCCGTTGCTTCTAGCGCAGATTGCGAATTCTGCTGCACAACCTTTTGATCTGGAACTGCTGCGCGCCCTAGGCAGGCAAAGCAAAAAGCTATCGGACGATGTCTATGTTCATTCCGCAATTCTCAGTTCCATCAACAGCAAAAACGCCATGGAGGCTATGCTCACTTTTGCAAAAGCCACGAAATATGACCGCGATTGGACTCCCAACAGCCCACTAGTAATTTCCGAAGACTGGGAAGATGTATTTGAGTTTCAAGTCGCGAAAGTCGTCGCATCGACAATTTCGAGCGATGAAATCCATCGTATTTTCCTAGCCCTATTGCAGGACCGTGACCGAGATCATGCCTTCAACCGGGACGAAAGTCTAGTCGACGATACTCTCGGTCCGATTTCGGCCCAATTTATTGCCATATTTCTAGACGCGATCGAGAGTCGAATGCTTGATGTTAACGAGTGCATCGGCACGGACCTTGCCTCCGACTTTGACTCTCTCGCGCAGCACACTGTTGACTACATGACCACAGACTGTATGCCAGATCCTTGTCGCATTGCCGCAATTAAGCTTTTGGGCCGACCAATCGATCCGGCAATCGTCTCGGACTCCGTCAATCTCCCCGAAGTGTTTTTGGCGTTGACGGCGTCAAAGAACTCCCCGGGAATCCAAAAGGCAGCGCTCAATGCGCTGCTCCGTGGTAGGCCTGACGAAGCCGCGCAAACAATCGTCAGAGAATGGAGTCAATTCACACCCCAATTGCGGCAAGTTGCGATCGATCAATTGCTTACACGTGACGACTGGACGCGCGAATTGCTTGGTGGTGTAGAACGCCAAGCAATAAACGTCGGTGACTTTGACGCGGCTCGCCGCCAAAAGCTGCTAGAATCAGAGAATCCGGAAGTTCGGTCGCGCGCGGAAAAACTGTTCGGGAGTCTGGCCAAGCCCAACGAACTCGTCGCGGAGTGGGAACCCGCGCTCGCGTTGACCGGCGATGTGGAACGTGGACGAATCGCGTATGTGAAAGTCTG
>JANNYC010000136.1:0-20322 GCA_031409895.1 Planctomycetota bacterium
CAAGTCGGTCACTTACTCTTACGACGTGTTCAACCGTCTCGTGCGTCGACAGCTCGATCCCGACGGCAGCGGCTCGCAACCCGCCACCAACATTTTTTACGCCGGCTACGACGGCATCACTCCAACTCTCGAGTTCGACGGGACGACAAAAGATGACGTGAGCCATCGGTACTTGTGGGGCTCGGCCTACGATCAACTCTTCGCCGACGAGCAAGTCACGGTTCCCACGAGCAACGGCAACGTCCTCTGGCCGCTGGCCGATCATCTCGGCACGATCCGCGACATCGCCGACTACAACGAAGCCACTCCGGCCTTCACCATCACCAACCACCGCGTCTACGACACGTTCGGACGCTTGGAAAGCGAAACCAACTCCGCTGTCGATCTCTCCTTCGGCTACACGGGAAAACAATTCGACGACGCTTCCGCACTTTACAACTATCTCAACCGCTGGTACGACCCGCGTATTGGCAAATTCCTAAGCGAAGACCCCCTCGGCTTCTCCGCCGGCGACGCCAACCTCTCCCGCTACGTCGGCAACACCGCCACCATGCTCACCGACCCATTAGGGCTTGCCGCCTTTGACGAAAGCGGCGCGGCGATCACGACGTCGCCAGATGAAAATCCACAAGATGATTCATTGCCAATGGACCAGGAATTATTTGACGCGCTTGACGATTATAAAATTAAGTCGCTTGAAGGGTATCCTGATCCGGTTGGCATTCCGCATACCAACTTCGATTGCGATGATTTTGCGAACTTTGGATTTCATATTCTTAAACGAAAACTAGATGGAGTGAAAGGGACCAAGATGGGGATCGTCCTGATTGAGTGGGGACCTATCCTCAAGGCCAAGAATCAAGGCCATGTAATTATCGGTGAGCGCACGGCCAACTGCGGTCGGTGATAGCGGTGGTTAGGTGCGGGATTTTGTTAGTTGGCGGATTTCGCGGTGCGTTCTTCGGCGCGGCGGTCGGCGATGGTCCAGCGGTGTTGAGGGTGGGTTGCCAGCCAGTGATTGGGAAGGAACGGTTCGAGCTCGGCGTTGGAAGGATTTGGACCGAGGAGCGGGCGACGGGTGAAGATGTCGCGCAGGTAGGCCCAAGGTTCGACACGATTGTCTTTGCAACTGGCAATCAGTGACATGAGGACGGCGGCTCGCTGACCGGCTTGGAGACTGCCGACGAAGAGCCAGTTTTTGCGTCCAATCGCGACGGGCTTCACGGCGCGTTCTGAAACATTGTTATCGATCGACAAGTCGCCATCTTCCAGGTAACGATTCAGCGCCGTCCATTGATTGCGCGTGTAGGTGGCGGCTTGGCCGATCAAGCTTTTGGGCAAGAACTCTTGCTCGTCCAGCCAGGTTTTCAAGTCGGCCAGCAGCGGAGTCGCGTGCGCAACACGGAGCGCAGAGAGCGAGGCCGTATCGGCATCTGGAGCGGCGCGCTCGATTTCATACAGTCGCCTGATCACGGCCAGCACGTGATGTGCGCGTTCGGGGTCTTGCTCGCGCGCCTTCCACCAGTAGCGGCGGCAATGAGTCCAGCAAGCGACTTCGATGATCGTCCCGCCTGACTTCAGATAAATTCCATCGTATCCGCCGTAGGCATCTGCTTGTAAGTAACCGCGGAAGTTTTGCAAGAACTGCTGCGGGCCCTCGCGCTGCCTGCTCTCGGTAAAGTCGTACACGATAAACGGATGGCCGCGGTCGCCGACATAGGCCCAGAATCGGGCGAGGCGCGTTCCCCGCAACTCCGCGTCGATCAGTTTGACTTGCGTGTCGTCGGTGTGAATCACTTTTGATTCGAGCACCCGTTGTTTCATCAGCTCATACAGCGGCTGGGCCAAGTCGGCTGCCGCTGCCAGCCAATCGTAAATCGTGCTGCGCCGAATCTCGACGCCGTGACGCGACAAGATTTCTTCCAAGCGGTAACCCGGCAGATGATCGCCGAATTTCCCCAGCACCATCGCGGCCAGTAGGCCCGGTCCTGCCAGGCCCTTTTCAATCGCTTGCGGTGGTTTGGGGGCCGTCACCAGTTTGGCTTCGTCGTGTTTGGTCGGGCAAGCGTAAACCGCACGCTTGTGAATAATCACTTTTAACTTGGCGGGTTCGTAATCCAGCTGCTTGCTGACTTCGAAGCGAATCGGCTGCATCGGTTGGCCGTCGTGCGGGCAGAGCCGCTCCGCTTCCGGCAACTCGTGAAGGACTTCTTCCTGCGGCAGGTCATCCGGAATGAGGCCACGCCCATGCTTCCGCCGCCGTCGGGCTGGCGCAGCGTTTTCTGTTTGCTCTTCGATCAACTGCTCCAGCTCGCCGATTTCGAACAGCAGCAACTGGTCCGGATCGATCCGCTCGCGCTGCTTCCCACGCAACGCACGCAACAACTCCAAAATCGTCCGCTCTTGCTTCTCCAGCTTCGTTCGCTGCTCGGCCACCGTCGCCGCCAGTTCGATCGTTTGCCGTTGAGAAAGTTCCACATCGCGACGAGCAACACTCAACTCGCCGCGCGCGCGCAACAACATCCGTTGCAATTCTTCCACCGTCCTGGTTAAGTCTTCCTGGTTCATACTTCTATGAAACGCGCCTCGTTCAAAAACGGTTCGCGGCATCGCAAAAATATTTCAAGAAAAATTCAGCGTGGTTTGTTGGGCCGCTCGTAACGCTTCCGCTTGCGCACCGAAGCCAGATCAATTCCACCCAAGAGCAGCGACAATTCTTCCAGTGTGATTTCTGCTCGGCACTGTTGGCCATCCTTCGACGGCAAGTCACTGGGAAACTGATACGTCCCTTGCTCCAGTCGCTTGTACCAAATCGCCAAGCCATCGCGATCCCAATAAAGAATCTTCAAGCGATCGCGATTCCGATTGCGGAACACAAACAAGTTTCCGCTCAGCGGATCCTGCTTGAGCACCTGTTGAGCTTGGCCACACAACCGGTCAAAGCTCCGTCGCATGTCCGTCGGCTGGCAGCACACAAACACTTTCAAGCCATGTGACAGACTGATCATCGGGGTTCCGCTCCAACTTCCAGGAGCACCTTCAGCACGCGCCGCAAAGAACCGTCGTCACTGGGAACCCGGATCGTCACACCGCAGGGCAACTCGATCGCAACCGTCGCCGTACCCACCACCGCCAGCGGCACAAAGCCGTGTCCCGCAGTCGGTTCGCCAGCCAGTTTTCGCCGCCACAGGTAAAACGAGTTCTGCACCAACTGCTTGCGCCGACAATACTCGGCAATACTCAACCCACTCTCCGCCTGCTCTCGAACCACCTGGCCCCACCGCTCACGCGAATTTCGTTTCATCGCCTTCTCCTGAATACACGAATCTTTCGTGCCCTCAGGATAACCCTCGCGTCAACCTGCACTTCGTCGTGCGCTTACAAATGACCGAGCTTGGCGTTCGCATTTCGGCCGGCGCTGGCGGGGGTGGTGGACGTGGACGGCGCGGCGGGGGTGGCGGACGAGGCGGTTCCGCCGGCGCGATGAGCTTTTCTGTCGAAGCCAAACGGAGTTCGCTGGCTCCCGCAGTCAAGCTTTTAGGCGAAATCCTTCGCCAGCCAGCCTTTCCCGAAGACGAATTTGAGCAAATGAAAAGTCAGATGACGAACATGTTGAAACAGTCCATTAGCGAGCCGGACATGTTGGCGGGAAACGCGCTTTCGCGGACGCTTTCACAATATCCCAAAGACGATGTGCGCTACGTGCCGACGCCCGAAGAGTCCCTTGAACGCATCGAAAATTTGACGCTCGACGAAGTCAAAGCAGTTTACGAGGCCCAGTTATCCGCCGCTGTCGGTGAGATTGCCGTCGTCGGTGAATTTGAGCCGAGCGAAGTCCTGAATGCGCTAGGCGAAATTCTCAAAGATTGGAATTCGGAAGTGGATTATCGCTCGATCGATCGCGAAGCGAACGGCGAGTTAACGGGAACGAAGGAGAGCATCAAGACGCCGGACAAAGCCAACGCGGTCTTTTCCGCCGGATTGTCGTTTGAGTTGGACGATGCCAACGCCGACACGGAGGCGCTCATACTGGGGAATTTCATATTCGGTGGAAGTACACTTTCGTCGCGGATTGGCGACCGGATTCGGCAAAAAGAGGGTTTGTCCTACGGGGCTACTTCGTCGATGTCGATCCCGAGCAAAGGAAACGATGCTCGGTTTTCTATCAACGCGATCACCAATCCGTTGAATATCGATGCGGTGGAAGCCGCCGCATTAGAGGAGCTGACACGGTTTCTCGCTGACGGACCTACGGACAAGGAAGTCGCTGATGCCAAGAACGCTTGGCTGGAACAACAAAAAGTCTCGCGCGCAAGCGACGGATCGATCGTCGGCCAAATGGTCTCTAACTTGAATTTGGATCGGACTTTCGAGTTCACAGCCAAGCGTGAGGCCCGCGTCGCACAACTGACGGCGGCGGACATCCATGCAGCGTTCAAGAAGCACCTCGACCCTGCGAAACTCGCCATCGTCCGCGCCGGCGATTTCAAAGAGTAACCTCCGTACCGAAAAATCCCGAATCGTTCCCTCGCCCTTTTTCGGTTAGCACTAGATTTGTTCCCTCTACCCCGCTTCGGGGGAGAGGGTAGGGTGAGGGGGCGTTTGAGTTTCCGAATTAGCTCGTAGTCGATAAGTGTTTTCACGGTGCGTTCGGTGTTGCACTGAAATTGTCGAGGATGTTGACGTTGTGGTTGAGTCGATTGTCGTTGCGTCGCCGCCGTGTTATCACGCAGCCATTTCCCCGATTACACCGACGGTTTCTGATATGATAATTGTTCGGTCTTGAAAACCACAGCTACGCGACAAAGTTTCGCGTCGGTGTCATTGTCCCTTCGTGCTGCTACAATTTGCGGTTTTGAAAGGAATCCACATGCCCGGCACAGCAAAGCTAACTCCATTCTCGCCGCCTGCGGAGTGCTTTGATTCGGCGTTGCCTGAATGGACTCAAACCCTTGGAGACCTCCAAACAGCCATTCCAAATCTAGCAAAAGACGCAAAGCGGCTTGCGGAGCTTGATTGCGCGGCCGGTGAAATCCGAACCTTACACCGCAGTGTCCTTGGCGATGCGCGAGAACTGGCTGGAGTTGAATCCGATTCTGTTCACCTTGTGTTGACCTCTCCTCCGTATTGGACGCTAAAGAAGTATCGAGACGCGGACGGCCAGATGGGACACTTTGAGGACTACGATCATTTTCTCGACGAACTTGATAGGGTCTGGAAACGGTGCTTCGATGCACTTGTTCCGGGGGGGCGATTAATCTGTGTGGTTGGCGATGTCTGTCTGTCACGCAGAAAGAACAATGGTCGACATACGGTCGTTCCTCTTCACGCCTCGATTCAAGAGCATTGTCGCGAAATCGGCTTCGATAATCTTGCTCCTATTATCTGGAACAAGATTGCAAACGTCGTCCACGAGGTCGAAAACGGTGGCGCGGGATTCCTTGGTAAACCTTATGAGCCCAACGCGGTAATTAAGAACGACATTGAGTATATTTTGATGCAACGAAAACCCGGCGGATACAGAAGTCCGAGCAACGCTGCTCGGCTTTTGAGCATTATTTCAGATGAGAACCACAAGAACTGGTTCACGCAAATCTGGACTGGCGTCACAGGCGCGTCTACTCGACAACATCCTGCACCGTATCCAGAACTGCTAGCTGAACGCCTCATTCGTATGTTCAGCTTTGTCGGTGATACCGTTCTCGATCCTTTTTGGGGATCAGGCACAACAACGATCGCAGCGATTGCCTGTGGGCGGAACAGCATTGGCTACGAAATCGACGGTCATTACATGTCACTCGCGCGACGTCGAATCTCCGACAAGACGGCGCAATTGCTTTCAAATGCTAAATCGGAGACGTTCGAATTATGCTGAGTGAACGCCTTCTGCAAAGCGGCGTCACAAATGCCGTCCGCCTCTTCTGGAAAACGCGCGCCGGTCAAGCCAATTAACAGCAGGACTCGGGTCGCGCCGACCAAGGATCGCGCAGTGCTGTGACGGGTGGAAAACAAATGGATGGTTTTGTGATACTCGTACGAAAGGTCATCACTGAATCGGGGCTATCGAGCGACTGCATTCATACAGAAACATCGCTTGAATTGCCGGGATACTTCCGCCCAGAGAAAAAATGGGATCTCATTGTGGTTGATGGCGGGATACTTGTCGCTGCCATTGAGTTCAAGTCTCAGATTGGACCTTCGTTCGGAAACAATTTCAACAATCGATCAGAAGAAGCAATCGGTACAGCGCAAGACATCTGGACGGCTTATCGTGAAGGTGCTTTTCGCACGACCGACCGGCCTTGGCTCGGATACGTAATGATGCTCGAAGATTGTACTCGATCAACGGCTCCAGTTTCCGTCCGCCAACCTCATTTTCCTGTGTTTCCCGAATTCAATGGCGCGTCGTACGCGGAGCGATATCGCTTGCTGATGACCAAGCTTGTTCGTGAACGGCTTTACGACGCAAGTTGTTTCTTGATGTCGTCGAAAACAGGGGTTCCGAAGGGACGGTTTAAGCACACCGATTCGGAACTTACTTTTATGCAATTGGCTGCATCGCTTTCAGGTAGGATCACGTCACATATAAACGCAAAACAAGGACGAATCGGGTAGCCGGGAGTGTTTAGCTCCCGGCCCCCACACCACCACGGAGTTTGTGCTTTTGCGGAGCGAAAGACGAAACTACCACGAAGAAAACTCGATTGCCTTCCGTGTTATACGGAAATCTGGCGTGGATAATTGTGTTACACGGAAATTTTTCTCGGTTTGTCGGCGAGATGAGCCGTAGATTCCGGCAATGGCCAGAGCATTTTGCAAGGAAGTCGGACGCGAAAAAGCTTGTAACTTGCCGGTGAAAGAGCTAGTTTGTTGACGATGTGGAGGAGTCGATTGTCGTTGCGTCGCCGCCGTGGTATCACGCAGCCATTTCCCCGATTACACCGCCGGTTTTCCGTATAATAATTGTTATCCGATTCAAATGCCGCAAACGATCGGCACGGAGTCCGTTGAAACATGTGGCCGATAGAGACCTCAATTTGAATTTCCTCGCATGACCATTGATGCAAATTATTACGTGTATGCCTACTACGATCCTCGCAACTACGAAATGCTGTATGTGGGTAAGGGAAAAGGCAGTCGTAAGAATGCTCACAAGCCGCTAGAAGAAGGATCAAAGAAGGAATGTCGACTGCATGCGATCCAAAAAGCCGGAATCAAGCCACTGATTCGAGTTGTCGCTGCAAACTTGACTGCCGATCAAGCGTTGTTGGTTGAAAAAACGCTTATCTGGCGTGCAAACGGTCTGCTAACAAACGTGAGCGGAGGTCATTTCGCTGACAATTTCCGACCGAAGGATACGCTTCATATTTCCCTTCCGGGCTTTGACACATTTGGTGGAGTATTTTTCGCAAACGTCGGGCACTGGCCTCACCGCCAATGGGAAGACGGACGTAAATACGGCTTTCTAGCTGCTGGGTACGGTAGGCGTTATAGTTCGCAGCTGGATCGAATTGGCGTTGACTCA
This sequence comes from Planctomycetota bacterium, assembly GCA_031409895.1. Taxonomy (GTDB): domain Bacteria; phylum Planctomycetota; class Planctomycetia; order Pirellulales; family Pirellulaceae; genus JANMEB01. The sequence goes on from JANNYC010000136.1 coordinate 7,526, forward strand.
ATTGTTGCTGCGTACTTCAACAAGTATGGATATGTTGGGATTGGTCGAGTGATTGCACCAGCGTTACCTGCACGAGACTTCCGATATCAGGGCCAACCGCTTAAGCAGAAAATGCTCGCAGGCCCTGATCTATTGCACGATCTCGACGACAAGGAAAATTGTGAATACTTGCTTGCTGTCAAATGGATTAAAAGTGTTCCGCAGGAAAAAGCAAAATTCCGCCGCAACGCGGGACTGTTTACCACACAACAAATTGCGGCATCGATTGCCAACCAGCCCATCACACTTGAATTCTTGGAATCCGAATTCAAAGTTGATTTTCAGAAACTACTGTCCGCTGCATGACTCTCGCGACTGCACACGGGATTCCGGACGCCTAACCACTTAACATCGGATAACAAAGCGATCGCTTTAGGCTTTCTCTGTCAAGCAGCTTGTGGGGTTGGCGGCAAGCGAGCCGTGCCAACGAGCTTGCGTGTTTCGAAGCGACAAAGCGCTGCAGATTGGAATAGAAGTTCACTTGTTGTCGCTTGGTGATCACTGTCGGATCTGAGCAAATGAAAAGACTATTGGCCATTCTTTTTGCGTTGATGGTCGGTTGTTCAAACGGGCGATCGCCGGAACCGTCGTTGCCAGAGAGTAACGCGTCCAAGGTGCCAAATTACTCGCCCGGAATCGGCGCACCGCAAATTATCGGCAAGCAAATAACCATCGAGTTGGGCAACGGCGTGAAAATGGAATTCGTCCGCATCCCGAAAGGAACGTTCAAGATGGGTTCGCCGGCCGGTGAAAAGGGCCGACAAGAGGAAGAATTCCAACACGAGGTGGAAATCAGCAAGGATTTTTATCTCGGCAAATTCCCGGTCACACAGGAACAATACGAGGTGATCATGGGTAAAAACCCGAGCGGGAACAGTGCCGCAGGCGGTGATAAGGACGAAGTGAAGGGCATGGATACGCGCAATTTTCCGGTCGAGCAGGTTACTTGGGACGACGCGAAGGCCTTTTGCGACAAACTAACGCAGCACGACCCGCAAGGGCGTAAATGCGCATTGCCCACCGAGGCTGAATGGGAATACGCCTGCCGCGGCGGCAAGACGACTGTCTTCTGTTGGGGCGACGAATGCAACGGGACTCAGGCAAACTGCGACGGGAGAAATCCTTACGGCACCCAAGCCAATGGGCCATTTCTCGGGCGACCCACAATAGTCGGATCGTACGAGCGCGACCACCTGCACCCCTGGGGCCTGTGCGACATGCACGGCAACGTCTGGCAGTGGTGCGCGGACTGGTACGGCAAAGACTATTACAAAGAATCGCGCCGCGTTGATCCACTTGGGCCGTCGACTGGCGAAGGGCATGTCGTACGGGGCGGTTCCTATTACGACCGGCCGGTGAACTGCCGCTGTGCACGCCGTAGCTGGGGTTTCGCGGCCCACCGTGTCGCCAACTGCGGGTTTCGCGTCGTTCTCCGCCTGGAATGAAATTACCCTTTGTACTTTTTCCCAGTTATTCTTTTCGTCCCAGGGGTCAGACCCTATTTTCGGTTTGGCAGGGTTTAGCCCGGCGGATGGGATGTCATCTTTTGAATGCGGGCAAGAATTTTTGCAGTAGGCCTTTTTGCGGCGTAGCGAAGTCTATAAGGCGACGAACTTGCTTTGCCATTTTCAGTTCGTGGTCGCCGCCAACTTGGTACATCAGATCATAAGCGCGTTCAGCGGCGTTCAAGTCGTTTTCCGCGATGGCAATTTGAGCTTGGCAACCGAAAAGTGCCGCGGCTTCGGATACGTGCAATTTCTTGGCTTGCAAAATCGGTAATAACAGATCGTTGGCTTTCTTGAATTCGCCATCCATCGCAGCGAATTGCGCTAGCGAAATCGCGGCAAATGTGTAATCGGGAGAATCGCGATAAAGCTGCTCCAATCGGACTCGAGCCCTCCGCTCTCCCTCAATCCCATCGCGCTTGAGCCAAATCGTGCATAAGTTGTAAATCGCAGTGCAATTGCCAGGCTGTTCCTCGAGGGCTTCATTTAACTTGGCTTCAGCCAGCGCATAATTCCCCTCGAATAATGCTCTCGTCCCGCTGGAAACGAGTTCCTTTACCCGGTCGCTCGAACCATTAGGGAGCGGCTCCGGTGAAATTTCTGCGGTAAAAAGTTGGATATCGGTCCATTGACCACGATTATGGATTCGATGAGGCCCGGCATTGATCACCCCTTTTTCACTAAGGAATCGCAGGGCATCGTATCGCTTGGAATCGGGGCCGCGCGACCCAAATGCAAATGCCTTAATTGCCTCGATCATTGTTGGAGATCCGTCGTCCATTGCCATGCCCAGGGCAACTTCCCTCCCAGGCGGATCGCCACGATCGAGTAGAGCCGGAACTAGCGATGCAATGGCCGGGAAGCCGGCTTGCAAATTAAATGATCCGGCACGAGCTGTTTTTAGTACTTCGTCCAGTACTGCATCGGGAATCCACTTGGTGATTGAAACGGCCCACGGGGCTTGCCCCAAACCCTCTTCGAGATCTTGCAGATTTGCGCGGGCCTCGGGGTGATTGGGAATGAACTTGAGACACTTTTTCCAAAGGGTCTCGGCAGCTTTTCGATCACCCATTCTACACTTCGCATACGCGAGATAGTGATACCGCACGCCGCGGTTTTGATTGTCGATGACATCACGTTCTCGGGTTTCGGCCAGCGTCACGAGTTCTTCATCACGCCCCAAGATCGCAAGTAATTCCAATGCCATGACAATCGCATCTTGTGTCGAGGGCGGGTTGGCTACGATTTGATCGGCCAATTGGTGAGCCTCGGTTGCCCGGCCACTGAGAAAGTATAGCTTGGCCAACATGGTTTCTGCGAAACGGTTGTCCGGGTTGAGCCGCCGAGTCTCCTCGACTACCGCCACCGCGTCGTTGGGCCGGCCGGATTGGAAGTGAGCAATGGCAAGATTATTTCTGGCAGACACAAACGTGGGGGCCTCGGCAAGTAGTTCCCGGCACTTCTCGGCGCACGCCAAAAAGTCTCCATCCTGCAAAAAGCCTAACGATTCCTCGTGCAAGGTGAACCACCGAAGGCCGTTCACTTTGTCAAAACCGATAGCGCTAATTCTGCTTTCTATTTCCGGATGAATGACATCGATCGCGGTTCTGGCCTTGCCGACATGTTCGTGGTCCGGCCATTTCTGAACCACGCGTTGGTAGTTCCGAAGGGCAATTGCTGGCCGGTCGCAGAATAATGACTCTTGCGCAAGCATCATCCACGCGTCTGCGTCGTTGGGACTTAGTTTTGTCAGTCGACTAGCCGCTCGCCAGCCGCTTTGATGATCCTTCGTCTCTTGATACAGGTACACCAGTGCATCGACGACCTCCGCACAATTTAGGTTGCGACTATCGAGTTGTTTCAGCAATTCTTCCGCCTGGTCGTATTCACAACGCTGGATCAAAACATACGCGTCGTCCAAGCGAGCGAGTTGCCGTTGCGATAATTTCGCCCGAGGTGCCATGACGGGATTCACTCGCACTCGCCGTTTGCGACGATCTAGTTCCTTGTTCCGTGCCCGTACTGAATCCTTTTTGTTGCGAGCCATGAGAAAGGTCCTCCAGAAACGTATTGTTGGAGGCCAATTTAACGCGACCGCCGCATTTGGAAAACTCCAGAACTTCAGAATCCAAAATCCTGGACCCGAAATGCAGCGTTTCGTTGTGCTTCACAAGTCTTTGTCTTGAACCGCACAGCGGTATTATGCGATAGCTTGGGACGCTAGTCCCAGGTACGCAAACGGAAGATTGGTTCGGAACCGCGAAGCCAACCGCCTTGCTATTATCCCTTGGCTCTTTTCGTTACGAAGAGGCAGAAGCCAATTGCAGTGAACAGGAAAAAGTAGCCAATCGCCTCGAGTGGACCGCAACATCCGCAGAGATGTTATTTCGGAAGAGTGAAAACCGTTCCTCCGCTCGACGATCCGTTTTGATTAATTGCTCTCCAACTTCCTCACGTCGATGGACATTCAATCAAACCAACATCACGTGAGAATCTCAAAGATAACGTTTCCGTGCACGTCCGTCAGCCGGCGGTCGATGCCGCTATGTCGGAAAGTGAGCTTCGTATGGTCGATGCCGAGCAGATGCAAGATCGTTGCGTGGAAGTCATAACTTGTGGTTACGTCCTCCACCGCCTTCCATGACCACTCGTCACTCTGTCCGTGCGCTACTCCGCGTTTCACGCCGGCACCGGCAAACCATGAGACGAATGTACCGCCATTGTGGTCGCGGCCCGTGGTATCTTGACTGAACGGCATCCTGCCAAACTCCGTCGTCCACACGAGCAGGGTGTCGTCGAGCAATCCACGAGCCTTCAAGTCCGTTAGCAGCCCGGCGGCCGGCTGGTCCATACGGCGAGCGGCGATGCCTAGTTCCTTCGCGATATCGGCGTGATTGTCCCAATTGTCTGCTCCGCCGCCTTGGCCACTCCAGACTTGTACAAAACGCACCCCCCGCTCCACAAGGCGGCGGGCGAGCAGGCAGCGTTTGCCAAAGTCCTCGGTCTCCGGCTGGTCGAGGCCGTAGAGCTTCCTCGTTGACTCCGTTTCGTCTGCCAAACTGAGCAACTCGGGCGCGGAAAGCTGGAGTCGTGCCGCGAGTTGATAACTCTCGATGCGCGCGACAAGCCGAGAATCGTCAGGGCGCTCGGCCGCGTGGGCTGCGTTCAGTTCCTGTAATAACGCCATACTGTCGCTGCGGCTTGCCGGAGTGATATGCGTTGCGCTTGCCGGCGGCTGAAGGTGAGTCATCGGCTGCGCGGCGGAAGCATTGATAATCGTGCCCTGGTGGTTGGCCGGCAGAAATCCCGAAGTGAATGCGCTGCGCCCATTGTACGGCAGTCCTTTTGCGTCCGGCAGCGCGACGAACGCGGGCACATTGTCGGCGAGGCTGCCCAACGTGTATGAAATCCACGCGCCCGCACAGGGGAATCCCGGCAGCAGAAACCCACTGGTCTGCAGATAGGACGCTGGTCCATGAACGTTTGACTTCGACTGCATCGCCATGACGAAGGCCATGTCGTCCACGTGCTCTGCTAGGTGGGGCAAAACACTGCTGACCCAACGTCCGCACTGTCCGTGCTGCATCCATTCGAAAGGGCTTTTCATTACCGCGCCCGGCACGCTGACACTCGCTTCGACGCGCTCGCCGCAGCCGGGGTCGAATTTCTGTCCGTGCCGCGCAATGAGTTGAGGTTTGTAGTCAAACAAGTCGCACTGACTTGCCCCGCCGTTCATGAAGAGCTGAATGATTCGCGTCGCTTTTGGCGCATGATCGGTAAGTGCCGCTGCGAATGCGTCGCGTTGCAACAGCGAACTCAGTGCAATGCCGCCGAGTCCCGTGCTCAGCGTGCCGAGAAATTCGCGTCGTATTTGCGTAGTATTCATCGTCAGTCGAGGTAAAGGAATTCGTTCGTGTTGAGCAGCAGTTGACAAGCATTGACCAGTCCGTGGCGCTGAATAAAGTCAGCCAACTTCGTCCGTTCCACCGCACTCGCATCGCGGAGCAAGATGAGCTGGATGGCGGATTCCGCCTGGGCTTCCGGCGTGTTGTCCTGTACCGCGATACCGGCTGCGATATGTTCGCATTGGCGGATGACAAAGGAATCGTTCATCATCACGAAGGCTTGCACCGCCGTCGCCGACGCGCCGCGCACGGGTGTGGCCGCGCCGCCATCCGGACAATCAAGCGCGTCCAGGAACGGATCGGGTACGGTGCGGAAAATAAATCGGTAAATCGCGCGACGGCGAGCGGCGGGCGCGTCGGGATCGAAATGCTCATAATCGAGAAAGGCCGGGTTTCCGCCGGGCATGAACGTCGCGTCACCCCGCGAAATAAACTGCTGAGCCGGCGGCCCGCCCAACGTCAGGTCGAGTCGGCCGCTAAGGGCGAGCATTGTGTCACGCACCTCTTCCGCGGAAAGGCGCGGGCGATTTTGCCGCCAAAGAAGCCGATTGTCGCTGTCGCTCGCGGCGCCGTGATTGGCAAACGTCGATTGCTTCCACGTCTCGCTCGTCACGATAAGCCGATGAAGTGCCTTCAATGAACCCTTGGCGTCGTCGCGAAACCAGATGGCGAGCCAATCGAGGAGTTCCCGATGGCTCGGCTCGCCACCCATTTTTCCAAAGTCGTTTGGCGAATCGCAGAGACCGCGGCCAAAATGCCAGCCCCACACTCGATTCACAATGCTGCGCCAAGTGAGCGCATTTTGTTCGTCGCTGAGCCAGAGGGCCAGCGCGGCGCGGCGCGAGGATTCGTCCTCCACGTTCGCAATGGCGAGTTCGGGGGGCATTTCCGGAACGCAGCCGAGAGCGCCCGGACCGACGAGATCCCCGGGCTTGTTCAATTCACCGCGCATCAAGAGGTGGATGGGTCGCGGCTGCGGCGATGGCTTGAAGTTCTCCCCGTCGGGCGGGAAATCTCGAGTGATCGCGTAGACGAAACGCAGAGGCGGCAGCGCATTGAGAGCGAGTTCGTTCTCTGACCTCAGCACCGTCAACGCCAATTCCTGACGTTGTACGAGAGTGCGCTCTCCAGGTGGCACCCGAAAGATTGTCGCCAACTCGGCGGACAATGGCTTGATGATCGCCTCTGGCAACTCGTCGGAGGCGGTCAGTCGAAATCGTCCGATCCCGTGGCCCACCGCCCCCGCTTGATGTTCAAGGAGGAAAGTGAACGTCGTATCCTCCGAATATTCCGAAGGATCCTTGACCTCGAAATTGGCCTCGTGCCGTTCACCATAGCGCGGATGCACGCCCCACTGCGTTTCATTTTTTCCGTCGATGGCTTGCGCGGCGGAAATCGCCGGTCCTTCGTCGTAATCTGCCGAAGCGCGAACAAACACCAAGGGCGTCGCCCCTTCCGTTGCGGCTGAACCTGCCGCAAAGGCGCGAAACTCTGTGAGATGGAAGTTGCCGTTTTCCCAGCGGCCCGGCCCCTGTTGGGGCAACCGTTCATCGGGCAACACTTCCAACCGAACCGCGCTAAGTTTTCCGGCCGGTCTGCGCGCAGAGATAATGTAGGTATCGTGCTCCGGTCGCGTCCCGCTTGCGAACCACGAACCATCCGTTTGTTTTTCCAACGTCGCGCCCCCCGTCGAAACGACGCTCATCACCTCGAACGGCACCCAGGCCTTCTCCTGTCGCGCCCGCCGTTCCAACCACGCGGCAACCTTTTGCTCGACCTCGGGCGAATCGAGCTTTGCCAAAAATGCCGCGTCCGGTTGTCGCAAAGCACGCAGTTCGCTTAACAGACCTTGGCGTTCCAACGATGTGCGTGCATCGGCATCGAATGGTCGGTCGGCCCGATCCACGCCAGCGAAAACAGCCTGCAACGAGTAGTATTCTCGCTGCGAAATAGGATCAAACTTGTGATCGTGACAACGGGCACAGTGCACCGTGAGGCTCTGAAATGTGCCGATCACAGTGCTGACCATGTTGTCGCGGTCGAGGTTTTGCGACATGTGATGATCCACGGTGTCTTCTCGCACCGTGACCATCAGCGTGTGATCCCAAGGGCCCGCGGCGACGAAGCCTAGCGCGACGGTGGCCTGCGGGTCACCAGGGAAAAGCGAGTCGCCTGCCACCTGCTCTTGAACGAACTGAGCATAGGGCTTGTCGTCGTTGAACGCGCCGATGACGTAATCTCGATACGGCCAAGCATTTGGTCGAGCGTAATCGTGATCATTGCCGTGCGTGTCGGCGTAATTGGCGACGTCGAGCCAATGCCGCGCCCAATGTTCGCCGTAACGCGGCGACGAGAGTAGACGCGTCAGAAGTTTTTCATAAGCCTGCGGATCCTCGTCCGAAACGAAGGCCTCCGCCTCCTCAGAGTTTGGCGGCAACCCCGTTAGGTCATAAGTCAACCGTCGGATAAGAGTCCGCCGGTCAGCCTCTGGCGCAGGAACGAGTTTATTTTCAGCGAGTCTCGCATGGATGAAGGCATCGATTGGATTCGCTGCGCCGCTTGGCACACCAGGCTCCCGCAGCGGCGTTAGCGACCAGTGCGGCTTGGCATCCTCCGTTGGCCTGGCATATTCCTCAGGCCAACTGGCTCCCTCGTCGACCCATTTCGTAAGTGCGGAGATCTCGGCCTCGGAGAGGCGCTCACCCTCGGGAGGCATCTGTAGATCCGCGTCCTCGCGACTAACAAATTGAATGAGCGGGCTTTCCATTGCCTTTCCGGCCACGATGCTCACGCCAAAACTTTCGCCCCCTTTGAGTGCCTCGGATTTGTCATCCAGCCGCAGTCCGGACTCCTGCGTTTTCGATCCGTGACACTTGTAGCAATGCTCTTGCAAAATGGGCCGCACATCGCGCGCGTAGTCCACTTGTTGGCTCATGGCGCACGCGGCGAGGGCGAAGTACAGCGTTAGTGCAACGCTAGGCTTAATGACACGCTGGATTTGGCAGCAAGCGATCGACACCGAGCAGCGTTGGACAATGAATGCGAATTCGCCTTTAAGAACAAGCGGCCTCGCCGTCGCCATCGCTCGGAGCATGTTTGGGTCCGCGTCTTTGACAATCATTTCGGTTTTCCCACGACAACATGGTCGCCGCTACCAGCCTTTGCATGTCAATTTATTTCGCCCATTGTAGCCTACGGTTGCCGAGGCGCCCGCCCTCAACAACTGGAAAAGGAAAACCCTTGCAAATTTCCGCTTGGATGAGGCAGGCGCAGAATCATATCGGTTAGCAGCCTCGTTCGATTTTTGCGGCTCGCGGTCACCACCGCAGGTCAACTTGATTCTGTAACATTGCTTTTATCTTTGCCCCGATAACGCGGATTCTGATTACGAACCGGAAAAGCCCATAAGATTAGGGGACCTAACAACGACAGTTCATTGTCGCTCCGCCGAAGTTCAATTAGACTTGTTGAGCATCGGTTGCAAATTTGAAAATTGTTGTTGAGGATTCCCATGAACGATTGCGTGGCTCGCCTTTCGGTCGCATGTTTGGCCCTTGCGCTTTTTATTGCATCTCCTATCGTCTCCGACGCGCAATACAGCGGCAGCGAGGCCGTGCCTGCCGAACTGACTGATGGCTTCGAGTCGATTACGCCTGATCAAGCAAAAGAGTGGCTGAATGTCTTAGCCGGTCCGACGTTTGCGGGCCGCGGCACTGGACAACCGGGCTTTATGAAAGCCGCTCATTGGGTTGCGGGAAAGGTTGCCGAATTCGGACTCGAACCGATGGGTGAAGGTGGCACTTATTTTCAAATGATGCCGTTTGCCCGCGCCACCGCCGAAAACGAACAATCGAAAATGACAGTTGGCGATTCGCTCACGATTGACGCCGAGGGAAATTTGGGCTTCGAACGGTTTGTCGGACAACCGCTGGTCGAAGGCAAGATCGTGTTTGTGCGCATGGGCGCTAATTCGCCACCGTTGGATGTCGATGCTAAACTTGAGGAGAAAGTCGTTATTTATCTAACCGATGATGCGAATATGTTTGCAGCGTCTATGGCGATAGCCAAACATCGCCCGGCTGCATCGCTGCGAATCGTCGAAACCGTGCCGACAATTAGCACTCAGTCTGTTCTCGCCGGCGGCAAGACTCGCTCGACAAGCTTATCGGGGACCATTTCAAAAGCTGCGGCGCTCCAGATTATTAAATCGGTCAAGGGAACTGAAAAGTGGTTTGACCTTGCGGACAACAAGCAAAAGCAAGTTGTGCCGATCGACAAAACTGCCAAAATTGAAATTCGAATCCACGAAGAAGAAGCGGCTTACCCCAACGTATGCGCCTGGATTGAAGGCTCCGACCCGGAACTGCGCCACGAGTACATTGTGATCGGTGCTCATCTCGACCATCTGGGCAAACGCGGCGACACTGTTTTTTACGGCGCAGACGACAACGGCAGCGGATCCACGGCCGTGCTTAGCATCGCGCGGGCCATCGCAATGAACCCGATAAAGCCCAAACGGAGCGTCCTTTTTATGTGGTTTACGGGTGAGGAGTTGGGACTTTTGGGTTCAGCGTATTATTGCGATCATCCCCTGCTGCCCCTGGAGAAGATGGTGTGCATGTTCAACATCGACATGGTCGGCAGGAATGAAGAAAAGGAAGGTGAAACGGCTGGCGACAACATTAAGACCATTCACTTGATTGGCAGCAAGCAAGGCAACCCGGACCTTCACGACATCATCATGCAGGCAAACAAGTGCGTTAACTTCGAATTCGAATTCGACGAAGAAAGTGTCTTTGGACGGAGCGATCAAGCCAATTTTTACCGCAAGGCGGAAACGTCAGTCGCGTTCTTATTTGGTGGTTTTCATCCGGATTATCATCAGCCGACGGATCAACCCGCAAAGATCAACTTCGAAAAAATCGCCTCCGCCGCTCGACTTTATTACTTGTCGATTTTCTTTGCCGCCGAACACGGCCCTTTCCCCTTGCCTCCCAAAAAAGAGGCAAAAGCCCAGTGACTAACACTCAGGCTATCGCCAAGTTCGGCGGCACGATGGCCGTCAACGGGACGATTGCCCAAACCGGTGGTTGGACGGGCAACGAACATCCCTCGATCATTCAGCCGCAACGCGCTAGCGTTCGGTTGTTGAATTGTTGTTCATGCGGTAAATGATTCGATCGTCCCCAATTCAGAAGGAGAATGACGATGAGCCGACTATTGTTACTTTCAGTCGCAACCGTGTTTTCATTTGTCTGCTTGGTTAGTGCCCAGGATGTCGACATTTCAGGTTTGGGCGGTGGCGGAATTAGCCTCCAGTTTTCATTGGGTTCAGAAGCTGCCGACGGCATTTCTCAAGCAATGGTGTTTACGCAAGTCGACCCTGGCCTGCCCACCGAGCCGCAAGCGCTGGTGCGAATCCCACGGGTCATCGACAACCTGCAGTTGATCGACTCCCAGTTGGTAGAAATCAAAGAACGATCCCAACAGACGGTTAAGAAGTATCAGCGTCGGCGAGACGACCTTGACTCGAGGTACGATGAGAAGGCTCGACAATCGCCGGAGTTCGCCCAGAATACGAACAAAATCAACGAGGCGCAGAAAAAAGAGTTGATGGAAATTGTCGATTCCGTTTTGCTGCCGTTCCAACGAACGCGGCTTCAGCAAATCTCAGCGCAGGCCAAGCTCAATGCCAACGGCTCGGGCGGTTTGGATGAATTTGCTAGGGAACTTGATCTGACGGAAGAGCAGAAAAAGAAGCTAGCCGAGTCGGCCGCTGACTTCGAAAAGAGACTTCGCGAAGAGATCAAGGCACTGCGGCGCAAGCGTCAGCGCGAGCATCTCAACAGCGTTCTCACTAAGGAACAAGAGAAAAAGCTCGACGAAATGTTGGGCGACGAGCTGGCCGAGGAAAAACCAATGCCCTCCGACGAAAAGAAGTAGCGGCGGTTGTCGTACGCGTTCGTTGTGGCAACCCGAGTTGCCACTTTCCGGCGAGTTTTGTTGGGCGGCGGGTTGAACCCGGTGCGCTGACGCAGCCCTTTCGACCTCTGTGAACTTCTCGAAAACTAGACCTTGACACAATTTTCGAACTGCTGATACATTAGCACATGCTAAATGGTTAGCAGTTCGGAGTGAGTTGTGGCGAAACGAAAAACACCTTTGGAACTGGGCAAGCGCGAGCGGCAAATCGTGGAAACGGTTGTGCGGTTGGGTGAAGCATCGGTTACCGAAGTCCTGGCTCAATTGGAAAACCCGCCCAGCTATTCTGCGGTTCGAGCCATGCTGGGGTTCTTGGTGAACAAAAAGTGGCTCAAGTTTCGGCGCGATGGCAAACGCTATCTCTATCGCTCGGCCGCTGATAAGGAAAAGTCTCGGCGTGCTGCTGTCGCTCGAATGCTGGAGACGTTTTTTGCTGGATCGCCAACCGACGTGCTTGCCTCGCTGCTGGACTCGACCGCTGCGGAAATCACGGACGAGGAATTTAAACGCATGTCTGAGATGATCGAACTAGCTCGAAAGGAACGGAAATGAGTCATTGGCTATTCAGTTGGGTTCTAACCGCGGGTTTTGGTCAACTATGTGTGATTGCGATTGGCAGCACAATTATCTTTACCTTGGCGTTTTTGATAACTCGATGGCTAGCGAATCGATCCGCCGCTTGCCGCTTTACGGTCTGGCAAGTCGCATTTGTCTTCACGCTCCTTCTCCCGCTATTATCCATTTGCATGCCGACAATTCCGCTTGGTTGGTCTCAACGTGATGATGCCTCACGACAAATGGTCGAGTCGCCAGCGGCGCAGGCCCGTCACTCAAATAGCGAAACAATACTTTCGAAATCAACGCCAAATGAACATGAGGAAATCGAGGCTGCTCGCGAGCAAGTCTCGCGTAACCCGGCCGCGACCTTAGAGACCTCGAAAGAAGAGTCACTTGCGATACGCCTTGCTCCAATTGAACATCCCGTTACAAACGTGCGACGATGGAAAGTTGATTATGCTCAAACCGCCGTGGCCGCATGGTTTTTCGGAGTTGCTTTCTGCGTCGTTCGGCTTGTCTGGGTCCATTTTAGAGTCCGGAAACTTGGATGCTTGCCAACAGCGCAGTTACACGCCGAAGTCCCGGTTGTTTTTTCTCGTGATTTCAGAGTTCCAGTTGCTTTGGGTATTTTTCACCCGCGAATAGTATTGCCAATCGATGCTCGGCAATGGTCCAACGAACGAACTGAACTGGTTCTGGCACATGAATTGGCGCACGTTCAACGGCACGACGTTTTTTGGCAGACCATCGCGGCGCTTGCGAAAAGCCTGGCCTGGTTTCAACCGTTGGTTTGGCTAGCCAATCGGCA
>JANNYC010000137.1:0-1598 GCA_031409895.1 Planctomycetota bacterium
CCGATGGTCTTGGACGATGTGCTGGTGAATTTTGACTCCGACCGGGCTCGTTCGGCAGCCAAAGTACTTCGCGAATTCGCGGCTTCCGGCTACCAGATTCTGATGTTTACTTGCCACGATCATTTCCGAGACTTGTTCCACGATCTCGACGCGGACGTGCGCGTTCTACCTCACCACAAAGACGTCGTTCGATCCAGCGCCGTCCCAACGCCGTATGAAGGCCCGAAACGGATCGCCGAATTCGTCCCCAGCGACGAAACCGAAGTAATCGAGATCGAGTCCGACACGTTCGACGACTTATCGCCACGGCGAACCAACGTGCCGACGGCCGAATTAGATTCCGACTTGCAATTTGAAATCTCCGCAGTCGCCTCCGATGAACTACGCGAGCGCCGCCTGCGCGACCACCTGGACTACATTTCCGACGACGGTACTCCCGAACCCGGCCACTCCCCCGACGACGCCCTCTGGTCGTATCGCCGCCAACAACAAACGGCGTAAGATCAACGAAAGCAAGAATTACGCGCGAATCGTCCCTTTGGCCGTAGCGTTAAACTTTTTCAAGCTGCCGAAGGGATTTGGGAAGTTGAAAGCGGACTTCTTCGGCGCGGATTATGCGTGGCTCGACAGTGGCTTGGAATTTGTCGACGAGCCAGTCAAGACATTCGTTGACGACGGTTTCGGGAGCGCTCGCGCCAGCGGTGACGAGGACCGTGTCGGTCGGCTGAAACCATTCGGGCCGCAAGTCCTGAGCGCCGTCGATCAAATGGGCGCCGACTCCAAAGTCGGCGGCGATTTCGCGCAGCCGCAAGCTGTTCGAGCTGTTTTGACTTCCAAGGACTAAGCAGACGTTGGCTTCGGGAACTAACACGCGCACGGCTTCTTGGCGGTTTTGAGTCGCGTAGCAGATGTCTTCTTTGGGCGGGTTTGCGATTTTCGGAAACCGCTCACGAAGCCGAGCGATGATTCGATTAGCATCGTCGACGGAAAGCGTCGTCTGCGTCAGATAGGCGACTTTTGCATCGGCGGGCAGCTCAAGTTGATCCACGTCGTCGGTGCTTCCGACCAAAATCATTGCCTGAGGAGCTTCGCCCATGGTGCCGACGACTTCGTCATGGCCTTCGTGGCCAATCAGGAAAATCGTGTAGCCATCGCGCGCGTATTTGATCGCTTCAAGATGGACTTTCGTGACCAGCGGACAAGTCGCGTCGATGGCGTTGAGATTCCGCTCGCGCGCGATTCGACGGGTATCCGGCGAGACGCCATGCGCCGAAAACAACAGGTTCGCACCCTCGGGAACTTGGGAAAGTTCGTCGACGAAGATCGCCCCTTTGGCGCGAAAAGATTCGACGACGTAGCGGTTGTGCACGATCTCGTGATAGACGTAAATCGGCTTTCCCAAGCGGGCCAGTGCCAATTCCAAGCTTTCGACGGCCATGTTCACTCCCGCACAAAAACCGCGCGGACTGGCCAAGAGTATTTTCATCGTTGCCTCCAGACCCTATTCTAGTCGAATTGACGAGTTGACTATAGAGCTGGTTACAATGACATGAACCAATTGACCACGGAGAGATTTTCATGAAGCTGCGAAGTTGTTT
>JANNYC010000138.1:0-2482 GCA_031409895.1 Planctomycetota bacterium
ATTATCGAATTGTTTACGGCTTGTGACATTTCTAAAATCTTCAGCAAGATCGTTGAATCTTTTCCCGCTCATTTCGCACCCCGCTTTCCGGTCGCTGCCTTGGGGGTCTTGGGCGCTTTCGTGTTCAACCATTCCCAAAGACAGTCGGTAACCTTGACGATCCGGCTATCTTCAATTCCTTCGCGGTAGGCGTCGCTGATTGATTCGTCAACGTGCCCCATGATGGCTTTCACCGCAACCAGATCGCCAGTTCGTTCGCCGATTGTCTGAACGGTTTTTCGAAACCAGATAAATGAGCCCTGGTCGATATCGCAATTCAAAAGCAGTTTGTCAAACTCATGAACAATGGCCTCAGTGTTCCATTGATTGAGCCAGCGGGTCACGAATATCAAACTGGACAATGAATCCGATTGAGGCTTGGGACGTTCGGCAAGATAGCCGCGAATGGCTTGCAAGGTACTCGGCCAAAGTTTCACCCGGCGGGAAACCCAAGTCTTGTGCCGAGGATAATCAAGCCAACCGGTTTCGAAGTTCACCGCAGCAATCGGGATATTGGCCAAGTCACTATTATTGAGCCCAGCATTGAGCCCCAACAAGATCATGGCTTTCATCGGTGCGTTTGCTTTTTTGAGCATGGCCCGAACCTGTGCCGGTTCCCAAAGCTTTTTTGGCTTCGATGCCCGATGCTTTCGAACCTGCGCTTTCGATGGTGGTTTGAATGCCAACCCAAAATCAACTTCGCGTTGAATCTGTCGCGTGTCTTTGGCGTACTTGAAAACGGATTTGATCCGGCTGATAAAGTTCCGCGCGATCGCTGGCGAATGTTTCCGCACGATGGCCAACCGCAACTTTGCGAAGTCATCCGGCCCTAACGATTCAACCGGCCTGTTCTTATCAATGTTCGCAACAAGAACTTTGCAAACGTCGTGAAGGTCATCGAACCAACGTCGCGTAATTTGGCCCGCGTCGGAGTCATCCTCTTTGGCAGTCAGAAACTTGTCGATGCAACCTTTGACGGTAACCCCGTCGAATGAATCGGGAACTGGAACGCCAGCTTTTAGATACGGGTATTCGAGCCCGTGCCGTTCTAATGCCGCCGATGGATCGGCCCACGTGCCAAACGAATGAAGCTTGCCCGCAATCTTTCGGCACCATTGCCCGTTATTGTGAGCGAATAACGGGAATTCTGGCGATGGTTTCCGAGGACGTTTCTTCGTAGAATGGGTATCGATCATGCGGTATTCCTTAAGCAGAACCGTTTGATTCGCCACCGTTTCAGCGGTGGCACTTTTCATCATCCTACCAATTTTGGGAACGGCTTCAAGACGAAAACGGGTTACGTCGGGGTTACGTCCGACAAAAAAAACGATTGGCGCTCGTAGTTCAGTTGGATAGAACAGCGGTTTCCTAAACCGCAGGTCGGAGGTTCGAGTCCTCTCGGGCGCATTGGCCATTTTTTGCAAGGAAGTAGTTTGAACCTCGATTCCATTTTGGAAACCGCAATCGAAGCGGCGCGGGCGGCGGGTAAGGCCCTACAGGAAAATACGGACGTGGGCCAAGTCGTCGAAAAGTCGGCATATCATTTTGTCACCGAAGCCGATTTGCGATCTGAAAAAATTATTCTGGACTTGATCCGCGCGCGATTTCCCCAACATCGAATCGTTTCGGAAGAAAGTCACCAGTCGGAAAGCGTTTTGGAAACCGACGTGTGGATCATCGATCCGCTCGACGGAACCAATAATTTCTCGCACGGCATTCCGCTGTTTTGCGTCTCGATTGCGTTTGCTTCGAAGGGCCAAGTCCAAGTCGGCGTGGTTTATGATCCGAATCGCGATGAGCTGTATTCGGCGGTGCGTGGCCGTGGAGCTTTCATGAATGGCGTGCCCATCCGCGTATCGTCCGCCGACGAACTGAAGCAAGCGATTATCTGCACCGGTTTTTATTACGATCGTGGGGAGATAATGAGGGCGACGCTCAAAGCGATCGAAACACTTTTCACCATCGGGGTGCGCGGCATCCGTCGATTGGGGAGCGCGGCGCTCGATCTTTGCTGGGTCGCCAACGGACGGCTCGACGGTTTTTTCGAATATCGACTGGCACCCTGGGATTACGCCGCCGGATGGCTGTTAGTGACGGAAGCGGGCGGCGCATGTTCAGATCGCGACGGCCAGCCCATGTCGCTTGATGCGAATAACGTCATGGCCGCCAGCCCAGCCGTTCACCGCATACTCCTCGACATCGTCCCCTGGTCGAAGATGCGCGTCGCGATTTCAACGTAGCGTTCAGCGTCTGGCTGTTAATGCTTTGCCCAATCTAAAACTTAGGGTGCCACTGGCACAGGCCAATAGCGTCCGGGGAAATCTTAACGAAATCTTAACCTGTGTGGTCGGTGGGATGCGTATACAAGACAGGTATGTCGCGTAAACAGAGCAAGGACCATCGGCCAATTACGAGGAAACGTCGCCGCGCGGCGAGCGCTGGC
>JANNYC010000139.1:0-2345 GCA_031409895.1 Planctomycetota bacterium
ATACTCAAACAGGCGGTGTCGATGTTGGCAATCGCCCAAGGCTACCGCACGATCCACGGTCGCAACCGAGACAAGTTAGCTCGAGGGATGTGGGCGATAAATTTGTCGTTGGGTAGTTTCGTCACGCAGTATTTGGAAAATGATTATGATGACCAGGACGCGCATCGAGACTGTCTTTACTATCGATGCGCGGCTGTCTGGGAGCCTCCAACGCTCAACCTTTCGAATGGCATCGAATCGCCGTTTGGATTGGATGAACTGACCGAGGAATTCGTAAAACGAAACTTGCCGGCGGCGGTCAATAAGCTAACACTTTCGAATTTTGTAGATGAACGGTTCGTCGCCGATTTGCAGTCGGTCGTTGGATTGTTTCCGCAGGAGCTTCAACATGCTTACCTGGCCAGCAGTTTGTCGGAAGCGGTCGACAAGGCTGTCAAATCGCTGTGGCTTTCGCGTGCGCCGCGCAAACGGATGCTGACTTTTCGCGGACATTTTTTTGGTGACTCGACGCTTCTGACGCGAAGTCTATCTGGAATCGGCGAGCCATTGTTTGAAGTGCAATTTATTGAGGAGCCCGGATACGCTGACGGTATCGAATCCTTTGACGAACTTCGATCCGCTTTGCGAGGCGATGAAGTCTTGGCATTTTTCGTCGAACCGATTTCGCAGCGAACAATGCGTGCGGTGGATCGTCAAACGCTGGCCAAAGTCCGTGACTTGTGCGCCGAATTCGGAGTGCCGCTGGTTTACAACGAAACGGCATCGATGTTCTTTCGCTACAGCGAAGACGCATTTTCGACAAGCGGAATTGTCAGCGTGATGCCCGACGCGGCTATCGCTTACTTGGGCGGACAACAGGCGATTGCCTTGATGCGGCGATCGCTGTTTGCTGCGGAGCCGCTCAAGCTGATCAGCACTTGGGATGGAGATGGATTTTCGCTGGCAAAATTCGCGGCAGTCGCGCGTGTCGTCATGTCGGACCAGGCCGGCTTCCGTCGATTGGCGGAAGATTTTTGCCGAGTGCTTACGGAGCGATTGTCGCGTGGCGGAACTGCGAGTTGTGGATTGCGATCCGGAGCGGGCTGGATCGAGGGGGACTTGGCAAAAGACCTTGAATTATTATTCACCCAAGTGTCCAAGAACGTGTGGCGTGTATGTCCGTCGGCTTCGGCAATGCGAGTTTTTTTGCAACATTTTTCTAATGGCTAAGCTTCGCATTCGGTCCTTGTCAATGAAAGCGACAATTGCGACACTATTGTTCAGCGAATCAACAGAAAAGAAAATTCGAGCTGTGCCACTAATAGATTCGTCGGCTAGGTTCGGCATTATTAAGGGGTGAGTTATGGATTTGATGGACATGATAAAAGGTGCGATTAGTAGCCAAGTAATGGGACAAATCGGCACCGCATTGGGGACGGATTCTCAGGGCGCGACCAAGGCTGTCGGAATCGCGCTGCCCGCGATCCTCGGCGGGTTAGTCAAGCAGTCCTCGACGCCCGCTGGCGCGGCGAACTTGTTTGGAATGCTCGACAAAGTCGATACTGGAATGTTGGACAATTTGGGCGGTGCCCTGTCTGGCGGCAAGGCGACTTCAATGATCGAAATGGGAACCAAGATGTTGCCAAGCATTTTCGGTTCGAACTTTAGTTCGATCTTCAACGTGCTCGGAAAACTCACTGGTTTGGGCGCGGGTAAGATGGGTCCACTTCTGGGCATGCTCGTCCCAATTGTGATGGGCTTGTTGGCCAAGAATAAGAAGGCAACGGGCATGAACGTCGCGGGCTTCACTCAGTTGTTAATGGATCAGAAAAAACATCTGACCGGCTTGGACAGTGGCTTGACCGAACAATTAGGAATCGGGAGCTTGTTGGGCGCTGGCAAGAAAGCGATGGATACTGCCGGCAAGTCTATGCAACGCGGTGCCGACGTTGCTCGCGGTGCAGCATCTGCTGCATCCGCCGGTGGCGGCTCACTGGCGCGTTGGTTAATTCCGCTGTTGGGATTAGCAGCAATCGCATTGGCGCTGTGGATGTTCGTATTCAATAAAGATCGCGGCGATACCGGCGCTCCAAATAACGCTGGACCCGCGAGTGCTAAGTCGGCGGCCGACGATGTTGATAAAGCGAAAGCTGTGATCGTTGACCCAACCAAAGGCATCACGTCATTTTTGACCGATGCGAGCAAAGCATTTACCGACATCAAAGACGAAGCCGGCGCAAAAACAGCGGCAGATACTTTGCAAGGCTTGGTCGGAAAAATTGACGGTTTGGGATTGGACAAACTTTCCGGCGTGTCGAAAACGACCATCGCTGTTGCCATCAAGAAGATTATTGCAGACGCTCAAG
>JANNYC010000140.1:0-13001 GCA_031409895.1 Planctomycetota bacterium
GTGGTGCAAACCGGCACAATCGTCGTTGGTCAGGCAGTGAGCCTGGTTTTGAACGCACGTCGCTGAAGACGGGATTAGGCATTGAACGCTTGGACGACTAAGGCACTGGCTTGGCCTTGGGGCGTGATGTTCAGGTTCAAGAATGAGCAGCCGGGATTGCTCGGCTGCGAAATGGCTTGGATTGGGCATTCGGGGTCGAGTCGGTCCAAGTTCAAAATCGGAAAAAGTTCTCCCTCGCGCAGGGCTAACAAACTCGCAACGAGCTCAATCATTCCGCATCCAGCTCCCAAGTTTCCCATGTAACTTTTGGCGGCGGTAACGGGCGTCTTTTGGCTGAAAACGGCGGCGATTGCACGGGCCTCAGCGCGATCGCACGTTGGCGTGGAAAGCCCGTGCGCGTGAATGTGGCCAATCTGCTGCGGTCGCAAACCGCTCGAATCAAGCGCGCCGGCAATCGCGTTGGCGAAAGCGGTTTCGTACTGGGCAACGCCATTGGAACTAATGGCCGCGCAAGACGAATGACCGATCACTTCGCCGTAGATCGTCGCGCCGCGGGCTTGAGCATGCTCCAGCGATTCGACAATCAGCGAGCCCGCGCCTTCGCCGATGACCATGCCGCTCCGATCGCGATCGAATGGCCGACAAGCGGCTTGAGGCTCGCCGTCACCTAACGCCAACTGCTCTTGTAGCGAAACGTGAATCGTCCGCAGAGGATGAATGCGCGAGCCGGTCGCCCCCGCGATCATGACGTCGGCGGCACCCCGCGCGATTGTCGTCGTCGCTTCGGCCACCGAAAGATTAGATGAAGCTTCTCGAACCGTCAGCGAGTTGCTCGGCCCGCGGCAGTCGTTGAAAATGGCCACATGGCTGGCAGGCATATTCGGCAAGTATTTGAGGAGCCACAGCGGTTCGACTTGAGGCAAGCCGCGTTTGGCCCACTGATCAAAGTGAAACTCGCCTCGCTCGTTCAGACAGTTCTTTATCCCCGCCGAAAATTCCTCGGGCATAGTCATGATGTAATCGGAACCGAACATCGTGCCGATTCGTTCGGGATCGATCGCCGCCATGTTTAACCCGGAATCATTTAGCGCCAGTTGTGCCGTCGCGACTCCCATTTGGATCTCGCGGCACATGAGCTTAAGGCCTTTCTTGATGGCCCGCTGCATGTTTTTTTCAAGCGGTCCAAAGTCCTCGATCTGGCCGGAAAACTGGCGAGCCTGGCCTCCAATGCGGGTCGCCAAGTGATCGGTGGGAAGTCCCTCCAATCGGCCGATTCCACTGGTTCTCGTCGACAGCGCTTGCCACAACTGCGGGCCGGAACTACCTAGCGGGCAGACCAAACCGATCCCCGTTATGACGACTCGACGGCGAAATCTTGACATGTTGTGGCGTGGGTTCGGAAAAGAAAAAAGGCGGCGGTCGACTTGAAGCCTGATGCGCGGGCGAATGTTGGCGTCGGCCAAACGTCTCCGCCGACCCTGTGTCGAATGGCGGGGAGTCAATACAGAAACCAAATATTCGCAACTTCAAAACGTGCGCTTCAAGCTTCACTCGGACATTTTAAGAAATACGCGGCTGTCGTCGAGACGGCTGGTGGGGCGAACGGCACATGGAAACGAACGGCACATGGAATGTGCCTGCTACTTGGGTTGCACCGGGACAAGCGGCGATTGAGCGGCGGTGCGAGGCGGTACTGCTTGTCGTGCCGGCCCTTTGTATTCCAGCATCAGCAGTGCATCGGCGCGGCCTCGGGATCGCGAAAATAGATTCTGCAAGCCCAATCCGGTACCGGTCTCCTCGCTGGGGCTGGCGACCACACCGCAGCTCAAGAGCAGCACTTGATCCGCAGGCCATCGAAATCGCTCGTGCAATTTCCAGCTCACCATCTGCGGAACGCCGATGCGCACCGATTGCGTGCCGCCGGTGTTATCGGGAACGTCGATATCGACTTGTTGCAGCCTCTCGACTTGATCGACGTTGCACCGCAAGAGTGCTTCGATAGTTCCGTCCGATGAAGCCAGCGAGCTGATGTCCATGGTGTACCCTTCGTCGATGCGAGTCGTAAGCGTCTCGTACGGCGGAAATCGTCCTTGCACCCAGCGAACGGCTCGCGTGAAGTCAATGGGCCGCGTTCGGTTGATCACCATTTTCTGCCCGGCATGAGCCGTGAAATCACCGACGCCGTGCTCCACATAGTCGGTCCGCCGATGCAATTGATTCACGAGCAGCGCGGCGTTTTCCTTGGTGAGCATCCAGCCTTCGATTCCCGGCGACTGGACGTCGATCGGTTGCATCATCGAATAAGATCCTGCGCGCCAGTTTGGATTGCCGACGGTCATCAGGCGGACGCCAACGACTTGCGGCTGGCCGCCGGAACGCAAGAACCGGTCGACAATTTTTTCGACAACACCTTGAATTTCCGGCGTGTGGTAGACGTAAAGCTGTTCTCGCGTTGCGGAAAGAACTCCTAGGGGCTCGTTGAACCATAATTCCATTCCAGTTTCCCGCAGAATCCAATCCAAGATCGCTTGTTGCGGGTTCTTGGTGGTCGAGATCTGTTGCGTATAGGACCGCAGATCATATTGCCGCCAGACTTGGCCAGCGGTGTTGGGCAAATTATCCACTTGAACCAGTGGCGAATTATTGGCGACGCTACTCGTCGCGGCGGGTGGGCTTGAGGTCGAATCTTCAAAACCCGCTAATATTACGGTTGGACTCGGCGAATTTGGGTCGATGAAAATCGCTTGGTTAACTTCGGATGACGAATCCAGTTCTTGGGTTTGCCCAATCTGCGAAAAGACTGCCAAACAGCAGAATACCATGGTCGAGGTTTTGCCAAACATTGCGGACTCCATTTTTTTCGCCGATCGAATTGAGTCCCCGGCCAGACCGAGGAAAAAGGCCGCGAAGTATACGAACTTTGGTCCGCTTGCCACAATATG
Source organism: Planctomycetota bacterium (assembly GCA_031409895.1). Classification (GTDB taxonomy): domain Bacteria; phylum Planctomycetota; class Planctomycetia; order Pirellulales; family Pirellulaceae; genus JANMEB01. The sequence continues at coordinate 2,943 of JANNYC010000140.1, forward strand.
GACTTTATGGGGTCGCACGTTGACCGGCGGTTGGACCAGAGCGCCGTTCGTTTGTGCATTTGTGCGAAAAAATTTGCCAAGTGCTTGCGACGGGGGATCGTTCATAATTGCGATACGCCGAGTGGGATGACTTTGGCCCAAGCGAGCGAGAAGGCCGCAAAACAAGCCAATTTCGTCGACAAGTTGCGTTGCTTGTGGTTGACGGAAGCAATGGGTCCGGTATCATATCGGGTTCGTTTCGCTGATAGCAAAACGAGGTGTTGTTCGCTGCGCGCTGGCAGTCGGTTCGCGATTCGGAAAACCGGTTTACAAACGTATGGCAACTGTGGCTCTGGACCACGTGTCCAAATGTTTTTCGGCTTCGGCGGCAGCGGTCGACAACGTCAGTTTGCAGATCGACGATCGAGAGTTTTTGGTTTTGGTGGGGCCAAGCGGTTGTGGCAAGAGCACGACCCTACGGCTGATCGCTGGACTGGAGACTTGCGATTCGGGCGAGATTCGGATCGGTTCGCGGCGGGTGAATGAGACGTCCGCCAAGGGCCGCGATATCGCGATGGTGTTTCAAAATTATGCTTTGTACCCGCACATGACGGTGTACAAGAATTTGTCATTTGGACTTGAACTTCGATTTGGTGGAGGTTTCGGTGAACGAGTTCTGAGACGCATTTTTCGTCCTGGTTCGGCGGCTGATCTCGGTCGGCAACGAGCGGGGATTTCGCGGCGGGTTCTGCAGGTGGCCCAGCGGCTAGGGATCGATCATCTCTTGACGCGACGGCCACACCAGTTGTCCGGCGGGGAACGCCAACGAGTCGCATTAGGGCGAGCGATTGTGCGGGAACCGGCGGCGTTTTTGTTTGACGAGCCATTGTCGAACCTGGACGCCAAGCTGCGAATGGAAATGCGTATTGAACTGAAACGGCTTCATCGAGAACTTGGTGCAACGATGATTTATGTAACTCACGATCAATTAGAAGCGATGACGTTGGGCGACCGCGTCGCGGTGATGCATCGTGGTTCCATCGTCCAAGTCGGTTCGCCGCAAACCGTTTATCGCCAACCCGTAAACCGATTCGTTGCACAATTTATCGGAACGCATCCAATCAATTTGCTCGCGGGAAAGTTGGAAAACTCGGCAGGTTCCGCCCGATTTCGATCAGAGAACAACGATGTGGATATGACCTTGCCAATGCAAGGTTTGCCCCGGCCCGGTCAAGTCGTATTGGGAATCCGGCCGGAACACGTTTCGCTGCGGCCTTTTGTTGAGCACGAGACGCGCGGCAGCGACGACCGAATCTTCGTCGGCTCCGCAGTCGTTTCGGCCAAGGAATGGCTGGGAGATGCTACGGTCGTTCACTTGCGGATGAACGGGTCATCGCTTGAAACAAATTTACTGGCTCGCGTCACCGACGCCGCAGACTTGGCCGCCGAACAAGTCGTTGCCGTCGAGTTGAGCCGTGCGCACTTGTTATGGTTCGATCCGAAGTCCGGTGACAACTTGTTGAAAGAATAAAATAATATGAACGCCAACGAAGTCTTACGAATCGTCGATTCGCTGCATCGCGAAAAGAACATCGAAAAGGAAATCGTGTTCCGGGCGATCGAATCTGCATTGATCACGGCGGCCCGAAAGCACTTCGGCGAAGAAGCCGACATCGAATTCAAGATCAATCGCGAGAACGGACAAGTCACCGGACGACACGGCGAACAACCTTTGGAATACGAAGAAGTCGTTGGCCGAATCGGTGCCCAAACCGCGAAACAAGTCATCATTCAAAAAGTGCGCGAAGCCGAACGAGACGCGCTTATGACCGATTTCGAAAAACTGGTCGACGAAGTTGTCAGCGGCACGGTTCATCGCAACGAGGGGAGCGTTACCACGGTCATTCTAGGCGCCGTCGAAGCGATCCTTCCCCGCAGTGAACAAATTCCAGGTGAAACGCATCAGCCCAATGAACGCATCCGCGCGATGGTCGCGGAAGTCAAACCGTCGGGGAGCCGGCTCAAGATTGTCTTGAGTCGCACTCGGCCTCGCTTTGTGCAACGACTGTTCGAACAAGAAATTCCAGAAATTGCCGAGGGAGTCATTTCGATCAACTGCGTTTCTCGTGAACCCGGTTATCGCAGCAAAGTTGCCGTGAGCAGCGTCGATTCCAATGTCGATTGCGTCGGGGCATGCGTGGGCGTCCGCGGCAATCGAATCAAGACGATCATCGACGAACTGGCCGGTGAGCGAATCGATATTGTCCGATTTGATCGCGATCCTCAAGTCATGATTCCCAATGCATTGCAACCGGCCCAAGTCGACGAAGTGATCTTGTGCCAAATGATGGGCCGAGCGATCGTCTTGGTCCGCGAAGATCAATTGTCATTGGCCATCGGCAAACGCGGCCAAAACGTCCGCTTGGCGAGCAAGCTCTGCGGATGGGATATCGAGATCATGACCCAACAAGAACTTGAGCGGCAGATCGAGCGCGCTTCGTCGGGATTCGGCACGATTCCAGGCATCAAGGAAGATATTGCCGACAAGTTGGTCGGAGAAGGCTATTTGTCTTACGATGATCTTTCGGTGATTGAACCCGACGATTTAATGGAAATGGGAAACTTGACCGCCGAGCAAGTCGAGGAGATCGTTGCGGTTGCAGAGGAACGAGCACGCGAAGCCGAACGATTGGCGCAGGATGACCGTCGCCGACCACAATCCGCTGCGCCAACTCCGGCCGCCAAAGCCCCAGAAAAACCTGCCGTTGACAATGGAGCTTCGACAGACTCGCCGTCCGCCGAACAACCCCAAACTGATTCTGCGGAGGACGCGGCCAACCAAACATAAGCGGCAACTTTCAAATTGAATCGCCAGGCCGTCAACGATCGTTGCCAAGTGCAGCCTCGATTCAAACTAACACAAACAGTGAACTAACTTTACGCAACCGACGAAACGACTCGCTGGCAAATTGCAAGAAACATAGGGAGGGCCTGTGCCCATACGCATCTACGCGTTCGCTAAAGAACTCGGACTTGATAACAAAGCGCTTCTCGATATCTGTGATAAAGTAGGTATCAAAGGAAAAGGGTCCGCGCTGGCCAGCATGGACGACGACGAAATTGCCAAGATCAAAGAGTTCATCAGCAACAAACCGGAATCGCGCAAGACCTCAACCATGACAGCGCCGCCCGCTGTCGCTCATGCGCCGCGCCGAGAGGAACCCGTGGCCCATCGAACAGCCACCATGCGCGATCTCGATCAAAAGGCAAAAGTCGCAGTCGAAGAATCTCGCGAAGTCAAACGCGAATCGCCGCTCCGACGATCGCCCATGGTGAAACTTGCGGCCATGCCTCAAGTCAAACAACCTGACGCGACCGCCGCGCAACCCGCGATTCGGGTTCAGAAGCCAGATATCTCTTTGCCGAAGGACGCTATTCGCAAAGCCAAATCAGGTGCCGCGCCTCTTTCACAGTTCACGCAAACCACAAAAGACAATCGCGTCAAAAAAGGAAAAGGGACCGATTCCGCGGTTCCCGTTACAGCCGATGACGCGACCGGCCGGCGCAAAGACAAAGATCGCGAAAAGCGTCGACCTCTTGCTGAGGAAGCCGGGGTGGGGACCACTCGCCAGCGCCGCCTGCGCGAAGTCCGCCCGGGGCAAGGACTCGACGATGGCGAAATGCGACATATCAAACGACGAGGGGCCGCCGCCCGACATCGCTCGGGACCTTTCACGACAGCGCCACGCCGCGAATTGGTTGTCTTGTCGATGCCTTGCACCGTGAGAACATTTTCCGAGGCCTCGGGTATTTCGGCAGGACCGGTTTGCAAGGCTCTGATGGACTTGGGAGTCATGGCCAACATCAACGCGCAAATCGACAACGAGATGGCGCGGTTGCTTGCCGAACACTTCAAAGTTCAAATCACAATGAAGCAGCTTGAATCGCCCGAAGAACGGCTTGTCAATCGTTTTACCCCAACCGACGATCCAGAATTGTTGGCCCCGCGGCCGCCTGTTGTCACGTTCCTCGGTCACGTCGACCATGGAAAAACGTCACTCCTCGACGCGATTATTGGTATCAACGTCGTCGCGGGCGAAGCCGGTGGCATCACTCAACACATTCGTGCGTACGAGATTTCTAAAGGCGACCACAAGATCGCGTTTGTCGATACTCCCGGCCACGCGGCGTTTACTGAAATGCGGGCCCGCGGTGCAAATGTCACCGACATCGCAGTGCTCGTCGTCGCGTCCGACGACGGCGTCATGCCCCAAACCGAAGAGGCGATCAGCCACATCAAAGCAGCCAGAGTCCCCATCATCGTGGCCCTGAATAAAATCGACTTGCCCAACGCGAATGTCGAAAAAGTCTATCAAGACTTGGCTGCGAACGATCTGCTACCTAGCGAATGGGGCGGCGATGTCGAAGTTGTCAAAACGAGCGCTACTAAAGGCGTCGGCATCGATCAGCTCTTGGAAACCATCTTGGTCACGGCTGAACTTCACGAATATAAAGCCAACCCGAATCACGCCGCGTTCGGAACGTGCTTGGAAGCCGAACAAGACGCCGACCGCGGTGTCATTGCCAAAGTTCTCGTGCAAGGCGGAACAATGCACGTCGGCGATATCGTCGTTTGCGGTGCCTCTCACGGTCGCGTTAAAGCAATGTACAACACGCTGCGCACGACCCGTAAAGTAAAAGACGCCGGCCCATCAGTTCCCGTCAACATCACCGGCCTCGACGTGGCTCCCGAAGCCGGCGATAAATTTTACGTGATCGATGATATCGTCGAGGCCCGAGATATCGCCTTGACCCGCAGTCAACATAGCCGACAAAAGTCACTTTCCGGAATTTCAACCCGCGTTTCACTCGAAGAATTCCAGCGTCGTGTCGAATCCGGGACGGTCGGCAAAGTGGAGGACGTGGTTCAACTGAATCTCATCATTCGCGCAGATGTGCGTGGCTCCATCGAAGCCATCCAAAAAGAACTGAACCGGCTCGAACATCCCGAAATCCGCATCAACGTCTTGCAGGCGCTCGTCGGCGGAATTTCCAGCGCTGACGTTCGCTTGGCTCAAGCCTCGCAGGCCGTCATCATCGGCTTTAACGTCGTGCCCGACGATTCCGCTCGGGCACTGGCGGAGGAAGTTCAAGTTGAAATTCGCCGCTACGATATCATTTATAAAATCACCGACGACATTAAAGCCACGCTTGAGGGTCGCCTCAAACCCGATCAGCTTGTCGTCGATGTCGGCATGGCAATGGTCTTGAGAACATTCACTATTAGCCGTGTCGGAACGATCGCCGGGTGCCGCGTGATGCGAGGCTCCATTCAACGGGATTGCCGTATCCGCGTCATTCGCGACAGCCGAGTCCTCGGCGATTACCCAATCGATTCGCTTAAACGCGAAAAAGATGACGCCCGCGAAGTCCAACGAGGTATGGAATGCGGAATCAAACTGGCCGGTTTCAATGACTTAAAAGAAGGCGACCAACTCGAAGCTTATAAAATCGAAGCCGTCGCACGCAAGCTTTAAACGCCACAACGCCCCTCAAAATATCCACCGAACCGAACATGAGTTCCCGCAGAGTCTTAAAAGTCGCCGAGGCAATTCGCGAAGTGGTCAGTATGGCCATCATCACGGAAATGCGCGATCCTCGTGTCCAGAACGTCACAGTCACTTACGTCGAGGTCACTGGGGATTTGCGACAAGCCCACGTCCACGTCTCCGTCATGGGCGACGACAAGCAGCAGAAGCTTTGTTTGAGCGGGTTGCAACATTCCAAAGGGTTTTTGCAACGCAAAGTTGGTGACCGATTGGAAATGAAGTTCACTCCGCAGCTCTCTTTCGAACTCGACCAAGGCGTCAAGAACTCCGCGATCGTCGCCAAAATACTTCGCGAAGTCCTCCCGCAAAGCGAACCCGAACCCATCGGGCAGCAATCGGGCGAAGCCAAATGGAACGAGTCGACTGACGATTCGTAACCAGTTCTTGTTTCGTTCCGCCGCTCATTCAAATTTTTGGTTGATATTTCCCACAGGAATCACACATCATGGCCGCCGCCAATCGCGCCGACAAATTCGTCAAATTGCATCGAGTTCTCAAAAAACACTTTCAACCGATTTCCACGCCGCCGAACCGCACGGTTCTTGACAACTTGTTGTACGCTTGCTGCTTGGAAAATTCTAAATTCGACGCAGCCGACGAAGCCTTCGCGCGATTGCAGCAAGATTTCTTTGATTGGAATGAAGTCCGTGTGACGACCACGCAGGAACTGGCCGAGGTCATGAATTGTTTGTTCGATCCAAGCGACGCTGCCTTGCGACTCAAACGAACGCTCCACGCGACATTCGAAGCGCACTACGCATTTGAAATTGAGTCGCTCAAAAAGGAAAACGTCGGCAAAGCCATTCAGCACATCGCCAAATTCAACGGGATCACACCCTTCGTTGTTGGATACGTTACCCAAAATAGCTTGGGAGGCCATTCGATCGCCGTGGATCGCGCACTGCTGGCCTTGATGCAGACCCTCGACTTAGTGACCGACAAAGACATCTCCCATTCGCAAGTCCCTGGACTCGAACGAGCCATTCCCAAAAATAAAGGTTGCGAATTCTTTTCGCTGGTCCACCAACTTGCGGCCGCGCTACTCGCTTCACCGTTCAATAATGACTTACGCAACTTCGTTCTCGAAGTCGATCGCGATGCCAAAGATCGCTTTCCCAAACGCGGTGCCAAAAAACCACCCCCGCCGCCGCCCCCCCCCCCCCCCGCGCGCCCCCCTGCCCCACCGGCTGCCGTTGCCCCAGGAAAGAAAACCAAACCAACCGACGTGAAACCGGACGTCGACAAGAAAAAAACTTTACCCCTCGACCTCAAAAAGAAATTTCCGCCGACCAAAAAACCAGAGCCTAAACCCACCAAAAAGCCTCTGAAAAAACCGACCAAAAGACCTTCGCCCAGCAAACAACTGGCCCGCAAAAAACCTCGATGATGGGGAGTTGAGAGTTGAAGGTCAACAGAAAGAATGCCTGAACACTGAACACTGAACACTGAACACTGAACACTGAACACTGAACCCCTAACCCCCAACTCCCATGGCCGGTCACTCGCACTCTTCCAACATCAAACATCGCAAAGCACTCGTCGACAGTAAACGATCCAAGCTGTGGGGAAAACTCTCTAAAGCCATCATTGTCGCCGCGCAATTGGGGGGTGGTGATCCCGACGCCAACTCGCGATTGCGAACCGCGATTGTCGATGCTAAAGCCGTCAGCTTGCCCAAAGACAACATCGAGAGGGCGATCAAAAAAGGGATCGGCGAACTCGGCGGCGAATCGTTCGAGGAAGTCCTCTACGAAGGCTACGGGCCCGGCGGCATCGCCATCCTTTGCGAAATCACAACTGACAATCGCAACCGAACCGCTCCTGAAATCCGCAAACTTTTTGAAATCAATGAAGGCAAGCTCGGCCCGACTAACTGCGTCAGCTATATGTTCGATCGCAAAGGTCTCGTCATTATTTCCGCCGCCAGCGCAACCGAGGATCGCGTGATGGAAGCCGCGCTCGACGCCGGTGCCGACGACGTCAAATTGGTCGGCGACTCCTACGAAATCACTTGCAGCCCTGATAAATACATCAGCCTTGGCGAAGCCCTCGAGAATTCCAAATTCGAAATCCAGTCCAAACAAATCGCCCGCATTCCGCAAAGTACAGTCGATGTCGACGACCCCGAAACGGCTCGAAAAGTCCTAGCATTCATCGAAGAACTCGACGATCATGACGATGTGCAAAGCGTCTCGTCCAACTACAACATCCCCGACGAAATAATGGCCACGATCGGCAGCGCATAAGAGCCTGCGAGAACCGCCGGGGTCTGTCGCCGATTTACGTAGTCTTCGGAGAAAATCGGGGACTGACCCCCTCTCCTCGCGGTTCGGATAGGCCCCAAGTTCTACGCATTCAAAACACAAATTAAGGTCTCGCGATGACTTCTTTCAAAATCACCGTTGTCACGCTCGCCATCATATTTGCGATGCCGACGAAAACGGAATGCTGGGCCCAAGCAGATGCCAATTGGGAAAGCGTCGGTGGCGATCGGGCTGGCACGCGATTCTCAACTCTCGATCAGATCAATCGCGACAACGTCGGACAACTGAAAGTCGCTTGGGAATATCGAACCGGCGAATTAGTCGGCGGAAAAGGCTCGACGATTGAATGCACGCCGCTCGTTGTCGATGGAGTCATGTACGTCACAACTGCAAACCGGCGAGTTGTGGCGTTAGATGCCGCCACAGGCAATGTCATCTGGGAGTTCGATCCGCTTTCGTATGGACCACTCGCTGGTCCACTTGCTTCCGGTGGCGTGAATCGCGGCGCAGCTTATTGGGCCGACCCGAAAGATTCTTCGACCCGTCGCGTGTTCCACGGAACTTCGGACGGACGGCTTTATTCCATTAATGCCGCCACAGGAAAATTGGATCTGAACTTTGGAAAAAATGGAGCCAAGGACTTGCGTGAAGATATCGGCCGTGAAATCTCGAAATTGCCCTATGGCCCAACTTCGGCTCCTGCGATTCTGGATGATTTGGTGATCCTCGGATTTTCCAACGGCGAAGGACCCGACATTGCCGCTCCCGGAGACGTGCGGGCTTTCGATGCCCGGACCGGAGCCCAACGTTGGCAATTTCGAACCGTTCCGAAACCAGGTGAATTCGGCAATGAAACTTGGGCCGAAGGATCATGGGAAAACCGTGGCGGCGCAAATGCTTGGGGAGGTTGCAGCGTCGATGTCGGCCGAGGGCTCGTCTTTGTCGGCCTCGGTTCGGCAGCTTTTGATTTTTATGGCGGCGATCGGAAAGGAGACAACCTCTTTGCGAATTGTGTTGTGGCCATCGATGGAAAAACCGGAAAGCGGCGCTGGCACTTTCAGACGTTGCGGCACGATCTATGGGATCACGATTTGCCGGTCTATCCGAACCTGGTCACGATCGAGCGCGATGGAAAATCGATCGATGCCGTCGCCCAAGTCACCAAAACGGGATTCGTTTACGTACTCGATCGCGAAACCGGTAAGCCATTATTTGAAATCGAAGACCGCGCAGTTCTCGCTTCGGATATTCCTGGCGAGTCCGCTGCCGAGACGCAACCGATCCCGCGCAAACCGCTGCCGTTCGCCGTACAGCATTTTGATGAGAGCAACGTCACCGACATCGGCGAGGACAATCGCAAAAGCGTTCTCGAACAACTGGCCAAACTTCGGCGCGGACCAGCCTTTCAGCCACCTAGCCTCGAAGGGACCGTCGTGATCCCAGGCTTTCACGGCGGTGCCAATTGGTCGGGAGCGTCCTTCGATGCCACAAGTTCTGTTTTATATGTCAACTCGACCAACGAGCCCAACATCATCGCTTTGGCACCCGCGCCGGATGGTTCGCGATTCCGTTTTACCCATCGCGGATACAACAAATTAGTCGACCACGAAGGATACCCTGCGATCAAACCGCCCTGGGGCACGCTGAACGCGATCGACTTGCGAAGCGGTGAATTTTTGTGGCAAGTTCCTTTGGGCGAGTTTTGGGAACTCACTGCGCGCGGAATTCCACAAACCGGCACACCCAATTTCGGCGGCACGATTGTCACCGCCGGTGGACTGGTCTTTATTGGCGGGACGAAAGACGAAATGTTCCGCGCGTTCGACAAAGCGACCGGAAAAATTCTATGGCAGTCGCAACTTCCGGCAGGTGGCTATGCAACTCCGTCTACGTATACGGCCAACGGCAAGCAATACGTCGTGATCGCAGCCGGCGGCGCGGGCAAACTTGGAACCAAAGCCGGCGATTGGTTCGTCTGTTTTGCGTTGCCGAGCGAACGCTAAAAGCAGTCGTCTATTCGATTCTCATTCTTGGTGCTCAGGGAAATCCTTTGCATATCGTATCAGCAGCGCATTTACATCCGTCGGCATAAGGTAAATTTTGCCTCGAATAGTTTTTGTCTCTCCAGCTTGCAATCCTCCGAGGCGGAAATCGGAATGTAAGCAACGTGCGACACCTTGAAAGAGTTCCTGATAGGGTTCCCACGC
>JANNYC010000141.1:0-48173 GCA_031409895.1 Planctomycetota bacterium
CCGCAGTTGCTTCTCCAGCAGACGAACATACTTCGCCCCAATCAGCTTTTCGGGCCAGACTTTCGGCGGCTGGGGCAAACCGCCGCCAGCGCTCGCCGCGCGGCGACGTTTCCTCGTAATTGGCCGATGGTCCTTGCTCTGGTTACGCGACATACCTGTCTTGTATACGCATCCCACCGACCACACAGGTTAAGATTTCGTTAAGATTTCCCCGGACGCTATTGGGCAGAGTCAGTGGCACACAACCCCAATTCCAAGCGTGGATGAGGCACTAGATAAAACTCAATGTTCCCCATGCGACTTCAATGTCGCTCATCGCGTCGTCATAGTAAAAGAAGAATCCGTATTCCAAGAATCCCCGGTGATCAAAGTAGGCCGTGTCCACACTTCCGTTGTCTTCGTTGTCGTTCGCCCAGCGACCGCCGATTAGCGAATCTCGATGGTCAAAATCGACGGCGTAGAAGGTGTCGGAGCCCAATCCGCCAATGAGAAAATCGACTCCAGCATCTCCCCAAAGCGTGTCATTTCCCCACTCGCCGTACAGGCTGTCGTTCCCGGTTCCACCATACATCCGATCGTTACCAGACCCACCATACATTCGGTCGTTACCAGACCCACCTTGAAGATTGTCGTTGCCGCTATCTCCGACCAATGTATCGTCTTGATCACTGCCAGAAAGATGATCGTCATCGAGGCCTCCGTTGAGATAATCGTCTCCCTCGTTTCCCACCAGGAAGTCCTCGCCATTCTCACCGTACAGGAAATCGTTGCCGGTCATGCCAGCAATGATGTCATTGTTGTCACCGCCCCAGATGTGGTCGTTGCCTGCGTCACCCAGAATGTAGTCGTCGCCGACATCTCCATAAAGGAAATCGGAATCGCTGCCACCTTGGATTTGATCTGCATCGGCACCACCATGAACGGTGTCTGCACCAACACCACCATTGAGCGTATCAAGACCGCCATCGCCATAGATTGTATCACTGCCGGCCTCGCCGTTTATCCAGTCGTTACTGGCACCACCAAAGATCGTGTCGTTATCATTCCCACCGTAGAGAAAATCTTCTCCACCACCGCCAAGTAGGCCGTCATTACCGTTTCCTCCGTACAGCATGTCGGATCCATTGCCGCCTACCAGGGCATCGTTCCCTCCCTCGCCGCTGGCCCAATCGCCACCGTTGTTACCATAGAATGTGTTGCCATTGTCATTGCCATAGAACGTGTCATTGCCGGCACCGGTCCGGAATATCTCAATGTCCGCGTTAATCAGATGCTTTCTTTCTCCATTAGTTATGCCGCTTTGGTATTGACCATTTACCCGAATCGTCACGTTCGAGACCCAGTCCTCGTAAGAAACAGTGTCGGTCCCGGCTCCACCGTAGAAAACAGTGCGTCCGGCTTTCGCGTGGAAGGTATCGTTCCCCTGATCACCGTGCAAAAACGACCACCCATTCTGGTTTGCCCACAAGTCATCATTTCCACTGCCGCCATGAGCGTGAGTCACCCCGGTACCGGCGATCAACACATCATTTCCTCCCCCGCCATACATGGTGACAGTGCCAGAACCACCAACCAGCGTGTCGGTGCCCGGACCAAAATCGCTGGCCACATTGTGTCCGAAAATTGTGCTGGTCGCGCCACCCGACCTGAGCCAGTCATTTCCACCACCACCTATGATTGTGGCAGGAGCCATGACCTGGTTACCAACGGACATCGTGTCATCTCCGCCAAGGCCACGCACGACGATACTCGCGACGCCCAACTTGGGAGCGTAGAAGATCGTTACATAACTTCCGTTTTGATATTCCCTGACGACGATATTCGGGTTGGCGGGCGATGTCTCAATGGAAATGCCATTGTTAGTGCCGTCTCCATCGACGCGCAAAACGAATTCCGACAAGACTACCGTCGCATTCAGTACTTTTCGATCTTCAAGGACCTCGAATTCCAGCGTGTTCTGGCGATTTATCGAGCAACCGATCCGTCGACCGAATAGTTTGGCCAAGAGGCTCTGGTCATAGCCCTTGCCTGAACTGGTTGCTTTTTTGCGTAACATGTGACCGGTTCCTTTGAAAATGATTGTTTCGAAACTTACGCGATCCCCGGCAATGTACGTTTCGTGGTCAAGGAGTTGAAAGACTTTCCCACGAATCCGGCATTGCTGGTTGCTGCGTTGTTGCCATGTAGCAATAGGCGACAAAGTCAAAGAGACAAAGCGCGCAATTCTGATTTTTTTCGCAGAATTTGTGGCAGCATGCAGAATTCGTTCCTGGGATACGTGCGACCGCCGTGCTATTTTGGGAAGTCGCAACAGGTTACGCTTGTTTTGATCAGGTTCCGCAGAAGCTCGCCTACCTGGCTGAATATTCCCGCCAACGATTCATCCATTCTTGCGCGGACAGGGAGTGGGGTTCACCATTGATGATGGTTTTGTTGGCGAGTATTTCGCTGATTTGACGAGCGAGCGGCAACGTGATTTTGGGTTCCCGCTGAAGTTCGCTCAAGTCAACATTCAGAATGTGTCCGCCTGCAACAACGACATGCCTTGAGTCACTGGAAACAAGCAGTTGCGACGAGCCAGCCGGAACGACGATTGGTCTGACTGCCAGGCTGCCGACTGACGAGTGCCAAACTCGTAACTGATTGTCCAGACCCAACGAAAGCAGAAATTTTGAGTCCGGCGTAAATGTTGCGGCGACAACGTCGGAATCGTGGTTTAACTGGTCAAACAGGATTTCGCCTGATCTCCAGTCGATCAATCGGGCATGTCCGTCGCGGCATCCCGAGATGATCGAATTTCCGTCTGGGCTGAATTCGACCGAGTGAACGAACGAAGGGTGTGGGAACTGCTGGTCGCATAGAACACCTGTCTTCAGATCGATGATAGTGACCATCGTGCTTTGTCCACCTGCCATCGCGAGATGTTTGCCATCAGAAGAAATGGAGATTCCTGCCAACGGGGGTTGTTCGAATTGGACGGGCGGAAATTTCAGGCGGCGATTCTCCACGTCCCAAATTCTGAGGCCTTGTTTGCGTGTGCTCCATGCGAAAATGATTGAACCATCAGGACTGTAAACCGCTTGTTCATTGATCGGGTTTTGCGGAAAGATGAGTGATTCGGCAAGTCGGTTTTTTTCGTCGCCGTAGGTATCAAGTGTTCCTTCGATTTCGCAAGTTTCGGTGTTGACGATAACAATGTCCATGCGTGAGGTGCACACAGCGAGCTGTCGGCCGTCCGGACGGTAGGCGACCCACCGCGGTTCGGATGGCATTGGAATGGGTTGGCCTATCGGCTGGCTATTGGGCATCGTCCAGAAACGAAGCCAACCTGCGGTCAAGTGTGTCCTTGCCGATCCCGCATGGGTGGTCGCCAATTGGGTGCCATCCGGCGAACAATCCGCATCAAGCAAATGTCCAATAACATTGCGTGATTGATCGACGGTGCCACCCGCAAACATACCGTCGCGATAAAAATACGCAGTTGCGTTTGACATGTGTCCCGTCCACTGAGACATGCCACTCGTCATCCACCTTTCGGCATCAACCCGTTTGACAAGCGAACCGCCAGGTTCCACTTTCAATGAGGTTCCGGCAGATTGAAAATCCGGGATCTTCCACAGGCGAACCAGTCCATCAATCTGAATGGTCACGAGAGAATTGCCATCCGGCGTAAACTGAATTTTTCTTAGACGGTTTTGATGAGGCAACACGGCAAGCGGGACGACCCTTTCGGGGAGGTCGAAAGTACGATTCATTGCCGATTGACGTTCTCGGGATCTCCATAGACGAACCTCGTTATTCCAGCCGCCAGTGGCATATAGGCCGTTAGCGCCAATTGAAACCGTGCTCACACGCTCTTCGTGTGGCACCTGACTTTCCTGGCCGACCATCAATCGTGGTTCATCGCCAGATGAAGCAGCTTTTATCCCCCCCAAATGAAGCAATTTGGCATTATTGAAACCGCCGGAAAGCGCAATGTTACCATCGGCGGACACGGAATATGAATGGACAGGGAAAGTACATTCGATTTCGCCTAGAAGTTCCCCCGTTTCGATTTCATAAGCCACGACCTTGTCTTTGAAAGTCCGGACAAGAAAAGCTTGTTCGTTCTTAACGAACATTGGCCAAAAACTGCGAAAGCTGTCATGGAAGTTAAAATAGCTGTTTTTGCATTCGAAAATCATTCGTGTTCCGTCAATTTCCGACGCATATGCGTATACATATTTCGAGTCGTCGGAACAAACAAGTCGACTGCCGTCCCGATTGGTCACCGTATCAACGATTGTGCCACGATGCAGAACGGGATTTCCGAACAGAGTACGCGTTGCCAATTCAAAAACGGAAAGCTCTTTTCCGATGGCAACACCAAGTTTGCGATTATGATCCAGTAACACCAAACGACTGATTGCACCGGAGACTCGCAAAATGTTTTCGGTTTGCCAAGTGTCAATATCAATCGTTACGACTTGCCCGTCGCTGCAACTTGCCAAAATGAAATTACCGTCAGGACCCCAGATCGCATGCGTCAAATTCGGTACCAACTCATTCAAATGCCAATATCGTTGGCGACCATAGTCCCAAGTGACAAACGAAGAACCGGAGCTGTAAATCAGGATTTCGCGAGTTGGATGGAATTGAATTCCATCCTGGTCTTCGACGTTGCAGTATTCGACGGGTAACATCATCGCCGCGCCTGGAACCGGTTGCTGATTCAACCAGCTTTGGTAATTGACCAGCATTTTATTCATTTGACCGGCATCGTCACCAGAAATCGCTGCTGCCTCAGTGAACCAAAGCAGGGCTTCGCCGACGTTGTTGTTTTTCGCTTGCCAAAGTGCGTTGGTTGTCAGCAAGTTGATTTGGGTTTGTAGCGCTTTTTGGGAAGCTTTCTTTTCGTCTTCGAATGCACTGGTCGCCTGTTTTCGCAAGCTTGATTCCCGGCGGGCGTTGCCCTCTGACATTACGCGAGAGTTGCGTTCACTCCACGCCAAAAAGCCAGCAAAGAGCGTCGTGGCGATCATCAACACAATGACGGCGCCACTTAAAACTGCAATCGCCGGATTGCGTTGGCACCAACGAACAAATCGTTCCGAACCTGAGACTGGACGGGCGAGAACCGGTTGACCATCGAGGTAACGTCCCAGGTCATCCGCCAATGCTTCGGCAGTGTGGTAACGAAGCTCCGGTGATTTTTCCAGACACTTCAGACAGATTGTTTCCAGGTCCCTGTCGACTTCCGTGTTTTTGAAACGGGGCGACGTGACGGGCTCTTCGACCACACGACGAAGAATGTGAATCGATGAGTCGCCAGTGAAGGGAGCATCGCCAGTCAACAAGGCGTACAACAAAGCTCCCAAGCCATAGACGTCGGTGGCGACTGTCAGGTTGCGAACCTTCCCGGCCGCCTGTTCGGGTGACATGTAGCCAGGCGTTCCCAGAATTGTTCCGGACTGGGTTACGTCCGTGTCGTACTTGGTCAGTTTCGCCAGGCCGAAATCAGTTACATAGGGCTGTTGATGATTGTCCATCAGGACGTTGGCAGGTTTTAGGTCACGATGCAACACTCCGCGCTGGTGAGCGTGACTTACACCCATCGCGATGATGCGAGTGAGTCGGACAGCTTCTGCGGGAGTGATTTTATGGCTATCGATGTATTGCTTGAGGTTCGGGCCCTCGATGTATTGCATGCACAACCACGCGCTGCCGTCCGTGATTCCGACTTCGTAAATGGAAACGATGTTGGGGTGCGCAAGAGCCGCGGCTGCTTCCGCCTCCATTCGAAAACGTCCTGCTTCACCAGGATCGCGCCACAGGATTTTGATCGCGACGAATCGGTCAAGACTTTTCTGCCGGGCCTTGTAGATCGACCCCATGCCCCCGGCACCGATTTTCTGAAGCAGTTCAAAATCGCCAAAATCCTTTGGCAATTCTTCGACCCTGTTCAACGTGGACAGCGGGTCGGAAAGTCCGACTGCCAGATGCTCCATGCCGCCCCAGTTCGCCAGAAATTCCTCGATCTCGCACTTCCATGCGGGAATCTTCGAGGGAAGCGTTTCAAGGTCCGCGTCACCACGTTCAAGCGCCCGAACACAGTATTCAATGGCTTCGTCCAACGTCGTGCTGTTGCGAGGCGGACTGACCAAGTCGGAATCGGAAGGTTCGTTCATGCGGTTTCAACCTGCCAGCAATATTCGCAGCGACTTCAGTCCGCGAAATAACAAACCGGCCACGGCAGAAGGACTGCGCCCAATCATTTCCGCAGTCTCATTCAACGATCGGCCCTGCAGATGGTGCAAAACGACTACTTCTCGTTGTGGCAATGGTAGTTGTCGGATTGCGTCATTTAGTTGCATCATCTGCTCGGAACGAACAACACACAGACTTGGAGTTGATTGTTCTGCTGCAATCCACTGTTGTGGTCCGAATCCGGAACTGTCGCCATCGCGTTGCAAGGATTGTTCACGGCGGCGGTCCCGTTTCTGTCGGGTCAACGCTCGCCCGGCGTCGGCAACATTATTGGCGAGCATCTGGCTTAACCACTTCGCCATCTCGGCACCGCTGCTGCCTCGGAACTGGTCGAGATTCTGATGGGCATCCAGAAGTGTTTGTTGCACGATATCCGAAGGCTCGAGTTTGGAATGGAATCGCGACATAAGTCCCATCGCCTGAAGTCGCAGAAAACTGCGATAGCGACCAACTTCCCTGAACGAATCGGAGTGATGCGCGGATCCCGCGCTCGCCTCGTCAAACGGGGAAGGGTCGCCAAAGCCGACGCTTTGCGAACTCATCGTCGACCTCCTCGAATTCAGCGTTGAAGCCCCTGTGACCATTTTCAGCCGCAATAGATGAGCGAAAGCCTGCGGCTTGTCCACCCACGGTGAAGCGATGACTGCATTATAAGGCAAAGGCGCCGTCTATCTCCGGGTTGTGCGCGCGATCCTGGAAAAAAGGCCGTATTTTTGGGTTCATTCGAGTGAAGAGTGCGCGGAGAAGTGGAAAAAAGCACTGTCATGGCCGAATTTGCATTTTTGACGTTGCGCACACGTTGAGCACAACTACTTGAGAATGGTTTTTTTGAACTCGATGTCTTGTGGCTTGAAGGCTGCCGGTACGACCCTGTCAGTCCGCCGGCGGCGGAGGGTTCGGTGTCGCCACCTTGATAGATATCCGAAGCTCGAAGGCTCCATACTGTCATTTCCGGCGTTCGGACCGCTGTCAGAGCATCACGCTTTTTCGACGGGCCAGTTCAACGGAGCGTGGCTCCGTCGATAGCCAGGGAGTCAAGACAAAGTTGCCGGTGTGCTTGGCAGCGCCACAAGTCATTTAGAACTACGAACTTCGGACGTCATTGATCTCGTTAAAGAAATCAGCAGCGAATGCTTTATGATTGTGTTTGAAAACGTGAAGGCATTACTTTTTAACCATGGATGGAAAGACAACGATCAGCAATTTTGAATTCGCCAATCAGCCGTCGCCAATGAAAGATTCAAACTGTTTCGATTAAGCCCTTGGCAATCAATCAGTTTGGCGGCGGCGAGAGAAAAGGCCGATCACTCCTATCGCATCGATTCCGAGCAACGCTATTGAGCTTGGCACTGGTATTGATGACAAACCGTAAATGAACTGGATGCCCGCGATGTCGTCAGCGGTCAAAGAACGGCGTGCACCCTCATTTGGTCCTTAAAGTCGTGTAGTCAATCGGCCCAAAATAGCCGGGGAAATACATGACGGCATGGACCGGCGAAGTCAAAAAAGACACGACAACAGCCGAAACAAGGGCAGCAAAGTCCTGGTTTAATTTGTGAACTAGCGGAGTGCGCATGGACAGAGTCGGGAGTTACATTTGCACGGTTGCATCGACGCCAATCCGTCCTCATACTGGGATTGACAGATGCGGGTCGCAGAATGATCATTACGGCAGTACCAAGGTCATTTTCACCGCTTTGCGGCGTTTTTTAGGCTCTTGCCCTGTGAATTTTTTCACAATGTTTTCGGCAGTTAAGTCTAGTCGAACGAGGTCGATGCCATGAACAGCGAATTCGCGACTTTTCAGCCGGTTCTCATCTACATCGTAATTCTGATTGGGCTTGTCGTTACGATCCTGGCCTCGGCTCACTTGATCGGACCGAGCCGCAAGACGAAGGTCAAACAGATGCCTTACGAGTCGGGTATGGACCCAATCGGCGACGCCCGCCAGCCTTACGACGTCAAATTCTATTTAGTAGCCATTTTGTTTTTGATATTCGATGTTGAGCTGTTGTTCATGTATCCGTGGGCTGTCAGTGCATACGTCACCGATGGCGGAATTGCACCGGAATTGCGGGACACGGTTTTTGGCGTAATGCTGTTTTTCATCGCGACGCTAGCGATTGCTTACATCTACGCCTGGCGAAAGGGAGTCTTCCGATGGCGATAAAAAGCTTGGTGGACAATGTCTTTGTCACGCGTTTGGACGCGGTTGCCAATTGGGCTCGAACGAATAGCCTTTGGCCGATGCCGTTTGCGACAGCGTGTTGTGGAATTGAGTTGATGGCGACCGCTTCGTCACGTTTTGATCTTGCTCGTTTTGGGGCTGAAGTCATGCGGTTCACGCCTCGCCAATGCGACGTGATGATCGTGGCAGGCCGCGTGGTCATGAAGATGCTGCCAGTGTTGCAGCGGATTTGGTTGCAAATGCCGGAGCCGAAATGGTGCATCTCGATGGGAGCTTGTGCCTGCACTGGAGGCGTTTTTGACACTTACGCTGTGGTTCAAGGAGTCGATCGGTTCATTCCCGTGGACTTGTATGTTCCCGGATGCCCTCCGCGACCGGAACAATTGTTGCGAGCCGTGATTGAGCTACAAAACAAAATCAAGAAGACCGGAACATTCGACGGCCGAGAATTTGCTCAGCGGACGACTCCGACCGGGCCGAACCCGTTGGATCCGGATGAGATTCAGCGCTTGCAAGATGCCAATCTTCAGTTGCGAGTAATCAAATGAAGTGGCAAAGCATTTTGAGCGATTGTTGTGGCGAGTCGGCGGCGGAACACCGCTTTCGTGACAATATTTGTTTGACCATCCCGGCAAAAAGTCTTCATCCGGTGTTGGGACGGCTCAAGAAAGAAGCCGGATTTGACATGTTGGTCGACATAACGGCAGTCGATTACTTGGAATATCCGGATGCGGCCGATCGGTTCGGGGTGATTTACTGTTTGCTCGACACCAATTCGGGCCAGCGGCTAATGATTCGCGTGTTGTTGAACGAGCCCGATTTGCAATTGCCAACCGCAGTGGATTTATGGCGCGGAGCCGATTGGTTGGAGCGTGAAGTGTTCGACATGTTTGGGATTCGCTTTGTTGGCCATCCCGACCTGCGGCGCATTCTGATGCCCGAGGAATTCACGTCCTTTCCGTTGCGTAAAGATTACCCGTTAAAAGGTCGCGGCGAACGACACAATTTCGAAGTAATTACCCGAGCGGAAAGTTGACCACGGATTGTCACAAACGGGACACCAAGTCCCAACGTCCAGGACACGATTTATGCCTTTTGAAATATCCGAACTGCCGGCAACCGACTCTGAATCCGGAGCAGTCGAGCATGAATATTTGTGGAAATTGAATTTTGGACCGCAACATCCGGCGACCCACACTACCTTGCGATTGGTGTTGACATTAGACGGCGAAAAAATCGTCAAAGCGGAACCGGACATCGGCTTCTTGCATAGCGGCTTTGAAAAATTGGCTGAAGATTTGGACTTCAACCAATATGTCACGATTGTCGACCGGATGAATTACCTTTCGCCGCTGGCCAACGAGATTTCTTGGCATCATGCGGTTGAAAAGCTTCTGGGAATCGAGCTTACGCCGCGCTGCCGTTATGTTCGGACCATCTTGGCCGAGCTGATGCGGATGCACGATCACTTGCTAAACATCGGCACGACGGGTTTGGACTTAGGTGCATTTACGGCGTTTCTATACGCTTTTGCACAGCGCGAAAAAATTTACGACATCGCAGAAGCCGCGTCCGGCCAACGATTTCACGGCAGCTACACGCGCGTGGGCGGCGTGCTATTCGATATCAACAACACCTGGGTCGAAAAAGTTCGCGATTTTGCCAAGGGATTCCGCAGAGCCCATTCCGATATCGATCAACTACTTTCTCGCAATCGCATCTTTATCGATCGTACTCGCGGAGTCGGAGTATTGAGCCGCGAAGACGCCATTAATTTCAGTTGCACCGGTCCCGTCGCGCGGGCCAGCGGCGTCGTTCGCGACTTGCGCAAAAATGAGCCGTACCTGGCGTACAACGATTTTGATTTTAAGATCATTTGCGCCAAAGAAGGTGACAGTTACGCTCGGTATCAAGTCCGCATGGCTGAATTGCTTGAAAGCCTCAGCATTATCGAACAGGCGATCGAGAACATTCCATCCGGCCCGATCAACGTGGCTCCGGACGGCAAGGCGGTGCTACCCAGCAAGCCAGACGTGTTTCGGAGTATCGAAGGGCTTATCAATCATTTTGAATTGATCATGCCAAATCGAGGGTTCGACGTTCCAATGGAATCGATTTACGCGGCAACGGAATCGCCGAACGGCGAGTTGGGATTTTACCTGGTAGCGAACGGAACGAATCGCGCGTATCGAGCGCGGACCCGACCTCCGTCCTACATTCATTTTTCCGTGTTCCCTCACATGATTGCCGGGCACATGCTCAGTGATATCGTCGCCGTTTTGGGCAGCTTAAACATCATTGCTGCGGAGTTGGATCGATGAGCGCATTGACAAATGAGATGCGGGATTTGATCCGCGCGGAGTTCCACAAGTATCCGAATCTTCGCGCGGTCGTGTTGCCGGCGTTGCATATCGTTCACGATCGGCATCGCTGCGTTTCGTTGGAGGCGGTTCGCGAGATTGCGGAGTTGCTGGAACTTCAGCCCGCCGAAGTCCATGACACGATGACTTTCTACGGCTTTTTTCGCGAGTCCGACAATCCGTTGGGAAAACGTCGCGTGTGGATTTGCCGCAGTTTGTCTTGTGCATTGCGCGGTGGCGAGGAACTGTTGGAACAACTTGCTCAGAGATTGGATTGCATTCCAGGAAAAACTTCGCCTGACGGACGGTACTCGTTGGAGTTTGGCGAATGTTTGGGAGTTTGCGAAGGTGCCCCGTGCATGTTGGTCGACGACGTATGCCATTCGAACTTGGACGCTGACCAAGCCGTGCAAGTTTTGGAGAAATTAGATTCTGGCAAGTCAAACTCTGCCGGCACTAAAAACGAAAGTGCGGTTCGATGAAACACGAATTGGTTCTTCTCAAGCGAGTCGACAGCCCAGCCGGCCCAGGGCTAACTGGCTATCAAGCCGACGGCGGATATCAGGGATTGCGCGCCGCGTTGAAAATGGCTCCGGACGATGTTACCAAAATGGTGATCGATTCCCGACTGCGCGGGCGAGGCGGTGCCGGGTTTCCCTGCGGGTTGAAATGGACTTTCTTGCCGAAAAACCACCCGGGCCCGATCTATTTGTGCCTCAATGCCGACGAGAGCGAACCGGGAACGTTCAACAATCGGATTCTCATGGAGAAGGATCCGCACCAAGTCTTGGAAGGGATGATTATTACTTGCTTTGCGATTCGTTCGCAGACCGCGTACATCTACTTGCGATACGAGTTCGGCGAAAGCTATCGGATTTTGCAGCGAGCGATCGATGAATGTTATGCCAATAATCTGTTGGGCAAGAACATTCTGGGATCGGATTTGTGTTTGGACATCTATTTGCATCGCGGAGCAGGCGCTTACATTTGCGGCGAAGAGACCGGGCTCATCGAAAGCTTGGAAGGGAAACGTGCTTGGCCTCGCATCAAGCCACCGTATCCGGCCATCGAGGGGCTTTTCCGCAAGCCGACGATCGTCAACAACGTCGAGACGCTTGCGTGCGTTACCCACATTCTGGCTCGCGGCGTAGAGTGGTTTAAATCGCAAGGGATACCCGCCGATCCCTCTAATCCGCGCGACGTCGGCAGCTACGGTCCGAAATTGTATTGTGTCAGCGGACATGTCAATCGTCCAGGCTGTTTTGAGTTGCCGCTCGGAGTGACCTCTCGCGAATTGATCGATGAACATTCCGGTGGCGTCTGGAAAGGTCGCAAAGCAAAAGCGGTCGTCCCCGGCGGCGTTAGCATGGGATTTCTGTCGGCGGACGAGCTTGACGTTCCGTTAGATTTCGAAGCTCCGCTCAAAGCCGGATGCTTGGGACTTGGGACCGCCGCGCTTGTCGTAGTAGACGATCAAACCAGCATGGTCGACGTGGTCTACAACACGACCCGATTCTTTGCCCACGAATCATGCGGCCAATGTACTCCGTGTCGCGAAGGCACCTCTTGGATGCAAAAAATTCTGGAACGGATTCGCCAGGGCCACGGCCAGATGCGCGATTTGGATCTGCTACAGGAACTTGCCGATTCGATGGGCATCCTTCCGGGAACGACGATCTGCGGGTTGTCGGACGGTGCGGCGTGGCCGATCAAGAATGCTTTAACCAAGTTTCGACAGGACTTCGTGGACTATATCCAAAGCGGTCGGCGGGCTCCGCAATCCGCTTTGGCGGCAGCACACTAAAAGGGCGAGGGCGATAACGGATGTTTACCGTTCAAATCAACGACCAGCAACTCCAATTGGATGACGGCGAAAAGCTGAATGCCATTCAAGCGGCTCAGCGGGTCGGGATTGAAATCCCACAATATTGTTGGCATCCGACACTGACCGTCGTCGCAAGTTGCCGCATGTGTCTGATCGAAACCGGACAGCGTAAAGCAGATGGCACGACCGACATGGTCCCTAAACTTGTGCCGGGTTGTCAGTTGCCAGTTAAAGACGGCACGGTGATCGTTACGAATAGTCCTCGTGTCGAGCAGGCACAAAAAGCAACTCTTGAATATCTGCTGCTGAATCACCCACTGGATTGCCCGGTATGCGATCAAGCCGGCGAGTGCTTTCTGCAAGATTATAGTTATCGATTCGGACGTGGTCATACGCGGTTGCAGGAACCCAAACTTCTACGCGACGACAAAGACCACATCGGCGATCAGATAACGCTTTTCACCGACCGATGCGTGATGTGTACGCGGTGTGTTCGATTCACTCGCGAGATCAGCGGCACTTCAGAACTACAGGTCATCCAGCGAGGCAACCATGCCGAGATCGACATTTTTCCCGGCGAGCCATGCAACAATAAATTGGCCGGCAACGTCGTCGATCTTTGTCCGGTCGGTGCGCTTTGCAGCAAGGATTTTCTATACAAGCAGCGAGTCTGGTGGCTGCAGACTACTTCAAGCGTCTGTCCGGGATGTAGCACTGGCTGCAGCGTTCACGTCGAACAAAACAGCGACGTAGTGCATCGACTTCGCCCGCGCGTTAATCCGCAGGCTCAAGGTCATTACATGTGCGACGAAGGCCGGTTCGGTTGGAAATACATCCACAGCCCGGATCGAATTCGCGCTCCTCAAATTCGCAGCGCTAACGGTACTCAGGCCAACACCAATTGGACAACCGCCTTAGCTACGGTGCGTGAGTCAATGTCTGGCGCGGCAATGCGAAATGGTGAATCGGTGGCGGGCGTTTTTTCGCCTTGGATGACGGTGGAAGAGGCTTACTTGTTGGCGTCGTACCTGCACGAGCTTTCACCCCAAACGCGAATGGCATTGGGGCCGGTGCCGATAACTGGCGACGACGATTTCTATCCTAAAGACGTTCACGCCAAGGCGTCCGGCGAGCCGACCTTCGTGATTCGCGCCGAGAAATGTCCGAACCGGCGCGGCGTCGAAGCGGTCTTGCGCCGCTTTCGCGGTCAAGTCATCGACTTCGATCAGATGATGCGCGAGACAGCTCGCCGCCCAATCGACGCACTCTACTTAACTGGAGGCTACGATCAATATTGTTGGACCGGCGAACAAGTTGATCGACTAAAGTATCTCGGATTTTTGGTCGTGCAAGATATCGTCGCATCTCCGCTAACGGCGGCGGCAACTGTCATTTTGGCGGGAGGTTCGTTCGCTGAAAAAGACGGTACGTTCGTGAATAAGGCTGGATTGGCTCAATCTATCCGCCGGTCGATTCGTTCGCCGGGTGAAGCGAGACCTGATGGTCGAATTCTGTGGGATTTGTGCGGTCGCACGGGACTGTTTCACGCGGGCAAGTTGCGTCAGGAAATCGCAAATGAGATCCCTGAACTCGGTCGCTTGCAATCTGAATTGGGTGAGGAAGGCGTGCGGCTTTTTGAGTCCGCTACTGAGCCAACTTTGACCTCAACTACTGGTCGTTGAAATGACATTCATTGAATTGTTGGCAACATTGACGGCGATCGCCCTGGTCATGGGTGCGATTTTGACCGGCTGCGCCTATTTGATTTTGCTTGAGCGAAAGCTGTCTGCTTGGATGCAAGACCGCATCGGCCCCAATCGTGTCGGGCCATTTGGACTGTTGCAGCCGCTGGCCGATGGTTTGAAGTTCATCTTCAAGGAAGAGATTATTCCTGGCCAAGTCGATCGTTTTTTGTTTGTAGTCGCACCCTGCGTTTCAGTTTTCACAACAATGCTTGCTTTTGCGGTCGTTCCGTTTGGACCCGTTGGCATGCCGATCAGTGGCTTGCCCGAATGGCTGCGTTTCATCATTGCGCCAAACATTGATATCGGCCTCGTGTTCATTTTCGCAATTACTAGCTTGGCGGTTTACGGGATCATCATGGGGGGTTGGGCGTCGAATAATAAATACAGCGTCTTGGGCGCGATGCGATCGAGTGCTCAAGTGGTCAGTTACGAAATTCCGTTAGGCATGTCGATCCTGGGAGTGGCTTTGTTGAGCGGATCGTTGAACTTGGAAGTGATAATGAACCAGCAGGCCTCGGCCGGAATCCTCGGTTGGAACATATGGGTACAACCGCTGGCCTGCTTGATTTTCTTTTTAAGTGCCTTGGCGGAATCCAACCGATTGCCGTTTGACCTGTCCGAATGCGAACAAGAGTTAGTTGGTGGATTTCATACCGAGTACAGCGGCATGAAATTTGCCATGTTCTTCTTGGGCGAGTACACGCATGTCGTCACGATCAGCTTTTTGGTTTCGATTTTGTATTTTGGTGGCTGGCATTTCCCGTGGATCGCCTCGGCTGAAAGCACTTACGCTGGTGCGTGGATCGTCAAGATATTGGTCCTGTTGTCAAAGGTCATGGCGAGCATCGTGTTCATCATGTTGCTGCGATGGACTTTGCCGCGGTTTCGATTTGACCAGTTAATGAGCTTGGCCTGGAAAGTATTGATTCCATTGGCGATGGCCAATGTTGTGGCGACGATGTTCGTTCGCCAGTTTGGTTGGAATACTGGCTGGTTGGCACTGATCTCGGTCTTATTGTTCGTACTCGCCGGCGTCATTTCCGTAGAGACGGGCACCGTGCGAAGAGCGACAAGTCATTAAACCAAAATTCGAATCGATTGACTGGAACCAAAACATGGCCGAACAATCAAAGAGCCAATCCGATTTGCAGAGGATGTCGTCCGATGCTGCACCGCAGCCAATTGGTAGCAATGATGTGAATTGGGTTAGCGCGCCAACGATTGGCTTTTGGGAAGCGACCTTTCTACCGGCCATCGTTCAAGGTCTTAAGACGACGATTCGGCATGTCATCGAGCACAAGCCGATTACCGAGCAGTTTCCCGAGGAAAAGCCAACCCTACCGCCAACATATCGCGGGGTACATCGGCTTAATCGAGACGAGCAAGGGCGCGTCAAATGCGTCGCTTGTTTTTTGTGCGCCACTGCTTGCCCGGCTCATTGCATTGAAATCGTGGCGGCACCGTCCCCTTGGCCAGATCGAGACAAGTTCCCCGAAATATTTGTGATTGACGAGCTGAAATGTATCGGCTGTGGCATGTGCGAAGAGGCTTGCCCTGTCGACGCGATCGAAATGACTAGCTTGTACGACATCTTCGGAATGACCCGTCAAGAAATGTTGTACGACCGAGAAAAACTGCTCAGCGTTTACGACGAAACGATTAAGCTGGCGGTCGATCCGATCCGAACCCAGCGCGGCGAATTGGGGCCGGCGTCAGGGATTCTCAGCCCTCCGATCAACGAACCGACCGAGATCGCCATGCCCGCACCTCAGCCAAAACAAGGACGATAGCTGACCGATGTATTTGTATTACCTGCCGATTTTGCTTGGATGCGTTGCGTTGGTAGTCGCGTTGACTGCCAAGAGGCGCACACAAAACGTTTTTGGAATGTTTATCGGACTTGGCGCACTCGTGTTCGCAGGAATGCTCTGGTTCGAGCCGTCAATCGAATGGGTGGACAACATTTTATTTCTAGTGTTTGCGGGTGTCGCGATCGGTGCAAGTGGCTGCATGGTCACTAGCCGCGACCCCGTTTATTCCGCCCTATGGTTTGCGCTGGTGACGCTCAGCGTTTGCGGTTTATTTGTGATTCAAGCGGCGGCCTTCTTGGCCGCTGCGACCACGATTGTTTATGCGGGCGCGATCATCGTTACCTTTCTGTTTGTCATTATGTTGGCTCGACAAGCCGGAAAAGCAGACTACGATCGTCGATCGAATCAACCTTTGTTTGCGGCGGCAATTGCGTTTGTGCTTTTATGCGCGATGCTGGTCTATTTGGACAACGGTCAAGTGCGAAAGGGTTTGAACAAAACATCTCCGGCACAATTAACCCAACTGTTGCCAATTCCCGCAGGCCTCGAACCGAACGCACTTAGCCGCCCTGCATCCGGCGAATCATTTGGAACGATGCGCGGGCTGGGGAGATCACTGTTTGGCGACTATTTGTACTCCGTGGAGTTGGCAGGAACATTGCTCTTGCTCGCGGCAATCGCCGCCATTGCAATTTCGCCCAAGCGGGTAGGAGGCCACCTATGACTCCCGACTTAAATAATTACTTGATCGTCGGTGCCTTGTTGTTCGGCTTGGGAACTTTTGGTTTTCTCACTCGCCGGAACTTGATCTTAATGATGCTGTCGGCCGAGTTAATGCTGCACGGCGTATCGCTCAATCTGGTCGCCTTCTCTCGTCATTACGGGCACTACGATGGTCAAGCGTTTACTGTATTTGTATTGACCATAGCGGCTTGTGAAGCTGGAATTTCGCTGGCCTTGATTTTGGCGCTCTATCGGCGACGCAAGACACTGGACGTTCATGTTTGGCACGAGTTGGGCGAAGCTACCCCAAGCGAAAAGCTGTTGCGAGGTTCTCTGACGATGGATTCGCCAGTTGCGGAACCAGAATTGCCAAAACTTGTTCCGACTGGGCGAGTGCCGACCCTCAAAGGCGAGGAGGTCAAGACTCATGCCTGATTCGTTTTCTAATGCGGCGTTGTGGGCAATTCCAGGGGGACCGTTGCTGGCGGCCCTTTTTGGTGCCGCACTTTCGCGCTCCAAGTATCGCGAATTCGCATCTTGGCTCACCGTCGTTGGCATCGGCGCGGCGGCCATTTGCGCTTTGTCGTACTTGTGGCATTTTTCCCACGGCGGACAAGCAGTCGCGGCGGGCTATACCTGGATTTCGATCGGCAATTTGCAGGTCCAAGTTGATTTGCACATCGATGCCATGACCAGCATGATGTTGGCGATGGTGACCTGTGTCAGTTTCTTGATCGCTGTGTATTCGCGCGGCTATATGCACGGCGACCCAGGCTACGGCCGATTTTTTGCCGAAATTGCCTTGTTCGTTTTCTGTATGTGCATGTTGGTCTTGGCCGGCAATTTCTTGTTGATGTTCGTTTTTTGGGAAGGCGTTGGCCTTTGCAGTTATTTATTGATCGGCTTTTGGTACGAAAAGCCATCGGCGGCCGCAGCCGCAAAAAAGGCATTCGTCGTCAACCGAATCGGCGACTTCGGATTCTTGATCGCGATGTTTTTGATTTGGAAGACTTTTGGCAGCTTGAATTTTAGTACGGTTTTCGACCCGCAAGTGTTGGCATCCGTGGCAGCGGACAAGCCGAACATGATCATCTGGATATGCGGTCTGTTATTTTTGGGCGCGATGGGCAAGTCGGCTCAGTTTCCGCTTCACGTCTGGTTGCCAGACGCAATGGAAGGTCCAACCCCGGTCAGCGCATTGATTCACGCGGCGACGATGGTTACTGCGGGAGTTTATTTGGTGGCCCGCTGCACGCCTCTCTTTGTGTTGGCACAAGAGGTGCAATTGGTGATGGCGGGTATCGGCTGTTTCACTGCGTTGCTTGCCGCACTAATTGCTTTGACGCAGTTTGATTTGAAACGAATTTTGGCGTATTCGACCGTCAGTCAATTGGGGTTCATGTTCCTGGCATTGGGCTGCGCGGGATTCAACCACGAATTGGCAAGCTTTGCCGTTATCGCTGCGATGTTTCATTTATTCACTCACGCATTTTTCAAAGCGTTGTTGTTCCTAGGTGCCGGAAGCGTCATGCACGCGATGGGAAATGTAATCGACGTTCGACAGTTCGGCGGTTTGCGTCGCGTGATGCCCGTCACACATTGGACGTTTTTATGCGGGGCGGCAGCCTTGGCCGGTATTCCGCTTTTTGCAGGCTTTTGGAGCAAAGACGAAATATTGGCGGTTGTTGCCGCAGGGTTTCACAATGAAGCGTATTCGCTGTACGCAATGATTTTGTTTGGAGTGGCAATATTCACCGCAACGCTCACTGCGTTTTATACCTTTCGAGCCTACTATCTCACGTTTTGGGGAGAAGTTCGCATTCCGCCGGAGGCTGGCCATCACGCGCACGAGTCGCCACGCGAGATGACGATTCCATTAGTGGTATTAGCGGTCGCGGCCGTTTTCATTGGCTTTGCGGTCGGACCCACTGGTGTCTTCGCGAAATATTTGCACCACACGCCAGGATTGCCTCATGGTTCCGAGCATGCGATCAATTGGCTCGTCATGATCGTCAGTATTGTGGCTGCCGGGGTTGGCGTGTTGGTTTCCACCATGATGTACTTTTGGCAATCCGATGCGCCGCGCCGAGTTGCACAACTGGCCGGTCCGTTGACCGGATTGTCGGCAAATCGTTTTTACCTTGATGAAATCTACAGCCTACTCATTGTTCGACCATTAGAAGTTTTGGCGTGGCTTTGCGTTTGGTTTGACCGGACATTCATTGATCCGATTTTGGATATCGTTGCCGGGATTCCCGGATGGATTGGAAGCGGACTTCGTCCAATACAAAACGGTTTGACGACGCAGTACGTTTTGGGGATGGCTGTCGGAATGATCGTATTGCTTTGGGTTATGTTGACGTCGATGTAAAGAATGCCGAGTACGTTCAAGGATTTTTTAAGTGGATATTTTGGTACCTTTGATGATTGGATTGCCAGCCGCTGGTGCAGTGCTGCTGTTGATCCTTCGTTCGCCGGACGCCAATGTTACGCGTTGGGGCGCATTGCTCGTAACCGCAGCATCCGCCGCGTGCAGTATTGCGGTGGCCGTTCAATTTTTTGCGATCCCAAGTTCGGCAGGCGATCTTTCCGATCCGATAGCGACTCGCTGGCAACTCGCGCACACATGGTTGGATTATGGTAGTTCGCCTTGGCAAGGGCTGCGGCTAGAGTTTCTTTTGGGACTAGACGCGATCAGTATGTCGCTGGTCTTGCTGACTTCGCTGCTGTCAGTCGTATCGGTTTTGGTTTCATGGCGTTCAATCGACAAACGAGTGACGGAGTTCTTTGTTTGCTTATTAATTTTGCAAACGGGAATGTTGGGAGTGTTTTGTGCGTTCGACTTAATTTTGTTCTACGTCTTTTTTGAATTTACGCTGATTCCGTTGTTCTTTTTAATTGGGCTTTGGGGAGGGGCGGATCGGCAACGAGCGGCAAAACGATTTTTCATTTATACGTTAGCCGGCAGCTTCGTCACGCTCGTCGGATTGGTATGGTTGGTCTCGCTGGTGATTCAGCGCGGCACTGTGGATTCTCCGTTTTCCTTGATCGAAATCGCGCGTTCGTTGCGTGCCGATCCACTTCCCTACATGGTTCAAGTCGGATTGTTTTTGACCATATCGACGGGCTTTTCCGTGAAAGTTCCGTTGGTTCCGTTTCACACGTGGTTGCCGTTAGCACACGTTGAAGCACCGACGGCGGGAAGCGTTCTGCTGGCGGGCATATTGCTCAAACTGGGGACGTACGGATTTTTGAGATTATGTTTGCCAATGTTTCCGGAAGCTTGTCAGTACGTTGGCGTTCCATTGATGGGAACTTTGGGTGTGATCGGCGTCGTTTACGGCGCATTGGGTGCGCTCGCGCAAACGGATATTAAGCGGCTAGTGGCTTACAGTAGCGTGAGCCATCTGGGTTTTTGCATGTTGGGTCTGTTTGCCCTCAACGTCCAAGGAATAACTGGCGGCGTCATGCAAATGATCAATCATGGATTGTCCACTGGCGGATTGTTTTTGGTCGTCGGCATTTTATACGAGCGATACCACACTCGTCAGATGAGCGAGTTAAGTGGGTTGGCCTCTCGCGTGCCATTGATTGCGTGTTCAATGGTCTTCATTTGTCTATCAAGCATCGGGTTGCCGGGCTTGAACGGTTTCGTTGGCGAATTTTTGTCTTTGGCCGGGATGTTCAAAGCTCAGCCAATTTTTGCGGTTGTCGGAACTTTGGGTGTGGTGCTGGGAGCTTGGTATTTGTTGGCGCTTTTGCAAAAGACATTTTTCGGTCCGCTGCGAGAGCCTCACCATATCCATCAGCCGATTGCCGACATGAATTGGCGCGAAGGAATGCTTCTGGCACCGATTTTGTTTTTCTGTTTGTATCTGGGCGTATATCCTCAACCGTTGCTTGACGAGATTCGGCCTGATGTTGAACGGATTGTGCGCGTTTACGAGTCGCCGACGACGCTGGCCGACGCCGGTCCTGTTACTATTTCGGAGTGAGTTAAGTGTCTGACGCCATCGTCCAAATCCAAGGTACCGTGTGGCAATTGCTGCCGGAGTTGATTTTGATAATAGCCGCATGTATTCATTTCGCGGTCGGACCATTCATGTCCCGACCGGGTGAAGCTGTGCCGAGCGGAACCCGTCATCGTTGGGGAGCGACGACGGTGTTGGCGTTGGCTTTTGCATTTTGGGCTGCGTTGGTCGCGATCCCGACTGGCCCGGCGAGCGCTAGTGCCCAGTTTTGTGTCGACCCGCTATCAACTCTTGTGCGACTACTTTCCCTTTCGACGGGATTGATTTTATTACTCATTAGCTGGAATCAGACCGACGATGAAACCGCCGCCGAACATCATGCGTGTCTGTTGTTGATCGTGATGGGCGTGAATTTGGTTGGGTTGGCCAACGATCTCGTCGTGCTGTTCTTGGCGCTGGAGTTGGTAAGTATTCCGACGTACCTGCTGCTCTATTTGGGACGCCGAAATTCGCAAGGTGAAGAGGCGACGATCAAATACTTTCTGTTGAGCGTTTTTTCGTCAGCGATTGTCTTGTTCGGATTTAGCTACTTGTACGGGATCGCCGGTTCGACCAATTTGATCGCGATCAAGGAAGCATTTTCGGCCGGGTCCACCGCGACGATGCCAGCGGTCATTGGACTAGCCATGGTGATGGTATTGGTCGGATTGGGCTTTCGATTGACTGCGGTTCCGTTTCACTTCTACGCCCCCGACGTAATGCAAGGTTCGTCCGACGGTGGAGCGGCGCTTTTGTCATTTGTGCCGAAAATCGCCGGCTTGGTCGCGCTTCTACGGTTGCTGATATTGACTCCAATCGAGCCAGTCACCAACGCGCTTTGGACGCCAATCGGACAGGCCAGTCTGATTATTGGCATACTTGCCATCGCCAGCATGTCGATCGGGAATTTCTTGGCATTACAACAGAAAAGCATTCGTCGACTTTTGGCTTGGTCGAGCGTGGCGCACGCCGGCTATCTTTTGGTGGGTTTGTCGATGGCCTATCAACACGTCGGACCAGTGCCGCCGATCACGGCCATGTTGTTCTATTTGCTCGCATACGGTGCAATGACCGTCGGGGCGTTCGCAGTGCTTGCAATGCTGCATCGTCGCGATCGTCGCGCCGAATCCATTGACGATTTGGCTGGTCTGTCTCAAACAAGTCCCGGCGCGGCGCTGATGATGACGATATTTTTGTTGAGCTTGACGGGGCTTCCCCCAACGGTCGGTTTTCTTGGTAAATGGAATTTGTTTCTGGCTGCGTGGTCCAGCGGCTCCGAACTGGGACAGGTGTTGGCCGTCGTCATGGCAGTCAATGCTGCAATCGCCGCTTGGTATTATTTGCGAGTGATCGGGGTCATGTACTTGCAAAACTCGCCGTCGAACGAAAAACGCATCGTCGAATTTCCCGCATTTGTCGGCGCGGTGATCTGTGCGGCCCTAACACTAATTCTATTTGCCGCCCCCAGTTGGCTCTGGCATTGGATAGACGCCACAGGGTTTTAGGAATTTACCGTTTGATAATCCGATGCAAATTCAGTAAGTGGTCTAGAGCATGGACCAAGTCAGCCATCCCTTCGTTTCTTCCGAGCTCGACTTATGTGTCGCGATTCGTAATTAAAACGCTGGCGAACGTCGGTAAAGCCCTAAATGTCGGCAGTGGTAGGAAACCTAGCGGGCATCAAGACGCCACGAACATGCCGAAAGGGACTACTGAATCACGACACGAGTCTCCATCAATGACTCCTGACCCCTTTGAAAAGCCACATCGACGCTGTCCAAATGAACGCTACGTTAATACTGAAAAACGCTATTTTACTGACGGCAGAATAACCAAACCGAAGTCAATTCTGGTGAATTGCTGGAGTGCGCGAGTTGACGAAACCTAGACTGATGGAAATGTGGAGGCGTTGCTCAGCGCAGCGCGGGAGTCCCTTGGGGAATTCCTTTTGGCTAGAATGTACGGCCAGGCGTTTCGAGTTCGCGACTGCCTCGCGTCCCCGCAGTCGCCCCGGAATTCGCTTCGGCGACCAAGGCACATCAATGAGTACAGACCACTTTAGTTTCCTTCAGCTTTCGGCCGATCAACCAAAACCTACGAATCAGCGAAAGTGCAATCGATACACTTGGGTCAGTTAATTAAGAAAGGGTCCACCGTGGAATTCTTAACATCGCTTTGGCTACCAATTTTACTAACAGCGGTCGTATTGTTTTTTGCGAGTTTTGTTTCTTGGACGATGGCACCCCATCACAAGACCGACTGGAAACGAGCAAAGAACGAAGACGAATTGCTAAGCGCCATCCGAGCTTTGAATCTTGAACCAGGTAACTATTTGTTTCCCTTTGCGACTCACACTAATAACAAGGAAGAGTCGGCGAAAATTGTGGAAAAATACAAAGTCGGTCCGCGTGGCATACTCTCGCTGTGGGAAATGCCGAACATGGGCGCCAATTTGGCTTGCACGGTTGTCTTTTTCTTTGTGACTGCGGCAATTATCGGCTATGTCAGTTGGGCTGCACTCGGCAGCGGCACGCCATTTTTCAAAGTGTTTCAAATCGTCGGCACGATTGGTATCCTGACTTATTCATCGGCAGGAATACCCAATGCGATTTGGTTCAAGCGGCGAATGGCGACCGACCTTATCGACGGCGTCATTTATGGAATTATCATCGGCTTGATCTTTGCATCGTTTTGGCCAAAAGCCTAAATTGAAACAATCATGGGTTGCGGAGTTTGATTTTAAGATTGTCAGCGATAAGCGATATCTGCGATTAGTGATTAACGGAGATAGCCACTGGGTTTAGCGGAAATCGAGCCGCCGGTATGCAACGTCCAATTCATTTGACCTCGGCTACAAATCTGCCCGGGAAATCAGTGCTTTTGAGGATACTCACTTTGTTGATTCTCGTGGCCTATTTGCTGTCTGGGCATATTGTGGCTGCGCAACAGCCGGCTCCCGATCTCAAAACAGAACGGCAGCAATTTCAGGCACAGGAACTGATTCCGAATCGATTTGGTGGCTGGATTTTTCAAACCGGTTCAACGCCGCACATAATCTGGCGCGACGTTGACGAGGTGCGCCGCCTCGGTCGGGAGGTCGTGCTGCGTGTTCGTTGGTTCGATGCCAGTTTGAATGAGGCGACCGAGCCAAACGCAGCGGGCCGCTGGATGGCCTATGTCGAAGGTACGGCACCCAACGGCACGCCCTTTCGTCGTTCGATGACTTTTTTCGCGCTACCTCAAAAAATAGAAAACGGATTTGTTCCAGACTTGTCGGTGGTGTTTCCAAACTTTCCCGGTCGAAACTCGCCGCCTGCCTGGGCGGAGCACCAAGCCGAGTTCGATCGGACTAGCCGTGAGCTGTTAACGCGCGGACTGATCGATAGCGAAAAAGGTGCAAGTTTGATCGCCGGGATCGCCGAGTCAAAACCGTTGGGACGGCCCAAGCGATTCGCCGAATCGACATCGGTCGCCAACGACGCATGTCACTTGGCGTTGAAACTTAAAGTGCTCAGCTTGGCTGATAAAGTTCGGCCCTTGCAGCCAGCTCGCGCACGGACGATTCCGGCCGTGGTTCTTCATGAGGGGACACCGGAGGAAGCTGGCGTGGCGGCAGATGCCAAGGCCAAAATCGACGAATTCTGCCGGGCTTGGGTTGCCGGAACCGACGAGCCGTTTGTAACATTGATCGCGCGGCGCGGCGTGATAATCACCCACGAAGCCTTCGGTCGCGACGACCACGGTGACCTGATTGACCGAGACTATCGCTGTTGGGTTGCTTCGATCACAAAGACAGTGACCGCCTTAATGTTCAGCCAATTTGTAGACCAACAATTGATCGATCTCGACGCGCCGATATCGACCATTTTCCCTGATTATGTCGGCTTTGATCCGCATGTCCCAACGTTTCGACAATGTCTCAATCACACCAGTGGACTTTCCGGACACGCTGAGAATGGAGGCATGCGAAACCCTCATTTGGAAAACGTGGTCCTAAACGGTATTGACGTCAACGAACCGGGCAAAGCACACGTCTACAGCGGACTGGGTTTTGAACTCGTCGCCAAAGCGATGGAGATTGTGTCGGGCAAATGCGCTGTGCGAGTCTATGATGAACACTTGTTTCAACCTCTGGGATTCGGCGACGTCGTGCTAGGCAACGCTAGTTCGGACGGAGAATTCACGGCTCGTGAGTTAGCAGTTCTGGGTCAGTTGATGGCTAACAGCGGCAGTTACGGTGAACGGGAGTTCATTTCTCCTGCAATATTTGAAAAATTATTGCCTCCGCCGCAACCGGCTGCGGGAATCGATGGAAACCAAGGACTGGGAATGCACTGGATCATTCATCGAAAACCGGGAACCGCGTTAGATTCCCTGCGACCCGAAGACCTACTCTTCGGTCCCCGCACGGTTGGTCACGGTTCGTTTTCTGGATGCATTTTGGTCGTCGATCTGGACCAACAATTGGTGATTGCACAAGCCCGCCGCGAGTTCAAACCTGAGGATGCAGACTGGTATGCCAAGTTCTTTCAAAACATTGCCGAGACGATTGTAAAGGTCGATCCGGAACATTGACTTTATTGGAAAGCGTTGAGTCCGGACAACCGAGGGAATCCCTTTGACGTCGCGGTGCGTAGAATCGGCTGGCTGACGCTTGGTCTCGGGTTAAAACTTTCTTCTTTTGTCCCCAACTCCGCCTTCTTGTCGACAGTCCCAACAATGACTCCTGACCCGTTTGATCGCATCCAACAGACGGGCAAAGCATAACCGATTTCGTCAACATCATCGAGCACTAAAACACATGCCTCGAAAAACCCAAAGTTCTGCAACCCGTCAACTCCAAACGAAACCCAACATCGCAATTCGAAAGTCTTTTTTCAAATCCTCATCGGACCTATTGTAAGACCGTTGCTGTCCCCGTTTTAATCGGCAGCAGTCACTCCTTTTTCACCAGTTTGAATTCTTGAAACTCAGCGATGAGCGGTCTGTCGGATTTATTGAACGCAGCAATCCCGACTTTCGCGTCTGGCCTCATGGAAATCGCTTGAGAGCGAAAGGATGTCCAGGTTTGGCCGCCGTTTTGGGTTATCGACGCACGAATTAGATCGCCGTTTCGTTCGAGACGCAGACCAACTGCCGCGCTGGACAGGGCTTTAGTGGCAAGAAAAACTTGCGCACCATCTTTCACAATCCGAAGATCGCACGTGTAATGGATTTG
Source organism: Planctomycetota bacterium (assembly GCA_031409895.1). GTDB lineage: Bacteria > Planctomycetota > Planctomycetia > Pirellulales > Pirellulaceae > JANMEB01. The sequence continues at coordinate 26,127 of JANNYC010000141.1, forward strand.
GTCATCCTGCACCGTAGCGACGCGGTCGAGCCGCGCGAAATTCTCCTCGTCTTGCCAAAGGAGTAATCCGGCGACGCCGGGGGGCGGCATTGTCGTGTCTGCGTCTGTCACCGTCCCTTCCCAGCGGAATGCGCGGGGCAGTGTAACCTCCGCCAAACAATCGCCAGTCACTTCGCGCAAGATGCGTGGTGCATTTCGATTTTCGGCCTCGCGTGTCGGCTCGATCTGCGTTCCATCCACACGGCGCTTCAGACGATCCCAAGCTACCTTGAGCGTTAACGATAAAGTGTCGCCTTGGACTGTTGTCGCGCCGTCGCCTTCGGGAGCCGTTAGTGTGCCCCAAGGAGTTTCGTTCTCGCGGTTTTCGGGAGGCCGTGCGACGGCGTCCACGCGAACAGGAGGCGCTTCAACCCTTGCTTTCCAGATTGCGGCAAGTTCGTCACTCTGTTCGACTCTGTCACCGGTGGCATACATTTGGGCCAACCGTTCAGCGGCGCCTGAATGTCCTTTGAGTGCCGCCAACTCGTACCAACTGACGGCGTCAGTGGCGTTGGCCGGCAGGCCGTTGTCTTTGCGAGACAGAAGCTCGGCCAAGCGGAACATCGCCTCGCGATGGCCCAGACCGGCGGAACTCTGGAAACCATGCGCCGCGCCGATCAAGTCTTGTGGAACGCCAGAACCCGATTCACGGCAGGCCGCCAATTGAAACAGCGATTCTGGATCGTTTTGCAAGGCGCCGCGGGTGAAAAGTGCAACCGCAATCGCGTCATTTTTTTCGTAACCTCGCCCTTCCTTAAAATAGATTCCGACTTGTGCCATCGACGGACCGTCCCCCAACCTCGCAGCAAGCTGATACCATCGCAGACCTTCGTCCAGTTGGGCTTTGGTCCCCCATCCTTCGATTAACATCTCGGCGCACAGCCGCATGCCGCGAATGTCGCCGCGCTCCGCGCTTTGTTTCCGGAGTTCAAACGCCCGCCGGACATCCTGCGGAACTCCAAATCCCCGATCGTGGAAATCGGCCAACAGCAACAAGGCGGAAGGCTCTAACTTATCGGCTGCCTTCGTACACCAGGCGATCGCCGTGGCTTGTTGTGTTTGGTCCGCGGAATCCCCGGCAATTAGCTCCGCTAGCCGAACCATCGCAATTGTGTCGCCAAGCTCGCTGGCGCGCAGCAGCCAGTGCTGAGCTTTTTTAAGATCGGGTTGGCCAGAGTCGACTGTTCCAGGAGTGAGTGCCCATTCTGCCAGCCAGCGCAAGGCGCGCAAGTTGTCCGCGGCCGCCGCCTTCTCCATAAGTTCTTTGGCCTTGGACCGCAAGCGACTTGCTTCCTCGAAATCCTGCGCGCCGACCATCCCGCTTTCGAAAAGCAAGGCGATTTCAAGCAATGCCTCGGGCTCGCCGAGTTCAGCAGCTTTGCGCAACCATTTTGCCGCGGATTCCAAATCCCGGTTGACCCCGATGCCGTTCTGATAAAGTTTGCCTAAGCGGGCCATGGCCAGCGGTTGGTTCTTGTCGGCCGCCACGCGGTACCACATTGCACTTTGGCGAAGGTCAATGCGAACTCCACGCCCTGCTTGATACATCACTCCCAAACGAAGCATGGCATTGACGTTTTGATTTTCCGCAGCGCGGCGGTACCATTCAGCGGCCTGTTTGAGGTCGACGTCAGTGCCGGTTCCTGTTTCATACCGCCGGCCCAACTCAGCCTGGCAATCGGAATCACCACCTTCGGCCTGTGATTGCAAAGCCTCCAAACTAAAGTCGGACGACTTCTTGTCTGGCGCGGTTGGATCAAAAACACTTGTCGTTGAAATGTCGAACGAGGATGTGAAGCCGTCGAGAGCGCTGGCATTTTGCAATTGCTGGGATTCTTGTGGGATTATCGAGTTCACGATTGGACTAACGCGAGATGCGATAGAAACCGGTTGCCGACTGCAGCCAGCTATGCCCATCCAAGCGATGAGAATTGCGAGCGTCGCTGATGACTGTGTATTGGATGGGAAATAATGGTACATCAGGATCTCGTTTTTGGGACGCTACCGTGTCTGCGCGACTGGTTTGTTTCCGATAGCACAATGCACGTGGCTGGCGCCAGCTCCGTTGCTAAAATCGTAATAACGACTTAACGCGTTTGTCTCCCTACGGGCGGCGTCGCGGCCAAGTGGGTGCACGAGCACCAAAGGCTCTAATGGATCAATACGGCCGTTGCGGTTCGTGTCCGTAATCCGGAATGGGGGGTTTGCCGTTCCGCCCCCGACATAGGGCAAATTCGTCGCGCTGGGGATTCCGCCGCGCGGCTCGGCAATCAGCTCGATGACCCGATCGGGAAGGTCATCCCCATTGGAATCTTCAACTACGACCGATGCTGTGCCTGCGGTGAAAGTGTGTTGGGCCGGAGGCGGTCTCCAGTTTTTGGGCACAAGTATGGTCCCTCCCGGCCCGCCTCCAGCTCTTTCCAACAAGATTTCCGAGGCACCCGACGCAGCAAGCGCGGCGCGATGGAGCCTAACCATTTGGCTAATGGTCTGAGGCTCCATATCCATGTCGATGGCACCACCATTCATATGGATGCTCGTCGGTGCGCCGGGCGTAGGGGGTGCGGCATTACGTTGTGGGTTGCGATAGGCGCTATTGAGGTCAATGACCCCGCCGTATGCGCGTTGTGTGTTGATCGCCAATTCTCTCCAACCGCCATTGAGCGTCCTATCCTGTGCAATGTAGTTTCCATAGAGGACAACGTCCCCTTGAATATCAATGCATGTAAAATTGCCATCAAACGCTTCAATCGGTCCGAATCGCTCACGCGGCGGCGGGACCAACCCATACTCTACCGTCGGTGGTTGGCGACTATCAACATATTCCTGGCGCATGATGCTGACCGTATCTTGAGTAATAGTCTCCCGCGCGAGCTGTTGAGATCCGCCTTCCTTGTGGACGGTGAGTGTGTAAGCAATTGCAACATTAGGCCGTCGCGCGCCCCGGGTTGGACGGACGCCTTCCACGTTAGGTGTAAAGGAAAAATCCTTGCTGGTCCCTCGGTTCGGATTGATCCGCCCACTGTGATTCCCATCCGGGGCGATCGTCCACCGAATAGCGACGTCTTCCGGAATGGTTCGGATGCGGACGTCGATCGGAGCTTGTTTATGGCCAACAAGAAAATCTTTGAAGTCGTTGTGCGGGAGCCACATCAGGGGTCCTACGAAACTGCGATCCTGCTTCTGCTGGTATTCGATTTGCACAAAAGGCTGATACGGTATCCTTTTAAAATCCCAGGTTACCACAACCTGCGGCGGAGAATAGTTCGGCTCGGGATCATGTTGATTGTAAGTGTGTGAACCGTGGACTTCGTCCTGATCGGGGCGTTCCAAAAAACCGAAGATGTGAACCGGTTCCAGAATCATCATGCAACTCACGAATCCGCCGGCGGTTTCGAGGTCAGCCTTCTCGCTGGCGTTCAGGCTGACGCGGTGGGCGCCTGCGATCATCGGTAGGTGCGTCACTGTGATGCCGTCATACAGCGCTTTCTTTTCCTCGTCCGTGGAGTCGACTCCATTCAGTCCGAAACCGATATCGTATCCCCCGGGCGATTCCATGGCCTTGCCTTGCGAGGCGTAATAGTCCCCGGGCCGAGTCCAACTCGAAGGGATCGACGGGTGAGCCTCCGGCGCAACCAGTCGTTGCATATCGCCCCAAGTGCCCCCGACGCGATCATATTGATCTGAGGAAAGTTTCACCAATTGACTTTGTGACAACGTTCCGCCAGCGGCCCCCGTCGCGACGAGCCCGCCGTGCGCCGGCCCGGTGCGATAGGGCAAAGCTACGGTATACGCGTCGACTTCATATTCCAAGGACACGGGCACGAGGTCATTCAGCGGCCAGCTAACCCAATTGCCGTCGAGCAATACTCCTCTCGACGAAGTTGTCGGTATTTCAAGCAAGACGACGCGGTATTTTCGGGTCCACGCATGCGTGCCGGGCGAGCCGTCAAGTTCTTGACTCGCATACGTACTTTGGGCATGGACTGTCCCATGCCAAAGATAGGTCGCCTTCGCAAACGGGGAGAAATTGCCGGCACCCGCTCCGGCTTGGGCAACGGCTTGGCCACCGATAGAGATTGCAATAACTATCGCCATCAGGTGTAGCCCAACAGCTGCAATTGCGGATACCGACGACTTCTGGTCGAACCGAGCGGAACGTCGCAGTGTCTGCAGGTTAGCAGCGTTCATGACCAAGACTCCTGTTGGACTTGCTGAAGATCTGCTTTCCATAGGTTAACGCGTCCCTATTCGATCTCGTGTAACGTGCCAGCCTCCACCGTGAAACCCTCTTCTAGAATGTCATCACCCACTGAGATGTTCACTTTTCCGGACGGCACGACCATAATCTCGCCGAACTTTTTGGATTCTTGCAGCCCAATGATCGAACCGAGCCCTCTTTGAAACACTAGGATGCCGACGCCGGGCGGAGTTCCCTCGCCGTTAACCCGAATCATTCCCAAGTGCTCTTCGGGTTTGACTTCAATCACCTTTCGTTCGGTAAACGTTAATTCCTTAAGCATCGCGACGGCGAGACCAGTCTTCGGCACCCATTCGATGTCATACTTATCCGTGGACGAGGGGATGCGAATCTCCTCGCCGTATTTTCCCTTGGCCACCACGGCGACCGAACCGAGTCCGCGCTTGACGACTTGGATTTCCACATAAGGCGGGAACTCGATGTCAGGCTTCAAGACCTTGATCGCGCGTCGGTTGCTGAGTTCTTTTATCGGTGGCTTCGCAGCGACTTCCAATTCCTTAGCAATTTCCGAAATCGAGGAGGCCAATTCATCGGAGCTTTCGGCCGAATAATACTTGCCTTTTCCCGATTCAGCAATTGCTTGCAATGCGGCATTCTCCTCGGGCTTGACTCCAAACCCCACCACGTTGACGCCGAAACTCAACTTCAGTTTTGCCAATAATGCTGCGGCTTCCGCAGATGGATCCCCCTTGCAACTTTCCAAGCCATCGGTGATCAGAACGATGCCACAAAAAGCGTCCTTGTCCTTCTCAAGTTCCTTGCCGGCGACTTTGAGCGAAAGGGCCAGGGGAGTGGCACCCGTGGGCTGAAGTTTCTGTACAAGTTGAATTAATTCTAATTTGCTCGACGAGTCCAGCGGACTTAGCGGCCGGGCCACCTTTACAGCCTGACAATTTCGCGGGTCGTCCGCGCTGCCGAAAGCTTCATGCCCATAAATAACAAACGCTACGTTCAGCCCTTCGGGAATCTTTTGGATCAAGTCGGTCACCACGCGTTTGGCGGCTTCCATTTTTGTTTCGCCGCTGCCGGTCGTAATTTTCATGCTGCCCGAACAATCCAGCACCAGAGCGAAGTTCGTGATCAACTCGGCGGCTTGAGAGGAGATTTCACGCGCGGTTTGCAACGCGATCAAAAGCTCTTTCGTGGCACCTGCTGTTTTAAGTTCCTCGATCTGATCAGCGCTCAGCGTGAATACAGTCGGCGACTTGGTCAGTCGCTTCAAGATTTGCTCCTCCGGAATCTCCAGTTGCAGCAGCTTGAGTACATCCGCATAGGTGATGGCTGGCACACCGCCGGCTGTCGGTTGACGCGTGCCGGCACCGCGCACGGCGTCGAGCACCGATTCCGAAGCGCCTGTATCCGCCAATCTTTTGAGCGCAGCTTCGTCGACCGTGAAATCAAGGCCGGATTTCTGTATTCGGGCAATGATCGCGTCGTCATCGATCTTTAATTCCAGCAGCGATAGCAATTCCGCTTCTTTCAACCGATCATCCGTGTTGGCGATCATTCGCGCCCTTCCACTCGCGGCCAAGAGCAAGAATAAAAGAACCACTGTTGGCAATACATTTCGACTCTTATGCATCTGAAACTCCTCAAAAACGAACGCAACAAAGGGTTTCGGCAATACATTGCCACTACTGGACTTAAGTGCCAATGCGCGCATGCTACACCCTTCAGAACTCGTATTCAAGCAGTTAAATAAGTGAACCGAGATATTTAGGTCTTTTTCATATTACTTGGGTCTGCCTCGGGGCCGATGAGTCGAGTACGGGACGGGAAACGGAATCGATTCACCCACGGCTTCCCGAAAGGTTCCCTCGGGAAACGCGTCGCCGAACTGCGTTCAGCTCCGCGTCGCTGAGCGGTTGATGGATTCGCTCAACTCAATGCGAGAAATCATAGGTGTCAGGATGCGTCGGCGAATTCCGGAGACACGCCGGCCTCGTCGTTGCTCGCGGCTTCGTTAGAAATGAGCGTGAACCTCCACGGGACAAGCCCTCGGTATCCGCGAGGGAGACGGTCAGAGTTATCAGAATCGAACGATTTTCATTCCGTTGCAAGAGCCGAGGGAATTAGCGTAATTCGAATTGAGCCAAACGCACTTGCGTCGGGCGAATCGTTAAGACGAAATGCCATTGGACCGTTTTTAAGGCGAGGTTTGCGATTATGATGCCGCTCCCGCAGCTTGTCCGCCCCGGCGGAGCGGCTGACGGACTCCGTTATACTCACGGGAAATTCGCACTGGTTTTGCCTTCACATCACGCGGCAAATTCGCATGGACCAAGTCAGCCATCTTCCTGTTTTTTCTGCGCTTGACGCAATCGTAAATGCGTCGGCGAGCGGGGCCGTCGTTGTTACGTCGCCGCCGGGATCGGGCAAGACGACGCTGATTCCGCCGGCCTTGCTCGATGCGCCAGGTTTAAGCGGCCAAGTCTATTTGCTTCAGCCGCGCCGACTCGCGGCCCGCGCGGTCGCACGCAGGATTGCTTTACTGCGAGGATCGAAACTCGGCGGAGAAGTCGGTTACCAAGTTCGTTTTGATAGTTGTGTGAGCGATCAAACGCGGCTCATCGTGGCGACCACCGGAGTTCTGTTGCGGAAAATGGCGAATGATCTCGCGCTCGGTGGCGTGGATGCCGTGGTTCTCGATGAGTTCCATGAACGAACCGTCGAGATGGATTTGACTCTCGGAATGTTGCGACGACTTCAGCAGACGATTCGACCAGATTTGCGAATCATCGTGATGAGTGCGACGCTTGCAGCCGAGCCGGTAGCGCGGCTATTGGGAAATGCGCCGGTCATCGATGTTCCCGGTAAGATTTTTCCAGTCGAAATTCGCTACCAGCGGCGGCGAAACTTGGGGGAACTGGAACAACAAATTTCCGACGCTGCTGAAGAAGCAATCGCCCAAACCACTGGGCACATTCTCGTGTTCTTGCCGGGCGTTGGTGAAATAAAACGCTGCTCCGATGCACTTGCGGCATTGGCTCGCCGCCATCAGTTGAGTCTGATGCCGCTGTATGGTGAGTTGCCATTCGAGGTCCAAGATCGCGTGCTGGAACCGAGCGAACAGCGCAAACTTATTTTGTCGACAAACATTGCGGAGACTTCGCTCACGATCGAAGGTGTCACGGCCGTTGTCGACTCTGGGTTTGCGCGGCAGATGCAGATGGATGCCGATGTTGGCTTGCCACGCTTGGAACGAGTCTCCATTTCCAAAGCGTCGGCCGACCAGCGATGCGGCCGTGCGGGTCGGCTCATGCCCGGAGTGTGCTGGCGTTTGTGGGAACCAGCGGCGCATGCGGCGAGGCCCGATTACGAAGTTCCCGAAATCCTGCGCACTGATCTTTCGGGACCGGTCCTCTATCTACTGCATTGGGGCGAGCGCGATGTGGCTGCGTTTCCGTGGCTTGATCCGCCGACGGATGACGCAATCGCGATGTCGCTGCGGCAGTTGAGTTGGCTCGGCGCGATCGACGCAGATCGGCATTTAACGGCGCTAGGCCAACGTATGGTTCAAATGCCGGCGCACCCGAGGCTTGCGAGATTGCTGTTGGCGGGAGCGGAGAGAGGAGTTCTACGCGAAGCGGCTCTAGCAGCGGCGCTTTTGAGCGAGCGCGACCCATTTCGAGTTTCGCGTGGATCCGGCCCTCGCGAAAGAGTCGCCATGCGCAGCCATTGCGACATCGCCGATCGCGTCCAAGTCCTCGAAGCACTCGAATCCGGTCGGCCTTCACCGGTCGATCTACCAGTAAACATCGGTGCGGCGAAAAACTTGTTTCGTGCGGCCGAGCAGCTTGAGCAGTTTCTGCGACGGGGGCTGGCTCAATTTGTGAAGTCTTCGGAACAAATTGTGCCTGTCCCCCTCTCCCAAGCCGACATCGAAGTCGCTTTGCGTCAGTCGATTTTGGATGCGTATCCCGATCGGCTGGCACAACTTCGCCCTGGTTCGCGGGACCGTGGCATTATGGTGGGAGGCCGAGGCGTGCGCATCGATTCGCAGTCAAACGTGCGCCCGGATCGGCTGTTCGTTTGCGTCGACATCGAGGATAGCAGCGGCGACGCAAAAGCCCGATTGGTTTCCACTGTTGAGCGAGACTGGTTGAACGCTGACTTGATTCACACTGCCGCCGAGACTTTTTTCAATCCATCGCGTCAGCAAGTCGAAACTCGCCGGCGAATCTATTGGGATGACTTGCTGTTGGAAGAATCGTCCGTTGCAAATCAGGACCCGACCGAATCAGCCACGATCCTTGCCCAACACGCCGCCAAGCATCTTGCGCAAATCTTGCCTCCCGACGATTCGGCTGCACAAGTCTTTCGCCGCAAAGTCCAGTGGCTAGCGTTGGCTGTACCGGACTTGCAATTATCTTTGCTGGACGACGAAGCAATCGTAAAGCTGTTGCCCGCCTTGGCTTTTGACATGCGTTCGTTTGAAGAATTACGCCGCGCCGATTGGCTGCGTGCGTTTCAAGCGATCGTCGGACCGCAACGCTTGTCCGAAGTCCATCGTTTGGCACCCGATCACATCACCGTCCCCAGCGGCAATCAGATCGCGCTCCAGTACGAACTTGGAAAACCTCCGGTGCTGGCCGTTCGCATTCAAGAATTGTTTGGTCTAACGGAAACCCCGCGCATTGGCGGCGGTCGAATTCCCGTGCTGCTGCATCTACTCGGTCCAAACTATCGCCCGCAACAAATCACCGATGACTTGGCGAGCTTTTGGAAAAACGCTTATCCCGAAGTCAAAAAAGAACTTCGCCGCCGCTATCCCAAACACGCTTGGCCCGACGACCCCGTTTCGGCAAGCCCGACGAGATCGGGGTTGAAACGGGATCAGAAGTGATAGTTGTCGAATCGCTCGAACCCAAATCCTGCGTTCGTGTCGTGTATATTTGGGAATGTCGGTACGAGGGACGGCGCGACGCTTTAGTCCACAAGCCTAACGATCAACAGGGCAAGCCTGGTGGATTCAGACTCTCCACTTTCAACTCCGAGTCCATGAATCAGGGGGCTGATCCGCCGCGGCGGACTCGCCAACTTTCAACTCTCAACCTTCAACTCTCAACTCAATGAATAAGAAACAACTTTTGAAACTGGGTGTGCCGCACGATTGCGTCGATGTGGCGATCGCTTGTTTGCAGGCGGATGCGGGCTCGGGCGTGAAACGTCGCGCCAAGCAAGTCCTGCCGCGCTTGATTGCAGCGCCGCAAGAATTTTTGGCGGATTCGGCTTACGGTCCGCTGGCCCAAGCCGTTTTGACGGATTACGAGAACCGCCAAGAGAAGGGGTCAGTCCCCGATTTCCCGCGAGGACTTGGCAAATCGGCGACAGACCCCGGCGGTTCGGTCAAAGTCGAATACGCGGTGTGGGGCCACAATTTGGACGCAGCATCACATTCGCAAATCTCGGCGGCTTGTCAGTTGCCGGTAGCTCGCGCGGCCGCTCTGATGCCGGACGCGCACAGCGGATATGGATTGCCGATCGGCGGAGTCTTGGCCTGCGAAAATGCGGTTGTGCCTTACGCGGTTGGCGTCGATATCGCTTGCCGCATGAAGCTTACGATTACGGACTTGCCTGTCGAGTCGCTGGAACGAAACGACCCGGCCGAATGCCGCGAGTTGGATGCTGCCTTAAAGAAAGGTACGATTTTTGGAACCGGCGGACGCTGGAGTCGGCCACAAGAGCACGCAGTCATGGACGAAGATTGGTCGGTGACCGCCGTCACGCGCGAGGTCCGCGACAAGGCTTGGGCGCAGTTGGGCACAAGCGGTTCCGGTAATCATTTCGCCGAATGGGGCGTCGTTAATTTGCCGACGGGATTTGGACAGCTTGAAGCGGGTCGCTATGTTGCTTTGATGAGTCATAGCGGCAGTCGCGGGCCTGGTGCTGCGGTGTGTCAGCGCTATTCGGATATTGCTCGTCGAAAACTTCCGCATCGCTTTAAAGAAGACCCGCAGTTGCGGCATCTGGCTTGGCTGATGATGAACGACGAGGATGGCCAAGCGTATTGGTCCGCGATGAATTTGATGGGGCTTTACGCCGCTGCGAACCACGAAGTCATTCACCGCAACGTGACGAAATTGGCGGGTGCCAAACGCCTCGAGACGATTGAAAATCATCACAATTTCGCTTGGAAAGAAATTCACTTCGGCAAAACACTCTACGTTCACCGCAAAGGCGCAACGCCGGCGGCGGCTGGCGTGTTGGGCGTGATACCCGGCAATATGGCGGACACGGCGTTCATCGTGCGCGGCAAGGGTGAACCCAAAAGTCTCAACAGCGCGGCTCACGGCGCCGGTCGTTGTATGAGTCGCACCGCCGCAAAAAAACAATTCAATTGGCCCGAGTGGCGCGAGTATTTGCGCCGCCGCAACACGCGATTGCTGGCGGGCGGACTGGACGAAGTCCCCGGCGCTTACAAAAACATTCACTCTGTCATGGCCGATCAACATGACTTGGTCGATGTCGTCGGAGACTTCACTCCGCGCATCGTCTTGATGTGCGGCGACGATAGTCGAGCCGAGGACTGATTCTTTGTTTTCGTGCGAACGAAATTCCCGATCGCTGAATCCATTGAATGGCGTTCCAGTGACCTGCATTTATTTGATGGTTTGAACGATGGGTGGAATGGGAAGGCCCAAGACTTGGTTGGCATTGGTTTGAGTCGATTGGTATCGCTTCATCAATTCGTAGACGGTCCGAAACTCCGGACGTTCGGCTAATTGTTTGTATTGACTGCCAGCGCGAACGGATTCAAATCGAACTAGACTCTCGGCCAGCTTTTGCTCGGAGGGATGGTCGCCACTCGCATATACCTCGGCTGGGAGTGCCAGATACGCTTGCCAGCTCGGATCGAGCATTCTGTACAGCGGCTGTGTGGCGGCGGATAATTCCTTGCGAAGCATTTCCGCGGCATCGACAGAGCTCGTTTGGGGCAAAGTTGATTGCACCGAGGCATTTGCCGTGTTCGGCGTTGTCTCGGGACCCGATCCGAGTTCTCCGGTATACGTCTTCAGAGTTTGAACCAGTTGCAGCGCCACCTCGGGGACTTGGCCTGGCTTTCCAGTGCCTGTCGGATCGTAATAGTTTGATGTTGCAACCTGATTGAGTTTCAAGACCGAGCCGTCGATGGAAACGCCCGCGAACAATCCTCGGCTGCGCGAGTAGGAATAAACTTCGGCTTTGAGTTGTTCGTCGGTCGCAATGGAGGCCTCGCGGCCAATCGGACCAGCGGCAGCGGCTGCATCGGCGCCAATCGTGAAAGCTCCCGAAAGCATGTGTTCGACGCTCGTCCGCGTTTTAAAAACCAATACGACATCGGTCGATTGGACTCCGACTTGCCAACCAATGTTTCCGCCCGATAGCGTCACAAACGCAGGCCCTTGCCAATTGCCTTGAGTGTCGCGAACGAGCACGACACCCTCTCCGCGCCGGGCACCGACGATAAAGCTGCCTTTGATGACTCGCGGGACAATGGCAACGGCTTGAGCATCCGCCAACATCGCGCGCGGAATCGAGCTGGTCGGAATTTGCATGATCTCCTTCAAGACGTCGATCGACTCCGCGACCTTCATCTCTTGGCTGCTTTGACCGAGCACGGATTGCTTCCCGTCGCAGGAAGTAACCGTCGCGCAGACGATGATGCTAACGAAACTGAATTGCAAAATTTCGCGCAATGCTTTCATCAAGTTACCTTCGCGTGACGAGTAATTTTCTAAATGTCTGGACTAAAACGAACCTACTATCATTTTCGTACGAAGGACATTAATCGAGATAAAAATCCAGGGCAAGTCGAACTCGATCCGGGGCACAGTCCCTGGACCGCTAGCTCAATCGGTGCAGCACTTGAGACACCGCAAAAATTGAAGCGGCTGATCAGAATCAACAGGATTGTGACAAATTGGTTCCATTTCAAAATTTGGCTACGATCCGCTGACGCGCCACAACCTTCGCAAGACCTCGAGCATGTGCTCATCGAACAACATGTGAGACGACGCTCGTGCCGCGATCATCTCGTGGGGCGACATTCCTAGCAGTTCGTGCCAGGCTTTGTCGAACACCGAGGCGAATGCATTCGTTGGCCAGATTCGTGGTACCCTGGGTGTGTCGCGGACTTGATTATCTGCGTCGGCCGCACGAAGATAACAGGCATTCGAGGAACGAGCGGGTCGTTCTCGATCGCTCCAATCGCAAGGCTCAATGCGGCGCCGAAAAACGCGCGGCGGACTCAGCTCAAATCGAATATGTCCAAGCTGTTCTATCGGTTCGTCTTTTGGCTCATTGGCGTGCGCAAGCTTTACCGCGATGTCGTCCAAACGGAGCGCTGGCACGATATCCATTCCGGAATCCGCCGCGATTTGACATCGTTGCTCGCGAAGTCCAATCGAGCCAATCCCTTTTTCAAAGGAAAGTTCACCGCATTTCTGGCCTCAAGTGCCCCAATGACCGACGCGGATTTCTTTCAAGCGTACGCCCGATTGCCGGCGCTTTCGAAGCAAGATTACGCCGAGGCGCGACAGTCGATCATGGCGGGCTCCTTGGCTGAAACCGACCCGAAGAAAATAGAATTGCAATTTGACGGGCGACCGGTCGATTCGCTGCGGCGGCTACGCAAGGGGAACTTTTTGATGCCGATGGCGACCGGCGGGTCGAGCGCACTGCCGCTTGTTGTTTGGATGACAAAGCACCATATGTTTTCGATGCTGTTTACGTTTTTCAAATGTTGGTACCGAATGGGCTGGCGGCCTGGTGAGCGGATGTTGGTTTTCTATCCTTGCAATACGTACAACATCGACGACATGGTAAAGTTTAACCGGTTCAGTTGGCTGACTGGGTTTCGATACCATTTGTTCGACCACATCAACGAGGTGACGGTGCGCGGGCTGGTCAAAGAACTGAACCGGTTTCGCCCTAAATTGCTTTTGGTTTTTCCGTCGCCGATGAACATGGTGGCACATACGATTCGCAAGCTTCGGTTGAGCCTAACGAACCAGCCGGAGTTGATCAATGTTAGCGGCGAGACTTTTTTTGATTGTCAAAGGCGAAACATCGAGTCGGTATTTACTCGAAGCAAAGTTGAGGACTCTTATGGGTCGGTGGAGTTGGGCGAGATCGCGCATGAAGCACCGGGTGGTGGCCTAGAAGTCTTCGCCAACGTGGCGTACGTCGAGACAGAACTGAATGAAGCCGGCCAGCCGGAGATGATCGTCACGCGGCTGCATTTGGCCGACTTTCCGTTTATCCGCTATAAAATGCGCGATATCGCGTTTGTCGAACAGCGACACGAACCGGATGGAACCGAGCGAAACGTGATTACCGAAATCGAAGGGAAAGATTCGAATTTCATTATGTCGGACCGAGGCGAACGGTTTTATCCGTCGTTTTTCAATGCATTGGTCAACCAGCTCAATGAGTTGTGTGGCGATTCGATTGTTGAAATCAAAGTCTACGAACGGGATCAGCGCGAGCTTGAGATTCAGTTCATCGTTTGCGATTCGCGGCAAGAGTCCGCAATTGAACAGGCCACATGCCGGTTGCTGCGCGAGCAGATGAGCGACCAGATGAAATACGAGGTTCGCTTCGTGGACTTCATCGACCACGATTATCGGCGCAAGTATCGCGTGATTGAACGAATCGGAGATGTTGAATTCGCCGGTGGAATGGTGGGAGACGACACGAAGTCCGCGACGGTTCGCCAAGTCGAATTGGAAGCGAATAATTGTTTAACCGCCGAAGGCGCTGGAAGTGCCGGAGATGCACGGATCGACGATTAACGTCTGTGATTCCGCCAGCGCGGCAAGGCCGCGGTTAAACGAAGACGGCGATGGACGGGCACGGGTCCATTTGACGTCTGTGATCCCGCCAGCGCGGCAAGGCCGCAGTTAAACGGGGACGGCACCGGGTCGAATTAAGCCGTGTGCGTCCGCGAATTAAATTTGGCGAGCTTCTAGTTCTTGCGTTCTTTAAGACGTACTGCTTTGCCGGTTCGTTCGCGCAAATAGTACAGCTTGGCACGTTTCGCAATTCCCGAACGCTTGACGTCGATCTTGGCAATCTTTGGCGAATTAATCGGGAACTTGCGCTCCACGCCTTGGCCAGCAACAATGCGGCGGACGGTAAACATTTCCTTGGAGCCGCTGCCGTTGCGAGCGATGACGGTACCGCTAAATAGTTGCGTGCGCGATTTTTCGCCTTCCATGATCACGCAATGGACATCGACCGAGTCGCCGATATCGAATTCGAGCGGTACGGCCTTCAAGCTGGATTTTTCGACAAGTTCCATAATTTTGTGTGTCATCGGATGCCTCGTTGTATTAGTTGTTGTCTGTGCAATGTCGTTGGTTTGAGGGGGTCAGACCCATTTTTCGGAATTGCGATTTTTCCAATCGCGGCGCTCATTGTCCTAAAAATGCGTCAGATCCCTGTCGGTCGCGAATCGCTGGGTTCATTTTGATCGATCAAGTCGCTTCTGCGAAGGCGGGTTCGCTCAACGCTTTGGTTTCGCCGCCATTTTTCAATCTCCGCGTGGTCGCCGCTGAGCAAAATCTCCGGAACGGTCAAGCCGCGAAACTCACGTGGCCGAGTGTATTGTGGGTACTCTAACAGTCGGTTGCCTCTCGAAAAGGAATCGTCCCAACTGCTGTTTTCGTCTCCTAAAACTCCGGGAATCAGCCGCACGATCGCGTCGATCAAAATCAACGCGGCGACTTCGCCCCCGCTGAGTACGAAATCGCCGATCGAAATTTCCTCGGGTTCGACGAGATCGATAACTCGTTGATCAAAACCTTCGTATCGTCCGCACAAAAGCAACAACCGGGGGAGTTGGGCCAGTCGTTCGATTGTGGGTTGATCCAGCCGATTGCCTTGCGGCGTCAGCAGGATCGGATGTGCTTTTGGTTCGGCCATTTTCTGGACGGCTTCGAAGGCGATGACAACCGGTTCGACCATCAAGATCATTCCGGGTCCGCCCCCAAAGGGCCGATCGTCCACTTTGTTTTGTTTATCGTTCGACCAATTTCGAATGTCGTGAATCTGGATGTCGACCAGATTCCGCTCGATCGCTTTGTTCAACAGACTTTGGCCAAGGTAACCGGGAAAAATTTTCGGAAACAAGGTCAACACGTCAAATCGCATCGAGTCACCCAAAGGTCGCGCGCGACGTTACTCGCTTGCGCCCTCCGTCGACGGTGCTTCGGTCGATTCGTTCGCGGCGGCCGGTGCGGCTTGGGCTTGGGCTTCCGCTTCGGCGGCAGCGGCAGCGGCTTCCGCGTCGGCTTTGCGTTTGGCTTCAAGTTCCCCGCGACGTTTGGCTTCGGCAATCGCGGCGGTGCGCGCGGATTCTTGAGCCATCGAAATCGCGTTGGACTTTCGAGAGGCAAGTGTATTGAGCGCTTTTTGTTGGGCGTCCAAATGCGTGCCATCTTTGCCGTACTTGCGAATCAACACGCCGACTCGGGCGGACGGTTTCGCGCCAACGCTAATCCAATAATCCACCCGCTCGTTGTTCAAGGACACGCGAGCATCGGTTTCGCGGACCAGAGGATCGTAAGTACCGAGTTCCTCGATCACGCGACCATCGCGCGGCGATCGTGGATCGGCCGCGCAGATGCGGTAATATGGACGGTTTTTTCGTCCCAATCGTTTCATGCGAATGACAACTGACACTTAGTAATGCTCCAAATGAGTAGTGAAATGAACTGTGTTTTTAAAGTGGATTGTAGCCGTTAATGAATTAGGGAACACGCTGCTTGTTCGGAAGGGGTCAGACCCATTTTTCGGACTCCATTTGTTTCCTGTTCAACCCAAATTGGCCGAAAAATGCGTCAGACCCCGATCCGCAAACCTAATTGGTTCGATCGCGGCGTTTTTTTTCGCGTATAAATTTGTCTCGTTGTTTCTTAAGTTTCTCACGTTCCTTGGCGGTTAGGCGTTTGCCGGTTCCCTTTTTTACTCGCGGTCCTTGCAAGCTGGGGTCGAGCATTCGATCCTTCATATCGTTCATCATCTGCATTCGATCGCCGCCGTCCATCCCGGCCATACCGGTCATGTAGGGCTTCATCGTTTCGAATTGTTTGATGAGTTCGTTGACTTGTTGAGGCGGAACTCCGGCACCGGTTGCGATCCGGCGGCGGCGCGCGGGGTCGACGAGTTTCGGATCGCGTCGTTCGTTGGGGGTCATGGAATCTACCACGCCGACCATCCGACGAACTTGCGAAGAGGTATCCTCGTTTCCCATCATTTCGCGAAGCTGGCCCATGCCAGGAAGCAGTCCCATCATTTTTTGCATCAAGCCGGGCCGCGCGAACTTGACCATTTGATCGCGAAAGTCCTCCAGTGTGAACTGGCCCTTTTCCAATTGCGCTTGCAAGCGAGCCTGTTCGTCGGCGTCGACAAGTTGCTGGGCTTGATCGACCAGCGCCAAAATGTCGCCCATTCCCAAGATCCGACTGGCCATGCCTTCAGGGCGAAAAGGCTCAAGCGCATCTAGGTGTTCGCCCGTGCCGATAAACTTAATCGGGACTCCCGTGACGTGTTTGACCGAAAGCAATGCACCGCCGCGGGCATCGCCATCGAGCTTGGTCATGATCACGCCGTTAAGTTCCAGTGCGTCGTGAAAAGCGGCCGCGCTGTTGACGGCGTCTTGACCGGTCATTCCGTCGACGACAAGAAGAACTTCGTGCGGATGAACGAGTCGGTCGATTTCCTTCAACTGATTCATCAGCTCTTCGTCGATGGCCAGCCGGCCAGCGGTGTCCAAGATGACGACGCGGTGGCCGTCCTTTCGAGCTTTGTCAATTGCGTTTTTGCAAACTTGAACGGGATCGTAAATTCCCGGCTCACTGTAAACGGGGACGTCAAGTTGACGGCCAATCACATGCAACTGTTCGATAGCCGCAGGTCGTTGCAAGTCGGCGGCGACGAGCATCGGTTTTATTTTTTGACGCATCAGATACGACGCGAGTTTGCCACAAGTCGTCGTTTTGCCGGAGCCTTGCAAGCCGCACATCATGATGATGTTGACATCGCTGCTGGTTGGGAGCCCGTGATCCACCGGTCCTAGCAAATTGATTAGCTCGTGATGAACGACGCCAACAAGTTGCTCGTGAGGCTTGAGTGCGAGGAGAACCTTTTCGCCGAGTGCTTCCTCGGAAACGCGCGCCATGAAGTCCTTGACAACGGCGTAGCTGACGTCGGCGTCCAGCAGTGACTGTTCGACCAACTTCAAGCCATCGCGCATGTTGGCTTCGGTCAATTTGCCTTTGCCGCGCAGCGATTTGAAGGCGGATTGCAGACCTTGTTGAAGGGAATCGAACATGGAGCTATTGGATCAGGACTTTAGTTGGGGCAAAAAACGAAAAATGCGTTGGCGAACGACGATTCGCCACGCTTTTCCGAGACAAGTCGGTCAAATAATTGGAAGCGGCATTTTAGCGAAAAACAGGCCATTTTGTAAATGCTCTGCGAGCCGAAACCGCAATTAATCGTCGATTTTTCAGAACGCTCGACTACGATGGCGGCTATCCGCGCGACAAACGGGCAGTTTGAGGTGGTTTGGGTTCAGGTTAAGTTATCGCGAGGCATTCGAATGCACCGTCGGAACAAGACGGCTGCTTGCGCGGAAACGCTTTACGATATATGAACCCAAACTCTCATGGAGAAAATTTTATGAAGACGAAGTTTATTCTGGGCACCATTGTTTGCTTTTTGTCGATTGGTAATTTGGCGTTCGCGCAAACGAACGACAAGCCGACACCAACACAAGAAAAAACTCAAACCAAACACAGTGGCAAACCGTCGCCAGCCATTGCTCACGCATCAGAAGCGATTAATGCCGAAAAAAGCCACCAGGACGACAAACACATTCCGCTTCCCAAAAATGCTGTGGCCGTTTTTCAAGCCAGCAAAGGGAGCGAAGTCAAAGGAATGCTTAATTTGGCGGAAACCGAACACGGAGTCCGAGTGTGGGGCGAGATCACTGGCTTGAGTCCCGGCGAACACGGCTTTCACATTCATGAATTCGGCGATGTTCGTGGCGACGACGGCATGGCGACCGGAGGACATTTCAGTTCCGAAGGACACGAGCACGCCGACTTGAAATCCGAGAATCGTCACGAAGGCGATTTTGGAAATGTCGTCGCCAATGATAAAGGCGTCGCAAAAATCGACGTGGTTTCCGATGGCCTTAAACTGCACTATGTCCTTGGCCGTGCCTTCGTCGTTCACGCTGGCAAAGACGATTTGACAACGCAGCCCTCCGGTAACGCAGGCGCGCGAATCGGCGTTGCCTTGATCGGCGTCGCCAAAGCACCGCCAGCGGAAAAGTAGCTTGATTCGCGGCGCGACCAACTGACTGGCCGAGTAAAAGAGTACAGATTCCGTTGAACACGCCTCTCGCCAACCGACCGTCACCGGGCTTTTTGAATCCGCCGTGGCGGAACCTTCGGCTCGAAGACTCGCACTGTCAAATCCTTATTTGTTAGGAGACGTATCTCGTTTTGTGAAATTGCCATTGCAGTTAAACCTACGCGGCGCGGTTTCGGAAATAAACCCACCAAGGGCCAACGATCAGTATGATAAAACCGAGTGCAAAAAGCAGCAGGGACATTGCGTCTAACGTCGCAACGATCCAATCGAATTTGTGTCCGGGAAAAAGCCCTTGGGAAAGAACAATCGTGAAAAGGCTGGCAACGATTGCACAAAGTCCAAGTAGCTTGATCCTTCGCAATCGGCGAGATCGTTGAACTTCGGCCTCGCGTATCATTTCGCCAACTGTCGGTCCATCTTCGTCGATGAATTCGAGTATAATGTTTCGTGGATAGTCGCGATTTCGTCTCATGCGAATGAGTCGCCTATACGAATAGCAAACTATTCGGTTGTAGTCAGCCGGATAGTTTGTGCGTTGAACTGAGACGCTTCGCTGGATCACGCCTTATGCGGATTGCCTGAGGCTATGCGTCTGGAAGCTGCCAGTTTAACGGGGCGAGCGAGTGTTGCGAAGTGTTCAACGATTTCTCCCGATGCAGTTACGCTTGGAGCCACAACGCCGAGCGGGAATTCAAGCGGCGTGTGCTTCGCTTGACCAGCCGGAGTTGGGAGCAAAGGGGTCAGGACTCTTTTCGAGTCAAAGAGGCCTGACCCCTTTTCCTTCTGCCGTCGCCTCAGCAATCGACACCCATGCCCGATTTAAGCGGCACGTCGATGAACCGGTTGGACAGGCAGTAGCAGAGTTGAAACTTGTCAACGCCCTCGGTCCTTCCAGTCTATCCAATCGACCGCGTGGGACTGGAGATAGCTGCTGACGGCGGCACCTATTGTCGGAAAGAACGCCGTTTCGCCAAGCCTAGCGAACAATCCGAATCGTTTCAGCTTGTCTTTAACCGGGTCCTTCATCTCGGCAACGCACAATTCGATGCCAGCCGCGTGCAAGGTTTCGGCCAGTTCGGCCAGCATGTCAGCGGAGGTAATGTCCACGCTGGTGACCGGTTCCGCCGCAACGATTAGCCAGCTCACGGGAGTCGGCGACGTCGCCAATGCGTCCAATACACGGTCGTTGAACAACTCGGCGTTGGCGAAAAACAAAGGCGCATCCCAGCGAAACAGGACCAAGCCGGGGATGAGGCGGGCATCGGGATAGCGCTTGATGTCATGATAACCCTCGACGCCGTTGACCCGTCCCAGAACCGTGCAATATGGCCGCCAACCATCCCACAGGAATTCGATGACGGCAATCACAATGGCCAGGCCGATGCCCGGAATCGCGCCCAATGCGGCCACGCCGACTGTACAGACAATGGATAACCAAAACTCCCAGCGCTGGATGCGATAGATTCGTCTCAGGTCGGTGACCTCGATCAGGCCAATGGCCGATGCGATCACGACCGCCGCCAGTGCGCTCATGGGTAAATTCTGCAGCAGGTCGGGCGCCAACATCAGCAGCAAAGCAACACAAATCGCCCCGACGACTCCGGTAATCTGGGTTCTGGCGCCTGCGGCCTCGGCCACGGGGGTACGCGACGAACTGCTACTGATCGGAAAGCCCTGAAGGAATCCGGCGGCCAGGTTGGCTACGCCGAGCCCTACCATCTCCTGGTTCGGGTCGACATAGGTACGGGTCCGCGCCGCATAGACACGAGAGAGAACGCTGGTATCGGCGAACGAGACGAGAGCGACGGTGCAACCGCCGATAAGTACGGGGATGGCATCGGCGGAGGTGATCCACGGAATGGCGAATGCAGGAAGGCCTTGTGGGAGGGAACCGAGGACCGAAATGCCGGCGCTCGTTGCAAGGTCAAGCACGCCAGCGACAATGGTCGCTCCCACCACGGCGATTAAGATGCCCGGCAAGCGTTTGCTGCCCTTAAGCAGCAGGATTACCGACAAGGTGCCGGCACCGACCATGAACGTGGTCCAGTTGGTCTTTCCATCCATCACCGTTGTGGCGATGGCCCAAACGTCTCGCAGCGGTCCCTCGCTTTTGATCGAAGATCCTAAAACCTTGGGCAGTTGGCTGATCAATACCACCAATGCAATGCCGTTCATGTACCCGTAGCGGATCGGCTTGGAAAGAAGTTCGGTGACGAAGCCCAAACGCGTGACGCCGGCCAGGATGCACACCGTTCCCGACACGATCGCCATCATGCCCGCGAGGGCCACCGCGCGATGGGGGTCGCCGCTGGACAGTGGCAGGACGACGGCGAGGATGACGGCAGCCAGCGAAGAATCTGGTCCCAGCACCATTATCCGACTGGGTCCGAACAACGCGTAAGCGAGCAGCGGAACGATAGTCGCATAGAGGCCATAGATGCCGGGTACGCCAGACGCCACCGCGTAGGCGATCCCGACAGGTACCAGCATCGTGGTCAGCACCAATCCGGCCACGATGTCGTGCCGCAGCCAAGCTACTTGGTACTCGCGCAGAGTGCGCAGTCCCGGCATCCAGCGGCCCCAGCCGGTCTGATCGATGGCCTTCGCCCGGTGCTTAATCCGGCCCGGTTCCGGGAGGGGGGACGACGAAACCGAATTGCTCATAAGATCTTGGCAGGTGTTCCGGCGAGAATCGGCGAGATGAAAGTCCGTGCCACGCCCATGGTCGGCAATCGTCGTTCGTCGGGTGGCCGCGTAACAATAATTAGTTTGACCAACATTCTCAATCAACACTTTTGAAAGGGAAGCTGAACTGGCTCAGCCTAACAGGTTTCTGAACTTCGTCGATTCAGATTTGGGGGGAACGGGGACAGGTCCAGTTCTTGACAAAAATGCTGGTAAATTGGACCTGTCCCCGTTTCCGTTCCATGTGACCAATAAAGGTTGACACCAGAGGCATCGGGCGTGTAGATCCGCCAACGAAAATCCCGAACGATGCCGTCATTTGGTTGCATGCTAGGAAAGGGGTCCCGAAAGTATCGAATGTAGAATCTCGCTGGATCCTTGATTGTCATGAGCCCGAAGAAGTCGCGAACCTCGTCCTCAGTCGATTCGGAAGAACTGGTCACGTTTTTGGCCTGCGCGAACAGCGACGTCGATGCCACGATCCACACAAAAAAGAGAACGACGAATTTAATCACGCTGCACCATGTTTCTGATCGCCAACGACATAACAACGAAACGAATAGCAAACTAACCGGTTGTAGTCAGGCGGTTAGTTTGTGCGTTGAACTGAGACGCTTCGCTGCGGTGCGGTTTGCGGATGCATTGCGGCGCGGCGTCTGTGGGTTGCTAGTTTAACGCGGGGAGCACGGTACAGG
>JANNYC010000142.1:0-6327 GCA_031409895.1 Planctomycetota bacterium
GTTGGTTTTCGATCCGCTGGAAGTATTGTCGCCTACACCACCGGCCTATCCATTTTCTCAAAATCCACCATCGTAGCCTTCAGATTTGTTGCAGCCTGGAAACCCCGGTGTTTTGTAATGACATAACCTATTTAGGTCATATAAAGAAACGGCCATTCGCAGCCAGTATAATATCCGACCGGTAACTAAGATTCCCCTTACACTCCGGATTCACTTCAATTTTTCTCATTGAACAGCGAGCTGTCATTATGGCCGAAGTTACTTTTGCGGATTGGACCGATCGACTTAAGGTCTACAACGATTACATCAAAGCGTTGGCGGAATACAAGCTCAAGACGGCAACTGCCGAAGTGGAAATCGCCAAGGCCGCCGATCTCTGGGCTGACGTTCGCGCCAAGCAAACGGTCATCGATCAGATTCAGCGTGAGCTAAAAGCGTTCAACCAAGCTCAAGCTTCGATCAAGCGCGAGATCAAACAAGTCGAGGACCGGGAAAAGGCCGCGCTGCGACTATTGCGCGGCTCCAAATTGGAAACCAACGCCTACAGCAACGCTTGGGCCAGCTACGTTTGGTTTGAGTCGAGTGCCTTGATCGGTTCTGGTGACAAGCTTTACCTCGTCAAGGTCAAATCGTCGGCGCGAACGGCAGACAATTACATCGCCACGAGTCCAAAATTTCCCTTGGTTGATGCGACCAAGGACATCGACAACGGCTTAAAGCTAATGGATTGGATGAACGACCATCGCGTTGTTGCCGATCGCGGCAGTGATGCGCAGCGGGTCGTGGTGAAACTTTTTCAAGAGATCAATGCGGTCGCCGCAAAAACCGTTGCCGACATCAACGCCCGCCTAGCTGCGATCCGCAAGAACACCTTCGACGCCTGGAACTTCAACGCCATCCTCGGCGTTTCCCCCAACCCCGCTGCCAAAAAAATCGAATCGGCAGGAGCTAAGTAGACCATTCGCAACATGAAAGGACAGTCAATCTTTCTGAGGTGACGCGGAGTTTGTAGTCAAGCAGTCCAATAAGTAAATCCTTGTTTTGCAGTACAATGGACTTTTTCTGAATCGGCCTAATTGGGTCCGCTAGGCCATGAACAATCAACCTTATGAAACGCCGCCGCGATTTTGGCAGCCGAAATTAAAACATTGGTGGGTGGCCGGGACGCGCGGATGGCGCGGGCGGACTTGTCGCAAGAATGGGATCGCCGACATCGACATTCGCGGGCTTGAACATGTTCGACAAGCAGTCTCGTCTGGCTCCGGCGTGCTGCTGACGCCCAATCATCCGTTCCACTACGACACCTATTGCGTCGCTCATGCTTCGGATCAGATGCGGATGCCGTTTTATTACATGGCGGCTTGGCAAGTTTTCAATAAAGTCGGACGAATTGGCCAATGGTCTCTGCAAAGCAGCGGCTGCTTTAGCGTCAACCGCGAAGGAAACGACACGCATTCGTTTCGCACGGCGATCGAACTTTTGCAGAACCGCGTCAACCCGCTGGCGATCTTTCCCGAGGGCGAAGTCTATCACACCAACGACCGCGTGACTCCTTTTCGCGAAGGGGCCGCGATGATCGGATTGATGGCCGCGCGCAAAGCTGACCGTCCCATCGTCGCGATTCCAGTTGCCATCAAATACTGGTACGCCGACGATCCGCTTGAGCGAATGCTGAGCACGCTGTCGGATTTGGAACGGCGGATTTACTGGCGGCCTCGTCCCGATTTGAGTCCGATCGAACGCCTTTATCGATTGGCCGGAGTTCTGCTGGCCGTTAAAGAAGTTGAGTACTTGGGTCATCCACAAACCGGATCGGTTAATGAGCGCTTGGACCGGATGCTGCAACATGTCTTGGGCGGCCACGAACGATTTTTGGAGATTCCGTCGGCGTCATGTCCCGTTCCTGAACGGATCAAAGAAGTCCGTCGGCGGGCGATCGATAAATTGGAAAACGTCAAACCCGATCACGAACACTATCGGCCCCTGACCCATGCGCTGGAAGACATGTTCTTGGTCACGCAACTATACAGCTATCCGGGAAATTACGTAGCCGAGCGCCCAACTCTTGAACGCTTGGCCGAGACGATCGACAAGCTAGAAGAAGACATGCTCGACATTGGCTTCCCTACGATTCGCGGCGAGCGCCGGGTCACCGTTCAATTCGATCAACCGATCGAACTTCTCAAAGAAAAAGGTCCGCGCGAACAAGTCACTCAGCTCTCCACCACGCTCGAATCCCGCGTCCAATCCATGCTCGACCAACTCAACGCCGAAGCCAATCGACCGGTGCTAACCGGTTCGTAATTCTATACGAAGGGTCTGACGCCAATTTGCGGACCCTTTCGCCTTGAGCAGGCTTTAAGTAGTGTCTTTGCGTTTCGTGTAGTCTGACGCCAATTTGCGCAGTCTTCGGAGAAAATTGGGGTCTGACCCTTTCGCCTTGAGCCAACCAACAGCGGACGGATTCGCAGTCTCGACTAAACTCCGCCGCGCCGTAGAACACACAAGCCTGTCCGCCCAAAAGCAGGTGCCGAACCTCGTGGGAGGAAATCGTTGAAGGGACTTTGAGGATCGGGTTCGGGATCAAGTGAGCCTCCTACTCGCAGATAAAATTGCCACAACTTCATCGACTCATGCCAGCGCTCCAGGGGCGCAAGGCAATACCACTCGCGCCACGAATCCTCATCATCGCAGGCTTCCAAAAATCGTTCCCGTCGTTTTTCGCGTACGCCTTTCATACGAGCCGGTCCGACGTGATTTTTTGCGGTTGCAATTCTGCGACCCAAAGTTGTCCATGGCGGGCGACTATGATTCTACCGAATTTCGATTCAGCCAAAAAACACAACTTGCCAAAAACCAATTACGCGCCCGAATGGATGGTTCACAAATAGCTGCCATGGTTAAGTCGGGCCATATGGCAGCCAACCGCATGGCCGGGACGATGTTATAGTAGTGCTTCGCCAGCGACCAAATGAATGGGACGCCCAATGCCTGATCTGACTCCGGAACAACTCGCTCGCCAACAGATTGACGCAAAACTCGTTGCGTCGGGCTGGGTCGTTCAGGATTACAAGCAATTCAATCCGTCGGCTGGGCGCGGCGTTGTCCTTCGCGAAGCACCACTCAAATCCGGCACGTGCGATTATCTCTTGCTCGTGGACCGCAAAGCCGTCGGCGTCGCCGAAGCCAAAAAGTAAGGCACGCTTCTGTCGGGCGTCGCCGAGCAATCCAGTCACTACGCCGTGAACCTGCCGGAGTTCATTCAGTCAACGTCGCCTGATTTATTGCCATTCCTTTACGAGTCTACCGGCGTCGAAACATTCTTCCGTGACGAACGCGATCCAGAGCCCCGATCCCGTCGCGTCTTTTCGTTCCACCGCCCGGAAACACTCGCTGCCTGGCTCAACGAACCGGCGACGCTCCGCGCGCGGCTAGCGGCAATGCCCACGGCTCATCCGTTGCCAGCGCAAAACCTCCGCGCATGCCAGGTCGAAGGAATCACCAATCTCGAAAAGTCCTTTGCTGCGGCTCATCCTCGTGCTCTGATTCAAATGGCCACTGGCGCGGGCAAGACTTACACCGCATGCAGTTTCACTTATCGGCTGATCAAGTATGCCGGGGCAAGGCGAGTCCTATTCCTCGTGGACCGCGCTAATCTCGGACGCCAAGCCAAAGGCGAGTTTGACCAATTCGTCGCGCCCGACACCGGTCGAAAGTTCACCGAGGTCTACAACGTCCAGCATTTAACCTCCAACAATCTCGATTCCGTCGCCCGCGTCACCATCTGCACCATCCAGAGGCTGTATTCGATCCTGCGCGGGGAGGAACTCGACGAAGACCTCGATGAAAAATCTGGCTACGAAATCGCCACAGCTGATGACCGACCCAAGGATGTGGCCTATACCGACCGCGTTCCCATCGAAGCCTTCGATTTCATCGTTACGGATGAGTGTCACCGCTCCATCTACGGCCTCTGGCGGCAAGTGCTGGAATACTTCGATGCCTTCCTCGTCGGCCTAACCGCCACGCCATCGAAACAAACCATTGGGTTCTTCAATCAAAACCTCGTAATGGAATACAACCACGAGCGCGCCGTCGCCGATGGCGTCAACGTCGGCTACGAAGTCTATCGGATTAAAACGCAAGTCACGGAGCAGGGGGGCAAGGTCGAAAAAGGCTTCTACGTGGACCGGCGCAGCAAAGAAACCCGCGCCGTCCGCTGGGAGCGTTTAGATGAAGACCTCACCTATGCCGCCAAAGACCTCGATCGCTCCGTCGTGGTGAAATCCCAAATCCGCACCGTTCTCCACGCGTTCAAAGATGCCCTTTTCACTGAACTCTTTCCCGGACGCACCCTCGTCCCCAAGACCCTCATCTTTTGCAAGGACGACTCGCACGCCGAGGACACCGTGCATCTTGTCCGCGAAGTCTTCGGTAAAGGGAACGATTTCGCTAAGAAGATCACTTACAAAACGTACAACTCCGAAACGAAGCGCTACGAAAAGTCCGAGACGCTCATCCAAGAGTTTCGCACTTCGCCCCAGCTCCGGATCGCCGTTACCGTGGATATGATCGCAACCGGCACGGACATTAAACCGCTCGAATGCCTCGTGTTTCTGCGCGACACACGCAGCCGCACCTACTTTGAGCAGATGAAAGGTCGCGGGACGCGCGTCCTCACACCCACCGACTTGCAGGCCGTCAGCGGCGCGGATGCCCACGCGAAAACTCATTTCGTCATCGTGGATGCCGTCGGCGTGTGCGAAAGCGATAAAACCGACTCACGTCCGCTCGAACGTCAGCGCACGGTCCCCTTCGACAAATTGTTGCTCGGCGTGGCCCTCGGCAAACGCGACGAAGATACCCTCACCACGCTCGCCGGACGCCTCGCCCGGCTCGACCGCGAAATCTCACGTGACGCAGCGAAGCAGCTCGCCGAACTTTCCGGCGGCAAATCGCTGTCCGAACTCTCCGGCACGCTTCTGCGCGCTATTGACCCTGACAAAGTGGAAGCGGCGTCCCGCCGCTTATTAACAGAACAAGAAACCATCTGGGCCGCCGAACGCGCAGCTTTCTTCGATCCAAACGCGCCGATTACCATTTCGCACGCGAACCTCCCCCATTGGAAACAAG
This sequence comes from Planctomycetota bacterium, assembly GCA_031409895.1. GTDB lineage: Bacteria > Planctomycetota > Planctomycetia > Pirellulales > Pirellulaceae > JANMEB01. Next base: position 5,134 of record JANNYC010000142.1, read on the forward strand.
ACGCCACTACCTACTTCGTGACCTTCCGTTTGGTGGACTCGTTGCCAATCGAAAAACTGCAGCGCTGGACGGACGAGCGTGACCGGTGGCGTGCGGCGCATCCCAAACCAGTATCCGACGATGACCAGAAGGAATACCACGCTCGGTTTTCAGCGACGATGGAGGACTGGCTCGATCAAGGTTCGGGCTCATGTATTCTCGAATTGGCAGAGTGCAAGGCGCTCGTCAACGAGGCCATTCGTCACTTCGAGGGCCAGCGCTATGCCCTCGGCGAGTTTGTCGTCGCCTCGAATCACGTCCACGTGCTCGTGACTCCTCTTCCCGGTCAGGATCTCAGCGACATCCTCCATTCTTGGAAAAGCTTCACAGCCAAACAGATTATCAAAGTGGAAGCGGCGTCCCGCGGCTTAAAAACTTGGTGGGAAACCCTTCATCGCCGCCGTTTCGACAACTCCGGAAAAGACGATCCGTCGCACGATCCCTCTATCGAATATCAACACCCCGTCTGGCAAAAAGAGTCCTTCGATCACATTGTCCGATCTCTCGCATCGCTGGAGAAATTCGAGGAATACATTCGCAATCATTGCGAATGGGAGAATAAGCGGCGGGACGCCGCTTCCACCTTGGTGGAGACTGCCCGTAAGGAGTTGGCCACCGACGCCTGCGCGCCGTTCGATGTGCCCGCCCTGCGCGAAGCCCTCGCCAAGGCCAAACAGGTTGCCGAGCAAACCATCGACACCGTCACCATCGACAAAGTTATTGACCAAGGTTTCGACGCCGCCGCAAAGGAAAAGGCGACAGCGCTCCTGCGATCCTTTCGCGAATACATCGAGCAGCACAAGGCCGAGATCACGGCGCTTCAGATTCTTTACAGCCGCCCCTATAAACAGCGCCTCACCGAGCCGATGCTCAAGGAACTGGAAAAGAAACTGCGCGACAACCACGCCGCCTGGACCGAGGACAATCTCTGGAACGCCTTTGCTGTCACCGCGCCCGGCAAAGTCAAAGGCGGCTCTCAGGCCGGACGGTTTGCCGACCTCGTCGCCCTCGTCCGCTTCTCGCTGGAACAACAGCCCGTGCTCGCGCCATTCTCCGACTCCGTGTCCGAACGGTTCAATGAATGGCTCATGGACAAGGCCAAAGCCGGTTTCACGTTCAACTCTGAACAACTCGCTTGGCTCAATTTGATTTGCG
>JANNYC010000143.1:0-4202 GCA_031409895.1 Planctomycetota bacterium
TACACGAAAGGGAACAGAAATCGAGGGAAGGGAGGGAGGTCTTGTAGAAACGAACGCGAACCTCACCGGGGCAAGCCCAGTGCATCTTTCAGAGCGGCAAATTTAAGATTTCAAATTTCAAGCTGATCCGCCGCAACGGACAGAACACTGAACACTGAACACTGAACATTTGTCCCGCTCTCAACTTTCAACTCTCAACTACATCCCCATTGCCATCGACGATGATTTCCTGGTCGTTCAGATCCAAGAACCAATCGTGGCCTGAGCCGCCGACGAGGAGATCGACTTGGCCGTCGTCATGGATACTGGAACGCGGAAGCGCCAGTCGCGCGGCGGCGATTCTCTGGGCGAAGACGCTTGAGGATAACCAGGCGCTTGCGAGTTGCGACAAGCGGAGGGAATCGGATTCGATGTCGGTGGCGTCACCCAGCAACAAATCGTCGTCCGCGCCGCCATAGAGTCGGTCTTGGCCCGTGCCACCCAACAGCACGTCATACCCGAAACCGGCGACTAGCTTGTCGTCGCCGGAACCGCCCAGCAGCAAGTCATTGCCTGATTCGCCATACAATCTGTCGTCGTCACTTCCACCGTCCAGGTGGTCATTCCCATCGCCGCCCCACAACAGATCGTCACCCCAATTGCCAAACAACTTGTCGGCCGCGTCATAGCCAAACAGACTGTCATTGCCATGTCCGCCGTCCAATTCGTCGGCCAACTTGCCACCTTTGAGAACATCATTTCCATCCTCGCCAAAGAACTGAGCAATCCATTTTTCGGCGGCAGTTCCAATCAGCTCCAGCCGATCGTCGCCGCTTCCGGCGTGCAGAATGATAGTCTCCCCATTGCGGTATTCGTTAACGCTTCTGATGCCGTTGATCCATGAAATCACGCGAGCACCGTTCGGGCCAGTTTCCCGATCGATCCGAAGAACATCATCGTCCGAGGTACCCATAAACATGGCACCGCCTTGGCCTGGTCCTTCATCTAATAGGTTCGTGCCTTCGCCGCCCGAGAGCGTATCGTTGCCTTCTTCGCCGAACAACTCATCGTTGCCGTTTTCACCGAACAGAAAGTCGTTTCCGTCGCCTCCGCGAATGATGTCGTTTCCATCTTCTCCCTCCAAATGGTCGTTCCCTGCGAGTCCGTTGATGAAGTCATTAAGGGGGCTGCCGACGACAAAATCATCGCCGCCCGAGCCTTTGACGACGATTCCAGCGCCTTGACTTGCTTCCACCAAAGTCCGGTTCCAACCCAATGCCTGCAAATCGCTTAACGACAACAGCGAAAGATCGACGGTATCTCGAGTCCCACCGACGCGGGTTGACGCAAACAAGAATCGCAACTGACCTTCAAAGCCCTTGGCTCGATTCACGGATTGAGGCGCGATGGTTACGACCAAGTCATTGATGGCGTCGTCTCGATCGGCGGTAATAGTTTGGGTGGTAGTGAATTTCGTATCGACATTGAGTAGGTCAGTGCCAAGTGCTCCATCAAGTTTCGTTTTTTCGACGTCGATCACCTCGACAACATATCCTGAACCTCTCATTTCTACCGAATTCACTCGAATCGTGCCAATGTCAGCAAAGGCCGTGCCGGTGACGAACACCGAATCGGAGCCGCCGCGCGCGTCGACTGTCAATTTACTTACAACGGTCCGATCAAAAGCGAAATTCTTGTTGTTCAAGATTACCCCGATTGATGTTGCCGTGACAACAATCGTAATCGAGTCTGCTGCATCTGTGCCGAACAGAACCGGACCAAGTAGGAACAACTCTTGGCCGCCGTGAATTCCGTCATTGCCGGAAAACGCGAGCGAGCCTTTGAACTCAGCGAATTCCCTAGGATTGCCGCTCAAAGTCCCAGGCAATAAGTCTGTGACTAAAAACGTCCCTTCCGAAACGCCATTGCTTGTCCACAATTCCGTCCCATGAGTTAGATCCTCAGCTCGGAAAAACAAACTTCCATTGAGATTAAACAAGTCGTCGATATACGTATTTACGGCACCTGGGATGATGTCTCGAACCAAAAGCGTATTGCCAGCGGAGTTGTTGCTCTTCCACAATTCTGAGCCATGCGCGCCGTCATTGGCAGTGAAGAACAACGTGCCGTTGACGTTTAACAGATCTTGAGGATTGGAACTGGTCGTTCCGACGTTGATATCTTTGACCAGAGACGTCCCAGAGGTCGTGCCGTTGCTGCTAATCAGTTCGCGGCCGTTGGCTGCGAATTCGCCGTTGAAAAACAGGGTTCCGTTGACGTTGGTCAAGTACCTCGGATCGGAATCGGTCGGGCCCGGGTTCACGTCTTTGACCAACGCCGTTCCTGTTCCCGTGCCGTTGGTTTTCCATAATTCATTTCCATTCACGCCGTTATTTGCCGCAAACATCAGGACTCCGCCGGACTGCGTAAACCTGGTGGAGCCTGAACTCGCGACGCCTGGATTGATGTCCTTGACCAACGTTGTGGATCCTCCAAATATGGAAGGAACATGTCGCCAGGGTTCAAAGCCATGAACGCCATCATCGGCTCCAAAAATTAATGCGGCACCGAACGCGGTTAGGCCAGACGGCCTTGAACTGTTGATGCCGGGGTTAATGTCCTTGACCAATTGGGTTCCCGCCGGCGTCCCGTCGCTCTTCCAAAGCTCCCTTCCATGGACGCCGTCATTGGCCTCGAAAAATAGTTGGCCGTTGAATGAGGTCAGTTGGCCCGGCCCGCTAAACTCCGACGTGCTTGGATCAATGATCTTGACTAAAACCGTTCCGGCGGTCGTCCCGTTGGTCTTCCAAAGTTCCCTTCCATTGACGCCATCCGAGGCGGTAAAAAACAAGATATTATTGGCGACGGTAAAATTTGCCGGCTGAGAATCACTAGAACCGAGATTGATGTCTTTTACTAATGCTCTGTTGCCCGCAGATCCAGTACTCTTCCAAAGTTCAGTACCATTGATTGAGTCACGCGCAGAAAAGAACAAGGTTCCGTTGAAGTTAAATATTTCACTGACACTGGCGCCCAATGTTCCGACGTTGATGTTTTTCAACAGCGTGGTGCCGACAGTAGTCCCGTCGCTTTTCCAAAGTTCGCCGCCAATGACACCGTCGTCAGCGCTTAGAAACAACGCGCCGTTTAAGTTGACCAACTCACGTATTTGAGGATCTGCGAGACCACTTCGAAAATCTTTGACTAATACTGTGCCGCCGGCGAGTCCATTACTTTTCCAAAGTGCTCTCCCCGCAACACCGTCATTTGCCTCGAAAAAGAGATTGCCATTGACGTTTACCAATTCGGTGGGGGTGGAGCTACCGCTTGGGTGAATGTCCTTGACCAGCACCGTCCCAGCAGCCAAGCCGTTCGTTTTCCAAAGTTCGGTGCCAAGCACGCCATCCGAAGCCGTAAAAAAGATTGTTCCGGCTACGTTGGTAAGGAAACGTGGGTTTGACCCAATTGTCCCAGGATTGATATCAAGGATTAACACCGTCCCAGCAGCCGTTCCATCACTTTTCCATAACTCATCCCCGTTTGCTGCTGTTCTCGCCGAAAAGAGCAATGTGCCGCCAACGCCAATCAGATAAGCGAGACTGGAAGGTTCAGGTCCGCTTCTAATGTCTTTGACCAAAACGGTCCCGGCGGCAGTCCCATTACTTTTCCATAACTCGTCTCCCACAATGCCATCGTTAGCCTCGAAAAACAGGATCCCATTTACATTAGTCAAATTTTCTGGACGTGACGAATCACTGCCGGCTCGAATGTCCTTGACCAAAACGGTGCCCGTTGCCGTTCCGTTGGACTTATAAAGCTCATAGCCGACGACGTCGTTGTTGGCCTGAAAAAAGACGGTGCCGCTCACGTTGGTCAAATTATCCGGATTGGAGCTGCTGTTCCCGGGCGCGATGTTCTTTACCATCACCGTGCCCGCTGCGGTCCCATCGCTTTTCCAAAGTTCGGTTCCATTGATCCCATCATCCGCAACGAAGAAGAGCGTGCTGCCGACCGCAATCATTGGCTGGTCATTTACCGAATCATCGGAGCCGACGAAGATGTCTTTGATCAATACCGTCCCCGCAGCGGTTCCATTGCTTTTCCAAAGCTCAATTCCATGAACGCCATCGTTGGCGAAAAAAAACAGAGTGCCGTTCACATTCGTCATTAGATAAGGGTCAGAGGAACCGAACCCCGGAACGATGTCCTTGACGATTACCGTT
>JANNYC010000144.1:0-122062 GCA_031409895.1 Planctomycetota bacterium
AGAGAATCCGGAAGTTCGGTCGCGCGCGGAAAAACTGTTCGGGAGTCTGGCCAAGCCCAACGAACTCGTCGCGGAGTGGGAACCCGCGCTCGCGTTGACCGGCGATGTGGAACGTGGACGAATCGCGTATGTGAAAGTCTGTTCGGTGTGCCACGTTCTGGATGGCGTCGGATTTGATGTGGGTCCGGATATGGCAGCCCTCACTACCAAAACTCCCCAGTCAATACTCGTTTCTGTGCTCGATCCCAATCGCGAAGTCGATGGCCGCTATGTGAGCTACAATGCGCTACTCGCCGACGGCAAAACGATTTCGGGTTACCTGGTGAGCGAATCGGCAACCAGTGTGACTCTACGGGAAAAAGGGGGCAAGGATCACGTTCTCCTGCGGCAGAATCTGGACGAACTGAGGGCCACACAAAAATCCGTAATGCCGGAAGGATTGGAAAAAGACCTTGACCAGCAGTCGCTTGCCGATATTATCGCCTACCTAATGCCGCCACGGACTCCTCCCAAGTCCTTTGCCGGGAATCAACCAGCCGTCATTCGTCCCGAGGGAGAGGGATCGCTCGTATTGGCGGCCACGACGGCCGAGATCTACGGCGGACCGATCGTGTTCGAATCGCCGTTTCTCAATATCGGCTATTGGCAAGCTCCCAACGACCACATTGGGTGGCCGATCGAGTTGTCGGAGCCACACACCTTTGTTCTTCAATTGGAATACGCTTGCGCGCCGGATTCGGCGGGGAATCCGTTTCGCATCGATGGATTTACTTCGCCGATTCGCGGCACAGTTGCTTCGACTGGCGATTGGTCGAAGTATCAATCGTTAGAGCTTGGCCAAGTTACTTTGCCTGCCGGCCGCAGTTATGTGAGCGTGCGCTTTGACGGCCCGCAAAAAGCGCACTCGCTGATGGATTTGCGCGAACTGAGACTCGTGCCAGTCAATGGCGGAGCAAACAAATAGTTCAAAGCCGTTACTTCCAAATACTCGTCGGCGAATTTCCCGGGCTTTGACGCTGTTGTGCAAGACTATCCAAGAATTGGCGTTGTCGCGCGTGGACCGCAGGTTCGTTGTAGAGCTTTTCGGCCAGCCAGTACAATCCGCTGCGCAATTCCTGTGCCGACATGTTTTTCGGCACAAAATTGACGTCGAACAAAGTACAAAGATCCCAGCGACCAGGTTGAATAATTCGACCTTCGGCCAGGAGGCGATCGTACAATGGCGTGCCGGGAAAAGGAGTTAACACCGTGATTTGCACGTCGAACGGTTGCGTTTCGTTGACGAACGCCAAAACATTCTCGAATACGTCGGGGCCGTGTCCGTCGAAGCCCAACACAAAACAAGCGTTGACGGCGATTCCGTGCGACTGAATTCGCGCGACGGCCTCCCGATTACGGTCTGCTTGGCGGGCTTTGAAGTCCGTGCGCATTTCGACCCCGCGCAGCGATTGCGAGTCGGTACTTTCGAAGCCAATTAAGACTTGGCGACAGCCTGCCTCGAACATTGCGGTCAACAATTCAGGATCATCGGATACGGTTACATCCGTTTCCGTAAACCACTGCACTTTTAGCGGCGCGATCTCGCAACAAAGTCGCTTGCCCCAGTCCTTGTCGACAAACGTGTTGTCGTCGGCGAATTCGATGAACGGTCGGCGGTACAAGCGGATTAGTTCTTCAATATCGCGACGTACTGCGGAGGGGGGCCGCTTACGATATGGCAATCCAAGCATCACATTGGACGCACAGAAATCGCATCGCCACGGGCATCCGCGCGACGTTTGAACCGTGAAGCGGTTGTAGGCTCGCTCGCCCAACAAGTCATAGCGAGGAACGGGCAACGTGCTGACGTCGACGGGTGAAAAGTCTTTGGCGAGCCAAAGCGATTGCGTCGTTCCGTTCTCGACCGCGCGCACCAATTCGGGCCAAACATTTTCTGCCTCGCCGACGATGACGAAGTCCGCATGTTGAAGTGCTTCGTCGGGGAGTATCGATGCATGGAGCCCGCCGATCGCGACTTTGATTCCGGAGGCTCGCAGTTCGTCGGCCAATGCGTACGCTTCGAAAGCCTGGGCCGAAAGCGTGGAAATGGCCACTAAATCACAATCGAATGCCTCGGCTGGCACCTGCGGTTTCGATGATTCCGCTTGCCCATTCGATTTTCCGTCGCTCGCCGGTTCTGGTTTCGCTTCCCAGTAATGCAACTCGTGTCCAGATGGTGTTACCGCAGCGACATACAACAGTCCCAAAGTTGGGAGCGACGCAATGGCTTGGGCGCGCTGCACGATGCTTGGCATTTTCAAACCAAGTGCGATCAATCGGCGATCGCACACGCGTAGTCCGCCAGTCGCCAAGAATCCTATTTTCACTTCCCTGCTCCGCTCAAAGTCCACCAAGCGGCGCTTGCGAGCGCAACGACTGGAATGAAAAACAGATGACGAAATTTGGGGTTCCAACCGGAGAGAAAACAAACGAGCGGCATGGAAATACCGCCGATGACAAAGCCGAGCGATGCCGCGCGGCCTTCGAACGATAAAGCCGAAGGCCACGGCGAGTAGCTGTACACAACGTTCATCATTCCTAAAGCTGCCAACGCGATGTGCCCAAGTCGCACGATCCGGCGGCGAAACGAGGTGTAGCCTCCCCAAAAGTCTTCGCGATAGAATCGCAATCCGATCGCCGCACCGGTAATGAACGCTGCCAGGACCATCATCCAGCCAGCGTACCAGTTTAAAATGTGAAACGGTTGCGTCACTATTAAATTACCTTGGTTGCCTGGCCTAAGTTTCAATCGTTTCGTGCGATCATCCGACGAATTCTAAAGTTTCAATTTTCCGTCGCTTTGATTTCCGATCGCCATATATGCGACGACGAATAGGACGAGCATCACAATGTCGATAAAGAAAAACGGTATGAAAAGCCAAGGGACACCGGTGTTGGCCCAGTAATAGCCGACGAGGCTAACGTAGCTGATTTTTAAAAGAATTCCGTAGGGAATCAGCATTCGATTGCCGCGCGGGTTGAACGAGATGGCGGCGAACATCAAACCAAAGATCATCAACAATAGCGCACCGAATTGAATGTATCCCCAGTGATTGGGCTGGGGTACGCCGGTCGCGATAAATAATTGTGAGCCGCTGGTCAGAAAAGCTAATCCAATCACGAAGTCATAAATCGCAGCGATTGCAAACAAGATGCGGATCCCATTGTTGTTCATTGCATACTCCTGTTTCATGAAACGAGTGCCTGAGTGGGCATGGAAACCTGAGAGAAGTTCTAAATGTTTATTGTCCCATGCGTTTGGGTCAGTGAGAATCAGGGGCTGATCCGCCGCGGCGGACTTGCCAATTGTAAAGTCCTCGGCGATCTAGTCGTTTGGCCCCGACTACAGTTTTGCAAACGCGTCGAGGGCGCGGTCGATGTGGGCGTCGGTGAGCGCGGCGGAAACTTGGACGCGAAGGCGAGCAGCGCCTTTGGGGACGACGGGAAAACCGAATCCGATCACCATGACGCCCATCTCAAACAGCCGCGCAGATTTCTTTATCGCTTCGGCTTCGTCACCGATCATGATCGGAATGATGGCGGTCGGCGAGGGAGTGCAATGAAAGCCTAGTTTTGCTAAGCCTTCGCGAATGCGTTTGACGTTGGCATGAAGCCGCGCGACAAACGATGAGTCGTTTTCCACGATCTCAATGGCTTTGAGCGCGCTGTACGCCACCGTTGCGGGAAGCGCATTGGAAAAGAGGCTTGGGCGGGCGCGCTGCTCGAGGACCTCGATTGCTGGCCTCGAAGCTGCGATATATCCGCCGGCGGCACCGCCCAAAGATTTTCCAAGCGTTCCGGTGAGAATGTCGATTTGACCGAGCAAGCCAAAATGTTCGGGTGTCCCGCGGCCCGTTTTTCCAAGCACGCCGACGCCATGCGAATCATCGACCACCAGCAAGGCGTTGTAGCGCCGGCAAAGTTCCGCGAGTTCTGGGAGCCGTGCCACATCGCCTTCCATGCTGAACACGCCGTCGGTCACGACCCAGCGGCAAGAATGCGATTGCGATTCTTTGAGCAGCGTTTCAAGCTGTTCCAAATCGCTATGGCGATAAACTTTTTTGGTGACGGTTTTCGCCATGAGTCGCAGGCCATCGATGATGCTCGCGTGATTCAGTTCATCGGAAAAGAGTGCGTCCTGGGGACCGACGAGCGTTTGAAATAGTGCTTCGTTGGCATTCCAGCAACTCACGTAAGTAAGCGACGCTTCGGTGCCGACGAATTGCGCGATTTTGGATTCAAGTCGCCGATGACATTCGAGCGTGCCACAAATAAAGCGAACGGAAGCGGTTCCTGCGCCGTAATCTTTGAGGCCTTGGATGCCGGCCGCAATGACTTCGGGATGATCGGCCAAGCCAAGGTAATTGTTTGCGCAGAGGACGAGGACTTCGCCTTTGCCTTGGATACGGACGATGGGCCGCATCGGAGATGAAAGAATATAGAAAGGCTTACGCTGGCCCGATTCATCCAGCGATTGAACTAGCTCACGGCAGCGCCGATCGAACTCTCCGTTTGGCATTCGACATCCTTCGGTTGAGGAATTTTCAAGACGACTTTGATTGCTTCGCCGGATTGCATCATCTTGAGGCCCGACTCGAACTCTTGCATAGGAATGACGTGCGTGATGATTGGTTTAAGATTCAATCGGCCTGATAAGACGAGGTTTTCCATTTGATACCAAGTTTCGAACATCCGTCGTCCGTTGATGCCCAGCAGCGTGGCACCCTTGAAGATCACGTGTCGCGGCAAGTCCAATGAGACTTCGTTGGCGGGGATACCGAGCAATGCTGCACGACCGCCGCCGCGTAACGCGTCGAGGCCGCTACGAATGGCCTGGCCGTTGCCGCTCATCTCCAAAAGAACGTGCACACCTATCCCGCCGGTTGCTGCGCGGACTTGGGGAACCCAATCTTCGGTCGCGAGAAATGTTGCATCGGCACCAAGTTGCCGCGCAAGTTGCAATCGCTTCGCATCTACGTCAGTCGCAAAGATGCGGCTGGCTCCGGCGGCTTTCGCCACGCTAACCGCCATCAAGCCAATAATGCCGACTCCCGTGATGAGCACTGTTTGTCCGCTGACGCCAGCGGTCATCACCGTGTGGACCGCATTCCCCAGCGGATCAAAAATTGCCGCGATCTCGTTGGGGATGTCTGGATGAATGTGCCAGACGTTTTCCTCTGGCACGGCAGCGAATTGTGCGAAGCCGCCGTTGGTGTCGATTCCCAGGATGCGAACTTTTTCGCAAATGTGCCCGTTTCCCGTTCGACAAGGCTCGCAGACTTGACAGCCGACGTGCCCTTCCACGCTGACCCTGCGGCCAACCGTTGTGCGATTGACGGATTGACCGACTTGCAGGACTTGGCCGACAAATTCGTGACCGGTGGTGATACCGAGCTTGATTCGATTTTGGCTCCAGCGATCCCATTCGTAAATGTGGCGGTCGGTGCCGCAAATCCCAGCGTGAGTCACGCCGATCAGCACGTCACGCGGGCCGATTTTGGGAACCGGAACGTCAGAACAAAAATCCAAACCGGGCTGGCCGCGCAGTTTCCGAATGGCCAACATCGTCGCAGGAAGCTTCAGCATAGTAGGGCAATTTCCCGGGGAAGGGACGGCATGTCAACCGTCATCGTAAACCGAGGTTTGGCCGAAAGCAACGGGCTGCGAAAGTGGCGGCCGTTAATCGTTTACGTGCGTTTCGAGAAAGCGAGCGAGGCGATGAAAGTCGCTCCCGGGTTGGATGTAGCGAACACGCGTCACGAGCGTCTCGGCGTCAACCAAGTTCTTGAACGGCTCGTAAAACAACTCCAGTTGTCCGGAGACAGAAACCATCACAGCGTCAAGTTGTTTTTCGGCCAGCGCACGATAAGCACCAACACCAAGCTGGCTTCCCAGCATCACGTCGAACGCGTGAGGTTTCGCGCAGCGCGACTCATATCCGAGTTGCAGACCTTTGACTTTGCGATCCCTGCCGGTCGCAAGTTTATAGGCTTTGGCGACAAGTCTTGTGAATACGGAGCAAAGATCAATCTCGGAAATGGAAATGTGACCGTGTTCATCGCGTGAAACGCCACGAACGAAATCGAGCGGAAGAAATTCCGACAAGCCCTCCGCCAAAACGATGACGCCGTAATTTTTCCCTTCGGCTTCGCGCGCGAGCATCGACTTGACGATGCGATTGACGACACGCTCGATATTCATGATGGGCCGCGTGGTCAGTTGACCTTGTTCGTTGGTATGTGTTTCCGAAATGAGATAACTGCCCGCGATATCCTCGACGCTGATGACGAGGCTCGATTCGCCAGCGATGGCCGCGCCATAGGCGAGCCAGCCGGCGCTGCGGCCCATCGTCTCGGCAATGAAGTACGACTGGGTTACTTCGGCGTCGTAAATCAAATTACGCAACTCGGACGCGAGAAAATCAACGGCAGTGAAAAAGCCAAATGTAAAATCGATGCCGTGATAGTCGTTGTCGATGGTCTTGGGAAGGTGAACGATCGGAATGCGCGTTTCGGACTCAGGAAGCCGCTGCTGAAACAAGACGAGTTTGTTGGCAGTCTTGAGCGTGTCGTCGCCGCCGATCGAAACAAGTGCTTCGATATTCAATGCCCGAAGCGCCCGATATACTTTGTTCAACGCCGCAGTTTTTTCTGGGTCGTCCAAATCGGCGGGGCATGTCACGTGCTTGCCCGGGTTCGTGCGGGCCGTCCCGATGATGATGCCTTGTGAATTTCGCGTTCGTTTCAGGATCGGATGATCAAGCATCAAATAGTCGGTTCCTTCAACAAGCTGTTTCTCGCCGTCGTACCCGATCAAGCGAGAATAGCCGTGCTTGATTCCGACGACTTGGCAGCCGGCGCGCAAAAACGAAGCCGCCGCCGCCGATATTACGGCGTTGGCTGCGGGTGCCGGTCCGCCCGCAAAGACAATCCCGACTCGATTAAATTGCCGCGCGGGTTTGGGAGGAGGCGAAAGCGAACTGGACACAATAAATTCCATGAAAAGCTGCGTTGCGATGCGACGAGATTGTACGATTCGTCGTCATTCCATCCAAGGACCGCGCCGACGCTGCGTCGAATGAAGACGTAGGGTGCGTGAAGTCTTCGGAACGCACCGGAACCCTGTTCAGTCGGGAACAATTTCATACACAGAAGGAAACGAAGGAAACAAAGCAGAGAAATGAGCAGACCGCTCGAATTAGGACCAACTCAACTTCAACTCCTTCTTCATTGGCTATGTTCTCCGTTCGCTCCAGTCGTTAAACCGTTCGTCCACTGGCTCAGGACCAGTGGGGCGAGTTTCGCAGTTGCTCCCCATCGGCCTTGTGCCGATGGAAGCCGGTTTGGGAACTAGCTTTATTTCTAGTTTTCAAACCCGTCGTCCACTGGCTCAAGGCCAGTGGGGCGAGCTATTGGGATTTGGTTCGATTGAGGCGTCGCGCGATGAGAGTTGCTAAGTGCAACGCGGAATGGCGCGCCGCTTGTTCGATCGACTTACCTTGGTCGTTATCCTTGCTAAAATCCTGGAATGGAAACCGTCTACATAGAAACGACTGTCGTCGGCAATATCGCTGGCAGAATGCATCCTGAGCAGCGAATCGCTGCGAAACAGGCGGCGACTCGCGAGTGGTGGGAGACTGCTCAGGCTAGATACCGAATTTTCGCGTCTGTAATGGTCGTTAGCGAATGCGGCGATGGCGATTCCGCCGCCGCCACGGAACGATTGCGGGTTCTGGATGGCGTTGGTGTGCCGTGAACGCGGTTACGAACCGCCGATTATTTGCACGCCTGAACAACTCCTGGAGGCTCAAGATGATTCCTGACCCAACCGAAGAGATCAAAGCTATTCGCCACAAACTCGGCGCCAAATTTGAATACGATGTTCGCCGAATCGGCGCTGATATTCGCCGTCAACAGTCCGAATCTGGCCGAACCTACATCACTTTACCTAAACGCGAACCAGCCATCGCACATGCGGCGGATAACAGATAAGCATTTGCCATCTACGCCTGGCACTGTCTAGTCAAGTTTCTGGCTCGATTCGGCAGGCGCGGCGCAGTCCTTGGCGGCGCGCGTGTAGGGCTTTGCGATAGGCTTCACGGGGGCCGTGGCGGTCGACCGAAAACGCGCGTGTCTTGCGATTACCTTTGCCATCGGTCCATTGAGCGATCCAAAACGTGTAGCGGAATTCGTATTCGCCTCGCCGTTCAATGCGCCGTTCCAAACGAAGTCCGACGATCCCAGAACGATTTCGCTTGGACGGATTCTTGGCTCGTTCGCGAACGGTAAACGGGCGAACTGTTTGATCGAGTTCGTCGCGGAAAAGTTTTGCGGCTTGGAGCGCTGCGCGTTTGCCGCCGAATGCGGTGTCAGAGAAAAACTTGGCGACCTTCCTGCCACGTCGCGCAATGCGAACTTCCCAGCCGCCGTATCGGCCGCTAGCAGTAACCAAATCGATTCGGCTAATGTTTCGGCGGGGATTGGGTCGGGCCATCGAAGCATTTTAAGCCAGCGGCGAAATTTCATCTACCGAAGTAGCAGGCACATTCCATGTGCCGTGGCCAACCTCAGAACGGAAGAACGGAACTATACAGTCGGAAGCAGACGGCCCGCCGCGGCGGACCTGCTACTTTCTTGCCGCGTTGCGTGAATCATCGAATGGAAGATTTGGGCAAGCCTTGCCGGATTTTCTGGATTTGAGCGACCTGGTTGTCGATGGATAAATGGAATAAGGGAAGTTTCTTTTTTAGAACCTCGCAAGGGGCTTATTGATTTGTGAAGACGGTCTCGACTATGAAAATTCAAACGTCTCGCTTTGGTAGCGTTGAAATTGCGGCGGACGATATTTTGTTCTTTCCGGGCGGCTTGTTCGGATTTGAATCATCGCAGCATTGGGTGATCTTGGGCGATGGCGACAATCCAGCGGTGGCTTGGTTGCAAAGTGTTCAGAGCGGCGATTTGGCTTTGCCGGTCGTGGCGCCTCGGCGTTTCGTCCCGAATTATCAAGTCCGCTTGGAGCCAGCCGAGGTGGAGCGTCTGAAGCTTTCGGCAGTCCAACAAGCCTATGTTCTTGGCATTGTCAGCCGTGACGACGATGTGCTTACGATCAATCTGCGCGCCCCGATCGTCATTAATTTGGATCGCCGATTGGGGAGCCAAGTCATTACGGTGGACCATCAGCCGATTCGCTATGAGTTGGCGGCACTACCGATTTCATTGCGCAAGTCGGCTTAACTTCGCAAATGTCTTGACCGACGGTTTGCAGAGCTTGTAAGCGGCTTCTTTTTCATGCAATCGCTACGAAGCGAATCTTGGACTGTGTCGTTTCCTTCCCGCTAACAAGCAACCGATATCGCATTTACATAGTGCGCTTCATGCGCCGGAAGATCGAGGTCGCGTTGTCGGTTGGTTTCTAATGCCTTAGTTTACGAAAATCGGAAACAGCCATGCTGGTCCTTTCTCGACATCGAGACGAAAGCATCATGATCGGCGACAACATCGTGATCACGGTCGTCGATATTCGCGGCGACAAAGTTCGTTTGGGAATCGCCGCGCCCCCAGAAGTCTCCGTGCATCGGCAGGAAGTTTACGACGCGATCAAGCGCGAGAATCAAAAGGCCAACAAACTGGGACCAGGCGAAACTCGCGAGATTGGCAACTAGTCCGACGAGCGTTAAGTCCTTCGCAGGCCGCATCAACGTGGCCCATTCGCCGTGCAATCTTGTTGAAGCCGCGTTTTCCAAACATCTACGATAACCGTTGCAGAACTTACAGCGGTAGAGAGCGTCATGTCGCGGACCGATAAAAGTCCTAATTGGCCCTGGGTTTTGGCGCGCGAGGTGATATTGTGTGGCGAGCTTTTTTCATGGCGTTGGGATTGAACTCACTGTTGTTGGGAAGTGAGTGTTTCCTCCTCGACCGCGTGGAGCTTTCGAAGTCGTTTACGACGGCGATCATTGGTCGAGAGATGGCGTCCGCTGTACCGACGGGAGCTCCGATCAGTGCGAATATTTATCAAAATTCGGGCTATCAATATCAATCCTCGCCCGATTCCAACGCACTGATTCGCGGACGGTCGTTTAAGCCTCGCGAGTGGATGCCATGGAGCCTTCTCGCGGCGGGCGCGATCATCGTGATGTACGCCGGTTCCGGTGCTGCCTCTAGCCGCAAGTCGGCTTAAAGAACGCTCATCGAGACAAACCCGCGTCAATCGTCGACAAACTCGAGTCGATTACTTTGAACTCAGGGGCTCTAGGATTGGCAATATTCTGCTACTAGGTTAAGACGATTCATGTTTTCCGCAAATCGATTTTTTCGAATCTAATTGTCGGCACAATAAAGGGCGGAATACCGTGCGAGACAATCACCCTTCGTCAGATTTCAGCGGCCCAAGGCGACACACTATGTCGCACGGTCGAACGCTCGCCGCGACATTGGCAGCTAAACGAGAAAATCAAGCCCACTCAGAGGCGGCTGCGACGGCTCATCCGCTTTTGTCCAAGGTGTCGTGGATAGGTCGTGCCGCCTGTTTGTTACTGGTGGTGTCGTTCGCATGGCTTCGAGGCGGCGTAGATTTTTCGCACCAAGTCTGGATAGGCGGCCTTCTGTTAATTGGATTAGTCGTTTGGTGGATCGAGCGAATATCCGGCCAAATGGCTTCGGATCGCAAAATGCCACTCGTCGCGGCGCCGATAATTTTGGGAATCGTTTTGGGACTTGTTCAGTTGGTTCCATTGCCCGATTCGCTGTCGAACATACTTGCGCCCAAGCAAAACGAATTGTTGGAACTGTTTGCATCGCCTGCGGAAATGATGCATTCGCCAGAAACTCCAACGGCGAGCATTTCGTTGGATACGAATTCCGGTAGGAACCAAGTCTCGTTGTTGGTTTTCGCGTTGGCCAGCCTATTGCTGGGGTCGCACTTTTTCAAATCAAGCAGACATGCAATAACGTTTTTCGTCGTGGTCGCCACGAACGCAGCATTCGTTTCCATCGCTGGCTTGCTGCAGCGCGTACCAATTTCGGGCGCAACCGTCTTATCCAATGAACTTGTGAGCGGCGTGCTGCCGTTTGGCACATTCGTCAATCGAAACAATGCCGCTTGCTACATGCTCATGGGAATGGCGGCAGCCGCTGGTCTGCTGTATTGGAATTTGTTCGGCGAACCGACGAAAAAGCGACCTCGGCAAATTATCTCCAAAGAGATTCCGGTTTGGCGGCAAGTGCAACAGCGGATCGGAATTTTCTTTGCCGAAATGACGCTAGCTCGGTGCGCTTGCTTGTTTCTGTTTTCACTTATTATTTTGGGAATCATCGCGAGCTTGTCTCGCGGCGGTGTGCTAGCGCTGCTGGTAGCCGGATTATTGACGGCGATGACCTATGGTATTGTGCGCGATTCGGAAAGCCGGATTGGCTGGGCCGCTATCGCGCTTTTAGGCGTCATCGGCTTGTCGTTGTGGTTAGGATTCGGAACCCGACTGGCGGCTCGATTTGATGAGTTGAATAGCCAAGACTCCGTCACGAAGTTGAATCGAATTCGCAATTGGTCCGACACGTTTCCGGCAGTGATCGATTTCGGAACATTGGGAAGCGGGCTCGGTTCGTATCACGCCGTCCATCGACTTTATCGCCAAGACTTGGAAGAACGAATGTTCGAGAATGCGGACAATCAGTACTTTCAAACGCTAGTCGAAGCGGGTTGGCTTGGCTTTGTGCTGTTAATTGCGGCCATTGCAATTGTCGTTTGGTCCGCGCTGTTTATTTCGAAGAAGGGAACTTCGACTCGGACGTTGGCTATCGGCGTGGCCGGCATGTTCTTGATTACGTCGATTGGCCTGACGTCCTTGATGGATTTTGGATTGCTAATTCCGCAAAACACCGTGTTAATGGCGATGTTCGTGGGAATGACGGCTTATCACACGCATTCATTCGCCGCTCGGCTCAAGAAGAAGTTTTTCTTGCGGCGCGAGTTGCCGCAATGGGCAACGCTCGTCGTTGCGGCGGGCGTTTTGGTTGGCGTGTTGTTGTCGACGTGGTACTTGACCGGTTTGGCCAAGATGGAAAATTTGGATGCGCGCAAGCTGTTGCGCGAAAACCAATTGACGCTGCCGCGCGAAAAAACCGAGGAACAAATTGGAAAACTGGAACCGTTGCTCAAATTGACTCCGACTTACTGGGGCTACCGTCGCTTGGGCGAACTTTACTTGCACCGCTATCGCCTTTCGCGGTTCGAGCAGATCGAAAATCACCTTGCCGAAAGCCCGGCGAATCTGTGGGATTCGACGAATCTGGTGAATATGCACGAACAAATGAGCCAGTTAAAACGAATAGGTGATCGTCGGTTGATCGAAGCATACGCTGCCGCGCTAGAAGCTGAACAATTTATTATTCCGGCGTGGCGTGCGCTGATCGCCAGTCGTAACTTGTTGCCGTTTCAGTCGGACGTTCAATTGATGCTTGCGCAAATTCAAAGTGTTTTTGGCGACGATAAAATGAGCCAAGTCTGTTTGGATCGGGCCTATCGAACGGCTCCCACGAACGCGGATTTCGCGTACATCATTGGCCTGATGCAGCTTCATTCGGAACGGATTGACGATGCGACGGCCAATTGGCGGCGTTGCATTTCGCTTAAACCCAATCCGTACTTTGCCAAGATCATGGACCGCATTCACTCGCTCCCCTCCGACGACTGGCGTATCGAACCAGCCGTGGTATTGAAAGACGTTGTGCCAAAAGAACCTTTCCTGTTGTTCGCTTTTGGTAGCAAACATTTAGCGGTCGAAAAGTACACCGACCTGAATCAAGAGTGTCTGCGACAAGCCGATGAACTGCTTGGCACGCAAACTCAGCATTCGGATTCCAAAGCTGTCGCGCTGTGGATTAAAGTCAAGTTGGGTTTGAATCAAAAAAAGGAGGCGCTGGAGAAAATGAAATGGCTGATGCAGCTATCGCCTCCGGACGTACGGATTGAGGACCTTCGATTCGAGATGGCCAAGCTCCAGTTTGAATTGAATATGGTTTCGGAGGCTTACGAAGAAATCAAATGGTTGCGGAAAAACGACCTAGTCAACGTGAAACGGTATTCCGGTTTATACGAGCAATTACGGCAACGTTTGTCAATAAAAACCGGGGAATAATGGACCACGGTACTTACTTTGGGCTTTTTCAACTATCATCAACTTGATTGATCGCACGCTCGAGTGCAGAGAAATGCATGGCCGAAACCTATCTATTGAATGAAGTCTTCGTATCGTTTTTTGCAGCGCTCGTCATTACTCTGGCGACGATTCCGCTATTGAGTTGGGTCGCGCGTAAATTTTCGCTAGTCGACGTTCCAGACGAGCATCGTAAGTTGCACCAGCACGCGATTCCGTTGGTTGGCGGCATCGCGATATTCTGCGCAACATTGTTGGCGCTTGGCGTATTGTTTGCGGTTCGGTTTGGCATGTTTGCGCAATGGTCCGGATGGGAATCCAATTTCGCCTTCAAATCGAACGATTTGCGCGAGCTGGGCGGGCTGTTGCTCGGATGTTTGGTACTGCTGATCGTGGGCGTGCTGGACGATCGATTTGGACTTCGCGGTCGTCAAAAATTGCTCGGCCAATTTGTCGCTTGCACGATACTGGTTTTTAGCGGGTTCCAATTCGAAAGTTTTGAAATTAAAAGCGGCATCGGAAATATGGATATCGATTTCGGCAGCTTTGCCGCAATCGCTTCGTATCTGTGGTTGTTGGGCGCGATCAATTCGATCAACTTGTTGGACGGTGCCGACGGATTTGCCGGGACAGTCGGTGGAATCATGGGAGTAGCGTTTTGCATCATGGCCCTCGCAACCGGTAGTCCGGTGGATGCCGCTATCTTCGCTGCGTTTACGGGTGCAATCGTCGGCTTCATGCGATTCAATTTTCCGCCTGCCAAAATTTATCTCGGCGATGCGGGCAGTATGTTGATTGGTCTCGTCATTGGAGCTTTAGCCATTCGCTGTACGCTGAAACAAGCGTCGGCATACGCCTTTTTTGGCCCGTTAGCACTTCTTACTATTCCGATGCTGGATACTGGTGCGGCCATTATTCGTCGGCGATTGACCGGACGAAGCATCTATGCCGGGGACCGAGCGCATTTGCACCATACGCTCGCGGCGCATGGCTATGGGCCGCGCGGCAGCTTGCTGTTGGTCGCGCTATTGTGTTCGTTAACTGCAGCCGGCGGTACATTGTCCGTCATCACGCACCAAAGCGAATTTGCAGTCGCGGCGATCGGAATCGTAACAGTTTTCCTTGTCGCCAATCGAATCTTCGGCTTTGCAGAATTCAAGCTCATCCTGAGCAAATTCGTTTCTATGTACAAATCGCTCAAGTCCTTGCGCAAAAGTTCGTTGACGAAAAATCATCACTCGGCCGTCCAGTTGCAAGGCCGCCGTGACTGGCAGTTAATCTGGCACAACGTCCGCGAGTTTGCAGAAAAATATGATTTCAAAACGGTCAAGCTGCATTTGCATCTGCCGTGGCTGCACGAAATTTATCATGCTAGGTACGACAAGTCCGGCGTTGAACTGATCGATCAAAGCGACGAGTGGTATTTTGCAATCCCGCTCAGCGTCCAGCGGCGCTTGGTCGGCGAGATCGAAGTTGTGGCCATAAAAAATAGCGAAATTACGCCCTATGAAACTCTCAGCCGAATGATGGAGATGCTGTCCGACTTGGAACCGCAGTTCATCGAAATTATCGACTCAAGCGACGTCGAAGAAGAACACGACAGTGGCGTCGATACGATACCCTTGTCGAATACCGCGAAGCGATTGGCTGAGGATAAGTCCGCTCGCGACCCTAGGAAGTACCGCTTGCACCTCGGCAGACGCAAGAAAAAGGTGGGCGGCTAGCAGGCCGCCGAAAGGCTCAAGGTCGTTTTGGAGCCGCCTCGAAGACATTGACCCCGGCGCGGGCTTTTTCTATTCTTCGCCGCATGAACTCCAACAAGTGTTTTACTCTCGCTGTTGCGCTAACGGTCAGCCTGTTCGTCGGCTGGTGCCAAAATCTCGCTTCGTCGGATTCGATGGTTGTCGTCCTGAAAAACGACGCTGTAATCATCGGCGAAGTCACGCAAACCAACGACGGTATTAGCGTCCGCACCAGTTCCGGCTCGACAGCCGAGTTTCGACTCAATCAAGTCGCTTGTTTGGCTGAGTCGATCGACGCCGCGTACGAACAGTTAACGAGTACGGCGGACCTTACAAAACCGGACGAGCTACAAAGATTCTTTGATTGGAGCTTGCGCCATGGACTTCCAATTCGGTCCGGCGAACTTTTGGCCAAGGCGCAAACTCAAAACATGGATCCAGCAATAATCCAACTTATGCAGCGGCGGATCGACGGTGCGTTGGCCGAAAAACGGGCCGCACAAAACCAACCGGCTGCGGTTGCAATCACGCCAAAAACCACGGTTCGCGTCGCGTCACAAAAGGAAATCGATGCTGCGATCAAGTCACTGCCCAGCGGATCGGAAGCTTTCTTCAATCAAAAACTACACGCCCGTTTGATCGCTGGCTGCGCGGCGTCAAAATGCCATTCGCGAGAAAGCGAATCGCTGTCGTTGTCGCATGACGGTAAAGGTGTCGCCGTCCCACGCGGCTACACGCGACGAAACTTGCACCAAGTTCTTCGTTGGGTCGACCGCGAAAATCCAGCCGCAAGTAAACTTATTGAAATGGCCCACACAACTCACGGCGGTCAAACCAAGCCATCGTTTGAGCAAGGCGCACAATCGCTTCAGCTTTTGCAATACTGGACGTACGCGATCAGCCAGCACCCGGAAAATTACTTGACCGAAGTCGTCGGAGTGTCAACCGTCCCCACCACTGCCGCTGTTACGGCATCCTTACCGCAAACGCAGGCCGAGCTCCCGAACAACGTCGTCGCTCAAGTCGGTTTCGTCGAAGTGCGGCCCATCCCAACCGTTCCAGAACAAACGAACGGCCAACCCGGTTCTGCCGACGAACCCATCAACAGCGGTCCTTGCGATCCCCTTCTGTTCAACCAAACGCATCACCCGGATCGCGTGAAGTAATCGCATCGAGTTCGCTTTCATTTGTTGTCAATGTTCGTCATCGATATTCCCACGTGCGCAGCGTTGCTTTCCGGCTCAAGCACTGCTTTGCGGCTCGGCGTGTAGTCAATGAACATCTTGAAGGCTGCGATCAGCAAGACCAATCCCAGAATTCGGCGTAGCGATAGGCTTTGTAATCGCCGACTTCCAAAGTAGGATCCAATGAATGCGCCTGCCGTTGCGGCTACCGCCCACCAGGGAAGTGCTGCTGGGATTTGCTGCGGTACCGTCAACACGCCGGCGAATCCGGCTATCGAGTTCACCAAGATAAACGCAGCCGAAACACCCGCCGCCTGCTTTGGTTTCGCCCATCCCATAAACAGCACCAGCGGCGTAAGGAAAATTCCGCCTCCCGTCCCAGTCAATCCAGCCAAGAGTCCGATCCCTGCACCGACAATTAAGCAAATCGGTACCAACGGCCGTTGCGTTTCTTGCTCCAAGACGATTTTTTTACTCGTCAACAATCGAATCGCCGCAAACACGAGCACCATGCCAACCAGCGGCCGGTAATAAACTCCGGGCAATTCCAACGTGCCGCCCAAATACGCAGCCGGAACCGAAGCTATTGCGAATGGCCAGAAGAGTCCCCAGGAAAAAAAACCAGCCCGCGAAAACTGTACCGTGGAAATAGTCGCCACAAGAATGTTGAGGCAAAGTGCCGTTGGCTTCATCATTTCGGGTGCAACACCCACAAGAGCCATCGCCGCAAGATATCCCGACGCACCAGCATGTCCGACCGACGAATACAATATCGCCGCCGCAAAAATCAATATGCCCAGCAGTACGATGGTGCCTTCAGTCAAAACTCGACCTTCCAGGGAAACGCCGACAATGATTCTTCAATTTGCTTGCTTGTCGCCATCGAAAACTTCGGGCGTTGAACAACCGACTTGAAATCCAATCTGACAACCGCCAAGTCACACCTCCACTCGATGTGACAGATTCCAATCGACTAAGCCGATTCGGCGACGGGTTCAAGGTCGGCGGAGATTTTTGGAGACGATCGGGTTGCGGAATGTTTCGTGATCATGTCGGCGACGACGTGCCATTGGTGAGGGAGGTCACGCATGATAAGGGCATGATCGAAGACTGCGCTCCTAACGGGGAAAATCGACGTGTCAGAGAAGAAACTCGACTCAACTTGTTCGACGCCAAAAGGACGGACGTTCCAGCCAAGCGTTTCGAGCCGAATGCCGTCCAAACGACAGCAATCTCGCGTGACCGAGTAGCCGACGCTGCCGCTTTCAAAAAACGCTGATGATTCGGTCAGCGATTTGAAGCATGACGTTGGCGGCATCGCATCGCTTTCTATGCCGCTCAACCGGACTGACATTTTTCCGTCGCTTGCACGAATCGACATTGCTACCCTTGCACCGTCGTCCTCAACATCAAATTTTGCCAAATGATGCTCGCCTGGAAATAAGCGTCCGCCGGCAAGGTGGTTGAGGTGTGATCCCGTATCGCGGCGTGGAACGAAAACGCCTTCTCGCGCTTTCCCGTCTGGATCGTCCCAAACAACGGCGATTCGATGGGCGGCGTTTTCGCTTGAAATGCCGCACCATTGCGGAAGCCATGCCGGACGTATTTGTTCCAAGCGGATCAAGCAGATCCCAGCAATCGCAAAGCCTCGATGGAGCTTGGGACGAAATGGCGTGGGCAAAAAGCCTGCCATGACGTCGGCGTCCACGCGAAAGTTCACGAGCAGTCGCCGCCTAATCAAGCCGCTGATTACGGGCAATCTCATGTCTGAAACTCCCTATTTTTTTTCGTCACGGGACTTTGCTAACGCCGGCTGTTTGCCGCACCGGAGCGGTCGATTGGAGCAAGCTCATCGTGATTGCGTCGTACACCATTGCGAGCCGATCTAACTCGCTGTTCTCGGATTGAACCAGGATCACGAAAAGTCGATCGAGCGTTTTGAATACACGAATTCGTGCGCAGATCAGTAAATCCAAAGCGTAAAAAAATCCATCGAAGCCGGTTGTCTCAATGCCGTGAAATGGTTCGGTTGTTTGATTCCACTCAATACCCTCGAACTGATCTTCGATTCCTGCCATGACTTCGCGGACTGCATTTTTTGAATTGGCCGACGCGGGACTCGAAAACATGTACCAAAAGCCACCGCCAGGGCTCTCTAAAGTGACGTGGCTGGTGCCATCGGCTGCATCTTCTTCCGATTCGGAGATGCTCCAGTTTTCTGGATACAAAAAACTTACGTTGCCGTTAGTGTAGGTTGCAGTCAAAGTAAAACTCCTGCCGCGTTGTCTGCATCCATTCTACGATGGCGAGTCTCAAGGTGTAAGCACGGCAGAAGCCCGGGCTGCGATTCCACAGGTCGAAATTCCGGATGTTCCGCCGTGCTGAATTAGAACCGGGTCCCTCGATGACGTAGTCACTTAAACCGGCCCGAATTGCCTATTGAAGTAAATGCCCTTCTTCCACGTCCTCCCCGTTCCCTGTTTTCGCCGTTTACTTGTGTCGAGTGAAAGTCATTTCCATGATCTTCACGAATTCATCAGAGCCTGCTGGCTTTTGATAACTTATGACCAGGCGAGAATCATTGCCTTTGAAGGAGCGGATTTGTTTTCCGTCGACTAATTCTCCAGTGTTGGGATCGATCTCTTTTCCAAAAAGCTCCAAGGAATTGGAATCAACGTCCAGTTTGCCTTCATAATGGCTCATAAACCCGTTAACGGAATCGACCCAAGTCGCCACAAAGCAATTTTTCTTCGTATCAAATCCGTAAACGCCGTGCCCTTCGAAGGCTTGACCGCCGAATTCCCCTTCGAAATTCGAAACGATCCAGTTGTCACCCAGCATTTCGTTGTTCTCGGTTGCGTGGAACACGATCGGATCGCCGCCTTCGCCTTGCGGCCACATTTTCAATTCGGCTTTCCATTTCCCGATATCATGTTTGACCCAATCCGTGGCGCTATCGTCTTGGGCCTGCGCCGACAGTCCTGCAAAAAGCAAACCGCAGCCCATCAATATCGGGTACCAACCTATTTTTTTCATAAGTTCTCCTTTGTGTGCCTGGCGAGTGATAGTTGCAAGTCGCTGTGATCGGGAACAGCAGAACAAACTACCACACAAAATCCGACATGGCGACCATCGCGGTAGGATGGTTAACTACTACGATTAAATCGGACGCTTCGAAAAAGTCGTTTGTGAAGTTCCTTTCATGATTTGGCCGAGGCCTATTTGGCATCATCTAAGTCGCTTCGCCCAGCCTCTTGGCATCGACGGGCTTGTGCGTATCGACATGCGTATCGTAATCCGCGAGCATCACCGAGAGCGGTCCGCGTCCCAAATAACCCGAGTTCGAAAAACTCCATGCCCAGCCGGGTCGTTGTTCCCTTGAATCCGCCCGAAGCACGACTGGTAGAAGGAGTGCCAATCAAACCCCCGCGCATCCGTTCGCTTTTGCTGGAGACCATCCAGAAAATAGGTCGTGCTCGTCAGCGCCTTGTTGCCGGAACTAAGCGTAACCGTCTGGCTCGTTTGCAGCCCCCGCCCGCCAATCGTCGACGTCACCCTGAACCGATTGAACGCCTTGAAACATTCCCCGCGCCTTACTCTTTCTCAAGAACTGGACCTGTCCCTGTTTCCCCATTCTCCATTCATTCCACCGTCGTGGCGGTTAGTGGTCCTCGTTTGTCAAATCCGTGTGTTTGATCCGTGGATCTCCAGGTGGAATGTAGGGATATAGTGTAACACGAAGCGATGCGCCATGCTCCACGATTCTGCGCAGTGTGTCGTGGGATAAGCCTTGATTAAAGGACCACGGTTCGTCCCCACAGTCATAGCCAATGTTGAATTCGATCTTTTTGCACCGCCGTAAGACTTGAGCTGCCGTGGGGGAAAGTCGACCAAGAGCGTCCAGAAGTTTTACTATGTTGGGTTCGGGTTCAGCCGCATTGAAGTCCTCAAACATTGCATACCAAAGTCCTTCTTCGCCGCAAGTGACATTGCCACATAGATTGCACGCGGTCATTTCAGCGCAAAGGGCATCCAATGAGCAAGACGAGACGAGATCGAGGTCGGTGTTAAGGTATTGAATCTGCGGCTTGGGATTCAAGAATCAGCTGCCTCTGTATGGACGAACAATTATTGGACTGATCAGCCTATCTGGGATAGGAAGCTGAACTGCGTCAGCGTATCCGGTTTCTGAACTTCGTCGATTATCTTTCTAAGTTGGTGGTTGTCAACAACTTTGGGTGGAAGATGATTGGTCCGGGCGCCTTATTAGGCTTACCGGGATCTGTCAGCCTATCCGGGGCTGGAAAGGCTGACCAGCGGTTCCTAATTGGTCGAGCGGACTTCGGACGCCGCGACCGCCTTGGTTCAAGACGTGAGGATCCAGGCGCGCCGGGATGGTGGTCTCGACGCTACTGTGTCCGAGCAGCTCCTGGATGGTGTCCCGGCGCGCCGGGATCGTATCCGTCTTTGAACAAGTGAGTCGCGAAGGAATGTCGGAGCGAGTGGGGCGTCGCGGGCTTGGCGATTTTGGCCGAACGGACGGCGGCATGAAACGCCTTTTGAATCACCTACTCGACCCAACGAAGCGGGTGGATTGTTGCGGTTTCTTGCGGGAAAAATGCGTAGATTTGAAACGCCCTAAATGCTACAGTTCACCGTAACCGTTCACGAGTTGTGGAACTCGCCGCTTGTTCGGAGGGGGTCAGACCCATTTTTCGGATTCTAGCTATTTCCAAGTCATTCAATATTGACCGAAAAATGCGTCAGACCCCGATCCGTGAGTGTGGCATTCGAGCAAATCGCGGAGTGTTTTGGCACTGTCTGCTGATTCTCTGCGCGGTGCCAGCGTCGGGTTGTCATATCTTGCGACCACGTCCGGTCGATTACAAATCGTCGATGGCGCGTGAGATGACGTTTAACGGAATCGACGCGATGCAACGCGGTCGAGTTGCCGAGGCACAGAACTTGTTCACCAAAGCTGCCCAAGCGGCTCCCAACGACCAGCGGATCCGCGCCGAGCTGGCGCGGACTTACGTGCAAAACGGCCAGGTCCATCAAGCCATCGCGGAAATGAAAGAAGCGGTGCGGCTTTCGGGCGGCGAAGCAGCTTATCACGTCGACTTGGGGCAACTCTATTTGCAAACCGGCCAGTTGGAGTTGGCGCGAGAGCAAGCGGCACTGGCGCTCAACAATAATCGGCGTTTGGCGACGGCGTGGGCTTTGAAAGGACAAGTCGAAACGGGAATGGGCGAACTGGCACAAGCTCGCATTAGCTTGAATCGCGCTCTTGCTCACGATTCCGAATTGCGCGACGTCCGATTTCAATTGGCGCAGGTCTATTACCGATTGGATCAGCCCCAGCGGGCGTTGTCTGTTTTGGAAAGTCTATTGCGCCAATCTGGGCTCGATGAAACGCCGCAAGAATATCTTTTGTTGCACGGAATGGCGCTGGCTCAGATCGGACAGTTGGACAAGTCTGCCGAAGTATTGGCGAGCGCCGCAGAAAGGCCGCAGCCGCTTCCCGAAACGCTTTTGGAATTGGGTCGCGTACAAACGGAGCGTGGTGATGTTGCAAACGCGAGTCGGGTATTGACGCGCGGCCGTGAACTTTATGGGAATCGGCCCGAATTTCAGCAGCGACTGGACGAACTGCTTCCGGGAGGGGACGAAACCGCTCGCGCGAGTACTTGGCGATGAAAACGGAAGGGGCGATTTTGCGAGTCTTCAGCGATTTTGTTGAATTCTCGCGGCGGATTGCCGAAAACCGTTAAGCGGCGTGCCGTTTTGACTTGGTCACTGTACTCCGATCCGCCAAGGCAATCGTTACAGTCCGCATTGCCAACAGAGCCAACTAACGATCCGAACTAGTCCAAAAAGGCGATTGTGTGATGCAAAATAATCAAGGAACTGACTCCACCAATTTCGCCGACCGCCGGAATCCGGAAGTACAGCGCAAGAGTCCCGGTTCGGAGCGGCGTCAATTCAACAACTCGTATAATGAGCTTTCGCCTGAAGCCGCTGAGCTAGGGCGCGCGATCGATCAGTACAAGCTTCTGAATCGTCGTCGCTTCATTACTTACGACGAGATGCTGAGCATCATCAAGCAGCTTGGTTATTCCCGGTAATAGCTTTTCGCGCTGGGATGCTAGTTGCCAAACCGGCTTCCATCGGCGCAAGGCCGAAGGGGAGCGAGGTGTCAGGGCCGAAGGGGACTAAAGGGTTCTTTGCCGAAGGGGAGCGAGGAATTTTTGCTTCGCCCCGCTGGCCTTGTGCCAGTGGACGGAAGGTTTGAAAACTAGAGATTCAACGAAACCTAAACGCCTGCAATCTTAGCCAAATGTGTCAGGACAACCGACTCGCTTCGGTCGCTTGCTTTAAGGTGCGTTAGTTATTGACCGCATTGAGGAGCGGGCCGGTCAGGTCGTTGATCGAAACGATTCCCAAGGGCTGGCTCTTTTCGTTGACGACCTGGGCTAATTCGTGCCGCTGGGTTTCCATCCGCATGATTGCTTCGCCCGCGTGCTCTTGCGCCTTGAGAGTTAGAAGCGGATGAAACTCGACAATGGAAGCGTTGGCGTCCGGGGCCAGCAGCAGATCGATTGTCCGAACGTATCCAACGAGGTCGGTCGGGCGCTCGCCGTGAATCACGATGTTCGACAATCGATAGCGTTGCGCGTGTCCGAGAGCTTGTCGGTAAGTCGTACCGCGTTGCAGGCTATGTACGCGATGCAACGGCTGACAGACTTGGCCGACGGGCTGGGCGGCAATATTGAAAAAGTTCTGTGCGAGCATTCTCTGCACCGGTTGCAACAAGCCGGCTTCTTGGCCTTCTTGTAGCATTTGCTCTAATTCCTTGCGGGCCAGCGTAAGGCGAATTTTTTCCGGTGACTGGCCGACGATCCATTCGACGAGCCGAGCCAGTGCCCAAAGCACCGCCACTAGTGGAGAAAACAGAACAAACAGAACCAGATACAAGACTCCGCATTTGCGCAACAAGCGATTCGGTGCCAAATAAAACAAGCTTTTGGGCAGCAATTCCCCATAAACAAATACAATCGGCGTGATCAAGATCGGAGCAATAAATTCGATCATGTGCCCTTCCGCGACGCCTTGAGCCAGGAAGACAACCGACAATGAAATCAGGTAGTTGGCAATGTTGTTTCCAATCAGTGATGTGCCAACGTACAGCGACGGGTTATTGATGTGCCGCAACAAATATCTGGATATGGAGTCCCCTTCGATGCCGTCCAACACCCAGCGAACTCGGCTGGATCGAAAGAATCCGGTTTCGATTCCGCTGGAGAATGCGCTCAAAAGCAAACTGAGCGCAAACAATCCGATGGCGAACAGCATCATGTCGTCGCCTCCTGAGGCTTGGCCAACTTGACTTCCACGAGCATGTGGCCGCGAAACGGGTATTCGAGCACAAGCAGTTCGAACGGTCCCCACTGACAATGATCGCCGGGCTGAGCCAAGCGTTGCAGTTTTTCTTGGATGACGCCCGAGATCGTGATGCTGCGGGTCTTCGGCAATTCGATTTTGAGACGGCGCGACAACTGGCGCAGGCCGACCATTCCCGACACGACCCAGTTATTGGGACGGATAAAGTGAATCGGATTTTCGTCGAGTAGTCGCTTGCTCCGGCTGGGAGCGTAATTAAAGATCGTTTCCAGAATGTCTTCGATGGTGAGAAGCCCGATCGTTTCGCCACGTTCGTTGACGATCACCGCGACGTCTCGTCCAAGTCGCGTCATGTCTTCCAAGGCGCGCGCGACGGTCGTACACCATGGAATGTACGAAACTGGGACCGCCAATCGATCGATATTTCGCACTGGCAGCTCGAACAAATCCGTGAGGCGTATCGCGCGGGAGATTTCTTCTTGTTTGAATTCGGTGACCAGCAAATAGCCGGTACGAACGTCTTTGCCGTACAAATCCGCCATGTGGACCGGGGGGCGGAGGGCTTGGAATTGAGTGCGGGGCCGCATCCATTCCTCGACGCGAATCTCGGAAAGCTGAACCACATTGTTGAGGACGGCTTGCTCTTGCCGCAATAATTCCGCGTCGCTGACGGATAAGTGAATGGCCCGCTCCAGATCGGCGATTTCCAAATACGACTCGCGCTCAAAGTTTGGCCAGAGCATCCGCTGCGAGACCAATTTTGCCGCTTGGAGGAGCGGCATGATCGGGTCGAGCACGCGGGCCGCCAACGAAAGCGGCAAAGCGAAAAATCGAGCCAATGGTCGCGGGAATAGTACGCCGATGCTTTTGGGAAGTAGCTCTCCGCAAAAGATTACAACCAACAGCGAAGTCACCGCAAACACCAGCGCCCAAGTCTTGCCGTGTGGCTCAAGCTTTTCCAGCTCGATCGTCCAACTCGACGCGAGCGTAAAGTAGACTAGATTGACGACCAAATTCCAAAACAAGATTGCCGACAACAAGCGATCTGGGTCATCCAGCAGTTGATCGGCGATTCGATCTGCCGTTGAGCCTCGCTTCATGGCGCGTCGATCGACCGGACGCAAATAAAACAACGCGGCTTCGCTGGCTGAGAACAGCGCTGAACAACAGACAAGGATGCCCATCGCAATCAAGCTGGGCATCATTTTCAGCAACTCATTCATCCTCGTTGATCTTTGATCGCCCCATCGCGATGTTAAATTCGCCCATCGCGGGCACTATCATCGCTACTGTGGCGAATCCATACGTAAACGCCATCACGAGAAACACAGACAAAGGCCGGGCCAAAAGCAGACTAGTCACTGAAAAAAACATCGCGAGTGGCAGAAGTCCCATGGCCAACCCAAGTGCCGCCGAAGGGTTCCTCGCGACGATGGCAGCATACAAACCAACTCCGCCGCCGACAATGAAAGCTAAAAACGGAGCCAGTTGAGCTTCCATGTTTCCGGCAAACGAGACGAGCATGACCATCGTGGTCGCCACTCCGAGGAATAGAAAAAACACGGTGCCCAAGCTCACGGCAATCGCGCGGCGACTGCTCCAATAAGTCATGCCGCAATGAATGCCCAACATCGCGACGAACGCGTACAGGACCAACGTCCCAGCCGCGATGTACGTCAAATGTTCCAACGTTAATTGGCGGCAAAACCACATATAGACGCAAATCGCCAGCGGCAACAGGATCAGGTCAAGGCTTATTAATAGCACGCCCGCCAGTTTGCCGAACAGAAATTCTTTCGGCGACAAGTCCGTGACCATCAGCAAATCAAGGCACCGCCCATCTCGTTCGTTGGTGATCGACGTCACCGCCAAGGCGTTCACGATGACCAAGCTCACCAAGATGAACGGCGCAAGTAACTTGGCGATTGGCGAGAGTTCGCCGGTCGCGATCGATAGCAGAGCCGTCGGCTGTTCTTGAATCAACCAGCGGACGCCAAAAAATACCAAGCCGGCCATGATCCAATACGCTAAACGAATAAAGATAATCTTTGAGCCGTAAGCCCACGTACACGTTTCGCGCCACAAAACTGGATTGTCCCAGACATTGCGCGACTGTTGGGAAACGCTTCGTCTGCGATCATCGATATGCCGAGCGACAGGCCGATCGCTCTTTTCGTCCATCTCGGAGTCGCTAAAACCGATGTTGGCGGCATCCTCTTGTTGGCCCGGGCGAATATCGCGGCTTGGATTCCATTTTCGAACTCGCCACATTCCGATTCCAGCCACCAACAGCGAGGCACCCGACATGAAAATCAAATATGGCAAGACTCGCGTGGACCAATTTTGATCAACCGCCGGACTACACGCCGATATGATCGCGCGGACGGGACTTGTGATTGCCGCAAGCTGTTGCCCGTCGCACCCCAAAATCGGGCGTTTCAATAGCGTCAAACTTTCGCAAGCGCCCATCCAGAAAACGATGATCAGCAACACGAGCGCCAGCGACTGAAAAGTTTTTTCGCGCCACAATCCAATCGTCGTTCCCAGCGCTCCAGCAGCCAGCGAGGTTACGGCGGTCACGGCAAAAGTCCAACCGACCTGGGGGAAAGACGTTCCGCCAAAAGCGACGATGAACATGAAGATCGGCACGGCGGTCAGCAACATAACTAGAACGCCAAGCATACTTGCGAATAGCTTGCCCAAGACCAACTCGCTGTTCGACAATCGCGTCATGAGCAGCAGAATGAGCGTCTTGCGGTCTTTTTCCACGGCGACCGAACTGGCGCTTTGCACGGCGGACAAGAACATCATGAGGGCCATTTGCAACGGAGCCAAAATCTGAAATAGATTCGCACCGAACGAAGCCATGTCGCTGATATTGCGAACGACTTGGCTGCCGGTCAGCACCATCCACGCGGTGCAGATCATCAACAGCAGCGCGAGCCCGTAGGTCGTTCGCAAAAAATAAAACTGCGCGCGTCGCGGCGCGACGACGGCTTCGCGAGTAAAAACGGGTCCGATCAGCACAAAGAAACTCCCTTTTGATGTTTTGCTTGCACCCAGCAAAACGCGGATTCTTTAGCAATTGAAGCCTGAGGCGCTAGCGAAGGAATCCCATCCCAGACATTCGATTGCACTCGAACCTCGGTCAAAACCAAAAAACGAAATAAAAAATCGAAGTGTAAATAAATGTTTGTAAAGCTGCTCCTTCGCTAGCGCGTCAGGCTTCAATTGCCACCAAAACGACGTGTTGCCGGAAAAAAAGCTCGCGAAATGGAAACAACATAGATTCTCCCAACGACTACGCGACTATTGTAACTCAGCCAGGCTGAGCAAGGCCATCGCGGTTCCGTAACAGCGGCCCAGTTCGTGCGAGTCCACAAAGCAGCCATCGATTTCCGGCAAATCCAAAATCAGCTTGCGATGTTGCTCGGCCAAAGCCCGCCGCGCGGTTTCGTCCGAAATTCGCGCGATCATCTCCGAACGGGCATGCATGTCGTACCAAAAGAAGAACCCGCCATACGCCATCGTCGAGGTGTGATTGTCGTATTTGTAAGCGATGTTGAGGTACTTGTGATTATCCAAAGAGACTCGCGCGGATTTTTCCAATTGCCGGTCGTCCAATTTTTGCCACATCCAAAGGGCCATATCGCAAATCGGAATGCGGCCCGCGCTGGCTTCGATCGTATCTCGTTTGGACGGCGGTTTCCCATTGCGCGATGAATAAGGATAAGCACCTGTATCAATGCGATCACGGGACAGCGATGCGAGGCCCCGTTCGACTTTTTGCGTGTCGACAAGGCCGCCGACTTTTTGGGCTTGGTGCAACGCGGTCAAAGCGGTCGCGGTCACGAACGGATTCGCATACTCGTGATACCATCCGCCGTTGGGGAGTTGAATTTGCTCAAGCCCTTTCACGGCGCGGTTGAGCGCGGCTTGGTATTCGGTCGTCTCGCCGAATTTTTGCTGCACTAAACTGGCCAGGAAACGAACGCGATAAGCTTGAGCCCACAGGATTTCATCTTTATCCTGCAAGGCAATGTTCTTGTCGTCGCTGACAAACTGAGCGGCGCGAGTAATTGCCGCGCGAACGGACTCATGACGCGCCGGCTCAAGTCGTACCAATGATTCCAGTAGCGACATTCCAACTAGCGACGTCACGGCGACATGTACGTTCGGCAAGCTATCGAAGCCGCCGAAATCATAATCCGAATCGAAAAAGCCTCCGCTTTCGGCTTGCATTCCCAGCAAAAAATCGACGCCGCGTTGCCACAGTTCCGGTTCGCTGTAGGTTCCAAGCGGAGCCGCACTGCCGACTGAGTCGATGCCGGATCGATACGCGCTGTCAGACAGCGGTGAGAATACTTCGAAGCCGCGTACGAACGGGCCAAAACCCTCGGCTTCCGCAGCCGCTTTCCATGCGAGCGGAGAATCCGGTTGTGCCGTCGATGCTTTGCTCCAAAATTCTTTCGCCTTTTGCTGATCGCCCTTTCGAAAGGCAATCATTCCCGCAAGCAAAAATTTCTCGGATGCGAAAGCATCGTCTCCCGTTGGCGTTGGAATCGTTATCGAATCGTCACCCGCCGCGAATTTCGCCCAGACTTTATTTAACTCGGTCCGGGCCAGGTCTTTGCCGTCGGTCGACGAAAATTTCGAAGGGAATGCATCGGCAATTAACCGTTCGATCCATATTGGATGTAAGGTCGTGAGATGATCGATGCGCATGCGAACTTTTTGTTCCGCGTCGACAATCAAGAATCCCGGCTCGACGAATTTGTACGGCTTAAGATCGAACGACTCAGCCTGATCTTTGGTCGGATTGCTGCGGACGGGGATAAAGTCTGCGTTAAGTCTGTCGACAATCGCGGGCCAGGAAAATGGTCCCGCCAGCATGTAGCGATCGATCTCGGTCTTGCGATCCATAAATGTTCCGGGCACGGTCGCGACGTACCAAAAAATTGGTTTTCCGGTCGCCTTGGATTTTTCCAAAGCCGCGTCCCAGCTCTTTTCCCATTTGACTCCCAAACCGATCTTGGCCGCAGTCCGACTCGGTTTGACGCGGATTTTTCGATCGAGATCGTTCTTCGTATTGGCATCCTGAGCGATCAGTTCGCCGACCGTCAATAATACAAACGCCAGAATGGTCGCACGACCGAAGCGGAAGCAGCGCATAATTGTCTTTTCTCCCCAGGCCAAACCCTCTTCGGGCGGATCCCAAACTGAAACGCAACAGACGGCCCATCATCTTAACGCAGTCGAACGCATCGGATTCAAGGAAATGGTGGCTACCGCGAACGCGCACAACCTGAAATCCGCGTTGCTCGAGAAACTTAACCATCTCTCGGCCGGTTGGACGCGGCAGCTTAGCCATGCGCGAGTTCCGTTAAACTCCATTCGACGGTATGGACCGTCGGCGTGGTAACGCGCGACAGGGCGTCTTGGAGACCGAAAGTTTCGATATACCCTTTGAGGGCTTCACGGAGATCAGCAATTGCTTGCTCCGATGTCGCTCCTTCTCCATAGGCCGGAATGTCCGGCACGCGCGCGGTATACCCACCTTGTTCAGGGTCCGGAATCAACTCGATGGCAAGCATTGGGGCTCCTTTTGCATTCCTATTATACCACAGTGCAGAGCGACAAAATCTTTCGCTCGGGTCGAGGACGCCGATGGTAAACTAACTGATTGGGTGCCGCTCCAGTGATTGAGGGTCGCGGTCGCCCCGAATGACGCATGCAATCTCTACCCAATCATCTTTGCGGCGGAGAATCGCAATTTTGGCATCCGACTAACTTCCTCGCTTGTCGGCGTCAAACTTGTCGATCTCGTCGTTCAATTCCCGAAAGACCGTTTCGCCGTCAAACCACTTCCCTTCGTCCAGTTGCTTGGCACCATTCTGAACTTCCCTTCTCAATTTCTCTCGCGACATCAGCAGCCGTAGTCCTTCTGCGACGGCCGCTTCTTCTGATTCAAACCGGCCTTCCAGCACAAGATTCTTCACAAAGTCAGTAGCTTCATTTGGCAAATTCACGTTCATAGCCGTTCTCCAGATCAGCCGGGGCATCCGACATAGCGTTCTCGCACAGCCCATTCGTGGACATCTTCGGCGCGGCGCCTGTCGCGACTCCATTATACAATCAATCGGAACACTTGACATTTCAACTCTTGATCGAGACTGGCACGCGATCCAGCCAGTTCCAACGGTCTTTGGTCTTGCCAGAAAATAGGCCGAAGAACTGTTGCTGCAACTGGAGCGTGATAGGGCCAGGGCATTCGCTGCCGATGGGAATCCGATCTATGGAGCGAACCGGTGTGATTTCGACAGCCGTCCCCGTGAGGAATACTTCGTCGGCGACGTAAAGCATTTCTCTCGGCAATGCTGCTTCGCGAACCGGCAGCGACATGGACTCGGCCAGTGTCATGACCGTGTCTCGCGTGATGCCGTTGAGAATTGCGGATGCCAGCGGCGGAGTGTGAATGATGCCGTGACGAATAATAAACAAGTTCTCCCCTGCCCCTTCGGAAATGTAGCCGTCGACGACGGCGATTCCTTCTTCGTATCCGTTGCGGCGAGCTTCCATGGCGATGAGTTGACTGTTGAGATAATGACCGCCAGCTTTTGCCAACATCGGTTGACTTGCGGGCGTCGTTCGCTGCCACGAGGAAATACAGGCGTGGATTCCTTGCGAAGTCGAATGCGCGCCGTGCAGGCTACCGAATGGAAACGCGGCGACGGCAACTCGTATCGGGGTTGCTTCGGTTCGAGCCAAAGCTAATTCGCCAAAGCCACCGTAGACGAGCGGTCGAATGTAGGCTTGAGGCAAATCGTTTTCGGCGATGACTTGTCGACAAGCGTCGCAGATTTCTTCAAACGTAAACGGAATTTCGATCTGATAAATTTTCGCCGAATCAAACAAGCGGCGAATATGATCTGCCAGCCGAAAAATCGCGGGCCCTTGCGGAGTTTCGTAGGCGCGAATGCCTTCGAAAACGGACGTCCCGTAATTCATGACGTGGGACATCACGTGCTCGGTTGCGTCCGCCCAAGGGACGAGTTGCCCGTTGAGCCAAATGTATTTTGTTGGATTTATGGCCACGTTTTTCCAATTTTTTGACGAGGAAGAAGTATCCGCAGACGAATAATCGATATTGATCACGCGAGATGGCAATTTCGTATAGCGAGCCGCGCTTGGTTTGAGCCACAATAAACTCAAGCGATCCGAAGTCGTTTTATCATATTCCGCCAACGCCAATTCTTGAACATGGGGCAAGCTGTCCGACATGGGTTTGAAGCACACGATTTCTGGAGTGGTCTTTTTGGTGGCGGCTGCTTTGTGCGGGCTTGCGCTGATTCTGCTTCCAAATTGGCTCATCGACCAATACCAGTCCGCCCGAGGATTGGGCCAAGTTTGGGGAACGATTTATTTGATCGTCGTTGGGACCGGATTGTTGTTACTGCTCGGAAGCACCGCTTGGCTGGTGTGGCGATTGTGGGGGCGGTCGATTGCAAAGCGCTTTCGGCGCGAGCGTCGCAAT
Source organism: Planctomycetota bacterium (assembly GCA_031409895.1). GTDB lineage: Bacteria > Planctomycetota > Planctomycetia > Pirellulales > Pirellulaceae > JANMEB01. Next base: position 31,054 of record JANNYC010000144.1, read on the forward strand.
AAAAACCCCAGCGAGCTGTCGGTTGAACAAATGCAGCGCGAGACCGATGAGAACTTGGCGGCGGTCAAGGAACTGCGCGAGGCGACGCGCGATTCGGCTGTCGCCGGAGAAATCACGCCGCTGGTCGACGCTGTTCAATACAAACGACAACAACAGACTTTGGAAATCGTCGCGTTCGGAACCATTTCCAGCGGCAAGTCCTCCGTGCTGAATGCTCTGGCCGGTCGCGACTTATTCGCCACGGACGTGCGCGGCGGCACGACGACGCGGCGAGGCGAAGTCCCTTGGAATAAACTTGACAAGGTGGTTCTGGTCGACACGCCGGGATTGGGAGAAGTCGATGGTGCCGAACACGTGATGATCGCGGCGAATTCGGCCAAGGACGCGGACTTGATCTTGTTGGTCGTGGACGGTCCGCTTCGTGAAAGCGAGCATCGGCTGCTGAAGACTTTGGGAGGAATGGAAAAGCGAATCGTCGTCTGCTTGAACAAGGCCGATTGGTATCTCGCCGAGGACCGCGAAAAATTGCTTGGGCAAATCCGCAGCCAATCGCAGGCCAACGTGCACATTGCGGATGTCGTTGCGATTCAATCTGAGGCCACCGCGCGCAAACGCAAACGTGTTTTGGCCGATGGCTCCGCCGTGGAAGAGTCCGTCGCAGTTCCCATCGACATAGAGCCGCTGACCGATCGCATGACCGAGATTCTGCGGCGCGACGGTAAAGAGTTGCTGACCGCGAATCTGCTGCTGCAATCGCGCGGCTTGGTGGAAACCGCTCGCGCTCGCGCTCAACAATCGCTGGACAATGAAGCCGCCAAAATCGTGGACCGCCATATGTGGGCCGCAGGCGGATTGGCGGCGGTTGTTCCTTTTCCTGTCGTCGATTTGGCGGCGGGGGTGGCAGTTTCGACGAAGATGATCTTGGAGCTGGCCGAGGTCTATCAACAAAAAGTCGATCTGGAAACTGCGCGACGCTGGCTTGGCGAAATGGGCAAGAACTTGGTCGGAATTTTGGGCGTGAATATCGTTGCACCCGCGATCGTTGCAATCGTCGGATCATTGATCAAGACTGTGCCCGTCGCAGGGACGATTGCTGGCGGTCTGATGCAGGGCATCGTGCAAGCCTTATTGACGAAATGGATCGGTGCGGTGTTCACGGATTACTTTCGCAATGAAATGCGCACGCCCGAAGGTGGCTTGGCCGGTTTGGCGCGGCGACAATGGGAACGTGTTACGAAAGTGGACGAGTTGCGACGCTTAGTCCAAGTGGCACGATCCAAACTAAGCGGGCAAGACGGACCATGAATCATTCAACCAATCACGAACACGAACAGTTTCGCCGAGCGTTGCTTTCGGTCGAATCGACGCTTGCCAAGTTGCGCGAGTGCCCACAACAAGAGCGCGATCGGATGCGGCACGACATGGATCAACTTCAAAAGATGTTCGAAAAAGCCACGAGCGGGCGGATTGAGATCGTTGTGTTCGGCGAAATCAGCACCGGAAAATCCGCGCTCATCAACGCGCTAGCCGGTCGGCGCGTGGCCGAAGTCGACGTCCAAGGAGGCTGGACCAAAACCGTTCAATCGTCGAAATGGGAGAACTGTGAATACCACGTGCCGGGTTTCGAGAAATCCGAAGTCGTGCTCGTCGACACGCCAGGCATCAACGAAGTCGGCGGGCACGAGCGCGAGGAGTTAGCCGAATCCACAGCTCGTAAATCCGATTTGATTTTGTTTGTGATCGATTCGGACATTAACGAAACCGAATACGTTTCGCTTGTCGAGCTGGCTGCGGTTCACAAGCCCATCATTCTCGTGATGAACAAGCGGGACTTGTACGACGACCACCAATGGTCGGCTTTACACGAAGTTGTCGCGCGGCGCGTTGGAGAGCTGATTCCGTCGCATCATATCGTCTCTTCGGCGGCTGACCCGCGCCCCATCGAATGCGTGATTGAATCGCCACAGGGGATAACCGAGACGACTTGGCAGCGACCTGACGCGGACATTTCGCAATTGAAGAGTCTGATTCTGTCGACTTTGGAAAAGGAGGGCCTCGATCTCATTGCGATCAATGCGGCGATGTTCGCCGCAGACAAAAGCGACCGCGTCGCGTCGCTGCGCATCGAGATGCGCAACCGCCGCGCCGATCAAGTCATCTGGACGATGGCCGCCACCAAAGCCACTGTCGTGGCACTTTCCCCGACCGTGGTTGATATCTTCAGCGGAATTGCGACCGACGCTGTCATGATCGTCATGTTGTCCAAAGTCTATGGGCTGAACTTTTCGATGGTCCAAGCCCGCAAGTTAGCCAAAGCCATCGCGGGAGCCGCTGGGATTTTTGCGTTGGGAGAACTGGTTTCCTGGGGCGCCAGCGCCATCAAACTTGCGACCGTGCATTTGGCCACGCCGCTGACCATGCTGCCGCAAGGTTCCGCCGCCGGTTTTAGTTCTTACATCATCGGCCAAGCGACGAAGCATTACTTCGAACACGGCGGCTCGTGGGGTGCCGATTCTCCCAAACATATCGTTCGGCAGATTCTCGATCAAACCGATCGCGATTCGGTTCTGACTCACCTCAAAGACGAAATCCGCAAACACTTGACATGGAACCGCCACGCAAAGTGACGAATGCCTTCCAAGCGGTCATCCAAATCTATCCAATCTCGTTTGGCTCACTCAACACTTCACTCAACAACGATTCAAGCCCTAGTTGTTGCGCGAGTTGTCCGATGAGATCACGATCGCTGGCAAGTCCTGCACGATAGATTTGACGTAAGTCGCGTCGGCTCTTGTGGCTCCCCTTGCTGATCCAAAGCAACTTGGATACAGCCGCATCGGCGCGCGAAGCAATCGGCAAGTTCATCCCGGCAAAGACTTCGACCCAATTCGACCGGCTTAGTTCGCCGGGAATCATTTCTCGCGGATAAATGTCGAGCTTCAGAGCCTCGGCAATGTCGAACAATTGGAACATGTCCTTTTGCCGGACCGCGGCGCGAATCGATTTAGCGTCAAGCATGAATCCGGAAGCGCTGAGCGACTCGATAAAGGGATCGAGCTGGGTCGCAACCGCTTGATTGTCGATAACGATATCGACATCTTGCGTCATTCGCGGCTCGCCGTAGGCTACCGTAGTAATGCCACCGGTCAGGTGAAATCGAATCGCATGGCGTTCAAGCACTGAAACGATTTTTCCAAGCGATTCGCGAAAAGCTTCAACCGGAAACATCGTTCAACTTTCGTTCGATCGTCGCACGCGCGGTCGGATCGCTACCATATTGCCGAAGCGCGATCTCCCATTTCAATCGCTCCGCCGACATTGGGCCTTTCGCAGCAATGATCTGCCGCCCAATCAGTTCTCGCGCCCATTGAAACATTGCGATCGACCTCGCAATCCGATCTTTGGGCGACATCGATTCGATTCGCGATTGATAAACTTGTTCAATGGTTGAGGTCACCGAAGCCACCTTGTCGAGTTGTTGAAACCCATTTCCAAAATCACGTAGCCTGAAGGACTCGGTTTGGTATGGAATGGTCAATATACCATTGGCGAGCAAAGTGAGCCGCCGGCGCGGGCGGGTCAAAGGCCAACAATCGGAACGACCGTTAGAATTGGAATTTATCGGTGTTTTCGCCCAAAGATGACTGCCACCCTCGTTTAGTACGAGTGAATTTCCATTTCACAGGTGCGATTACAACGTAAGCTTTTACAATCGCTGCTTTAGTATGCGGGCGGCAAAATCAAATACGCCGACTGCGGTCTAAGCTAACACTTTCGTAACAGCATCCAAATGAAATTCACTCGACGGATTCTGAAATACTTTCTCCGCCGCGACGAAGGCGTTACAACGGTCGAGTACGCCGTCATGTTGGCCTGCATCATAGTGGCGGCAATTGCAGGGATTCTAAACGCGGGCGATGTACAAAAAGCCCTTTGGTTTAATACGGCTGACAAAATGACTGAGATCACGCCGAAGGGGCCCGTACTTTAGTTCGTGCGTTTTTCAAATCGGTTTGCCGTCCCATCGGACGAATGCTTCCATCGCAAAATATTCTGGCAAGCCGATCGCGTTGAACCGCTGTGCCGTTCCCTGATTGCGGTCTTGGGCTCGCTGCCAAAACTCGCGCGGATCCGCTCCCGGAAATAAGGCTTCGTCTTTTTGGCTCTCGTGCATGAAGATCGCTTTTCGTTTGCGGTCCAAGTTGCTAGGACTCAACGGAACAGCGATCTCAATTTCGTGAAGTTCATACTCTTGCCAAGCCCCACGGTACAAGAACACCTCCGGCAGCGAGCGCCCATCGCTTCGAAGCTCGGACAGCGTGGCGAAAATTGCTTCGGCGCAAACCCGATGCGTGCCGTGCGGATCGGTCCAGTCACCGGCGACGTAAATCTGGTGCGGCGAAACAGTTTCAATTAGGTTGCGAATGATCGCGATGTCATCAGCGCCCCAAGGACGTTTCTCAACTGTTCCCGTTCGATAAAAAGGTAGATCCATAAAGTGACAATGGTCTGGGTTGCAGCCGATTTTGGTCGCCCCGGCTTTGGCTTCGCTCCAGCGGATCAGCGACTTGATGCGCGAGACATCTTCCGAGTCGGGTTCGCCGGGAGACTTTTTAGCCAACGACTGCCGGACGTTACGTTCCACCGCGAGTGATTTTTCTTGATCGATGTCGAACAAGCGATTGTATTCAGTAACAACTTCCGCGAGACGCATTGCATCGTGATCGAATACGGCGATATTTCCGCTGGTCATGTAGGCAATGTGGACCTCATGGCCATCGTCGTTAAGGCGAATCAGGGTTCCCCCCATGCTGATCACGTCGTCGTCGGGATGGGGGCTAAAGCAAACGATGCGTTTCTTTTCATTTTGGCCTGCGGGGTGACTTTCAATTGTGTCGAGCATCCAACGAAACACACGCTGGCAGATATTTTGAGCTGGCCCAAGTTCGCGCAGCAGTTGGTTCAATCCATGCTGGCGGAAATCTTCGTCGTCGATCTTCAAAAGTGCTTTGCCAGTATTTTCGCAAAGCCACAGCACGGCCCGCTTGATCAAGCCGTTATCCCACGCGACGCGTTGCTTGATCCAGGGCGTCTTACGAACCGAAAGTTCTCGCGCGGCTGCCCCGTTTAGGAAGATCGCCGCGTCGCTGTGCTCTTTAAGCATTGAGGCGGGCACGCGCTCCGTCGCTGGTCCTTCGACCGTGTCGCGAATGATGGCCGCTTTGTGCTCTCCGACCGCCATGAGCAAAATCTTTCTCGCGGCGAGTATCGTTCCCAGTCCCATCGAGAGTGCGTAACTTGGAACATTTTCCAAGCCAAAAAAATCGCTGCTGGCGGCGCGACGAGTTTGCGGGTCCAGCGTACACAATCGCGTTCGGCTCGCGCGGCTGCTATGCGGCTCATTGAAGCCAATGTGACCGTTGCCACCAATCCCCAGCAGCAACACATCGATCCCGCCAGCTTCTTCAATAGCCGATTCGTATTCGCGGCAATGCTGATCTATTTGGTCTAGGCCGACCGTGCCATCGAGAAAATGGGTTCGCGACAAGTCGATATTGATTCGATTGAAAAAATGATCGAGCATCCAGCGGTGGAAGCTCTGCAATCGTTTTGGATCAAGCCCAAAATACTCGTCGAGATTAAATGTCACGACGTTCGAAAAGTCCAACCCTTCCTGTTCGTACATGCGAACCAATTCGCGATAAACGGCAACCGGCGTGGAACCAGCAGGTAAACCCAATACCGCCGTTAGCCCCAAAGCGTTTCGGTCGCGGACAACTCGTGCCACGATTCGCGCCGCATGGACCGCCAACGCCGACGGCTGTTCAAAAATAAAACATTGAGGTCGCGATCCGGCAATTTCGCAAAACTCGGGACGGTCGGCCAACGGCATCACATTCACGCTTGTTTTTAAAGGCAAATCTTTCGAGCAATTATGTCAGATCGATACTGAATTAGCCATGCATATCGGCGAGCCGACGATGAATTCCGATCAATTGCCTGCGGGCTTGAGTCGCAGTGCGGTGAGGTCCACAATGGACGATGTTCAAAAGGGAAAAAACCAATGCGGTACAAATTTATCTCACTTGCCTTAATGGCGTCGATTGCAACCACGGCATCGATTATTTCCGCACAAGAAGTGGATTTGGCCAAACAACTAAGCCCGCAGCGCGTTCGTTTTGCGTCATTCAACACGGCGCTCAATCGTGAGAAAGCCGGCCTTCTCGCCGACGAAGTAAAAGACGGCAAGTCGCAAGCCATCGCGTTAATCGCCGAAGCCATCCAGCGCGTTCGGCCCGATGTGATCTTGCTGAACGAAGTGGACTACGACGAAGCCGGTGCGGCAATCGAGGGGCTTCGCAAAAACTATCTAATGGCGGTGCAAAACGGCCAGGCCGCAATCGACTATCCTCATGTCTTTTTTGCGGCCGTTAACACGGGCGTAGATTCTAATTTGGACTTGAACCGTGACGGAAGAAGTCACACGCCGGACGATTCATTCGGATTTGGATTATTCCCCGGTCAGTACGGTATGGTTGTCCTATCCCGATTCCCGATCAGTACTTCGACGCGGACTTTTCAAAAATTTCTGTGGCGCGACATGCCGGGCGCGTTGTGGCCCATCGTTCCTGATTCGACAGAGGAATATTACTCGGCGGAAATCAAACAGGTCTTTCGCCTTTCGTCCAAGTCACATTGGGACGTGCCGGTTCAAATCGGAGATCGCGAAGTTCATATCATCGCGGCACATCCGACGCCGCCAGTGTTCGACCGAAAAGAAGATCGCAATGGGCGACGCAATCACGATGAAATTCGCTTGATTGCGGACTACCTCAACGGCAGCGACTACATTTACGACGACAAGAAAGTCAAAGGTGGTCTCGCGCCTCATTCTTCGTTCGTCGTGGCGGGCGACATGAATGCCGACCCAGTCGATGGCGACAGCTTGTTGGCAGCGGCGCGGCAGTTGATAGATCATCCGCTGGTCAACGGCACGCTGGTTCCGATTTCAGCCGGCGCAAAGCAGGCGAGCGAAAAAAGCGGGCTGGTCAATGCGAAACATGCGGGCGACCCGGCTGCCGACACGGGAGATTTCAACGACAAATCCGTTGGCAACTTGCGATTGGATTACGTTCTGCCGTCAAAAAACTTGAAAGTTGTCGGCAGCGGAGTCTTTTGGCCCACCGAAGAAGAACCAACAGCGCCGTTAGCCAAAGCTTCCGACCATCACTTGGTTTGGATCGACGTCGAGTTTTGAATAAGCATCGCTGTCTTTGTTTAACCGGGCCGCTTCGGGCCGTTCCGCGAAGCCACAGCGCCCGGGAGCCGGGCGGTTAAACGAGGAATAAAGCGCCTGGGAGCCGGGCTGTTAAACGAGGAACGGAAATCCGCCACGCAACACTTAGTCACGCAGCATCCAAGAATGTATACTCCCCTTACCCAAGAGCTGCAAACCAATTGACATGATTTTCACTCTAAAGAACCCTGACTCCAAGGCACCGCCAGTGGCCAAAGGAAAACCTTCCAAAAAAGAATCCGAGCCTGACGACGCCAACGCAGCGTTTGACGTTAATTGCGAGCGGTACGGTCTGACTGCCAAATGGCGAGACTTCTCGCGCTGGCAACGTCGATTGCAAAAATCAAACCGGTTTGGACAACTCCAACGGTGCTTTGGTGCGGGACAAAATTCTCCCTTGGCTTGGGGTATTTCCTCCGTTGAATTTGAGGCCGATGCGGCCGCCGCGCTTCAATTCAGTTACAAGCTGGCGCGTCGCTCACAAAAGAAAATCTTTGAATCAGACATTTGCCAACAACAGGTTCGCGAATACCTAGCCGAAGTTGAACCCGAACTTGGTGAAGCCGTTTCGTCGAGCTTGCGCTCCGTTCATTTGGCGCAATTGGCACCCGTATTGATCGGATACGCGCCGACGGAAATGGGTTGGCCGCTGTTGGAAAAGCTCTGCCAACAAGTCGAACAAAGCCAAGAAGCGACGTTTGCGAACCCGCGCGTCGAACAATTGCTTCAACAGGAACTTCCATTGACGTTGGCCTACCAGTTATCAGAAATGGAATCGTTTCGGCCACTAGTTTCGGCCGCAGCCAACGAATGGGAAAAATCCCTGACCCGATGGCTTGACGAGGCGGGCACATTGGAAATGCGATGGTGGCCGCAGCACCGTGCGATTTTCGCCGGTTGGATTCGAGTCTACCGACTGCTGCGGTTGCTTGAGCAACCCGAACCGGCGGACGAAACTCGCCAGCGAATGATCGGATTATTTCGTCAGACGCAGCGAGCGGCTTGTTCGAACGGAGAAACATTGTTGATTCCGCAAGACCTATCCAGCGGGTTTCGCAGACTCATTCGACTGGCTGAATCGTTGCTTGTTGAAAAAGCAGGGTTGCGCGATAGGTCAAAGAAGAAACGCATCGCCGCATTGGGCTCGTCAGCCGAAGCCGTCGGCCTTACGCTCATGCAAACTCGCTGGGGAAATCGCAGCGCGAAAATTGGGTTGCAGCATGACGGCCAACAGTTCGCCATGCACTTATGGCGCGCCCAGTCGCTGCTGCAAGGCGAGTGCTTTCCCGAAATACGAGTCGGTTCGCATTGCCTTAAACCGCGCGACCGCTGGGAAGTCTCGTGCTGGCACGGCGATCACGACGTCCAAGTTCTCGACTTGGAACTAAAGCTCGATCGCGGCGTCTGCCTGGATCGCACGATTGTCATGGGCGTCGATGACGAGTTTCTCTTCATGGCGGACACAGTGAGCTGTGAAGAACCTCAAGAGGTAACTTATTCGTTGGACCTGCCCTTAGCAGCAGGTATTACCGCCAGAGCAGAATCGGAAACGTGCGAGTATTACTTGATAAACCACGAGCGGTTGATTTCGTTGGTCTTGCCATTGGCCGCGCCCGAATGGAAAAACGCTCGCGGTTCCGCCTCGCTGGAAGGAACGCCGCGCAAGTTAACGCTGCAACAAACCGCGAAGGGCAAGTCTCTTTACGCGCCGTTATTTTTCGACTTAAAGCCGAATCGCAGCTTGAGTGCGCGGACGTGGCGACCGCTCACCATCGCCCGGCGGCGAACCATCGTGCCCTCCGATGTTGCAGTTGGCTACCGTGTTCGTATCGGCTACAAGCAGTGGCTGTTGTTCCGTTCCTTTGGCCAACAAGAACCCTACACAGTTTTGGGCAAGCATTTATTGTGCGAATTCTATATTGGCCGAATCGAACCAGACCAATCCATCACCGACTTGATTCGAATTGGATAGAGTCTTGATTACAAATTTTTCATTGTTCCCTCTCTCCGACTGTGGGGAGAGGGTTAGGGTGAGGGGTCGAAAAAAGTCTCTATGCGCGAGCGGTTAAAATTAAACCTGGATCAAGTTCATTCTCGCATTGCGGCCGCTGCCAAACATTCCCGCCGCGACCCGCAAGCCGTCCGATTGGTTGCGATCACAAAGTACGTCGACGCGTCGACTGCCGCAATCTTGGTTGAACTCGGCTGTTTGGACTTGGGTGAAAGTCGTCCGCAATTGCTATGGGAGAAAGCTGCGGCACTCAACAACCCCGCAGTTCGCTGGCATCAAGTCGGACCGCTTCAACGAAACAAAATTCGGCGCACGCTGCCAATCGTTTCGATCATTCACTCCATCGACAGTTTTCATTTGGCGCATGCGGTCGATCGAATCGCGAACGAGTTGACTCGAACGAACGACATCTTGCTTGAAGTCAATGTATCGAATGAGTCGAGCAAACAAGGCCTAGCCGCGCCACAAGTCGAATCGGCGCTCGTCGAGATCGCGGCATTGTCCTCCGTGCGCGTCATCGGCCTTATGTGCATGAGCGGCTTGCAAAGCACCGCATCTGAAAAGCAACAACAGTTCGCCAATCTGCGCGAGCTACGCGATCACCTGCAACACGTAGTCCCGCAAGGAAACAAGCTTCGCGAACTCTCGATGGGCATGAGCGACGACTTCGAATCCGCCATCGCCGAAGGAGCAACCATAGTCCGCCTGGGCTCGGTCCTGTTCGCTAACGTGGAAAATTTGAACACCTAGCGATCAACTCTTCGAATCCGTCTTTTCCACGTCCACCACCATTACGATGTCGTGAATGTCGGGGAGAATTTCGGAGTCGATAACGATGACGACGCGATCGCCGGCGTGGAATTTGGTGTCTTCTTCGGCCCAGATGTTGATGAGGCGGCGCAGGTGATTCGGCTGCTGAATGTTTCCGCTGAGTACGGGCGTCACGCCCCAGAACAAGCACATTCGGCACAGCGCCGTCGATTGATCGGTGACCGCAATCGTTGGAATGAAGTCGCGTTGTTTCGACTTAATGAGCGCGGCTTTTCCATTGGATGTCGCGATGACGACCATTCGGGCATCCAAGCGCTGGGCGATCTGTGCCGCACCGAAGATCACGGCGGATTCGATATCGGAAACTGAATTCTTGTCCGAATTCGACTCAAACGAGCGGTTATGCTCAAGCAATTTCTCAGTCTCCATCATGACTTTGCGCATCATGCAAACGGCTTGGCGTGGAAACTGACCGATGGCAGTTTCGCCCGACAACATGCACGCATCTGCACCATCCAAGATCGCGTTGGCCACGTCGCTGACTTCGGCTCGCGTCGGTTGCAGCGAATCGTGCATGCTTTCGAGCATCTGCGTCGCGACGATCACTGGTTTTCCGGCGGCTTGGCAAGCCCGAATGATTCGCTTCTGCGCGATGGGCGTTTTTTCTACTTCGATTTCAACTCCCAAGTCGCCGCGCGCGACCATGACCGCATCGGCTGCTGTAATGATGGCCTCCAAATTCTCCAAAGCTTCACGTTTCTCAATTTTCGCAACGACGAACGCTTCGCTGTTGTGCCCGGCCAAAATTCGTTTGAGCTGTTCTATTTCTTTCGCCTCGCGGACGAAACTCAGACTAACAAAGTCGATCGACTGACTCGCCGCCCAAGCTGCATTGTCGCGGTCGACTTGGCTTAACGCTGGCACGCTCAAGTTTACGCCAGGCAGATTGACGCCTTGTCGGCTGCGCACCGTGCCGCCGTCGACCACCATGCATTTAGCGAAATCTTTTGCTTTTTCTACGACGTTGAGCCGAACCAAACCGTCGCGAAGCATAATCCAATCGCCAACTTTTATTTCATCGATCAGCGTCGGATAGCTGCATACCAATTGGTCAGCTTGGGCTGCTAGCTCGCCTCGAACAAACGTCAAATGATTGCCAGGAACGCATTGCAATGTTTCCACAGACAACTGCCCCAAACGAATCTTGGGACCAGCCAGATCGACCAAGATTCCAACCGGCACACCCGCGTGTTGGCGAGCCCAACGGATACTATCCACCGCCGTTTGATGTTGCTCACGCGTCCCGTGTGCCATATTTAGACGAAACACATCAACACCTTGCAAGATCAACTCCGCAAGCTGCTCGCGTTTCTCGCAAGCCGGTCCGACCGTCGCGATCGTCTTCGTCCGCGTCAAATCCCCCAGCGATTTCCACCGCGTTTGCACAACTCCAACATTCGAATCGACTCGGCTCATAGATATTTACTTCTCCAAAGTCGGCCCATGATAGGCGATAATGTTCCTTTTCCGCAGGGGCAAAGTGCTTCACGATTGCTTTCTTAGGACCAACGATCCGGCGGCTGGAGTAGCCCAAGTCAAGACGCCTACACTGATTCAAAGCTTAAAGAAATGAAAATCGCCCTACGCCGCATCTGCAGCCGTTGGCTTCGTTGCAATTTTTAGTTTGAACAAGTTGAAGACTTGGTCGCGGGAGAGGCCGCCGCGGGGGGAGTCGGCGTCGCCTAGGATGGATTGGAATAGCTCACGCTTCTCTTCGAGGACTTGGTTGATGCGCTCTTCGATGGTGCCGATGGTGAGCATTCGCGTGACGGTGACGCTGCCACTGACGCCGATTCGATGGGCGCGGTTGATGGCTTGATCCTCAACGGCGGGATTCCACCAGCGGTCGAACAAGAAAACATAGCGACAGAATTGCAAGTTCAACCCAACGCTCCCGGCTCCGTAACTCATCAACAAAATTCGCCGCGCGGGATTCTCGCGAAACTCGGCCAAGATCGCGTCGCGTTTGTTCGACGGTATTCCGCCGTGGTATTCCAAAGGCTGATGCTCAGTGATTCCCGCGCTGATCTGCTTGAGCGATTTGACCCATTGGCTGAACACAATTGCCTTCTGACCGCTGGCGGCGACTTCGTCTAAGTCTGCAACGAGCCGTTCCATTTTGCTGCTTGCGCCAGTTGCTGGATCGAAATTGCAAATTTGCTTGAGCCGCAAGACCAATTCAAACACGTGTTGAATCGTGATCGAATGTCCCATCTCATTAAGCCGAACGACGCCATCCTCTTCAGCACGGATATACGATTCCGATTGTTCGGATGTCAAATCCAATTCCGCATCGCGCATCAACTTGGGTGGCATCTGGCTCATCACGTTGTCTTTGGTCCGACGCAAAATGAAGTCGCGGACTTCCGCCGAAATCTGCCGAGGCGACATGCCAATCGAAAGCAATCCGCTTGAAAGGAACTCGAAAATTCCAACGATGTCGTCGGTGCTGTTTTCAATCGGCGTTCCGGTCAAAGCCCAACTGCGGGAGCGGGCGATGGAGCGAATGCTCTGAGCGGTCGAGCTGTGACTGTTTTTGATCCGCTGAGCTTCGTCCAGCACGACGAGATCGTAATGACTGGAGGCATGGGTTACGGATTCTTGATCGCGCGACATCAGCTCGTAGTTGGCGATTTTCACAGGCCATTCGGTGGTCTGCCATTGCCAATTGCGTTTGGCTTGAGAGCCTTCGATGACACAAATCGGAATCTCTGGTGCCCACATCGCGAACTCGCGCATCCAGTTGGTCACAAGCGGCTTGGGGCAGATCAACAGGACTTGGCTGATCTCGCGCGCGTGCAGCAGCAAACGAATTGCCACGATCGCTTGCATGGTTTTCCCAAGCCCCATTTCGTCCGCCAAGATCGCCGCATGACGCGGGTATAAAAAAGCCACGCCGGCATATTGATATGGGAACGGCTGAAACGGAAATTCGATCGTGCCCGTCGAGACCAAAGTCTCCAGTGGCGGTTGCAACAAATAGAAAAGCCGATCGTCGAGTTTGACCAAGTCCTTTGGTGGGGCGAGCCGCGAAATAGATTTGTGCCACGGCTGTTCGCTTGCGTCGTTTCTCGCGACGGGCGGGGTCGGGGCCGAGGACGCTTTGATTGGTCGGAACGCGGGAGTCGTAGGACTGAAGTAGCAGCTAATCACTTTGGGCTTGGGCTTGGCGATTCGCATCGAAACGGCGCGGCCGCCGGGCGGGTCGACAAAAGTGGATTGGACTTCGATGGTTGGCAGAACCGGAAGCGGCCTTTCCGCTGTCGCATTGACGTTGGACACAAGATAAAGGCTTGGCCAATTCGGACTTTGAACGGGTTCGAGCATCCATGCTTCCCAAAGTTAAGCGGACTCGCGCAATCGAGCACTGGAGTGAGCCTCGTCGATGGCGTTTTGAATTCGCTGAAACGGCTCAGCCAGCGGCAATCGCTGGGCAAAGTCCTGCAACAAAGCTTCAAGCTCAACGCGCCGATCCGGTTCGTTCGTAGCCACCGCGACAGCTTGAGATGCAATTTCAAAATGCTTCCAACGATTTGCACCATCGGTCGACAAAATCAAATCGCTCGAGGTCTGATCGGTCGGGACCAATCCGATCGGCATTGCAACGTGTCGACTGAGTTCCCAGAGTTCCGGCAAGTTCGTCAAAATCGCTGCGGGCGGCTTGCTGCACTTTTCTACCAACCTCAGTGCAATGGCTTCAGTCAGCAGAAATGATCGCAGCGTGGAGCCGTAGAGTATGTGTTGAGTTCGGCTCGGTTGAATCGGCGAATTGCAATGGAATTCCAGAGGCCGGCCCCGTTCGTTCAACAGCAACAGTCCGCCGCAAAAGCCGATTTCGGCCAATTCGACGGCCGTTAGAAAGCCTAGCGGTGACGTGTTTTCTGCTTCGTTCATGAGCGATTCGAAAAATCCGTGGTGCCTGCCGGACCATAGACCATCGGACACCGCAAAAATTGACTTTAGGGGACTCGCGGTCGGCGCTACGTTCGCGGTTGGCCTATGTCAAGCACCTTAAATTGCATGGGCGACAAATTCAATTGAATTGCTTGCAACGATTCTTCCGCCATTTGCTTGCCTCCCTATTTTCCACACGTCAAAGCTTGCCGTGGTTTACATTTTGCCGGAATCCACTGAAATTCGGCCCTCCAAAAAGTCTTTTGCGAAAGGCGAAAATGGCCCAAGAAAATTTGATTCGCTCGACATTCGCCACCTGCGTATTTATACTGATGCTTTCTGCCGTAACGTACTTGATCGTTGGAAATTGACATGAGTCTCGACAAACAAAAAATGGCGTCCATGTTTCGAATTGAAGTTTCGCCAACTTCCACTGGTCAGGCGCACGAATCGCACCAGCGCTCGGACAACGAAATGGTCGATCTGTTGCGACAGCTTGTCGTCAGCCAGAACCGCCAAACCGAACTCATGGAAAACATGGTTGACCATTTTAGCGCGGCCCAGCGTCAACGCGCCATGGAATTGGGACAGTGGAAAGACGCCAATCCGATGCTCGCCCGCCGCTGCCGAGCCGCAGCCGAGGCCATCAGCCAAGTGCAAACCGAGTTCTTGCAAAACATGACTCGCGAAATCAACGAGAGCTATGAGTCGATGATGGACGGCGACTTTGTACTGAACGAATTTATCGATCGCTTTGGGCCTCGGTTGGCACATTTGAACGGCGTGTTGCAATTGCTTTCGCAATTGAGCAGCGTGACCAACAACACGACCAGCCAAGCGTAGTAAGCGCGCCGCGGATCAAGGCGGTCGCCGATATGCATTGTGAATTGGTCCAAACGCAAACGCTTGACTTGGCGCGACTTCACGGTGCCTTCTTTCGCCCGCAAGTCGATAAGTGTGTAAGCCTGGACGCAGCGATCTTGCTGCACGGTTTGGCCGGCAACTTCTACTCGTCCCGATTGCTGCAAAGCCTCGCGCGGCAACTTTTGGAACTTGGAGTTCATGTGTTGCAAGCCAACACGCGCGGCCACGACGGTCTGAACTGGACGTCGATCGGCGGGCGGACCGAGGCGCAAGGCGCGGCGTTTGAATTGGTAGACCACTGCCGCCACGATATCACCGGCTGGGCCGATTTCCTCGTGCAGCGCGGTTGCAAACGAATCGGGCTCGTCGGTCATAGCTTGGGCGCGATCAAAGCAATTTACTCGCAAGCTCATCAGCCGCACGCCGCCGTTACGTGCATTGCTGCTTTGTCCGCGTCGCGCCTCAACTACGATCGCTTCATGCAGTCGCCGGCGCGGCACAAATTCAAGACTTGGATCGAGTCAGCCGAGCAGTTGGCGAAATCCGGACACGGCCGACAACTCATGCTGGTTGACTTTCCGTTTCCAGCCTTCATTGCTGCCGAAGCTTACTTGGACAAGTACGGACCTGCCAGCCGCTATGATTGGACCCGCTTCATTCAGCAAGTTACCGTGCCGGTTCTGCTGACGTTTGGCGAGCGAGAGTTGGCAACGAACGCAGCGTTCAACGGAATCTTGCCAAAAGTCGAGCGACTTCAAATGAGTTGTCGCAAGTTGGAAACTCGCGTCATTCCCGACGCGGATCACTTTTACATCGGGCGTCGCCAAGTCGTCAGCAAGACGGTTCGCAACTGGCTGGTCGATTTGTTCCCGCACGTTGTGCCGTAAAGATATTTGTGACGACTCCAACCGATGACGCATTTATTCGAAAATATCGCACGAACCAAATCGTCCAACCTGCAAGTATCGCCATCGGAGCAGCCAACATCAGTCCGATGCTGAGCGCAAAACCGAGCTCCAAGCTGCCCGACTGGTACGCCAGGTTGTCTTTGCAATTTGGACACCCCAACGCCGGTGCAGCCGACAGCAACGCCACGGTTACGGCGAGCAAGCCGCCGCGAACGAAGCTGCTGCAAAACATCCAGGGTCTAACGCCAATTTGCGGCCGCCGCGGCGGATTCGAAGCAATTTGGGGTCTGACCCTCTCGTCTCGGGGTTTTTGTTTCATCTCTGAATTGCACATAGATAGATGTATTCTAGCCCGTCGCAGTGATCGGTGGAAAGAACCAGTACAGCATCAAATAAACGACAACACCTGTGATCGAAACGTATAGCCAAATCGGAAAGGTCCAGCGAGCCAGGCGTTTGTGCGCGGCACGTCGATCGCGTAGCCCCAAATAAATTGTCGCGAGGGCCATCCACGGAACAATCGCCGCCAAAACGACATGGGTCGCCAAAATCGCCAGATACAAATAACGAATCCAAACGGCGTAATCCGATTTCGGAAATGGTTTGCTACCGACGTTTACGTGATACGTGACATAACACACCAAAAAAACAACCGACACGCCAAAGCACGTCAGCATCGCCCGTTTGTGTGCGGCCTCGCGGCCTTGTTTGATCAACACGTAACCTGTGATTAGCAAGACCGCCGCAATCGCGTTGAGACTGGCATCAATGTGTGGCAGAAGGTTGATGTTGATGTTGATCATGATCGTGCGCTTACTGTGTTGATTGGGGCGGTGGGATTTTTTCCGCAATCAATTCGTCGATCAGTTTCAGCATCGCGGATTCTTGTTCAATCTCCCGCCAATTGAATTTCTGTCGCACTTGTCCCCAGCGATCGACAACAGCCAAGTCCGTCGCATGGTCGGAGCCTTGGACAAAGAGTCCGAGAAATTCTGCGGCGACCCGGTTCACGTACGATTTGTCAGCACCCGTCAAGAAAATCCAGCGATTCGGTTGAGCTTTCATTTCTTGAGCGTACTGCTGCAACCGCGCGGGCGTGTCGGTTTGCGGGTCGGTTGTGATGCTTACGAAACGCACCACTCGATCTCCAAGGCGATCTTGCAAATCTCTCAGATATCGGTTTTGTTCGATGCAATGAGTCGTACAAGTTGAAAAGAAAATGCTTCCGATCCAGACTTCGCCAATCAAATCGCGAGAGAACAAAGTCTGGCCATTGGGCTGCGTTAGAAAGAATTCATTCAGCCAAGTCAGTTTGTTTTGCTCATTGTGCTCTCGGCCAGCCAGCAAATTACGAGTGGTCACGTTGGTCGCAAGTGGCGGCTCGGTCTCGGCGATGACTTCGCGGGCGACTTCGGCAAAGCGGCGCATTTCCACCGGGTCGTCCCAACTAAATTGATCGCGCGACCTGCCCCAACGATCGACCAAGAACAGTTTCTCCGTATGCGTCTCTCGCTCAAGCTTGACGCGAAATGATCGGTCGGCGAATTGCTGTATCTCAGACATCGGGCCGGTCAGAAACAGCCAGCGCGCGGGGTCGGCGTCGAAAATCTTGGCGTATTCGGCTAACCGGTCTGGAGTATCGGTCGTCGGATCGACCGTGATACTGAGAAACGTCAAATCCTCTTTTCGAAATTGCTCGGCCAAACGACGGACTTGTTCGTTGAACTGTCGGCAGATCGATGGACATGATGAATAGAAGAAATTGACGGCAATTGGTCGGCCGATGAGTTCACTGGAACGAAACATCCGGCCATCGGCAGCTTTCAACTCAAACGTCGACACTTCGGGCAATTGCTTCCACGGAAGCTTCAAGAACGTGTCGCCCGAACCGGACGAAATTGCAAGCGGCCGTGGACGCATTCGGTTCGCGAACATGATGCCGCACGCAACCAGTACCATCAGCCACAACATGATTGAAAGTTTCCGCCACATGACGCGTTCGATTTCCAGAGAGCTAAATTACAACAAGTAAATAATCGGAAAAAGCACCAACCACACGCAGTCCACGAAATGCCAATATGTCGCGACGTTTCCCAACAACAACGCCCGTCGCGCGTTTAAGGTCATCGGCAACAGCACCGCCGCCGCAATAATTCCCGCCAACAAATGCAGTGCGTGCATCCCCGTCAATAAATAATAACCGTTCAGCCAAGTCCGCCCACCCGGCAGCACAATCGGCAATCGCAATTCATATTGCGCATTGATTCCGTTTTTCACGTCTGCAAGTCGTACAAGCAGCTTAAGTCGATCGACAACAGCCGAATTTTCGTTGTTTACGTTAGTCAGTTCCAGTCGACGGTCGGCCAAGAGTTTTTCGCATTCCGCTCGGTCCGCCGCATTTGATTCGTCGCTAGCCAGCGCCTGCAGCTTCGCGATGGCTGCCGCCATATCTTGCTCAAATTGTTGTTTTGCCGCCTCAAGTTCATCGCGACGGGCTTCGAGCGATACTCGTTGCTCGCGAAGATATTCGGTGCACCCTTTTTCGTTTTGCGGCATCGGGCGAATCGCGTGTGCCAAAGCACGAACCGCCATATCACGTTGCGCCGGGTCATTACTTTGGCCGACTTCGCGACCCGTCCAACCGACCAAACCTAACTTCAACTCATCCAACAAAGCAATTCGCTCATCCAGTTTCGTCGACGGGCTCTTGCGCCGCGTCGATTCCAGTTCGCCGCGAGTCAGCGCAAGTTCTCGTTGGACCGCCGCAAGATATTCCGTATCGCAACGGGGGTAAATCAAAGTAGCCGCGCGGCGCGGATAAAGTCCCAATCGAAACTTCTCCCAATACTCATACGACTTGACGGCCAGGAACCCGACGCCTAGCAAAAGGGCAACGATCAAAAACGATTTGGCGGATCGCGGACGCTGTTGGCTGCATGCACCTGTCGCTTTCGTCATGAAAAAGCTGGATGCTAATAGAATCAACGTGTTGACCGCGCCGATCCAAGGAACCAAACCGACCGACGAAGCGTTCGGCCAATCGGCTTGGGGAATGCCGTACCGCATCACCAAGTACGCACCGATCAACCCGCTAAAGAACATTACTTCGGTCGACAAGAACAGCCACACACAGAATCGACTTTTGGGAATCGCTGCCCACGGGGCGGTTGGGACGCCGGTTGTTGAGTTCATGGGCGATTAGTTATCCAGTTGTGACCAAGTCCTTAGTCGATCATGCGGCCAACAACCAAAGCCAACATCACCAGTGGAAGATAGACTAATGAAACTCGCAGCAATCTCCGTGCAGAATCATCGTTCAGTCGGTACGCAAATGCGATTGAGGCATGCAAATACCAAATTCCTGCAATTCCGCAAATGCACAGCACAATGGAACGAGCGATTGCGGTTTCGTAAATCATTGCAAAACAAGCCGATGTTACCAGCAATATAGCCGCGACGATTATCGCGTGTTGGCCCGCTAATCGCCCGGTCGGATCGACGACCGTGACCATCTTCAACCCGCCGTTAGCGTAATCGCGCCGATACAGCCACGCGATTGCCATGAAGTGAGGAAACTGCCACAAAAACAAAATCGTGAACAGTGCCCAAGCGGCAGCGTTCACTTGTTGGCCTGCACCGACCGCGCCGATCAAGACCGGCAAAGCGCCGGCGACTGCGCCCACCGCCGTATTCCACCAGGTACGCAGCTTGAGTGGCGTATAAACGAAAACGTACATAAGCCACGTCGTCAAACCCAACAGCATAGCGGGTACGCTAACAACCGCGCCTAGATAAGTGATCCCGGCTCCTAACGTGATCGCACCAAAACCGGTGACTTGATTTGCGGTCAAGCGCTGACCTGGCAAAGGGCGACGCGCCGTTCGAGGCATCAAATAATCGGAGTATCGCTCAAGATATTGATTCCAAGCACTTCCGCTGGCGGCAATAAAAAAGACGCCGATCGCAACATTGATCAACGACAAGAAGGAAACTCCATTGCCGCTAGCCAAGAACCCACCGGCGACCACTGTCAACAAGATCATGACCGAAATGCGTGGCTTGCACAGTTCAACGAAATCGCCAATCAACGCAAAGGTGCGATGTTCGCTTTTCGGTTTGTCAGTCGCCGCAATTATTTCCACAAAACGCCCTAGGAAAATTCAAGAACCAAGCGTGGCTTGATTGTACTTGTAACGAGGTTCGCCGATCAAGCGACCCCCTCCGTCGAAGCCTATTCCGCGATGCTTTCGCACGTGTTGCACAAGGCGCGACGGACTCGAACGACGTGATACGTAGCCAATGCCAAAATGAGCGAGCCAATCGCAACGTGCAGCGAAACCAAATTCATTTGCAAAAACGTCTTTTCCGGAATCACGTAAGCAGCCGCGAACCGATAATGCCCAAGCCAAGCCGGCCAGCCAAATTTAACCACGTAGGTTCCGACTCCCAATCCGATTTGCGCGAGCACCAAAAGCACTAACAGCCGCGCTGTCGTTTGGACCCCGCCGCCGTTCCAATTGTCAGCACGCGCTGCATACCAAACGATAAGCGCGAGAACCAAGACAGCGCCCGCCGTCCCCAAATGCGTTATCACAAGCATCGCGTAGGCGCTTGGGTCGGCGACATCGGAAATGTGCCGTAGACACGCGCCAATCACCAACTGGATATAGCTGGTGATCAGCAACATTGCCGAAGCACCGCGCTCGACGGTCGCCGAATACAACCGCGTGTTCATCACCGTCCCAAGTCTTTGCAACCACCAACTGGAGGTGAACACGATCATCGCCACAACCGTCGCGAAAAACGCCGGACCAACGCAACCATGAATCATTGCCAGCAGCCGCGCGTCTTGAGTCACGCGCTGCCCACCCAAGACTCCTTGGCCGATGATGAGCGCCAAAATCAGAACCGACCACCCACGCACCCACTTTCGCTGATCGAACGCAAATGTGAATGAACACAACACGATGGCGATAATGCCGGCGACCGAGGCGAGCAGTCGATGCCCATGCTCGACGAACAAATCCCACGGCCCCAAAAACCAATCGCGGATTGGATACGCAAACATGTTGTAGTTGTAAGTGTTCGGCCAATCCGGAACGGCCATTCCCGCATCCGAAGTCGTCACTAGCCCGCCAACCCAAATCAACGGAAACACAATGACCGCCAACAACTTGGCGACGCGATTGGGCCAAGGCGAAGACGGACGGGATGGTTCGGGTTTCTTCATTACTTATTGGGGCGAAACTTATTCGGGCGAAGATTGTGGCCAGAAATCCGCCGGCGCGTCCGGGTGGCTGTACTCGTATGGCCCGCGATGAACAACGGGCGGCTGGGCATAGTTTCCGTGCGGTGGAGGGCTTTCCGTGGTCCATTCTAACGTGTTTGAGTCCCAAGGATTCTTCACGGCGCGAGGTCCAAATAACAAACTTCCAAAAAAGTTAACCACAAACAAAACTTGCGCCGCCGCCATCAGGAAAGCACAGTAAGTAATGAACCGGTTAAGCGGCAATAAGTCGGCGAAGGCACTAATGTGGTACGGATCGGCGTACCGTCGCGGGAATCCGCGCGCCCCAAGCAAGTGCATCGGAAAAAAAGTTCCATTCAAAAACACGAACGTCAACAGAAAATGGAGCCGCCCCAAGCCATCGTGCATCATCCGCCCGAACATCTTGGGAAACCAAAAGTGAATCGCGGCAAAAACCGCCATCACGCTCCCCGCGAACAAGACGTAATGAAAATGAGCGACGATCATGTAAGTGTCGTGAATGAAAATATCGACCGGAGTCGCCGCCATGAGAATTCCCGAAAGTCCTCCGATCACAAACATGATCACAAACGCAAGCGCAAATAGCATCGGCGTGTGAAACTGAATCCGCCCACCCCAAATCGTCGCCAGCCAATTGAAGACTTTGACGCCGCTGGGCAAAGCGATCAGCATGGTCGAAATCATAAACGCCATGCCCAACAGCGGGTTCATGCCGCTTACGAACATGTGGTGTCCCCAAACGATGAACCCCAAACCAGCGATGGCGATGATCGCAATCACCATCGGCCGATAACCAAACAGCGGCTTGCGGGAAAAACACGAAATGATGTCGGAGATCATCCCCATCCCCGGCAAGATCATCACGTAGACCGCAGGATGTGAATAAAACCAGAAAAGATGTTGCCATAACAGCGGCTGGCCTCCGCCGGTCGACACTTCATTGTTCACGATCACGGCTTCGGGCAAGAAGAATCCCGTTCCCCATTGCCGATCCGCCAACTGCATGATCAACGCCGCAGTCAAAACCGGCAGCGCGAATGCTTGCAAAATGGATGTCACCAACAGTCCCCAAATGGTCATCGGCATCCTAAAGAAGCCCATGCCCGGCGCGCGCAACAGAAAAATCGTCGTGATGTAATTCAGCGCGCCCAACATCGACGAAAGCCCAACGCATAACAGCGCGAGCAACCAATACGTTTGCGCGTCTTGCGCATTTGGCATTGCCGACGCAATGACCGACAACGGCGGATACGAGGTCCACCCTGCCCCGGCTCCGTATCCGGGCGTCAAAAAGCTGAGCACGATAAAGACAAACGCCGGCCACATTAGCCAATAGCTCATCATATTGAGCCGAGGAAATGCCATGTCCGGCGCGCCGATCATCAATGGAATCAAGAAATTTCCAAACGCGCCGGTCAGAATCGGAATGATCACGAAAAAAATCATGATCGTCCCGTGCATCGTAAAAAGCGTGTTGTAATACTCGGGCGTGATTTGGCCACCTTGGGCTGAGAACAACCAGCGGCCGACAATCGGCATGTCAGTCCAAGGCCAAGCCAACTGCCAACGGATCGCCATCGCCAACAATCCGCCGACGAGAAACCAAATCAAACTTGAAAACAGAAATTGCAGGCCGATGACCTTGTGATCCGTCGAAAACACAAAGCGCAGCCACGACCGCTTGGCTGGCGAATGGCCGTCCACATCGCTTTCGTCGTGAGGCTGATCCTTCTGGCTTGTCATGCGATTGTTACCTAGACTCACTGTGACGCGGTGAGCCCTCCCAGTCGTTGTGCGGCAAGTTCTGTCATGCGTTTTTCAAATTCTTGCGGCGTCACGACGTACATCCAGCCGTTCATTTTGTAGTGTCCCCAACCGCAAAGTTCTGCGCAGACGATGTCGAATCGGCGATTTGCGGCTGAAGGCAGAATGTGAAACCACAAATAATGCGTCGAGCCAGGGACAATGTCTTGCTTGAGACGCAACTGGGGGACAAAGAAGTCGTGGATCACGTCGCGACTTTGCAGTTCCAAAACGACATCGGTGTCGACCGGAACATATAACTCGTTTTCAATATACAAATCGTCTTGAGTGTCGAATTGGCCGTCGAGTCCGGGATAATAGACTTCCCAGCCAAATTGTTTGGCGACGATTCGCGCAAGCGGCGGTCGTTCGCGCAGTTGGCCTCGCGATTCGATAAGCGGGCGACGCATCTTGTTCTCGGCCCAAGCGTTCATTTGATAAAGCGACAGCCAAATCAAGATTGTTGCGGGAATGATCGTCCATACGGTTTCAAGTTTGAAATTGTTGTGCACGAATCGAGCCCTTGCTCCTGGCCGATCGCGAAAACGCCACATGGCCAACGCCAAAATGAGTCCAGTGATTATTAAAATGCCCGCAGCCAGATAATGAATCAGACAGAACAAGTAGTCGATTGTTTGACCTTGGACTGACACATTCTCCGGCAGCCATGCAGTCGACAGAGGAGCGCGACCGAGCGCCGCCCAAACGTAGACCGCAACAGCAGCCACGGGGACGCAAAAAAATAGCGTGCTCCACAATCGGTTCATGATCGTTCCAGAAAAGTTCCGCAGCCCGTCACCCAACGCCGTTAAGCATTTTCGTTATGCAATTTGCCCAATTCTCGTTCCCTCTCCCGGTTGCTTCGAACGGGGAGAAAGCTAGGTATCCAAAGGCGACACGCCGAGGCGAAGTGAGGGGCGGAACCCTGAAAAAAAATTGCCATAATTTCGAAATCATTAACGGCGCAACCCCTCACCCTCACCCTCTCCCCGAAGCGGGGAGAGGGAACTTGTTTTCTTGGTCGCCCGTTCCTGGTTAGTTGTTGAGTTCTAGTTGGTTTTGGATTTGGGCGATGATGAATTCGTTTCCGAATTTGTTTCATAAGGTAAATTCAAAACAAAAGCGACGAGCGACCAGATTTCCGCTTCGCTGAGTGCGGTGGAATCGGGCATGCCGGTTCCTTCAATTCCGTTGGCGATGCGGCGATAAAGGTCGGCGTATCGATCGCCACCCCGGTACACCCTCAACCTAAGATTGCGCGGGCGGATCGGTCGAGGCGGAAACGCGCCCGCATCAATAAACGGAGCACACTGTTTCGAATCGCGCGGATCGACGTTGGCTCCTTTAACCCACTGATTGGTCCAGTCGTCGTAATTTTCGGTTTGGCCGTCGCCCATGCCGGTTGGTCCGTGGCACAACGCGCAATTGGCTTTGCCGCTGAACAACATTCGGCCGTCGACAACGCGCTGTGCAAATTCTGCGTCTGGTTTAGTCAACCAAGCCGGAATCTCGGCCACGGTGGTCGGCTGCCGACGCTTCCATTCATCGACTTCCGCGAAAAAAACATCCTCGACGATCATTGACAACTGATCGTCGTATTGTTTGCGTTGGCCGTCGCTGTTGGTGGTCTGCAGATCATCAACGAAATTGGACTGAGCGCGTCGCCAGTCCATATCGACAAGTTTTTCATCAGGGCCAAGTAGCGCGACTTCCGACAATAGTTTACTTTCGACACGTCCGCGAATCGTCAAGTATTTGACGTAGTCGACAAGTGCGTCGAGTTCATCGTCTTTAAGCGTACGGAAAGAAGGCATTGCCGAGCCTGGAACGCCGTTAACGAGCGTGCGCCGCAAGTCTTCGTCGGTCGGCGGCTGGCCAAGCTTGGTCGATTTGAATTTGAATTTGCCCAAACGAAAATCTCGCGGATAAGGATTTAAAAACGCGGACGTTGGGCCGGTTCCGTTACCGGTAACACCATGACACTGCGAACAATGTTCGCGATAGAGCCCGCGCTGCTCGCCTTGGCGGTCGCTGCTGACTGGCCCGGCAGCTTTTTTCAAATTCTCAAGCTGGATCAGTTCGAGGGCCGGATCGGAATCGCCCAGCAAAAATGGAAATCGAGGGTCGTCCGGCGTTCCAAACAACGCCGCCAGCACGTCGACGACTTCGCGAGCACGGTCTTGGTTGAGCGAGGCCTTGTTGGCTGGTTGTTGATATTGCAGCTTGAGCAATTCGACTTCGTTTACAGCGAATTGTGGAGGTTTAGAGCAGCCGATGGTAAAAGTGGCCAGCAGCAACCAAATGCCAACCGTCATCGATCGCGCGCGAAACGGATGCGTCGCGTTCGATTGTTGTTTGATTGCCCGAATATAAAAGTTCATTCCCATGGCCGATTTTCAATATCGCTTTTCAGCAATTCAACATTGGCTTGGTTCGGGACGATTGCTGCTAGCTTCTGGCCAGTGCAGCCCGAACAAATGACGGCGGCAATCGAAAAGCAGACTACCGCAACCGTCTGCGTTTTCGCTCGCGCCAAAGTCAGTGGCAGCCCGGTTCGGGTCCATCGATGGGCCATTACGATTATTCTTTCTGGCTCAATACGTCAGCGGCCAGAATCAGGTCGCCCAAATCTATCGTCTCGCCGTCTTTGATTTCAAGTTCGAATTCGCCGCGCCGTTCCAAAAAAGGTTTCGCATCGCGCTTCAGCATCGACATGTAGCCAGTTTTTTTGTGCCAAAATTGAAACTTCCATTTACCGGCCGGGAGATTTTGGATCGAGAATTCGCCCTTGTCGTTAGTTATTGACGCGTAAGGGTCATCGCGCACCAGCAACAGTCCTTTCATGAACGGGTGAATGTTGCATTCGACATCGGCGGGGACTTTGTCCGGTTGGTCATAAGTGACCTCGACGGTGCCGCCGACGGGGACTGTTTTGTTTTTTTCGTCGTTGTTTAACGTGTGAATGTTGTGCCCTATTTGATCACTGTTGGTCATTCTCAGTACTTGGCCAGTCCGTACAAAAGCCGCATGCGGCTCAAAGCGACATTGTTTGTTGTCTAATGCGACCGGCGATTTTTTAAGTTCGTCAAACGATGGATGTACGGCTGGTGGCTCGTCGCCACGCGCAAGATATAGCGTGACGAACGCATCGCGCACGCCATTGTCGTTTCCGACGACGACCGTTTCGTCAATAATTTCGTGACCATCTGCCAAGCAAAACTCGCGGTCCTTGTCGGGTTTCAATTTTTCCGGTGGCACCCAAGTACCCTCGACCAGAATTCGCCCTTTGAGGTTTCCCCAACCGATGGACTTGGCGACTTGGCGGTTGTCCGAATCGTCGCCGCGAACGCTTGAAATCGTGAAAATTCCGAGCAGCAGCGAGACTGTCCAAAGCGACATTCGCAAAACGCTCGAATCATTATCAATTTGTGAACGTCGATGCATGTCGCCAGCTCCGTGGGATCGGTGAGCCGCCATTATACTTGCTTCGGTGGGGCCGCTTCAATGAGCAGCCCGAATGGGTTAAGTTGCAATTCGACAGCACCTGCGGCGCTGCGGCAAAACGTCGCACTTGGTCGTGCTAGGCTGCCGAGGGAATAATGCGATGAAAATAATGATTATTGGCAACGGCGGGCGCGAGCACGCGTTGGCTTGGAAAATCGCACAAAGCCCGCAGGTCGATACAGTATTCGTCGCGCCTGGAAACGCGGGCACGGCGACCGATGCGGTCAATGTTCCGATTGCCGCCGACAAATTTGACGAACTGATACGATTTGCGAAAAACAACGCGGTCGATCTCACGGTGGTCGGACCCGAAGGACCGCTGTGCGCTGGAATCGCTGACGCATTTATCGGCGAGAAATTGAAAGTCTTTGGTCCGACAAAAGCCGCCTCGCAGTTGGAAGCCAGCAAAGTATTCTGCAAGAAGGTGCTCCGATCCGCGTCGGTTCCGTGCGCTGAGGAACAAGTCTTCACATCGGCCGAGGCCGCAGAGCGCTTCATCAACGAACGCTATGCCGATCTGGGCGAGAGCATTTCGATGGTGGTTAAAGCCGATGGTTTGGCTGCCGGCAAAGGCGCAGTTGTTTGCCGCAATCGATCGGAAATTTTCCAAGCCATCGATCGGATCGCGCGCAAGCGTGAGTTCGGTTCAGCGGGCGATCGCTTCCTGGTGGAAGAATTGCTGCGCGGTCGGGAGTGCAGTGTATTTGCTGTGACGGACGGGCGAACGATTATGTCGCTACCCGTCGCGCAGGATCACAAACGAGCATTGGATGGCGACCGTGGTCCGAATACAGGAGGAATGGGAGCGTTTTGTCCGACGCCGCTTGTTTCGGAAGAGCTGCTGTTGCAGATCGAACGGGATGTCTTAGTCCCAACCGTCCACGCCATGAATCGAGCCCGGTGCCGTTTTCAAGGAATTTTGTTCGGCGGTCTGATGCTCACCACGAAAGTTCCCAAAGTACTCGAGTACAACGTCCGATTCGGCGATCCAGAATGCCAAACGATTTTGATGCGATTGGAATCCGATTGGGTTGACGTGATGATGGCGGTGGTTGAAGGGCGTTTGGAAACCTTGGAGCCGCCGCGCTGGAATCCGCAGCCGTCAATTTGCGTTGTTATGGCGAGCGAAGGGTACCCAGACAAGTATCAAACAGGACATCCGATTCGAGGACTCGACGAAGCTGCGGCGGTTGAAAACGTCAAGATCTTTCACGCGGGGACCGCTTTCAAAGACGGCCAAGTCGTCACTGCGGGAGGGCGAGTGCTCGGCATTACCGCCACCGGAGCGACTATTTCCGCTGCCAAGTTACAAGCTTACACCGCGATCAAATGCATTCGTTGGCCCGGTGCCTGGTGCCGCAAAGACATCGGCGATCAAGCCTTCCAAGTCGAACGAGAACAGTTGAAAGAAACTGCTTCGTAGTCGGAAGACAAATCAGTCAAACCACGCGAAATGGTGATGGTTTGACAAAACTCTAATCGAAGTCAGCCGAGTTAACCGCTGGGATCGTTTCCTTTTCAGCCAGAGTTTCTCGCGATTCTTTTACAAATTCTTGTAATTCGTCATGCCAGACCTTGGATTGGCCGGCGGCGTGGGCAGTCATTAGTTTTATCGCACGTTCCTGAAATTCATGAGCTTTTGCCGAGTAGCCCAAACGCGAGTGACACATCGCCAAGAACAAAAGGTCATAGGGTTGATTGAACGGATCGTTGTGCGCCAAACTTTTATCGAGGGCCGTGATTGCTTCTGAATACTTGCCGGTTCGATACAGGGCCACGCCCAAGGTATTGAGATAGGTCGCTTGGTCCGGTGCCGATGCAACGGCGCGGCGAGCCAGAGTTTCCGCTTGTTTCACGTCGCGAATTGCAGCAGGGCCTGCGGCCAACAGCCACGCGAGATTATTGCAGTTCGTCGGCGATTCTGGTCCTTGTGAAATGGCTTGCTTTACCAAACTCCGCGCGGCATTCATTTCACCTCGTTCGACCGCAATTTGCGCGCGTTGAATGTTCTCGGCGACCGCCAATTGCTGAAAATGTTGGTCGAGAACAAACCGGGCACTGACGGATTCAGCGGAACGGGGATTGGTGGAATCGGCGTCGTCTTGAGCGGTGGCAATCGACCCATCGTACTGTGGCGAGAAGCGTTTTTCGACTTTCCGGGGATAGGTATTTGCGAGTTCGTTTTCCGAACGAGGCCATCCCAAATTTAATTGAATCAGTCTATCTCGAAGGGCATTCAAGTCCCAAACGTATACGGAGCCAGCGAACAAAACGGAAAGCCGTTCACCAGTCGGACTAAAAACCATTCCGCTAACTCCGGCTTCGTGCGGATTGGTTAAGGTGGTAATCGCCCCGCCGGTGGTCGGATTGACCAAATGGATTCGCGCGGTTGCATCGGATACAGCGAGCAATTGACTGTCCGGGGAAAAGCAAACGGTGACACCGCTGGGCGAAGACCCTTGCACCGCTACCGTCGATAACAATTCCCAAGTTTTGACGGACCAGATGCAGACTCGGTTTGAATTGGTAACCAAGAACTGACCGTCGGGACTGAATTCCACTGTGCAGCAAATCGGCTCGTCCAACGTTTTCAATAGTTGACCTGAGTCGAGGTCCCAAATCCGTGCGTTGCCGCTGCTCCAGCCTCCCGTCACTAGACTTTTCCCATCCGAGCTAAAGGACATCGACCTCACGTCAGGGTGCGGCCCCAAGAATTGAGGGTTGTCGGCAGCACCGTCTCGGTAGACGAGGACCCCATTCACCGTGGCAACTGCAAATTTCCGACCATCCGGGCTGACAGCAAACTTGACACTTTGCGCCGCTTCGATGAGGTTTTCTGGTGGACCAAACGTGTAGGTTGAATTCCCTACCTCGGCACTGGGCGTTGAATCGAGTACTCCATCCGAAATCGGCCAACGGACCAACCCAAAATCGGTCAGTGTTAGCAATGATCCATTTCCGTCAAAGCCAACGAAACCGTAGGCATCGCCGGTCAACACTCGACCCAGAAGACGTAAGGAGGATGCCTCATACAGAAGGACTTGTCCATTGAAACCGTGAGCAAAAAAACGCTCGTCTTTACTATAGGCTATGTCCGGATTGATGTGAGTCGCATGCCACCCGAGGGGCTTCGACAACGAACGCAAGATGGCTGAAGGATCGACAATAGTTGTCAAGAGTATGCCGTCATCTTTGGACAAAAAACTGAAACCTCCATCAGCATCTGGTTTGGGATCCATTACAGAAAAGTCTGTTTCGCGAAATTCCATTTGGCGAGTTTCGTTGTTCCAAACCGAAAGGCTGGCGCCCCAATTGGCATAACCCAGCAACAGGCTTCCAGTCGAATTGAAATATGGCGTGAACGATCCGCCCCACATTCCAATGGAGTCGAGCTTCGCTCCGCTTTCGACATCCCACAGGATAACTCCTTCGGTCTCATAGGGACCAACGGCGAGGATTGATCCATTCGGGTGCCAAGCGCAAGGTTGTGAATTTCCAGTAATATACGGTCGGTTGAAACGCTGAGTGGTCTCGCCGGTTTTCAAATCGAGCACTTCGATCGCCTCTTTGGTGACCAAAGCGGCCTTCGAATTATCCGGTGAAATCAGGGGGCGTCCAAATGCCACCATTGGGCCGTAGGTTCGAATCGTGGTACCGGTCGCAACTTCAATCAATTTGAGTTCCCCATCGCCATCCGCACCAAGAATTCGCGTGCCATCCGACGAGAATGCCCACCAACCTTGAGACCTTGTTTCAAAGATTTGTTCGATTGACGGCACGCCTAACGACGGTGCATTGTTGGCATCTTCAGCGTACGGCGGTTCTTCCGGGCCGTCGTTTGTCGGTCGATCGACGGGCTGGAAAGGCCGTCCTACGGAAGAATTGTGGTCGCTCAAGCGATAGATGCGGCAGTGATCGTTCAAAACCATGAGCCAATTCCCCTCAGGGCTCATTAGCGGAATGGATGGCCCGGTTTGTTGATCGAGCTCGGCGATCGTGCGATTGTCGCTACTGCGCTTGACAATGACGTGACCTTCCGCAGAAACATAGGCATAAATCGTTCGGTGCTTATTGAGAGTCGCAAAGAATTTTTGCACCGATCCGGGAAACTCGCGTACGATTTGCACATCGGGCAGTGCCAGGCAGGCGATGGCGGTCTCGCGCATTTTGGCGAGCTGCTGTTCGTCGAGTTCGATCGAGTCACCCAAAGCTTGAGCTGACGCAATGGCGGCCATGCCATCAAAGCGTTGACCGATCGCGCGACTATTTCGTTTGGCATTGGCTTCGGCAAGATACGATCCCCAGAGCCGCGCGATCGCTTGTTTCTTGGAATCATTTTCCGACAACTCGGCCGCCTTCGTTTGCTCGAGCTGATCCTTCAACAAGAGCGAGTACACGGTCGTTACCAATGAAATCGAAAGCAACAATGCGGCAATTGAGGCCAGCGAGATTGCGGTTGCCGGGTGGCGACGGCACCAACGCCAGCCGCGCTCAAGCCGGGTCGTATGCCGCGCAATGATGGGAATATTAGCCTGGAAACGAGCCAGCTCCTCGGCCAAAGCTAACGCCGAATTGTAACGTCGATGGGGATTCTTCTCGAGGCACTTTAAGCAAATTGTTTGTAAATCGGCCGGCATGCGTCGCACGAGTTGCGAAGGCCGAACCGGATCATCCGCCACGACTTGAGCGAGGACTTCGATCGGACGCGTTCCGACAAACGGTGGTCGCCCAGTCAACATCTCGTAGAGAATAGCTCCGAGAGAATAGATATCCGATGCGGCGGACGACTTGGGCGAGTCACCGCGTGCCTGTTCGGGAGACATGTACGCCGCAGTCCCCATGATGTCGCCCGCGACCGTCGCACTATTCGCGTGGTCGGCATGTTCCTCGACGAACTTGGCCAATCCAAAATCGGTAATCTTGAATTGAAATCGGTGTAGCAATTGGGCATCTGGGTTGTCGTAGTCAGCATGAGAGGTCGCATTCCATTGGTTTGATTTTGACGATCCCGACCGTGATGACGTGATCGCTGGCGAATCGATTTGTTGCAACATCACGTTGCTCGGCTTGAGGTCGCGATGAACTACCGAACGTTCGTGGGCGAACTGCACCGCGCGCGCCAACGATTCGACGATCGCTGCGGCCGTCGTCGGTTGTATCGGTCGACCGCGAATATGTTCGGCCAGCGTTCCGCCGTCGATGTACTCGAATGCGAGAAACGGACGTCCCTCGTGCTCGCCGACCTCGTGGATTTGCACGATGCCGGGATGCTGGAGCCTCGCCGATGCCTTAGCTTCCACCAAAAATCGCCGCGCATGGTTTGGATTCGAAAACGGTCCTTCGAGCAACATCTTCAGGGCGACCCAACGATCGAGCTTTCGATGGCGGGCCTTGAAAACCACACCCATGCCACCGCGACCAATTTCTTCAAGGATGTCGTAGCCTTGGATCTGAGGTGTCCGTGAAACCGTCGCTTTACTTGGGTCGCGCTCAAGGTCTTCTGGCGGCACATTGAAAGTCAGATCATCCTCGATGTAGGGCCCCGTGTTGACTTTAGCACCGGACTCCGCAGAAACAGATGTAAAGCTGTCTTGAACTGCCGAAGCAGGATCATCGAGAGCTTGGTGGAATTTGATTTGTGCACGAAGCTCTTCCGCGAACAGCGGAAATCGGCTGGCATACTGTTCGGCGGTGGCGGCTTGGCCCGCCTTTTCTCGCTCAAGATATTCCGTGTAAATCAGATCGATCGCATTTTCGCGTGCGCTCAAGGCGGCGGGAAACTGCACTAGAAATAGTTCCGCTGCAATTGGTTCGCCTTGCTTCCAACCCTGAGCAAGGTCGGCACAAAGCATCGCCGTCAACTCGCTGGTCGGCGCTGTTGCATGCAAGGACATCGCCCCGGCAATACTCGGACGATTCCCTTGCCCGCACAGATGCAAATACCAATCAACAAGATTCTGGTTTTGGGAAGTTTGTTGATCCCTGGCCTGCGTACTTGCTTCCTGAGGTTCGATGAGAGTTGAGTTCCCGTTCTTGGATGGAGGGCCAACCAGATTCGCCATCCATTGACCAATTCGCGATGATTTCAAGTTTCGCAGCAGCGTCACGGAGTCGGTCCGATCAAGCAATGGGGTTGGACGCGGAAAGCATGTCACTAATCGTATCGCCGAAAATTGGCAAAACGCACAAGGACTTCGGAATACAAGCGATTCGCCACGAAAGAAACGAAACACACAAACGAGAGCCATCAGAATGAATCCGTGAATCAAACCCGACGACTTTACTCTTCTCAATCGACTTCATTCCCTTCCTCCATTTCGTGTCTTTTGTGTAATTCGTGGTTCATTCTCTATTGGCCAATACCGAGTTGCTCTGCGACTCGATCGGCTGCCCGGTCCATTTGCATCCGCCGAGCTTGGGCAGTTCCACCTAATTGATCCGCGACCTCCGCCCAGGAAAAACCTAGTCTGCGCAACTCGGCAATTTGGCGCTCTTCCGAAGAAAGTTTTCCTTCCATAACGATCAACAATTCCTGGCCGGACACGATCGCGCTGGGAGTGTCCTGGTGTTGGTCCGACAAGTCGCCAACCCGGCTCCCGTCCGGCTCAGTTCGGTTCACATCTCGTTTTTGTCGATGCTGCCGTCGAGCTTGCGACGTCAGTTTGTGTTTGACCATCGACATTAATAGTTTGACCAAATGGTTGGGCGTATCCAAATCGTATTGGCCCGTGGCGGCACGTAAAAAGAAACTGGACCAAATTGATTGGCAAATATCCACCGAGTCGATAGTCCGGCTGATTCTTCGATCGGTCATGCTCAGCCGCAGCTCGCGGCGCACTATTGGCTCGAAATTGCGCAATAATTCCTCAGCGGCTTGTTCGTCGCCTGCACGGACACGCCGAATGAAATCCGCAAATAGATCTTGCTCAGCCATTTCAATGTCGCACATGGGGCGACACCGAGTAAGGATTTTGATCGTCACAGTCCAAGCGACTTTGTTGGTCGCAAGCCGCAAGCAATCATTATCCTGTCAACTCGTTGGCCAAACAATCATCCGGCCGTAGAGAAGCCGTAATTCGAGGGAATATTGCACTTGGATGGTACTCTTTGCCTTTTCGCGGTGCGATGCCAACCGCGCTCGTCCAGGCGGCGCAACCGTTGTCCCAAGCAAGCGAACTAATGCGAAGCCGATTCCTCAACTTCGAAGGAAGTAAAAAACCAGCTCGTCATAAGCATATTTTTCGGATGACGTATCGGTATCTGGCGGAACAACCAAACGAGACTTTTGCAAAACGAATTCGGGCGATAGTCGCAAAGCTCGCTGGTGTAGTCGTCGATTCGGCGCCAATGCGGGGGCGGTTACTCGCTGAACCGGCCGGATCGCCGATAGGCGGCGGGCCGCTGACACCGGAACGAGATCCATGTCGAATCGCTGGGCTTCATCGTTACTTGGCGCTGCCTGGTCAAATCGCAAAGGGCTGTTACCGGAGGCCGTCGCTGAACTATTCGACGCGGACAACCCGGCGGATAACGCGGCAGC
This sequence comes from Planctomycetota bacterium, assembly GCA_031409895.1. Classification (GTDB taxonomy): domain Bacteria; phylum Planctomycetota; class Planctomycetia; order Pirellulales; family Pirellulaceae; genus JANMEB01. The sequence goes on from JANNYC010000144.1 coordinate 64,975, forward strand.
GATTGGATTGGAAAGCGTCCAAAGTTCGCTGCCACTCGCTCCGTCGCTGGCGGCTAAGAACAACATCGTTTCGGCCGATTCAATAAATGCCGGGTTGGAACTCCCGGCACCCGCGTTGATGTCGGCGACGAACAATGTTCCTGGGCCAAACGCAGTACTCTTCCACAACTCGCGGCCGTTGAGGCCATCATCGGCTGAAAAGAAAAGCGTGCTGTTATGATTCACGAGATTGGTTGGCGCCGAGCCCAAAGCACCGGGTCGAATATCCTTCACGCGCACCGTTCCCGCAACTTGGCCGTTGCTCCGCCAGAGTTCAACTCCGCTGGTCCCCTCATTCGAGGTGAACACAAGCAATCCGTTGAGATTCAATAGTTGAGTCGGTCCGGAACCGGTTGCGCCAGCGCGAATATCTTTCACCATGAAAGTACCGGAGGCTGAGCCATTGCCATTGCTCTTCCAAATCTCGGTCCCATTGGTTCCGTTATTAGCCGCAAAGAAGACGTTGCCTTTGATATTCGTAAACTCTGTGGGATTCGAACTTCCGGGCCCGGGCAAGAGGTCTTTGACCAACAGCGTGTTAGCCGTAGTGCCGGTCGATTTCCAAAGTTCGACTCCACTCGTTCCGTCATTGGCGCTGAAAAACACAATCCCTTTCACGTTGGTCAACCCGGCGGGATTGGAGCCGAGCGCGCCGGGGGCAATGTCCTTGACCAAGGACGTCCCAATATCGTTTCCATCGCTGCGCCACAACTCGTTGCCGCTTACGCCATTATTGGCCACGAAGAACAAATTGCCCTTCGAGTTGATCAAGAAATTCGGGGATGAACTATTTGCCCCGGATTGGATATCGAGTACTTGCGAGGTCCCAATACCGGTGCCATCACTTTTCCAAAGTTCGATACCGCTAAGCCCATTGTTGGCGGTAAAAAACAGCAATCCATTGACGTTGGTCAATTGTGCGGGGTTCGACCCGAGCCCGCCGGCTTGAATGTCCTTGAGCCGTTGGGTGCCGGCCAACGTCCCATCGCTGATCCACAATTCATTTCCGCCCGTTGCATCGGCGGCAGCAAAGAACAGCCGACCGTTGACATTGAGTAGTTGCGTCGGGTTGGAGCCTGCAGCGCCGAGGCGAATATCTTTGACTAGCAATGTCCCGCTGGTCTCATTACTTTTCCACAGCTCTCGACCGGCGGCTGCCGTATTAGCGGTAAAGAAAATCGTGCCGTTGACGTTGGTAAAGTCTTGTGGCGACGAAGCGCCCGCTCCATCGACGATGTCAATCAATCCCACTTCGGATGGCGCTGTTGGCGGCTTGATTCCAACGCCAGCGACTCCCGCGCCGGGCAACCCTGCTCCCGGAACGCCCGATCCGGTCACACCCGGCAAGATGACTCCCGCCCCGGCAACCCCCGCTCCTTTCACAGTTGGCTCACCCCCGCCGTCCATCACCCACAATTCGTATCCGGCCTGGCCATCATTAGCCCTGAAAAACAGCGTCCCGTTCACGTTGGTTAAGTCATTTGAATAGGAACCTACCTCCCCCGGCCCTAGGTCTTTCAGCAGTACCGTACCGGCGGTAGTGCCGTCGCTCTTCCGTAGTTCATAGCCATTGCTTAAGTCGGTCGCTTGGAAAAACAGCGTGCCGTTCACGTTGGTTAAGCGTGTTGGATATGAGCTCTCCGTCGCTATCCCTATGTCTTTCACCAACACGGTACCGGCGTCTGTGCCGTCGCTTTTCCACAGTTCATAGCCATTCGTAAAATTGTCAGCCTTGAAAAACAACGTGCCGTTCACGTTGGTTAAGAATGCTGGAGATGAACCTTGGGAAGCCCCCTGATGTATGTTTTTCACACGCACGGTCCCGGCGGTTGTGCCGTCGCTCTTCCAGAGCTCGTTGCCACTTACTCCTCCGTCGTTCGCTTGGAAAAACAGCGTGCCGTTCACGTTGGTTAAGAATTGTGGATTTGAACTCGCGGGCAGCGAGTCTATGTTTTTCAGCAGCACGGTACCGCCAATTGTGCCGTCGCTCTTCCATAATTCGTAGCCAGTCGATCCGTCGTTCGCGCTGAAAAACAACGTACCGTTCACATTGGTCAAGTTACTTGGCGATGAGGACGACGCACCCGGTCGAATGTCTTTAACCCGCACGGTCCCCGCGACAGTGCCGTCGCTTTTCCATAATTCGCGGCCCGTCACATCCAGTTCGATGGCCACAAAGAACAAAGTGCCGCTGATGTTAATTAGCTCGGACGGAGACGAACCGTAAAACCCTTGAATGTCTTTGACCACGATCGTCCCTGCGGCGGTTCCGTCGCACTTCCAAAGCTCGTTTTGACCGTTTGGGCCGGTGGCGCGGAAAAACAATGTGCCATTCACGTTGGTAAGGGACAAAGGGGTTGAACTGAAAGCGGTGATATAGCTGCCCGGGAAGATGTCTTTGACTAAGACAGTTCCCGCGGCGGTTCCGTCGCTTTTCCAAAGTTCGCGGCCAGTAGTAAATGGTGCGTCGTCTGCGCTGAAAAACAACGTTCCGTTCACGTTGGTTAAGAAACGAGGTTCTGAACTGCTGGCTCCCACACGAATATCTTTGACCAAGACGGTCCCGGCGGCGGTTCCGTCGCTCTTCCAAAGCTCCGTTCCATTGGTTGGATCGGTGGCAACAAAAAAGGCAATATTGTTAACATTTGTGAAATTGGATGGAGTCGAGGCGCCGCCGCCCGGCACAAGATCGATCAGCGTCGGCATCCCAGCCAACAGCATCCGCGGCTCGAGCGGTTCCAAGCCGATGTGCGTTCGATTCGCGAGTTCGAGCTCGTATTTGTTTTTGGCTTTCGCCCGCTGACGTGCTGCACGACCCGGCCAGAACGATCCAATTGCGGGGTTCGACCTTGACTTGACTCCGCTTTCATAACGAATCTTCTTCATGGCTATTTCACCGGTTCAGGTAATAAAACACCAGCTCGTCGTACGCGAATCGAGAATCGGATTTAACTGTGACAGGGAGACTTGCGGTCGTCCAGCGTAGTTCGGCCAGCCCGCCGCGGCGGAGTGCCACAGCCCGGTCGTGCTGTGCAAAGTCTAAAGCCAATTCCCGTTGAACCACGCGAGCGGCGGGGTTTATCCCCGCCGTCGTCGAACTTACAGCGAACGCTGGAGCGATTGCCCGTAGAACCAGCGGAATAGTCGAATGGCGAACAGCCGCAGAAATCGCTGAACGATCCCAAGCGAATCGCGCGGCTACTTGGTTGGTTGACACCGATGGCGCAATCTGAATTGCGATGGTATTGGAGGCCGTCACAGAACTATTCGACGCGGACACTCCGGCGGATATCGCAGCGGCCGTCGGATTGGAGAGCGTCCATAGTTCGCTGCCACTCGCTCCGTCGCTGGCGGCTAAGAACAACATCGTTTCGGCCGATTCAATAAATGCCGGGTTGGAACTTCCGGCACCAGCGTTGATGTCGGCGACGAACAATGTTCCTGGGCCAAACGCAGTACTCTTCCACAACTCGCGACCATTGACCCCGTCATCGGCTGAGAAGAATAGCGTGCTGTTGTGATTCACGAGATTGGTTGGCGCCGAGCCCAAAGCCCCCGGTCGAATGTCCTTCACGCGCACCGTTCCCGCAACTTGACCATTGCTTCGCCAGAGTTCTACTCCGCTGGTCCCCTCGTTGGCTGTGAACACAAGCAGTCCGTTGAGATTTAGTAATTGCGTTGGACCGGAACCGGTTGTGCCAGCGCGAATATCTTTCACCATGAACGTTCCGCTGGCCGAACCATTGCTCTTCCAAATCTCCGTCCCGTTAGTTCCGTTGTTTGCGGCAAAGAAGACATTTCCTTTGATATTGGTGAATTCCGTCGGATTGGAACTGGCCGCTCCGGGCCTGATGTCCTTAACCAAAACCGTGTTGGCGAACGTGCCCGTGGTCTTCCATAATTCTCGGCCGCTTATCCCATCATCCGCGCTAAAATAAATTATCCCTTTCACGTTAGTGAAATGCTGCGGGTTGGACCCAGTTGGCCCCGACCGAATGTCCTTGAAACTAATCGTGCCGTCAACGGTTCCGTCGCTACGCCATATCTCGGTTCCGCTCATTAGGTCGTTCGCTGCAAAGAACAATGTCCCCTTGGAGTTGATCAGATAATTCGGCGACGAACTTGCCGCGCCGAAGATGATATCCCGGACTTGGGTCGTTCCGATGCTTGTTCCATCGCTGCGCCATAGTTCCACACCATTTAGTCCATCATTGGCACTAAAAAACAATAGTCCATTGACGTTGGTCAGTTGTCCGGGGTCTGACCCGAGCGCGCCAACTTGAATGTCTATGAGCCGTTGGGTGCCGGCCAACGTCCCATCGCTGATCCACAATTCATTTCCGCCGGTTGCATCGGAGGCGGCAAAGTACAGGCGACCATTGACATTGAGAAATTGTGCCGGGTTGGAGCCAGCAACGCCGACGCGAATATCTTTGACGAGCGATGTGCCCGCGCTCGTCCCATCACTCGTCCACAACTCACGCCCGGCTGCGACAGTATTTGCGGTAAAGAAAATCGTACCATTCACATTGGTAAAGTCTTGCGGAGCGGAGGCGCCCGCTCCGACAACGATGTCAATCAATCCCAGTTCGGATGGGGTTGTCGGCGGCTTGACGCCAACACCGGCGATGCCCGCGCCGGGCAACCCTGCTCCCGGAACGCCCGATCCGATCACACCCGGCAGGATGACTCCCAGCCCGGTCACACCCGATCCTTTCACCGTTGGCTCACCCCCGCCGTCCATCACCCACAATTCGTAACCGTTCACGCCATCATTAGCCCTGAAAAACAGCGTCCCGTTCACGTTGGTTAAATCACTTGAATAGGAACCTATTTCTCCCGGCCATATGTCTTTCAGCAGCACGGTGCCGGCGCTTGTGCCATCGCTCTTCCACAATTCACGAGTGCCGATGGATCCGTTGCTAGCGCTGAAATACAACGTCCCGTTAACGTTCGCCAAACTATCAGGAAAAGAAGTCAAGTCGCCCGCGCGGATATCTTTGATCAGTAAAGTACCTGACGCCGATCCATCACTCTTCCAAAGTTCACGACCATTTGTTGCGTCGAGAGCGCTGAAAAACAGGGTGCCGTTCACGTTAGTTAGGGATGCTGGATCTGAACCTACGTAGTATTCCGTCTGTATGTTTTTTACTAGCACGGTACCGACGGTTGTACCGTCGCTCTTCCAAAGTTCGTAGCCACTCTGTTCCGTGAATGCTTGGAAAAACAACGTGCCGTTCACGTTGGTGAAGGACGCGTTAAAGGACGGGCCAATGGATCCGACAGATCCCGACAAGATGTCTTTCACCAGCACGGTACCGCCAATTGTGCCATCGCTCTTCCATAACTCGTAGCCAGTCGTTCCGTTGTTCGCACTGAAAAACAAAGTGCCATTTACGTTGGTCAAGTTACTTGGCGATGAGGACGACGCACCCGGTCGAATGTCTTTGACCCGCACGGTCCCCGCGACAGTGCCGTCGCTTTTCCATAATTCGCGGCCCGTCACATCCAGTTCGATGGCCACAAAAAACAAAGTGCCGCTGACATTGATAAGCTGTGACGGAGACGAACCGTAAAACCCTTGAATGTCTTTGACCACGATCGTCCCCGCGGCGGTTCCGTCGCTCTTCCAAAGCTCGTTTTGACCGTTTGGGCCGGTGGCGCGGAAAAACAACGTGCCATTCACGTTGGTTAGGGACAACGGGAATGAAGTGTTGGCAACGATATAGCTGCCCGGGAAGATGTCGCTGACGAGAACGGTCCCAGCGGCAGTTCCATCGCTCTTCCAAAGCTCGCGGCCAATAGTAAAAGGTGCGTCGTCCGCGCTGAAAAACAACGTGCCGTTGACGTTGGTTAAGAAACGAGGCTCTGAACTTCCGGCCCCCGGCCGGATGTCTTTGACCAGAATGGTTCCCGCAGCGGTTCCGTCGCTCTTCCAAAGCTCCGTGCCATTGGTTGGATCGGTGGCAACAAAAAAGACGGTATTGTTTACATTGGTGAAGCTGGACGGGGATGATGCGCCGCTACCCGGCACGATGTCAATCAGCGTCGGCATTCCCGCCAAGAACAGTCGTGGCTCGAGCGTTTCCAGGCCGATGTGCGTTCGATCCGCGCCTTGGCGCGACCACTTGTTGCTGGCTTTCGCCCGCGGACGGGCCGAAGATCGAACGTCGATCGTCGTAGGTTTGAGACTCCACATAGATGTGACTCCGAGAGTTTAGTCGTTTTTTTTGTGCGTCAGATAATCAGGAATAGAAATGAATTAAGTACCCGAGTTGTCCTGATTTGTTTAACGGCAAGCCGAAGGCGACTGCGTTCTTAGACCCATTTGCCCCATTCAAAGCAGTCGCCTTCGGCTTGCCGTTAAACGAGTAATACGATTCGTGCCTATTCCATAGTCTAAATTCGTGATCGGAGAAAATCAACACTCCGCGTCACACGGCCACGAACTCTTCGGTCAATGGATCGCCGTAAAGCGTGTCCAAGTCATCCATGTTGGCGAAGAAGAAATCCAGCCCGGCGTTACCGTCGAGCGTATTGCCGCCGCCGTTGGAGGAAACAGTTGTGGCATTCAAGAGCGGTGCCGCATCCTCTCCGTTCATGAGGTTAGCGACGCGCGTGGCGTAGTCGTCAGCACTCGTCCATTCGGCTATGATCGCTTGGAGTTCGGTCTGGTCGTTGTCGTAGTTGGTCGTCCCCGCGATCAGTATGTCATCGCCATCGCCGCCGACCAAAGAACTGGCAAAAGCTCCGGCGATGAGCAGATCTCGGCCGGCACCTCCGCTTAGCACGTTGCCGCCGTTGCCCACGATGATGTCGTTGCCCACGCTGCCGATGACGTTTTGGATGGCGCTGATCCCGGCCGTTAAGCCGGTTGCCGTGCCCAACTGCAGGTTCACCACAACACCACTCGAGTTGCCGGCGCCGTCGCCGGAGTAGAGCGCCTGAATCTCGGCGGAACTGAGGGCACGATTGTAAACCGATAGCTCGTCGACGAGCCCGGAGAAGTGGTAGCCATAGTCTGCTGCATAGCTTCCAATGAAGAGATCGCTCGGGTCCGTCCCTTCGTAGCGGATGTCGATGTTCGTTTGCGTTCCGACGCCGACTTCCGCACCATCGACGTAGAGTCGAATGCGATCGCCATCATAGCTTCCAACCACGTGATGCCAGTTCCCGTCCCAGATGTCGCCGCCTTCCGGTGAGTGCACGTAAGTCGCACCGTCACTAATATAGAAAATGATGCTGTTGTACCCCGTGTAGAGAGCATACGAACCGCCGATGGTACTGTGGGCGCCCTTGGACAGGATATAACTATTGTCACCCGGAGTGTTTGCCGAGTTGACCCAGACCTCGACAGTAACGGTAGCCGGTTCAAGGTCGGCTGCGTTGGGCACTTGTATGTAATCGTCCACGCCGTCGAAGCTGAACGCGCCTCCGATTCGCCCAGGAGCGAAGCCAACGCCGTTGTGCGGTGTGCCGTTATTGCCGCCGATCGAATCCGTGAAGTTACCCTCGCCTTTGTACCAGCTCACCAAAACAGAGATGGCGGCGTCGGGTGCATACAACGACTGAACTTCGGCGGCGCTCAAAGCGCGGTCGTAAATCGTTGGTTCATCGATCAGGCCATCCCAATGGTTTGAAACGATTCCGCTAGAGTTGGCGAGAGCCCCGATGCGAACTGGGCTGCTACTGTCATTGATGGCCGTGATCGGCGCGTCGTGGCCTGGAACAAATTCGGTCGGAATCGCAACGCCGTCTACAAAAATCGCCAAAACTTGAGTCGCGAGGTCAAAGGTCCCGACAACGTGTCGCCATTGGCCGGCAGCAAGTACCGGGTCAATCGTACCAACCACGCGCCCCGTCGTCCCCTGATAGACACCGAACTCGACGTTTCCGCCATTCCTGGAGAAAGCCCAACTATAGTTCCCTGGCACAACCGATTGATATTTCGACATGATGACGTCGAAACCGTCTAATGTGTCGGGATTCACCCAGGCTTCGAGGCTGATCGACGCCGGGGATTGATTCGGACTGTCGGCGATTTCGACGAAATCATCCACGCCATCGAAACTAAACGCGTTTCCGACTCGGCCTGGGGCAAACGTAACGCCATTTTGTGGAATCCCGTCATTATCACCGATCGCGTCAGTGAAGTCCCCCTCGCCCTTATACCAGCTCACTCGTCCCGCGATGGGCTGGTCGTCCGAACCGACCGCGTACTCCGAGTAATCGAGTGTGTTGACGCCGCCGCCACCGTCGATCGTTCCGCTAATTCCCGGCATCGACTCGGGTTTAAATACGTCATTGCCAGCGCCGCTCCGTAACGTGTAGCCGGTCAAGCCCGAATAAGCCGCAATGTCTCGGCTGACGGTGCTGTCGGGCGCATCAGTGATGCTCGTCAGGGTATCGCTAATGGTAAACCGACGGCCGATCGTATTCGGCGTATCGATCATTGTGAGGGATTCAGCGCCAGCTCCATCAACGATCGTCACTAATCCGCGCACGTTGCTAAGCCCGTACTGCGCGCTGCCCAGGACGATTTCGTTAGGACCGTCTTGAGGATTGATGGTAAGGTTGCCACGGTATCGGACGACATTGATTGTGTCGTTGCCGTTGCCAGTGATAATTGTGGCCTTCAGAGAAGAACGGCTGATGACGTCGATCGTGAAGTTGCTTCCGCCGTCTCCGGTAGATACTTCCAGGGCGCCAACGTCTTTGAACCGGATATTCGTGGGTGACAGACCTCGGACAATGTAGAAACCACTTTGAGGTTCCAAAAACATGGTCACCGTTTGAAACGCCGCGTCCGCCCAATTGTTCAAGTGCAATGTCTGCGAGGATGGACCGAGATTTTGGATCGTCGGTGTACCAAAAAGGTTCCCCATATCTCCGTCCAAGCCGAGGTTGACCGTGTCACCGCCCCCGTGGCCATCGATGACGACGGGATTTAGGGTTCGCAAGACGTTAACGGTATCCGTGCCGGTTCCGGCGTCCAATCTCAATGACGCGAGATCCTGGTAGCCAATTCGGGCCTTGTCGAGCCGCTGAACGAAGTCCCTGTCGACCACGTATTCATGACCTGTTGTCGAAGTACCATCGTTAATTCTGAGAGTGTTCGAACCAACTGGGCCACTGACGTTGACCGGGCCGTTGATTGTGTCCAGGCTGGCGTTCGCTGTTCCAATAAAGATGTTGTTGCCCCCGCCCTGTACGTTGATGGCAAGTGGTCCGCGAGTACCATCGACGTCAACCCGATCATTCCCAGCGCCCGTAAAAATGGATGTCGGCGCGATGCTCGGCGTGTCATGGACTCGGAAGAAGTTGCCGCCGGCGCCGGTGCGAATGATCAATGAACCCAAATCGGGACTGCGGAGGACGATATCTCCCCCTGGGGTCAAGCCACTAATCACAGTATTGGCGCCATTCCGGTAGACAATCGTCGTGCGCGAAACTCCATCCGCCGAGTTGTCCACATTCACCACGCTGGCACCGCCCGGGTTGACGACATATACCGCGTTGGCGATGTTCCGCACGTTGCCGTTGAGGCCGAGATTGATCTTGTCCGCTCCACTTTTTCCGATAATCGATAGTGCCGACGACGTGCGCCGAACATTGACCGTGTCTGCAAAGCGGCAGGTATGGAGATTGACCTGGAGGTTATTAATCCGATTTTGCGGCGTGTTATTCACCTGAATCGTGTTGCCCGCCGGTGAGGAATTGTCGGGCACCTTGATGGTAAGCGATCGGATCCCAAGTGGATTGAACCCGATGCTGGCTGGCGCCAGACCCTGGAGATTGGTGTCGCTGACCAGGATCTCTTTTGCGGCGAGAAGGAACCAACCGGTGCCATCGACGATGAGGTCCGTAAACGAGGCCGCATTACTAACGAAAACGGAACCCAGAATTCGGGAAAGGGCAACACCGTCCGGGCGACCAATCGTGACTCGGTCGAACCCAGAAACGCCCTCCAGGAATAGCGGGTATTTTGTGGCTAGGACGTTGACCGCGTCGTTTCCCAGGCCAGTGAAAAGTCGAATGATTGTGTTGCTAGTTTGATTATCGATGGTGTAGGTATTGCCGCCGGAACCACCGCGAATGATCATTTCATAAAGATTAAGATTCGTATTGGCGAATGCGTAACTGACTTTGGCATTGCTGCCCGAGAACGTCACAGAACTCACTCCAACGGAGATGTTCCGGGCGAAGGTGTTTCGCTCGTCTTGAAAGGTGACAGTTGTGAGGCCATTTTCTTCGGCCACTTCAATGTCACCCTGGATTGTGCCGAGGTGGAACGCACTGTAGCTGAGATAGACTTTGTTGAAGCCAGTTCCGCCCCTGATGAACAGCGGCTGATTCACGGCGGTGGCACCGATTCGAATGTCATCGGATCCACTTCTACCGTACACGGCGATCGACCCAACGGCGCTTTGAATGAAATTTTTGACGAGCCCGTTGACGTTTACAAAAATTGAGCCGCCGGGAAAGACGTCGACCCGAATGTCGTCATAGCTCGTTGTGAGATCGCCTTGGACGGCTAGCTGGCGTGTGGTCGGATTAAACGTGGCGATGAAACTTCTCTGTTGTGCAGCAGCGAGATTGACGTCGTAGCCGAAGACTTTGGCCAAGACTTTCAGGTCCAAGTTGGAAATGTTCTTGCGCGTCATGGGACCAATGCCGGGATTCATAGCGTCAAACGGGTGGCTTGTCGCGTCGATATGCACTTTGTCAGCGTCCAAAAAGGCAAAACTGTTATCCGCCAGCAGGATTAGTCCGTTCTTGGCGGCCTTCTTCCAAAGGCTCGAAGAGCTGGACATGCCCAAAGCATGACCGAGTTCGTGAACAACCACGCTGTAAAAATCGTTTCCCGCCGGCCCTCCACTTGCGGCAAACGGTGCGATCGGATTCGTGAATTCGACGTCGTCACCGGGAGTGGAATCGAAGTACCAACCGCCTCCGGCAGCATCGTCATCCATAACGATGGTTCCACTCGTAGGTTTGAGGTCAAGAAAACTAACCCCAGCAACTCTGCCATTGGCGAGCGTTGTGGGCTCCCCGATGTCAGCGACATAGAAGTAAATTTTGTAGTTCTGAGGGGCGGCGTAATTGAAGCTGGTGATGGCATTTTGCCAATCCAGGATGGCTCGATCGATGTCGGCCCGCGCCGTGGCTGTGTTGGGACCGAATTCCGTATCGAAATCCGCCCGGTTGGCCCAGCTGATGACGGACAACATCATCCGGTCTTCAAGACTCTCTAAGGCGAGTCTTGCGTCCACGGTGTTCGTGGTTCGGCGGTTGTGTTTGCCAGTTCGAGACCGAAATCCAGTGAGCTTGCGAAACATGAAAAACTCCTTGTGCTATCCCTTTCATCGCCGCCGATTGGGCAAACGCACAAGTTCGGCCGAAAATAACCGAAAGCAATTAGGCGCAGGTGGCTTTTTATGCCATATTCGTCGCTGAAAACCGTCCCAATATTCCAATTACCACCCATGACATTGATCACAATCCGCGAATTGACGATCGGATTCGGCGGCCCGCCGCTGCTCGATTCCGTTTCTTGCCAGATTGGACCGGGTCAGCGCATCGGCCTGTTAGGGCGCAATGGTGCAGGCAAGACGACGTTGATTCGCGCGATCGCGGGAATTGTCGCGCCAGATGCTGGAGTCGTGGCCGTCAACCCCGGAACGAGGATCGCTCTGTTGCCGCAGGAAGTTCCTTTGGACACAACTGGCTCCATTTCCCAAATCGTGCACTCCGGCGTCTCTGATCGTCTGGACCAACACGAAGAACACTGGGAACAGCAACTCCAAGTCGATCAAATCTTGTCCCGCATGGAGCTGAATCCCGAAAACGACTTCGGCACCCTTTCTTCCGGAATGAAACGTCGTGTCTTGCTGGCCAAAGCTCTCGTATCGCAGCCCGACGTATTGCTTCTCGATGAGCCGACCAACCACCTCGATATCGACGCGATTACATGGCTTGAAAAATTTCTGCTCCGCTGCACGTCGTCACTTGTGTTCGTGACCCATGACCGCATGTTCCTGCAGCGAATCGCCAATCGAATCCTCGAAATTGACCGCGGTCGGCTGTTCGATTGGACTTGTGACTACGACACGTTTCTCCAGCGCAAAGATCAAATGCTGGCGGCGGAGGAATCCCAAAACTCTCAATTTGACAAACGATTAGCGGAGGAAGAAGTTTGGATTCGGACCGGCATCCAAGCTCGTCGTACGCGCAACGAGGGCCGAGTTCGAGCTTTGGAAGCTATGCGTCTGAAGCGGAGCATGCGGCGTTCGACCGTCGGCACTTCGCAAATTCAGATTCAGGAAAGCCAGCGCAGTGGCAATCTTGTCGTCGATGCAAAGAACATTGGGTTCAACTACGAGCATCGACCGATCGTGCGCAATTTTTCCACGACGGTTATGCGCGGCGACAAGATTGGGATTATTGGCCCCAACGGCATCGGCAAGACAACGCTTATCAAGATCTTGTTAGGACAACTTGCACCAACGATAGGAAAGGTTCGTCTTGGGACCAATCTTTCGATTGCCTATTTTGATCAAATGCGGCAACAACTCGATGAAAACGCAACCGTCGTCCAAAACGTCGGCGACGGATACGATTGGCTCGAGCTCAACGGCAACAAGCGACACATCTTGGGTTACTTGCAAGACTTTTTGTTCGCGCCAGAGCGCTCACGAACGGAAGTGCGTTTCCTGTCAGGCGGTGAACGCAACCGGATCTTGTTGGCCAAATTGTTTGCAAAACCGGCCAATCTGATTGTGATGGACGAACCAACCAACGATCTCGACTCGGAGACTCTCGAGTTGTTGGAAGAGCGACTAGTTGCGTTTGAAGGCACCGTACTGTTGGTGAGCCACGATCGGGCATTTCTCAACAACGTAGTCACCAGCACGATCGTGTTTGAGAACGGTGGCATCAGCGAATACGATGGTGGCTTCGACGATTGGATTCGGCAGCGGTCTGACACGGATCATGCGACTCTAGTGGGGAACGGACAAAACAAAACGAAGTGGCAGAGGTCTCCTGCCGCGCGCGGAACTCTGGTCGGAAATGCACCCAAAGTTTTGGACTCTGTCAAATCCGCCAAGTCGCGCAAGCTCAAATTCACTGAGCAGCAGGAGCTTTTGGGATTGCCTCGTCGCATCGAACAGATTGAGGCCGAGATCAGCGAACTTCATGCGTTGATGGCGGAACCCAGCTTTTATCAACGGTCCGGCGATTTAATCGTCACGAAGAAATCCGAACTGGCGGCTCTCGAAGATCAGCTCAGCTCGGCCTATCAGCGTTGGGAAGAGTTGGAACAAATAGATTCCTGAAGCGCCGAACCATCATGCTAAAACCCGAGAACGCTTCGGGAGAGGTCGATTCAGCGATCAAGGGTAATCCCTGGGCTCATCGTCAATCAATCGCTGAATTTCGGCGGTGTCGAACTCGTTAATAAGTTGTTCGGCGTTGCCGACTGAGGGTTTTTCGTCGGTTTCGGCGAGTTCGGGTGGTTGATGCTTGCGACGTTCCATTTGATCGTGCCAATCTTGGCTGGTTATTGCCTGCGCGCGGCGACTCTTGGCGGCCGTTCGGATGCGTTGATCACTGGAGACTACCGTAAGTTGCTTGGGGGCAGAGTGCTTGGCAATTAATTCTTCCAGTTGGCTGTCGGCGTCAGGATAATCGACGGCGAAAAGCACACGCATTCCATCGACAATTAATTCCTTCTTTTCAACGGTTCCTGGCTTGGCGTCGAAAACGACAGTGGTTCTGTCACGTTCCATTTCGGTCAGGCTGCCTGCGAGCCATCCGAGCAACCGGCTTCGTGCGCGCAGATAATTCCCAGGTCCGTTCAGCGTTCGAGCCAAACCGCTTGCCAAGACCAAATTGTATCCGTCGATCAGATAGAACATAGTTGCTTCGATTCGCGGTACCTGAAACATTTAATTGGTGAAACGTCGGCTGTCGCTTTTATTATCGTGCCGTGTATTCGAAAAGATACGACAAAAGATTGAATTCGTCAGTCGCCCTGCCTGTGGACAGGTTTGCTACAATGTAGAGCGTCAGATTTCAGTATCGGCGAAAGACTTTTTAGCGACTCACCGAACACTCAATCGTTCCTTCACCCTGCCCTCTCCCCCGAAGCTGCGGGCGAGGCGAACATATTGGATTTCGGATAGTTTTTCAGTCAACTTACCCGCAATCCGCTTTGCCGGACCAAAAAACCGTGGCCGACGACTTCAAGCCAAATTGGTATCCCTTCTGGTCGCCCCGTTTTTGGCACGGCATGCGAATGGTCGATTACGTTCGGCTCCTCCGGCGGAACCGATTCGCAATTCATCCGGCACGAATTCCGCTGTCGTGTACCGTGGGAACCATGAGCGTATTTAATACGCTTTGGTCGGCCGCTCAACGGATGTTGCTACAAAAAAAAATCGAACAAACGCGGATCGAGCGCCCGCCCGTTTTCATTATTGGGCATTGGCGGACGGGCACGACCCTTCTACACGAGTTGTTGACGTGCGACCCGCAATTCGCTTACGCGACCAATTACGATTGCTTTGTACCGCATCATTTTTTGCTGTCAAAGCGATTCTTTGCTCCTTTCGTCGGATGGTTATTGCCGCAGCGTAGGCCGATGGACGACATGCTGTTGAGACCACACTTGCCTCAAGAAGATGAGTTCGCGCTGTGTGGATTGGGTGCTCCGACGCCGTATCTGCGGATGGCTTTTCCGAATCGCGAAGTGGGCGATTTGGATTTGTTGAATTTCGATAGCGCTTCGCCGGAAAAAGTTGTGCGATTTCGCGAATCGCTAGAGTATTTTTTCAAAGCGCTCACGTACCATTACGGCGGCAAGCAGCTTGTCCTGAAATCGCCGCCGCACACGGGTCGCGTTCGCCTTTTGTCGCAATGGTTTCCGGGTGCCAAGTTCATCCATCTAGCGCGTGATCCATTCCAAGTTTTCGGCTCGACGTTGCGGCTTTGGCGATCGCTTGATCAAGTCCAGGGATTTCAGATCGCACGTTACACTGAAAGCCAGCTTCACGATTTGGTAATGGACTCGTACGCTCGGATGTACGAAGGTTATTTTGCACAACGCGATGCATTGCCTGCCGAGAACTTGATCGAACTCAAATTCGAAGATTTAGTCGCCGCGCCTCAAGCTGAAGTTCAGAAAATCTACGAGCGGCTTTCGCTGGGTGACTTCAATGATTCGGTGCGCGGCAATATTGCAGAGTATCTCGATCAACGTCGCGACCATCAGGCAAGGCCGGCTCGGCTCGATGAAGCGACCCAGCGCCGAGTGCGCCGCGAGTGGTCAAAGTACTTTGATGCATTCGGCTACGAGCACGTGACTTCGCATACCGCTCTGGTGTAGATAATCCTTCAAAATGCGAGCGGATTTCTTCTTGGGTCAAGAAACGACAAAGGCTGCCGCGGGCAGCCTTTGCGCTTCTGGGTCGCACTCTGGGCCGGAGTGGGATGCCGGTCCAAGTGCAAAAGGAGAATTGGTGTTTCGTTGCGCAGTGAAATTTATTAGTGGACGAATTCAAGTCCGAAAATCGCACCATGCACGAACGGAGTCACGCCCAAGATGACATCGGCGTCGAGGTTGTTAACCGTGATGAATTGAACAGGTGCCAGCGCGACGTTGTCGATCCACATGGCTTCGTAACCAGCGTAAAATGAACAGGCCCGAGGGATGATGTCGAAATAAACGCGTCCGCCTAGTTCGCCCACGAATGAACCGGCCGCTTTGTGCCGCTCGCTTTCCGTGTCGTCAAACCCAGTCGTGGATTGTTTGACAAACGCGGTAGTCAAATTTTCGTAGCCGCCAGCTTTAATAAAGCTGTGGACGCGGATATCGCGAGTCAGCAAGAAATCCCACTCGGCACCGATTTGGCCGCCGAACATCGGGTTCTTGGTGTCAACGATGGTTTGCGTTGTCGCACTAAAAATGGGGAGAGGTGGAGGCGGGACAATCGTGGTCGTCGTGTCGACTTGGGCATTTTCTTCCAAGTACACAAAACGCGGACCGAACAAAAAGGTCAAGCCTGGAGCGATTTCGCGGCGCGCGTTAAGCTCCAAGCTGAATAGACTCGATTCATATTGATAATTGATTTCGTCTGGACTAAAGGTCGGTGGCAAGAATGGTGTTGCCAGATTCGGTCCAAAGAAATCAAGGGCCGATTCCCAGCGGGCGAAAGAGCCTTCAATTTCCATTTCGACAACTCCATAAGGATGGAATTGCACCGAAATGTCGACGCCGGCGGCGGTATTCAAATCGGTTGCTTGGCCGGATTCGAACAAAGTCGCTCGTGTGAGCGAATCGGTGATCAGTGGTACACCGTTATCATCCCCTCGGCGATCCAAAGCCAGGATCGACGATTCCATTTTCCACCGTGGACTATCGTTGTTGTAGATGTCCCATTGTGCTTGGGTGGAGCCACTGGCCCACAACAACAGCGCCGTTGAAAATAGCGCGACTAGAATCCTCACGTTGGCTTCCTCCCAAATGAAGGCAATACGACACGCATTTCTGGATCGGAAGGATTAATCCGAACAATTAGCACGAAGCTAACCGCCGGAACTAACCGTCTAACCCGAAACGGCTTCTCAATTTACGCATAGCACCAATCCGGTTGTCTCCGTCAGCGAATGTGCGTACATTGAAGGTCGAATTGATCGCGAAGTCCCGGCTATGGCGATTTCGGTTGCAAGCAACCCAACAACTTGTTCAGTCCAAATTCATGACAGCATGAAATTGCTTTCGAAGCTGCTAAAAATTCCGAGGTAAGTCATGAGCTTGCAAAATCCAAACTTGCCGAACCGACGCCCACTGCTTTTTTGGGTCGGTTTGGTCACAATCTTTTTGGGTGCGGCAGCGACGACTCCGTTGGGGCCGCCAGCAACTGGCGCGAAGACTTGCATCAGTTGCGGTGTATTGGGTCAAGATTGCCAAGCACGGGAATTCATCGTGACTGAAGCCTCGCTTGAAAAATCTGCCGCAGCGACGCGACTTTACTAGCGCCCGTAATAAAGCAACGTCGCCGAATGAGCTTTCTTAAAACAGGCTCGACATATATTCGATCGTTTGTTGGCAGCTCACAATTGCGTCTTGATCTGCGCGGCGTTCGATGATGACATAACCTCCGAACCTCTTTTCCTCAAGCAAGCTTAGCATCAGCGGAAAATCCACCGAGCCCCGCCCAAGCTGCACGTGAATCGCTCTACCGGACGCATCGCGCACGCCATCGAATGCACGAAAGCTAACGACATGATCGGCAAGTCTTCGCATCGCGTCCTCAACCGAATGCCCGTTCATAATGAGCGATCCAGGATCGAAGTCCACGTGAAGCGTTCCGCTCGGCACGGCTGCGATCAAATCGGCAAGTCGCTGGCCGCTGTCGCTACCCGTCCGCGCCGCGAGCCAAGCGCCGGTAAGCTGCCCATGCCGACCCAGTTCCGTGAGAGCTTGCAAGAGAATTGACCAATTTTCGACTTCTTTGTTTTCAGGAATTGGACCAATTCGATTGACGACGACGCTGCAGCCTAGTTCATACGCCATCGTCATGGCGGTTTTGGTAGCGTCGATTCGCCTTTCCAGGTCCTCCGCATCGCCGTAACCACGTCGCGTGGGAAAATGGACTGAGCAAACCGAGAGTCTGAGATCGTTCAGCAATTTGCGAACGTGCCGCACGCCGGTCCGACTAAGCTCCTGGGGCTGAAGCTCGGTTCGCGCATTGATTTCGACGGCTTGAACGCCCAATTGCGCAGCCACGTGCAGCGATTGTCGAAAAGGTAGTTTGAGACTTTCGAGTTGTAGGCCAAGCTTAAGCTGCAACATGATCGTATGATAAATGCAAACCCGATTCATTGAAAGGAATGCGGCGTGAAAACAATTGCCGAAGTCTGTCAATTTCTCGATTGCTTGTACCCGATTGCCCTCGCGGAGTCTTGGGATAATACCGGGCTACTCGTTGGCGATCGCACACAAACCGCGCGCTATGTGATGACGTGCTTGACAATTACGCCCGCCAGTGTTCAAGAGGCAATCGACCGAGGCGTTAATCTCATCGTCTCGCATCACCCGCTTCCATTTCATCCGTTGGCGCGGATCACGACTGATTCAATCGCAGGCAAGATGCTATGGCAGCTCATCCGCGCCGGGATCGCCGTTTACAGTCCGCATACTCGTTTTGATTCGGGGTCGTCTGGCATTAACGAGATGTTGTGCGAACGATTGGGTTTGAGCGAAGTTTGTCCGCTTGCGTTGGTGGGGGACAATTCAAGTGATTCGCGGGGCAGCGGCAGAATGGGGCGACTTGCGCCGCCGTTGTCGTGGCCCGATTGGATCGGGCGAATCAAGTCATCGTTTGGCGCAGCCGCCATGCGGGCTGTTGTCTCGCCAGCGCGAAAAATCGAATGTGTTGCGGTTGCATGTGGCAGCGGGGGTTCACTCCTGGCGTCCGCGATCCAGCAAGGTTGTGATACTTTCGTTACGGGCGAAATGAACTTTCACTCGTGCCTCGAATGTCAGTCAAGCGGCGTGGCGTTGATCTTGCTTGGACATTACCAAAGCGAGCGATTCGGAATCGAACAATTGGCGGCGCAAATCCAAAGCGGCTTTAGCGATCTTGCGGTTTGGGCAAGCGAGCGAGAATCTGACCCCATAAGCAATTGGTAGTTGCCCCAAAACGCTATTCCCAACGGAGTTTTTGCCGAATCGTTTGACGTTCGTTGGTCCGCTTTTAGAATAGACTGATTCCAAGAACAATTGAGGCTTGGCCGTTCTTAGTCACACGTCGATTATTGGTTTTCTTAGGGTGCTAAATGAATGCAAATTTCGTCACCGCGCTTCCAGTTTACAACGAAGAGAAAACGGTCAACCAAGTCTTGGACGAAGTCGCGAAGTACAGCTCTAACGTGCTCGTCGTCGATGATGGTTCGACGGATGGAACTGCCGGGTTGCTGGCGAAGCGAAATGACATCGTGGTCGAAACGCACTCTCCTAATCGAGGATACGGTGCGGCTTTGGCGACCGCCTTTCGATATGCCATCGATCAAGAATTTGAATACTTGGTCACGATCGACTGCGACGGGCAACATGAACCGCAGTCGATCCGCGCGTTTGTCCACGAATGTGCAAAAGGCAAATACGACATCGTTTCCGGAAGCCGCTATCTCAAAATGTTCGCGGGAGATTCCGAGCCGCCGGCCGAACGAAAATGGATCAACCAACAAATCACCAACGAAATCAATGACTCGTTGCACTTCAACCTCACTGATGCGTTTTGCGGCTTCAAGGCATATCGCGTTGCGTCGTTGCGCAAACTGAAGATCACGGAATTCGGTTACGCGATGCCCTTGGAAGTTTGGGTCCAAGCCGCTTGTCACAAGTTTCGGATCAAGGAACTGCCGGTTCCATTGATTTACTTGGACGCCGCGCGGACGTTTGGGCCAACACTTGACGACCCGGCGGTCCGACTCAACTATTACCATCGGATCCTCGATCGTTGCATTGCGGCTTTGCCCGACGACTGCCCCAAGCTGAAAGCTGAAAGGCAGCTTTGATGCCAAACGCGGTGCCCAGCGCTGCTCGCCGCCATTTCAAAGCTCCCTCGCGTTCCGGCGATTGTTTGCTGGACCCGCCGCCGCGCGAATGGAATTCTATTTGGCAAGCAAACCTAGCGGGCAGAACTAATGCGCCAAGCTTCTTGGCCACGCTGCGAACCAATGCCCGGATCGAATTCTTGAAATTCGCGCTGCATTACACTCGACAATATCGCGATGTGGCTGATAAGCAATTCAACGCCGATCGCGTCATACTCTCCGGCCACCAACCAGACCTGTTTCATCCCGGAGTTTGGTTTAAGAATTTCGTCTTGAGTCGATTAGGACAACAATTTTCGGCAAGCGCAGTTCAACTGATCATCGACAATGACGTTTATCGTCAAGCGTCGATTCGCATTCCGACTGGTTCGATTGCGAAGCCGCTTGTCGAGCAAATCCATTTTGACCGAATCGAGTTTCCGGTTCCATTCGAGCTGGCCAAGATATCCGATCACGAAAGCTTTCGGTCGTTCGCCAAGCGATCCGCGCAATCGATCCGGCCGTTCGTCGACCAGCCCCTTGTCCAACAGTTCTGGCCGCAAGTCTTGGCGGAATATCAACGTGTCGAAAATGTTGGCCAAGCCATTGCGGCCGCACGCCATCGAACCGAAGCCGATTTGGGATTGAGCACACTCGAATTGCCGCTGAGCCATGTCTGCCGAACAGAGCCTTTTTGGAAATTTGCTGCCGACGTCATCGAGCGGATCGATGCATTTATCGGCATCTACAACCAGTGCCTCGCCGAATTTCGCCTGATTCACAAACTTCGCAGCCGCAGCCATCCAGTCCCCGATCTAGAAATCGGACAATGCGAATTCGAAACGCCATTTTGGGTTTGGTCCAAATCCTCGCCGGTGCGCCGACGCCTGTATGTTCGTCAATCAGGTGGCGAAGTAATCTTGCACGATCGTCATCTCCTTGAGTTTCGAATAAAGACTGGCGCGAGCTTGGCCGAACGATTACAACAGCTTGACGCGGAAGGGGTCGCCATTCGTCCGCGGGCTATGATGACGACGATGTATGCACGAATCGTCTTGAGTGACCTGTTCTTACACGGCATTGGCGGTTCAGTTTACGATGAAGTCACTGATGAAATCGCAAGGCAATTTTTCCGGATCGAGCCCCCAAGATTTCTAACATTGACGGCAACAATCCATTTGCCGGTGAGTTCCCCGGATGTTTCACGCGCGGACGTTCGATGCATTGATAATGACTTGCGTTCACTCGTCTATCATCCAGAAAATTACTTCGATGAATCCAATGGGACAGTCCATGAACTAATAGCTGCCAAGCGAATGTGGATCGAGCGCGTGGGACCAGACATCAACTTGAGCATTAGGCATCAGTCGATTCGCGACATCAACCAATTGTTGACAACGAAGTTAAAATCGCTCGCCGATCAACTAATTCAAACCCGCCGAAAGCTCAATGTCGAATTAGAACACGCGAATATCCTTCGTTCGCGCGAGTTTAGCTTTGTCTTGTTTCCGAATGCTCTGGGTGAAGAGCTTCACCGTCTCGCCGTCGAAGCTACCCCAGGATAATTGGATCTGCGAAGTCGCCCTCATCGCGACGCAAAATCTATCGTCTTCGATTCTCGGAAAGCCATTGGAGCGATTGTCGATAGCCAACTTGGTGCGTTTCGGGCAGTGTGTCGTGATGATCCATTCCGGAAGCTTTGAAAACAGTCTTGGGGCCGGTGTATCCGGCGATAACGAGATTTTGATATGAGGTTGGCACGAGCGTGTCGGCGGCGGATTGGAAGAAGAATGCGGGGGCGCGGCAGCGGCGGGCGTTGGCGACTGGGTCGAGGTCGGCGGGAAGGCTGCGGACGAGCCAACGGGAAAACAATCCAGCGTTCCACCATGAATGTTGACCCAAAATCAGTTCTCGTAGCGGGACTGGGTTGCGCAACATGACGGCACCAACGTCGAAATGGGCCGCGAGAAAAAGGGCTGCGGAACAACCGATGCTGTTGCCAATCACCAGCGGATGCAATCCGGCATGAGTTTTCGTAACTTCCTCCCAGACTCGCTCAGCGACTTTGGGGATACTTGAAAGTATCGCTCGGCCGGCGCTTCCGCCGTAACCGGGCATGTTGACGATCCAAATTTCGGCGCAAACGTCTGGCCAGCAATCGAATGGGTGTGGGCCTCCTTTTTCGGCACGCCCGCCAGCACCAGGAAATTTGATCGCGACTGCTCTGTCTGATTCGTTAAGAGCGTTGTGGTCGTATATCCAGACTTCGATTGTGCCAAACGAAGTTTCAATTAAGCGTCGGCGGCGATTTTCAGGATCGATCGCATTGCGAGTTGGTTTGAGGACAAGCCGGTCGGCGATCCGCGCTGCGAGTGACATAGTTTAAGTGCGGGATTTATGATTTCAGATTTTCGATTTCAGATTTGAGCCGTAAAAATTCGGGCCTCGCGATTGTACTCACAGCGCAGGTTCACACCACAAATCAGTTGGTATTTGCAATCTCCGTTCTGAAATCATAAATCTGAAATCAGAAATCCTAAATTCCCCCCCTCCTCGCAATGTGGCAGGGAGCAAGGAGCGAAATACATGGCGACTTTACTTCACGCGTTGGCCGGGTTTGGCTCCTTCGTCGACGCCAATCACGAAGACATCGGTTCCGCCCGGACCAGCGGCGCAGACCATCCCTTCGCTCAAGCCGAACTTCATTTGCCGCGGTTTGAGGTTGGCGACAACGACCACCAGTCGATTGACGAGCGCCTGCGGTTCATACGCTTGTTTGATTCCGGCGAATACGGTGCGCCGATGATCGCCTCCCAAACTCACGGTGAGCTTGAGCAGCTTGTTGGCGTCGGGAACATGCTCTGCGGCCACGATCCGCGCGATGCGCAAATCGATCTTGGTAAAGTCCTCAATTGTAATTTCCGGCGAGATCGGGTCATCACGAAGCAGTTGATCGCTGTCTGAGGCAGCGATTTGCGGGGGCGCGATGTCGATCTGTTTCGATTCTTCCATCATGGCGTTAGCCTCCTCCAGGGTAATTCGTTTAAGCAAATGTTTGAATTCGGCAACGGGCGTTCCCGCCAATGGTTTCGTCGATTGATTCCAGTTCGTGATCGGATCGTTCAACAATTCGCCCGCTTGTTCGGACAATCGTGGAAGCACTGGTGCGAGAAAGATCGCCAATTGGCGAAATACGTTAAGTGCGATTGTGCAAACGTCCTGCAATCGTTGAGCACTGGCGGGGTCTTTGTTGAGCTTCCACGGTTCGGCATTTTCGATGAACGCGTTCGCTCGATAAGCAATCTCCATGATCAACCGCGTCGCGCGATTGTAATCGCAAGCTTCGTAGGCCGCCGCGATCTCCTCGCCGACAACAGCGGCATTTTCAAATAGTCCGTCGTCGTTCGGGTAAACAGCCGACAGCCCTGTGTGTTGAACGAATTTGGCACAGCGTGAAGCCAAATTCACGACGTTATTGACCAAATCCGCATTGACTTTGTTGACGAACTCTTCCAAGTTCAAATCGAGGTCGTCTAATCGTGGTCCGAGTTTGGTTGCGTAATAGTAGCGCAACAACATTGGATCCAAATGCTTGGCGTACGTCGTCGCGCGGATAAAGGTCCCGGTGCTCTTGGACATTTTCGCGCCGTTCACAGTTAGGAAGCCGTGAATGTGGATTTTCGTCGGGAGGGAAAACCCGGCGACTTTTAACATGCCCGGCCAGAACAGCGTATGGAAATAAGTGATGTCCTTGCCGAGGAAATGGTGAATTTCCGATTCGTCGCTGAGCCACCAGTCGTCCAATTTTTCGCCGTGGCGATCGCACCATTGTTGAGTCGAGGCGATATAGCCAACCGGGGCGTCAAACCAAACGTACCAGTAATGACCAGGAGCGTCAGGAATCTCGAAGCCGAAATAGGGTTCGGGTCGCGAGATGTCCCAATCGCGCAGCGGCTTGCGACCGGCCGCCGATTTTGAATCGCCGAGAAAATGCCCTTTCAAATAGTTTGCGATCTCGGGCTGCAAGTGTTCGCCCGACTGCGTCCAGTCTTCCAGAAAATCGTGCAGCTTTTCCAGTTCGATAAACAAGTGCGGCGACGAACGAGTTTCGGGCTTGGTTCCCGACAAGACGCTGATCGGATTGATGATTTCGGCAGGCGTATACGTGCTGCCGCAGCTTGAGCAATTATCGCCGGGTTGGTTTTCGGCTTTGCAAATCGGGCAAGTCCCAACGACAAAGCGATCCGCGAGAAATGTCTTTTCCTGAGCATCGTAGAGTTGCTGAACGTCTTTCGTTTTGACCAAGCCGGCCTTGCGGATCGCTTGCCAAATTCGATTGCAAACCGCCCGATTTTCCGGACTGTGCGTGCTGCCGTAATTGTCAAACGCAATTTGAAACGCGGCAAAGTCTTGCTCGTGTTCCCGTTGCATCTGCTCGATCAACGCTTCTTCCGAGCGCTTTTCCTGCCGAGCCCGAATCATAATCGCGGTGCCGTGAGTGTCGTCCGCGCAAATGTAGATACAATGATGCCCGCGGAGTTTTTGAAACCGAGCCCAGATGTCGGTTTGGATGTACTCGACCAAGTGCCCCAAATGGATTGGGCCATTGGCATACGGCAAAGCAGCGGTGACGAGTATTCTTCGCCGTTTCATGGACATGATTGTAAGCCAAAACGCCACAGGCAGAAGGGTATGAGAAGTGCAGATGATCCGTTGGGCGGCACGTTCTTTTCGCGCAGCCCACAAGTCGTCGCGCGGCAACTTTTGGGTCGATTGTTGGTTTCAATGATCGACGGTGAACTGACATCAGGAATCATTGTCGAGACGGAAAGCTACTTGGCCAAAGGGGACTCGGCTTGTCACGCGTCTCGCGGCCGCACGCCGAAAACGACAGTCATGTTCGGGTCAGGCGGTTTTGCTTACGTTTATCCGATCCATGCCAAGTATTGCTTTAACGTCGTGACGGAAATCGCAGGCCGTCCCAGTGCCGTTTTGATTCGCGCTAATATACGCTAACGCAAAACAGTCGGGTCAATCGTCGGGCCATCGGCGATGTTTGTTTCGATCCGACGCTCAAACTCGAATCGCGGTTGGAACGATTGAAGTTCCGGCCCGATGGGTGCGATCGTCGTCAAATGATTGCGATCGGACGAGATTTCATACCGCAAAGTCTGTTCTTCGAGTTGGCCATCGTCGAGTTTTTCGCTGCATAAAATCGTGATGCTACTGGCGTCGCTGCTAACGATCTTCCAATTAGTCACCGAACTCTCGCGAATCGGCTCGGAATTTGGTGGGAGAATTTCGATTTCAACTTCCATCGTCGCGTCTGATCGAAATTCCAGTCCGATCGCAATGGACTCAAATGCCTTGGCCATTTCTTCGATGCGATTTCGTTCGTCCGCGTCCTTTATCGTTGCCAAATCCTGACTGAAGCTAGCTCGATCCAGCGTGGCCTTGCCGAGCCAAAGCCCGATCAAGTCGACGCTGCGGCCCAGCGATGCGTTTTTGCCTGCGACAGAACTATCCCCTTGCCCTTCCAGTTTCACTTTAGGGCGACTTGAATCACAACCGCTCGACATTGTTGCGAGGCCGACAAACAACAACCCAATCAGCTTGCGGCCATTCATCGTAAATTCCTTTTTAGGTGAGCGGCGGTTGAATCGTTACTGTGCAAAAAGTAGCAGGCACACTCCGTGTGCCGTGCGTGTCTGGGTGCGGCACACGGAGTGTGCCTGCTACTTTGGTAAATCTATTTCTGCCGCTCGCCTTACGTTGTGCGGTTTGCATTTTTACGAACTCGGCGGTTCGCTTTGATCATCGCGATTTTTTGAATTCAAGTTGCAATTTAGTTCCGGCCAAATTGGGCGGCACTAACTTCATCGTGTCGGCGTCAATGAACTCGACTCGATGCTGAGTTCGCTGTTGCATCAACTCGCACTCAATCGTTGCGATTTTTTTTGTCTCGTCAAATGAGACGAGCCGCCATTGGCCGGTTTTTTGGGTTTGAATGTTGGGGAGGTTCGTGACTGTATCCAATCGCCCGTTTCGATAGAACTGCAAACTGATGGAAGGGGTGAAAGCAGAGTCGGTCGGTCGCTCGGAAGGCTGTGCTTTTTTGTCGACGTCAAAAGGGGAGGCTCCGTCCGCCAGCAAGCGGCTCGGAAGTGCTTGCGCCGTCCAAGTCCCGACAAATCGACTTTGATCCGATCCGCAACCAGTGGCGAAAGCAACACACGCTATCATTGGCAGCCAAAGCAATTCGCGATAAAGCTCTATCATTTGAACGACTCGATGAAACAAACATGCGAAGCCAAACTTTCCGCCGCTAGATTCCGATTCCCTCGCGGTAAAACCTGCCGCGTGCGGACCTTTTGCTGATTATAGCGGTTGTGGCGGCCGATAAAGATGCTGAACACGACCGACCTTTGGCGTATCAGAATTGGGTTCGCGTTTTGCGTTCGGCAATTCGCGTGGGCAATAATTCGGTGGGGAGATTTTCATGTCGCGCAGTTTGCTGTTAGCGTTGATCGTTACCGTTTCGATGAGCGGCTGCATGGGCGTCCGCCACTTTGGTACGGGGTGCCAAGATAACTGTAATCAGTGCGATGGCTACAGTCCGCGGCCGATTCCCTGCGGTCCACTGGAAGGTTTGAGGAACGCGCGACGCTCGCTCACATGCAGTGGCGGATGCGGGGAAGTTTATTACGGCGAGTGGATTAGCACTCCGCCGGATTGCGATGACCCTTGCGACGACTGTCAAGGATTCACAGGCGGCTGCCGCGAGAAGTGCTTGCCATGCGGTCGACTGCGCGGATTGTTTTCAGGATTCCTTGGACAACGATACCGCTGTGCTACCTCGCGCGGACTCTTCAACATTTGCGACATGTGCGACAGTGCATACAGTGATCCAGGCTGCGGCAATTCGGATTGCGGTTCATGCTCAAGTTGCGGTGGCGGTGAAGTCTACGCCGACGGCGATTCTGTCGTGCTTGATGAAAGCGAATGGACCGGTGATCGCATCGAGTCGTCCGTGCCGCCAGCGGAGTTGGGTCAATTCAAGCCAATGCCACGTGCTCGACTTGCTTCCTCTGTGCGATCCTTGTCGCGATCGACGCCACACAAACCCGGTTGCAATTGCGGCAAGCACTAATCGTGCAAGACCTGCCCGAGAACCGGCGGGGTCTGTCGTCGATTTGCGTAGTCGTCGGAGAAAATCGGGTCTGACCCCCACTCCTCGCGGTTCTCTTAGCCCGGCGGCCAACTCAACGCTCGACCACCCAACAAATGAAAGTGCAAGTGCCGGACCGTTTGTCCGCCCCACTCTCCGCAGTTGGTCACTACCCGATATCCATTGTCCAGACGCTCTTTGCGTGCAAGTTCAGCGGCGACAATCAACAAATGGCCCATCACGGCGGCGTCGTTCGCATTTGCTTGGTCCAAGCCCTCGATGTGCCTTTTGGGAATGATTAGCAAATGACAGGGAGCTTGCGAATTGATATCGCGAAAAGCTAAACAGAGGTCGTCTTCATAAACGATGTCCGCCGGAATCTCGCGATCGATGATCCGCTGGAAGATATTTTTTTGAGTCATGTTGCATCGTGGTCTTTCGCGAAACGGTCCGAGCTTTCTCATGCCTAAGATTTAGGTTGACACTGGCTCTGCCATTATCAAATGCGATTTCGGATTACGCTTTTATCATTTCCAATGCCATCGACAAGCTTTGTGTGCGAAGTTTCGGATTAAGCGTTCGCAAGCAAGTCATTGCGGTCTCGCACACGTCCATCGCGGACAATTCGGCGACAAGTTCTCGTTATGATAGCAGCTTTTCCAAGTGAAGATGCCGCAACGTCAAACACAAGTGCTTGGACCGAATGATCTTTTTCAATGAGCCGCAATTGCGAAACGCGATTCCCGAGTATCTCGCGCATTACCACGCGGAACGAAACCATCAAGGCCTGCAAAACCAATTGATCGAACCGCTCGACCAATCGTCCAAACTTGACGCCCCGGTCGTTTGCCGAAAACGGCTCGGTGGCCTGCTCCGCTTTTACCATCGTCGCGCCGCGTGAATGGTTCGTGTTCGAAACGATTCCCGAACCCTCGATGAGTTCGCTGCTGCGATAACTCCGAATAAATGGTCGATTTCTCCGAGACATTTCCATATTTGCGAACGCACCCAACGCAATTTTCGATCCTCTACACCCCTTTACCATCGGAAAATTCCGCTCCCAATCCACGACTGACTTTTTTGACTACACGCCATGCGTTTGAAGTGCGCGTGGACCTATTTAGATCTGCGGAGAGAAAAACGGGCCGTGTATTCCTGGGGTTTTCTGAAAGACCATTGCCAAGTAGGCAACGTAAAATAGGAAGACCAGCAGAGCAAACGAAGATACAGAGAACTTAAAAATTACTAGGAGCCGCAAACCTGACTTAAACAGGAAACAGCCGCATACGAGTCCTATCAAAATTGCTCCTTTCAAGCAAGCATCAAAAAAAAGTAGGTCGTATAATACAAGACCATTTGCAACCTGTTCCGCAACATCAATAGTCGTTAGCACCATTACGCCAGCAATGCCTAACGTAAGTCCGACAAGCACAGTATTCGCAACTTCACGCAGAATTCGCATTAATGTTCATTGATTGAATCTTGTATGACCTAGATAGACAGGGCAATGCTCCCGACTCAGCGCGACCGATCGGACGGAGGATTTGAACTCGTTGACCATATTCACTTGATACCAAGTTCGCCCCATTTCACTCCTTTGGCTTCTGCCTTTGCTTTCATTTTGTCTTCAACTGCTTTACTAAATCCCATCATTTCATGTGTCAAGTCTGGCCATTCTTCGGATTCAATCCCATTCGGAGTCATCTGTCCCCATTGTGGCCATGCAAATACGTGCCCGCGTAAGCCCAATATCCAGACAATACATTGGAGGGAACGGTGCCATTTATCGCAAATCCCATGCCGGCATTTACAGGGTCAACAAGTCCAAGAAATCGGACCTTGACTGGCTTGAACTGCATCTCTTTGGTTTCCTTACTAAATCGAATGTTACATTTACACCCCTCATCGTTCAGGCGATGCGCAACTTGAATCGCAATTGCACCTCCACGTGACCACCCAAACAAATCCACGGGCAGTGGTTTGGGGCGAGGCGGAAAGCATCGTCTGTCCCGCTCAACGGCTTTTATCCACTCGTCCCAATCCTCTTCCCAGGCAGCGCACCATAATGAGCACACGAATTCGTGCCCTTCGTCAATCACCCTCGATAGGTTTGCAATGTTAGTCTCCCAAATTTCCTTTCCACCGCGCCCGCTGTGATCGTACGCCGAATGGAGATCTGAGATTACCAAACCGGCCGTTGGTGTTTGCCAAGCGCCTTCAAAAAATGCGCCAATTTGACCATCGGTCGCAAAATCGGTTTCTGCGTAAAGCATGCTGTTTGGAACTTCGTGTCCGGTGGGGTCACAACTGGACAAACCCATACTTGAGGCGACGAGGTTGAAACCATTCTTGAATCCCGCAGAATCTCGGCCTAAAAACCTTCCTAACAGTGGTTCATACCATCTTGCCCGGAAGTGGAACATTTTTGCGGTGTCGTCCCATTCGCGGCCGGTGTAGGTGTAGCGGTTGGAGTTGACGGTCCAGGCGGCGGTGGTGCCGGTTTTGGTGAGGATGGATTGGACGCCGTAGGCTGTGTAGGCGTAACGCTCAATGACTGCTCCGGCGGAGGTGGTTAAGGCGATCGTGCTGTACTGTTGGTTGTGGTGGTAATAATGAATCGAGGTCGTCACGGTTTGACGCAAGATGGGTTCGTCGATGTAGTCGCCCCAGACGTAGCGATACAGCGGGGCGACCGTTGCGAGCGCGCCACGAATGTAGTCGGCAATCACTTGTTGGCCAGCCGGGATATAGACCACAGCGGTCAAGCCTTCGGTGCGGGCAACGCGTCTACCTAGGGCGTCGTACTCGTAGGTTACGTCGGGGACTGCGTCGCCGGTGGTGTCGACACCAGTTAGGCGACTGTCGAAGTCCCAGAATAGTTTGCGAGCGGGTGAAGTGACGTTGGTTGGGATTTCGGTGATGTTTCCTTTGACGTCGTGCACTATCGAATTATTCGGCGAACTGCCAGCCGTCAGGATTTCATGCGTTGGGCCATGAGTGCGATTCTGATTCGTACCGAAATCCGACCACGAGTTCCAGTCGCCCACTTGCGAAAGACTCCAACTCTGTGGATTCGTGGTTCCGGTTCGTTTGAAGTAAACCAGTCGGTCCTCGTCGTCATACCCATCGGGGTCCGCGCCGCCTGCGGTCGTGAAGCCGAGGTTGATGTAGGCGGTGGCGGCGCCGGTGATCGACTCGCTTTGTTTGTTCTTATTCGCGTCCCAAGTGTACGCGTGCGTACCGACTTTGTCGTCGTCGCTGGTCACGCCAGCCGGATGGGCGAATGAAATTGAAGCAAGCAAGTTATCTTTTTGACTTCCGCTGCTTCGATAGGCGTACGTTGTCGTGACGCCGTTCCGATATGCACTTGTCGAAAGGCGGCCACCCAAATCATACGTCCGCGTGTCTTCGGTATTGAGAGTCCCCAACGTGCCCGGACGATACTTGACCGTGTTCAATTGACCACGGTTTGTGAAACCGCGTTCGACGAGTGATCCATCGGGATAAGTCATTTGAAAAGCACGACCAAGCTGATCGTACGCTCTCCCGACCGTGTAAGTCTGTCCTGCGATCGCGAGCGATTCATTGGCGAGTCGTCCGTCGGTGGCCGAATAAGTCATCGTGACCGTGTTGCTGTACCGCCCATTGACGGCTGTGAGCATCCGCGAAGATTTGTCGAACGTGAAAGTATCGCTGTCAGCGATTGTTCCCGACGGAGAGTTGACTTTCAAGCGATAGTCTTTCTTGAACATCCGGCCTGCCAGATCGTAATTGAACGTGACCGTATCGCCGTTTTGATCGGTCTTCAATTGTAATCTCCCCGCCGCATCGGGAGTAAAGATCACAATCCCGTACGTCGCACTTCCCGACGATCCGCCGGTATGATCGGGGTAAGTATCCGAGACTTTGATTCCGCGTGAATCGTAACCATAACTGGTTACCTGATTTTCGGCATCCGTAATTGAAAGCTGATTGCTGGCGGAGTCGTATGCGAACTGCATCAGCCCGTTGATCCGATCAGTTGTGCTTTTGCGGCGATTGGCCGCGTCGTAAACGATGGTTGTGGTTTTATTCTTGGCATCGGTTTGAGATTTTACGTTGCCGGTTTTGTCGTAGGCCATGCTGGTGATATCGCCCCAAGTATCCGTTTGGCTCGTCATTCGTCCAAGGACATCGTAAACCGCGTCCATTCCGACGCCGTTCGGATCGCGCGATTTGGTCACGTTTCCCGCAGCATCGAATTCGGCGGTTGCGATGTTGCCTGCAGCGTCAATCGAGCGAAGTGTTCGTCCCGAACCGTCAGCCAGTGACTTGTTGATGTTGCCCAACGCATCGATCGATTGTGACTCAAGGCAATCGCCGAATCCCGCCACGTTGGTGATCGTGTCGTACTTGCCGCAACTCCAGGTGACCAACGCGTTGGGCGATGAGCCCTGCCAACCTTGTATCTGAGCCGATATCACGTTGCGACCCGATCCATCGCTGATCGAGACGGAGACTTCCTCGTTGGGACTGATCGAAACCGTAGCACTTCCCGCGCTCTGGTTGGCGGTGAAAGTGATCCCCGCACCACCGTTGGCCACGGTGTCGGCCAGCTTGGTTAGACAATTGGTCAGCGACACGTTGTAAGTCCCGCCACCCAGCTTGTTGACCGACATTCCGGTCGCATTATCTAATCCAACTCCATCGCTAAGATTACTGTCGTAAAGCGTCTGACTGGTGATCCCGTCGTTGATCGACACACCATTGAGCCCCGCCAGCGGAACATTGTTCGGATCAATTGCGCCGCGTGCCACAAGCCACCTAGACTGGGCGTTCGATCGTCCCAAAGCATCAAACCGAGTCGTCGCTTCACCCAGCGTCTTGGCGTCGATTGGATTGTGCGTATCGACAAGGTGGCTGTCGAAATCCGAGACCACAGCCGAATGCGTTCCCCGACCAGCGAAATCGGAATTCGTCAAGCTCCCTTGTCCGGCGGGGTCCTTGGTCCCCTGCATTCGCCCGCAACACGACTCCCAGTACGAATGCCAGTTGAACCCGAGTGCATCGGTCCGCGTTTGAACGCGGCCGTCGAGAAAATAGGTTGTACCGGTCGTCGCGGAACTGCTCGAGTTGAGCGTCTGGGTTTGACTCGTTTGCTGGCCTCGCCCGTTGTAGACGAAAGTCGTTTTGGCCAAGTTAAAGCCCTGCGTATCGCTCGCATCGAAGTAGCGGGGCGCGCGAGCTTCCACGACGTTGCCGCGCTGGTCGTAGAGCGTTTCGGAGATCGTTTCGAGCGAAGTTCCCTTGGCGTCCTTGCGACGGATTTCGCGCGCTCGGGAGTCGTATTCGTAGCCGGTGCTCGTCCCTCTGGCATCGATGACTTCGATCAAGTTTCCTTCGGCGTCCTTGATCGCGTCGTTGATGACGTACGCCGAGTTGGGTGCCGAGCTGCGCACCAGATTCAAGACCGCCGCGTTATCGGCCAACGTATAGCCGGGATGATTTGCTTGGACCGTGCGAATTAATTCCGTTCCATTAGTCGCGCTATATCCGTAGTACAGTCGCCGACCGTACGGATCCTGCGTGTAAAACACTTGGTTGTCGACGTAAGCCGTTTGCGAAATGAGCGTCACTCCGGTCGAGGGACGAACGGTCGATGTCAGCGGTCGCCGCCGGAAGTCGAACGTCTGTTCGCTTCGCCGACCGTCGCTGACCGTTGCCTTGACGACGTCGGACGCGGTCTGATACTCGTAGTTCGTGATGCTTTTCTGGTTGGGATCGGTGATCGGTGTATCATAAGTACCGTTCCCATCCCGGATGTTCGCATCGATTCCCGCAGCGCGCAATTGTTGCGTGACGCGACCGCTCGAATCGTAGGTCGTCTCGTCAACAACTCCCACGCGATTCTTCCGGGCCACGATCATGTCGGCTTGAAACGAAGTTCCGCCCGCTCCGTATTTGATCTGTTCGCTGGACGAATCGTGGTAGTTGATCTGTACCCGCCGACCAAGATTGTCGTATTCGTACGACGTATTGCGGCCCAACGGATCCGTAGTCAAGACCAATTGTTTATTGCCGTTCCACGTAAACGAGGTTGTTGGCCTGGGACCCCCCTGAATCGCCGCCGGTCCAGTAACGGCCGTCATGACTCCGTCCGTACATGTAATCAGGGTGGTGTCGTCCGTCTGCGGAGTATCTTCCCGGCAATCCATGACCAAGATTAAACCCGCTGGGTTGTACGTCCATACGTACTGATGGTATTCGGGCTGTTGCACATCCGCTCCGCTGACTTCTTTGATGCCAGTCTGCGCGTGGGTTTGATTTCCGTTGGCGTCGTAAAGGTACTTGGAGACCCGAGCCATTCGATCGCGATAACGCGTCAGTTTGTTATTGCCGTCGTAGGTCCATTCTTGAAAAGTACCATCCGGCTGCGTTAGTTTTTTCACGAAACCTTTTGTGTCGAGTTGCACGTTGACGATCCCGCCGGTCGAGTCACGGAACTGTGGGACTTGCGCTCGCATGATAGTCAGCGAGGGGGTTCCGACCGGAAAGAGATTGGCGGGTTTTGGGACTGCCGGGAGACTCAAATTCGTGAATCCGTTGTAACCCAGGCTCGGATTGCCCAAAGTCCAACTCGTGTAGGTCGAGGTATACTCGCCCGATTTGACGAATGTGAGCACATCTGTTCCGCAAAGAATTCGATATTCATTTCCGTTGTTCGGGTTTTGGAATTTCGCGTAAACGTCTTCGTTCGATCCGTTTTTTATCAACCGCAGGATATTCACCGGCTGATTGAGCAAAGTATTGTTGTAGTTGATGTAGTCCTGAGTCAGATAGTATTTAGTCGTGCCGGTCGCCGGATGATTCACGGTTACCGTTTTGGTTTGGGTCGGAGCGTCAGTCCCAAAAGTAAAACGAGCCTTCCAACCTTCGGCCATATTGATTTCGTACAACTTGCCGGTGGAATACGTGAACTGGGCTACTTGGCCGTTGGGCATGGTGATCGAACTGATCGCGGGTTGACTCGATTGGTCGGCACCATAGGCAAAAGTCAATGTTTTGCCATACGAGTCGGTAATCGTATTGATCTTGAACGTACTCAGCCCGCCATTGGTGACGAGCGGGTTGATGTAGGTTAGCGTCGTCGCTTGACCGTTTTTATCGCGTATCGCCGTCAAGCGACCTTTCTTTTCCGTTCCGCTTCCTTCCCAGTTTTGGTTGGGCACAGTCCACAACTCAAACTCCAATTGGACGCCGGAATAATATTTCACTACGACGCTGTTCGCGCTGGTGAGATTCGTGGTGTTCGTTCCGGTCGGTCCACCCGTTTTGAGTTCGGCCGCCTTAACGAGTCCTAAATTGTCGTAGCAGATTCCATCGACCACTCCGTTGCCGTTGGTGTCGAAACAATTTCGCACGGCGTTAGTGCTGGTGTCGTTCACTTGGATCAAGGGAGCTGTTCCGTTGATCAAAGCCACGTGGACGTTGCTCCCCCAAGTTTCGAGTTCGAATCCAGGCGAGACCCCGCCGCCGAAATCAAATGCCTTTTGAGGACGAAACGTCACCTGGGCATCAATCTGAGGAACTTGGACCAACAATTGATCCAAGCCGCCGCCGCCGCAACTTGAACATCCCGAATCGCCCAAGCCCAAACCACGGAACCACGTGCCGCCATCGCCGCAAGGTGGATCATCGGTTGGTGGACATGGTGGAGGGGGAGGAGGAGGTGGAGGCGGAGGCGGAGGAGGTGGAGGAGGTGGCGGATCGCCTGGACCTCCCGGGCCGCAAGGGTCCGGTGGCCAATCTGGACCGCCTGGATCTCCGGGGCCGCCAGGACAGGTCCGCCAACTTCCGGAGTTCTGTCCACGCCATAATCCGACTTGAAACAATTGGGCTCCGACGGGACTTCGGTATTGGGTGGCCGAATAATATGGATATAAGCACGTAATAGAACTTGGTTCCACCAGATCGACGGGCGTGACGTGAATTCCTGTATTGCCCACGAACTCAACGATGACAACATCTCGATTGGCCGACACCTTGGCGGAATTTTTGGATTCACCATTCTCGTTTGACCAACTGGCACCCAGGCTTCCGACACAGATCGCTGAAAACAAAAACGGAAGCCATTCGCTGGTCGTTTCTTTGCGTTGTGCTGACCTTCTCATGACGCCCTCGTCGATAAAAAAGCTACGTGGATGTTTTGGAAAAAGTTTCTCTCGACTACCTAACATCAATTCGCTGATTACTTACTTCCCGTGGATGCCGTGACGGAATCATCGGGAAGTACCACATTGATCAAAAATCTCGCCTGACCAGAATTGACTGGCGAGGCCGCCAAAATCGTCACATCGCCGCGCGAACCAGGAGTCGCGGTATACGTCGCGTTGGCGATCCCCTTCTCGTCGGATCGAACCGTAATCGACGTGAGTAGATTTTCGAATCGGCCAAGTTGCGGGCTATAAAATGTCACCGGCAAGTTCGGTTCGATCTTTACCGACAGCGGTGCCGATTCACCTTGCAACAGTTGTCGATAAAACTCACCCAAGTGAACGATCGGTTTGACGCCTTCGGCTTCCGGAGCCGATTGCCAAATCCGACCCGGTTCGATCTCGTCCAAATAGGCCTGAGGATCTTTTTCGAATGCCTCACGATCAAACGGTTTTGCCTCGGTCATCACCGAAAGTCGCGATACCAGACTCTCGTCTTTCGAGTCGAGTGCCTCCTTAATCAGCTGCGTCGATTTGTTCGAATCGAACGACACCAGCGGCGTGGAACCAGCTGACGGAAGCGATGCATATGCGCTGGCGGCTTCTTCCGTGGCCTTCTTTTCTACGTCGATTTTCGGTCGCCAGATGCCGCCCACTTTCACATACCCTGGGCCGGGAGAAATATTCGGGTCGGCCGGCGTCACCGCCGCGACATTTTCCGTCGCGCCACCAACCATTTGCGGCTTGTTCCCCGCCCCAAACCAA
This sequence comes from Planctomycetota bacterium, assembly GCA_031409895.1. Lineage (GTDB taxonomy): Bacteria > Planctomycetota > Planctomycetia > Pirellulales > Pirellulaceae > JANMEB01. The sequence continues at coordinate 100,741 of JANNYC010000144.1, forward strand.
CCGTTGCCGATTCCAGCAACAACGATCACGCACGCGACTACCAGCAATCCCACCACCCAGCCGAATGCCTTGCCGCTCATCTCGTCTCCCGCAGTTCATCAAAGACGCAACGTCGAGTACGATTCTCCTGCAACACGGGTTTAGTAATTAATCTCAACCCTTACCATTACGGCAACCAACCCTTTTTCTCACCGCTCGTTCTCTGTCCCGTGCGTCCGCTTCAATCAGAGAGCAAACGGTGATGACAATTCAGAGAAGAAACATCATCAACTCGAGGCAGCGTCTTGATCATACGCCTGTTCAATGGCATGGCAATAGGCTGTGCCAATGAATCGCCAAATTTTTTTTTGCCAAACGCCAAGAATTTTGCTGACCTAAATAGGTCATATCGATTTCACGAACAATTGTCAAAAGTGTCCCGCATCGGCAGCTTTCAATGAGCTATGTGCCAGCAAAATAGCGGGAAACCCGCCCGCACGCCAGTGAAGGCAAAGCAAATCAAGAATAATTGCTGAAAAGCTGTTTGACAAACGGAAGCGGTGCAGGCTGAACGCGTCGGCTGGAACGCATGTCAGTATCCGATTTTCTCCGAGGACTGCACAAATCGGCGACAGACCCCGGCGGTTCTGTAAGCGTCCGAACAACGAGTCCGTCGAAACGAACCATAACTAACTGATTCTAACGAACTACAGTGACTTGAGAATTGGCTGTAAGGATGCCGAAAACGTCCTTGGCATCGGTCGTATTTAGCTGGATCGAGTCTTTTGCGGCGGCCGGATTGGCTGTGCAGACGCTCAAGCCGTTGGCGAATTCCAACTTGGTTTGTCCAGTTGCATCGACCGCAAAGTTTTTAACGCTGAGCGTACCAGCTTGCAGCGATTCGCATCTCGACGCGTCGATCGGAAACCGCCCGGCGTAACATTGATCCAAAAATAGAGTTAATTCTTTTCGCTGCGAATCGATCTCAGCGCGAAAAGGTCCGCGCACGATTTTCAGTTCCAATCCCGGCGTGAGTACGTTGTTTTCAGGGATTTTCGATCGATTGATATTCAACAACAAATCCGGCGGAATGTTCCATTGCTTGGCGATCGACTCGACCGTCTCAGCGGCTTGCACTATGTGCGGTGTCGGCGACAACTGATGCTCGGTTGAGTAAATGACTTTCGAGGCCAAAGTGTCCAGCCACCGCAATAACTCAACGCGATCGGCGTCCGAAAGGTTCGCGTGGTAGTAGCCCGACAAGACTTTTAAAGACTGCGCGATTTCGCCTTTGCGAATATACGTGTCAACGATCGGCCAAGCAGCGTTGAGGTCGGTCAAGGTTTGCATCTGCTCAAGTTGGCTCATGTCGTTGGTCGAAGGGAGCGTGGGCGCAACGAGTGGGGCAATTTTGGGCATCGTCACCGGTGAAGACGTCGGCGCAGCGATGGGGAGTGCAGCTTTTGGCGCGGCGGTTGACGGGCTTGGAACTGGCGTTAGCGGACCGGTCATGATCGATGGACGATTCGCGCTGGGATCAACAAGTTTGGGAGCAGAGATCGATGGCGCTGCCACGGGTATCGTTGGCGTTGAAGGCGCGATGGTCGGAATTGGATTGGCGCTAGAAGGAAAGGGCGCAAGGGCCGATTTGATTGTTTGATTGGCGAACGAGGTCGCGGATGGCGAAGCTTTTTCAGAATCCCACGGAGGGGCCGCCGCGTCAGTCAAATTATTCTTGACAACTTCCGATTGAATCATTGGGCTGCCAGATTTTTTCTCCGGCGAAGTTAAATTTGGGATCGTGCCGGAAAACGAATTCAACAGCGAATTCGGTTTCGTTTCGCCGGTCGTCGATGCGGACTGCGTTGGCGCGAGCGGAGTCAATTGCACAAAAAATTGGCCGTCCTTCGTGACGAGAGGATCGGGCGTATGGATGAGGCGATAAACGCCATATGATACACCGAGCAGGAACAAAATCGTGAAAGTGGATTTGAGCGAGTTCACGTCAATCCTCCTTGACCGAGCTACGAATAAACGCGCCTGCAAACGACGTGCTGGCAGATTCGTTGAGCGCGAATAGTAGAAAACAGTTGGCCAAAACGCTAGATCATTTGTCTGGCTAGCGAACCCAACGAAAAAGACACCGTTACGCCTTCTTCTCGTTCCCAAGCTCCTGCTTTTTTCTCGTTCCCAAGCTCCGGCTTGGGAACGCAGTGTCTTCGAAGCTCCTGCTTCGTCTTGGAGTCGCCCGTGTTGCAGCGAAGCAGGAGCTTGGGAACGAGGGCGACAAACAAGCTGTCGTTGCGCTCGCATGGCGTGCCAGCACACCATGAAATCATTCTGCGGAAGCATCGGGCGTCGATTTTCGAGTCTGTCGCAATTTCTCGCGTATCGATTCCAATCTCGCTGCCAGTTCAGATTCAAATCCGCGATCGACTGGGTGGTAGTACTCGCAATCAACTCCCAAATAGTCTTGCGCGGCGATGCCGTCCGGCTCATTATGTGAATACTGATAGCCGACTCCGTGCTCCAATTGTTTCGCTCCATCGTAACCGGATCCGCGCAGGTGTTTTGGGACAGGAATCACTCGGCGACTTCTGACATCCTCGATTGCTTGGCCGATCGCAACTGTCGACGCGTTGGACTTGGGGCAGCAAGCCAAATACGTAACCGTTTGCGCCAAGATGTATTTGCTTTCTGGCATTCCGATTTGTTCGCAAGCAGAAAAGCAACTTACGGCAAGCGGCATTGCGTGCGGATCCGCGTTGCCAACGTCTTCGCTGGCGAGGATCACGAGGCGGCGGCACAAGAACCGAATGTCCTCGCCCCCCTCCAACATGCGAGCGAGCCAATAAAGGCCAGCGTCTGGGTCGCTGCCCCGGATGCTCTTGATGAGAGCGCTGGCACAATCGTAATGCTCGTCCCCGGTCGAGTCGTAAACATAAGATCGCTCGGCGGACGATTCGTGGATCGCTTGTGCCGTGATACGTTGCTCCGCGCCGCGCAAGGAAAGCGCGGCAATTTCCAAAACGGACAAGACTCGGCGCGCGTCGCCATCGCTGATTTGGGATAAGACTTCGATGGCGTCGGGTTCGATGCTCAAACCTAACGATCCCAATCCGAATTCAGTATCGGTTAAAGCGCGACTCAGAAGTTCCTTGATGTCGTCCGTCGTTAGCGGTTCAAACGAGAAGATTTGGCTGCGGCTGAGCAAAGCACCGTTGACGGCAAAAAACGGGTTGGCGGTCGTCGCTCCGATTAGGCTGACGATTCCGTTTTCGACATCATCGAGCAACGCATCTTGTTGGCTGCGATTGAATCGGTGAATCTCATCGATGAACAACAGCGTCGACGAATCGCCTGCAGCGACATCGTTGCGGGCTTGCTCGAGGACTTCCCGCAAGTCCTTGACGCCGTGCAGTACCGCGCTCAACTGCATGAACTTGCGGTGCGTTTCCGTGGCCAGAATCCGAGCCAAAGTAGTCTTGCCGGTTCCTGGCGGGCCGAAAAAGATGACCGAGCCAATGCGGTCGGCTTCGATCAATCGTCGCAATAATTGTCCCGATCCCAACAATTGCTTTTGGCCAACGAATTCTTGCAGCGAACGCGGGCGCATCCGGGCCGCCAGCGGTTGGACTTGCTTCAAGTTCTGTTGTTCTGTTTTTTCAAAAAGCGACACAGCAGCCTACTTTTGTCGAGGATCATTAGGGGCCGAAGCGACCGACGCGAATCGGTAGTACTTACACAATTAGCTAAATATCATCTCGCAATAAAAAACGTGACCAACATGATGACCCAAACGGCATCCAAAAAATGCCAATAACTTGCGCAATTATCGACGGCCCAATGGCGCTCGTGGTCGTAGCGTTGCCGCGTCGCTTGGAAAAAGACGAACCCGAGAAAAATCAAACCGCCAAAAACGTGCAACGCATGGAGAAACGCCATCGTGAAACACATGCCGTAGGACTTTGTTGCACCCGTGCTCGTTGAAAAATGTACGTCAAGCAGTTGACGTAAACCAAAAGCTTGGACGACGGTAAACGCCAACGCGCCGATCGCGGCGGCCGAAAGCGCATTGAGAAATGGACGTATTCGGTTGCGGTGGACCGCGCTGACGGCTATGTGCATCGAAATACTGACCGCCAAGAGGATCAGCGTACCGAGCCAAAAACTTGTAGGCAACTGAAGGGTGACGTATGGGATTTGATCCGGCCGACGAAATGCATTGGCCCGAATGATGCAATACGAAAGCATTCCCGCCGCAAAAAAAATGGCCAACGAAAGCAGCAGGAAAAAGAAAACAAGCTTGGCCCTGTAAAGGTCGGGGCGGGCTGAAATCGACAACCAAGATTTTTTGAGCATGACAAAACGCGAGCTACTTTTGCTGCGTCGGAGCGCCAGGAAAAATGACGTCGGGCCGACCGCTTTTTGGGAATTCACGGATCGAGTCTTGATAGTGACGTGTGTCCATCAGCGTGAATCCGATGAACAAGGTCGCGAACACAAACGACGAGAGAAATGCAAAGACGTTAAACCCTTTATCCCAATACATGTGCATGAAAAACAAAGCGACCAAGGTTGCCTTGACTAATGCGATTACGAGCGCGACCCACAAATCGTAATGCCCCAACGGCCAATCGTTGGCAACCACGGTCAAAATCGTGAGCCCGACCAATATGACAAAAATCGTCACTAGCAAGCGAATCGGAGTAACGTGACCCGTCGCTGAATTTCCGTGTCCGGAAGTTTGATGTGCCATTGTCGGATCCGTTAATTTATCAGGTAGAGCAAAGGGAATAAGAAAATCCAGATCAAGTCAACCAAGTGCCAATAGAGTCCAACAAAATCCACTGGGCCGTAGTAATCGGCGCGCCAGTGTCCCAATATCGACCGGTACAGGAGCCAAGACAATGCGATCATGCCGCCAATAACGTGAAATGCATGCAGCCCTGTCATGCAGTAATAAATGCTGAAAAATATTCCGATGTCTTGATCCAAATGTGCCGGACCGTGATCTGCGTCTTCGTTCGCCTTTGGGACCACGGCGGCGTCCGAGGCTGCCACATGTTTTGTTGTGGGAGTTGCCGCGTCGTGGCTTTCGGCCGACGAGTGTTCGTCAGTAGTGCTTGCCGAATGGTCAATGCTGGCTGCCGCGAGTTGTGCGTCGCGGGCCGTTTTCCAATTCATATACACTTTGCCGCCGACTGCCCCCAAGAAATATCCACCAAACATGATCGCCAAGGAAATGAAAAATACGAATAAGTGTTGCTTGCCGAGCGAACGGTAAGTGAATGCGGCGATGACGGATCCTACCAATAGAACGAGAAACGGGACGCTGATCAAAATCAGATATTTCGAGATGCCGTGCCCCACGTGCTCATGCAAATTGAAGTAGGCTCGAACAAAAATGCCTTCGTCCCACTTGTGGCTATATTCGACCGCTTTGATGCCAAGGAAAACCGCCGCACAGACCATCGTCAGGACCAAATACACGATGACTTTCTTCCGCTCGACCAATTGTGCCGAGCGAACGGCCAAGGCCATCGTCAAGCTACTAAACAGCAGCACAATCGTGTTGAGGCCCCCCAACCGTTTGTCCAGAAACGTCGATGCTTGGACAAAGATTTCCGGGTGGTGCGAACGGTACAAAGTGTAAGCGCAAAAAAGTCCGCTGAAGAACAGAATTTCGGTCACGAGAAATAGCCAGATCCCAAGCTTGCCCGAATCGTACTGTTGTTCGGCCGAGTCGAAATGATGAGCGATAAATTCACCGTGGGAGTGGTGAGCGTGCTCGTCGTGTGCGCTTTCGGCCAATTCGGTCGCGGTCATAAACAATCTCCAACTCAAGTCATCTGTGCCCGCAAGAATTCGACGGACAAGGACTTCTCTTAACTGTGTTGTGGTTGAGTCGTCGGTTTGGACGGCTCAAGGAATCGACGATGAACGTAGGAATCTAACTCCGCGTCGTAGACTTGAGTTGAGAAATCGTATGGTTCGTTCATAACGACCTTGTGATCAAAATTGTGAAACGAAGGCGGTGAACTTGATTGCCACTCAAGCGAAGCGGCACCCCACGGATTGCCCGCAACCGGCTTGCCGCGTTTCATCGCGTACAACAGAACGGCGTATGCCAACAAAACGCCGAAGCCTAAAACGAACGCGCCAAAAGTCGACCATTGGTGGAAAACCTTAAACTCAGGATCGTAACGAGCGTAACGCCGCATCATGCCGCGCGAGCCCATCACGAATTGCGGCAGGAACGTAAGGTTAAAGCCCGAGAAAACCAAAAACGCACTCAAACGTCCGAGCGTCTCGTTGTACATTCGCCCGGTGATTTTCGGCCACCAATGAAACAGGCCGCCCAACAGAGCGGTTAGCGTTCCACCCACCATAACGAAATGGAAATGGGCCACAATAAAATACGTATCGTGCAAGTGCCGATCAACGGAAATCGTCGACAGAAACAAACCGGTCAAGCCGCCAACACCAAACAAGAGAATGAACGCCAACGCATAACACATTGGCGTCGTTAGGGCGATCGAGCCCTTGTACAGCGTACCCAACCAGTTGAAGACTTTCACTGCGGATGGAACTGCGACTGTGAACGTGATGGCGCTAAAAACCATATTCATCACGACGGATTGCCCGCTGGTGAACATGTGGTGACCCCAAACCAAAAAACCCAAAAACGCAATCGCCACGCTTGAAAAAGCGATGAACTTATAACCGAAGATTTCTTTGCGGCTGTGAACCGAAATCAGCTCACTGATCACACCCATTCCGGGCAAGATCATGATGTACACAGCGGGATGGGAATAAAACCAAAAGAAATGTTGGAATAAGACCGGGTCTCCACCCAACGCAGGATCAAAAATCGCGATGTGCAGAGTCCGCTCCGCGATTAAGAGCAACAATGTAATGCCCAGGACCGGAGTCGCCAAAATCTGAATAATGGCCGTCGCGTATAACGCCCAAATGAACAGCGGCAATTGAAACCAGCCCATTCCGGGCGGACGCATCGTGTTCACCGTCACCAAAAAATTGAGCCCGGTAAAAATTGAACTAAAGCCAAGTATAAACGCGCCCATTGTCGCATACGTTACTGCAGTCGAAGTCCGAATGCTGTAGGGCGCATAAAACGTCCAGCCCGTATCCAATCCTGACGTTAGCATGGCGATCAACAGGAACAGCGTGCCGAACACCCAAAGGTAAAAACTACACAAGTTCAATCGCGGAAACGCCACGTCTTTGGCTCCGAGCATCATGGGCAAAACGAAATTTCCAAGGGCGGCCGGGATGCTGGGAATGATGAACGCGAAAACCATGATCGCCCCGTGAAGGGTAAACATCTGGTTGTATTGCTTTTCGCTGAGAAACACTCCCGTTCCCGTCAGTAATTCGGTCCGTAGAACCAGAGCAAAAATACCCGCAAGAAAAAACGCCGCAGAGACGCCGATCAAGTACATGATGCCAATCCGTTTGTGGTCGAGCGTCAGAGCCCAAGACAAAAACCCTTTGGAAGCTGTGTAATAGTTCTTGTCTGGCGTATGTCCAAATAACTCTTGTCGATTGGCGATTGTTGTCATGGGATTGCTCTGGGAAGTTCGATTCCCGGTTCGTGGTTTCAATTAAGGATTCGTGTTCGGAAAGTCTTCATTTCGGAGTTGCATCGGTAGCCTTTGCGCCCATACTTTTTATGTATTCAATAATCCAGTCAATCTGGTCGTCGTTTAATTCGCCTTTGAAGGACGGCATGTTTTGGTTTGGTGGTCCAAACGTGGCAACGATGTTCTTTTGAGGTTCCAAAATAGATTCTCGTACGTAGTTTTCATCGACCTTGATGACTTGGCCATCGTCAAACTGTTCGTCGATTCCCCAACGTCCGTTGAGGTTGGGGCCGGTCATGCGTTTTCCGGACATGCTATGGCAACCAGCGCATTTGATCGAGAACAGTCGTTGTCCATTTTCAATTCGGCCTTTCACATCAACTTTTTTTCCAGCCCAGTCCCATGCGGTCGCGGCTAAGCGTTCCTTGTCGGTTAAGTGAACAATGACATTTGTTTTCATGTTGGAATGGTTGTCACCGCAATACTCAGCGCAATAAAGTCGAAACACGCCAGTTTTGATTGGCTTCAACCATGTCTTGGTGTAGCGGCCGGGAACGATGTCTTGCTTCTGTCGAAATGCGGGAACAAAAAAACTGTGGAGCACGTCTGCCGACTCCAGTCTGAATTCGTAATTCTTAAACTGCGTCAAATGGAGTTCTCCACTAAAGTCGCCGTTCTCGTACTCGAACAACCAATCGTATTGCTTGGCTTTGACCCGTATGACTTCCGCGTCGTCGAAAGGAACTTGTTGGTCGAAATAACCTTCCGCGCCCCATTTGAACATCAAAATGAGCAACAAGCTTGGCAGGACGCTCCAAGCGATTTCCAGCGGCGTGTTGTGCGAAGAACTTGGCTCTGGGTCCACGCCAGGCCGACGTCGATACTTGATTACCAAGTACACCATTGCTCCGACGATTCCGGCGAAGAAAACGGCGCAGACCCAAAAAATAAAGTAATACAGCCAGTCGGAGTCCGCCGCAAACGTCGACGCTTGGACCGGGAAGAAATACGACCCTTGCTGAAATGTAGGTGCCTCCGGCGGGCCGTCGGTTTGTGCCAAAAATCCAGCTAGTTGGTTCACGGAAAAGCCTTTCGCAATCATTACACAACACCACTGGTTAATGATTTCGGATCCATAGGATTTATTTCGGAAGTACTTGCCGCGCGACGTCGTACAAGCCAATACGGAACCAAGCCAACCAACAAAGCAATCAGCGTGAGCAAGCCGCCCACGGTCATGATTCGCTTAGCAACCAAAGTGGTTTTGCCTGTTACCGCGTCGTATTCGAAACAACTGGTGAAATACATTGCTTTATCGAGGAATGTTCCCACGCGTCCTTCGCCGGCTTCGATCAACGCGGGTCGAATCTTGGTTTCCATTTCGCCATCAAGTCCATCCAAGTACCGAATGATTTGCCCTTGGGGAGAGCAGAAAATGAATGCCGCAGGATGTGAAAATGAATCTTGTTCGGGGAAATAACGGAATCGGATTCCGCACGCATTGGCGGCTTCGCTAATCGCGGCTTCATTACCAACCAAAAAATGCCAACCGTCGGCAGTTTCCAGGTTGCCGTAATTCGCCAAGTATTTCGATTTTGTTTCTTTTGCTTTTCCGGGCTTCTCACGCCAATCGAGACTGATTGAAACGATCTGGAAATCTTTGTTCGGCTTCAAGTCCATCGCAATCAATCCCGCCACCAAGCGATTGAACTGCACGATGCACATACGCGGGCAGTCGGAATAATTGAACGACAAGATCACAGGTCGCCTGCCGTCAAAAAAATCGCCCAATGCAACGTAGTTGTTTTGCTCGTCGTTAAACTTCAACTCCAGCGGCACGGTTTCGCCAAGCTGTTGATCGACGCCAATACGCTGGGCCGCTTCGGGCTTTTCGCTTGGAATTTGCGCTTGGCACTGCGGGCAAGCCCACAACCAAATGCAGCTCATAGCGATCGCGAATAGTTGCCGAAGTTTCATGTTTGGATTCGAAAACTGTCTTGGTAATGACTGGCTAGATTATTTCTTTGTGAATGCCGCAACCGTTTCGCTCATCGCTTGTTCAATGGCGAGGCGTTCAATCGAAGGATTAGCGTTAAGTTGGATTTTTTGGTCGTCGATGGCTTGAACTGATTTTGTGTACTGAACGTCGTGTGATCGCTTTCGAATCATATTCATGTCCCACTGATAAGTCATTGCTTGAACGACGACGACGCTCAAATAAGTCACAATCGCACTAACGATGCCGACCATCACGACTAGCGACGTATTAATGTCGTCATAGCTTGGTTTTGTGCCCTCGGCGCGCGCGTCGTGAGCAGCGTGCGATGAGTCATTATGGGTCATGTCAATTCCTCGTTACGTATTTGTGTAATTCAAGGCTTCACCAAGCCGTGGGTCTTTCAATGGGACCAACGCTCGGTCGGACGCAATGAAACAAAATGCGGAAACAAACAACCCGCCAAGTCCAACGAAGCATAATAATTCTGGAAGCCCAAGCACAAACGGGGCAGTATCTTTGCCGTCAAATCCGAACTGAGGCATGATCACCCAAACGTGGTCGAGCCAATGCATCGCCAGAACGTAGATCGTCGCCCCAATCATGAACGGTCGACTGCGCTTCAATGTGCGGGGCAACAAAAACAGGAACGGAATGAACAAATGTCCGACCAGCAAAATAATCGTAAGCGTTCGCCAGCCGCTGTTTGCGAAGCGGTACTTGAACCAAAATGTTTCTTCCGGAATGTTCGCGTACCAAATCAACATGTACTGGCAGAATTCAACGTATCCCCAAAAGACAATGAACGCCAACATGAGCTTGCCTAGGTCCTGAATGTTGTCGATCGTAATTTCGTCAGTGACGCGCCCGCTGCGCTGGAGCAACAAAGCAACCAGCGCGATCGTCGACGCTCCGCCGAGCACGCAGCCCGAAAAGAAACAGACTGGAAACATGGTGCTAAACCACATCGGTGAGAGCGACATTTCCCAATCGAAAGCGGCTACCACCAAAGTTAGTGCGAACAAGATCATGAGCGGCGCGGAATATTTCTGCATGCGTGCCGTTATGTTGACATCGCCGGAGGCGTCTTGTCGAAATGAATTTCCAACGAAAAACCACGCCATCAGGCTCCAAACCACGAAACAGACGATCGAACGGACGCCGAAAAATCCGCCCGACAAGTAGAAACCTTTCAGCTTTTCCATGGCTGTCAAAGTGTGGCCGGCATAGGACGTCGTCCACCCATCATCGTTCCAAACATAAAGTCCACCGTAGCCCATGATCGTCGGCAACAAAATCGGCAGGAAAAGTACAAATAATGGAATGATCGCCGCTGCGAGAATTTCAGCGATGCGTCGAACCGTTACGCTCCAACCCGCTCGCGTTAAGTGTTGCACCGTTACAAAGAACAGCGCGCCGAGTGAAATGGTGGCGAAAAAGCAAAAGTTCACCAAATAGCCATACGAGAATCGTTTGAAGCCGCCATTCTCTCCTAAGAATAATGAAATTAGCAAAGCCGCGCCGATGCCGAGAAGCCCGACAAATGCGGCGATGCTCATCAGCCGATAGCTGTCGTCTCCAAGCGAGATGACAGGCGATGTAATTTTGGCTTCTCGTTTATGTCGCATGTTAAATCAACTTGAACGGATACTAATTGCCTTTGGAATCTGTCGCGGGCGAATCGGACTTGTTTGCAGTCTCATCTGATGCAGGGATTGAACTTCCTGGAGCATCTTTGGCGGGCGCAGCGTCCGCTGCCGGAGTCGCGACTGGGACAGCCGGGGTCACAAGTGGCGGTTCCTTCGCTCGAGCGGCTTGCAATGACTTCACGTACAAGACGATGGCCCACCGATCGCGAGTCGAGATTTGACTGCCGTAAGGGCCCATCGTGGAACGACCGTGGGTAATCGTGTCGAAAATTCTGCCGACCGGTTGAATAGTCACGGTCGGATCGTACAACGATTTGGCCTTGGTCCAAACCGCGTTCGAAGTGGCACCTTTTTGAATGGGTGAACTAATAGCCAACTCAAGCGCACGTTCATTGACCAATCCGTTTCCATCACCGGCGTAGCCGTGGCAAACGGTGCAATAAATGTTGAACCGATCGCGGCCGCGTTCCACCATCGATTGATCAACGGTCAGCGCTGCTGGAAACGCCGTGACCCATTCGGGTTCAAGGGGCAATACAGGAGCCGCCGGGGCTTGTCCAGCAACAGCAGGAGCGGGTTGCGGTACGAGTGTCGGGTCGGGGATTTTTGTTCCAGCTTTGATCCCTCGAAACAATTCGATATCCGTCGTCAGCGCGCCTCGCCCAATGGTGCCTTCGGGTGGCAATCGCATAACCGTCTTGTCTTGAAAGAAGTATTTGGGCTCGCGGTTGTCGTACCAAATGGGTCCGACGTTTTGGGCTCCGAATCGATATTGCCAATCCATATCGGGCATGAAGTGAAGTCGCGGCGCTGGATTGGTTGCGTGTTGAGCGCGATAGATCATCGCCGGCGGAACCAACAGCAAAAGACCAAGAACTAGGCCTGCACGCCGCAAGCTCAACGGGATTTTGTGATCAGTGAGATCCAATTTTACTGGTTCGACTGCCGAAGCACCCCATTGCTGCATTTGGTCGAGTGTTTGCTCGGCGCTAAATTGTTTGTCGTTTTTCTCAATCATCAGGAAAAAGCGATCGTCGGTCGCGCGCTTGAACCGTTCGATTCGATGCAGAGGATTGGCGAGCCTTGGAAGTCGATTCAGAAACCACATGCCGAAAAATGTTGCGAAAGCGCTACTTAAAACGATGACTTCAAATGAAACCGGAATGTTCGCCGGCAAGCTCCATAAAGGCTTGCCGCTAATGATAAAGTCGTAACCTGGGAAAATCGGCGAGAACGACGCAATGTTCGCGTACCATTGCATTCCGACGCCCAGCGCAACTCCGCCAAAGGCAATGGCCAAGACAAAAAACGGCAGCATCGTTCGGCGAGTTCCCATCGCTTGGTCAATGCCGTGTACCGGGAACGGGCTGTACGCGTCGAATTTCTTGTAACCCGAAAGGCGAGCTTGTTCGCAGGCGTCGATCAGGGCATCTTGATCTTCAAACTCCGCCAGCAACCCGACCAATTCGGACTCTGGTCCGTGGCCCGCGTGCGGCTTGGAGTGATGACCGTGAGTTTGAGTTGCGACCATAATTCAACCAAAAATATTTTCCGATAGGACTAGGAATGATGCGTTTTGGGCGCAACATTTTTGACTTCGGATATGGCGACGGTTGGCAAGAACCGACAGAACAACAAAAACAAAGTTGTAAACAGACCAAAGCTTCCAATCAGCATGCCGAAATCAACCCACGTCGGTTGATAATACGTCCAACTCGACGGAAGGTAATCGCGACTGAGCGACGTGACGATGATTACAAAACGCTCGAACCACATTCCGATGTTGACAAAAATGCAAATGATCACCATCAGCCAAGGAGACGTGCGAATGGACTTGAACCAAAACAGTTGGGGAATGACCACGTTGCAGATAACCATGATCCAGTATGCCCAATAGTACCAACCGAAAACGCGGTTTTTGAATGCATAGGATTCGGAATCCACGCCGCTATACCAAGCAATGAAGAACTCAATTCCGTAGGCGCATCCAACCATCAAGCTCGTGGCAATGATGATCTTGTTCATGTTTTCCAAGTGGCGGATCGTGATCAAGTCTTTCAGGCCAAACAATTCGCGAGCGGGCACGAGCAACGTGACGACCATCGCGAATCCGCTAAAGATCGCACCAGCAACGAAGTACGGCGGAAAGATGGTCGTATGCCATCCCGGGACTTGAGACACGGCGAAGTCAAAACTAACGATCGTGTGTACGCTCAAAACCAACGGCGTCGAAAACGCAGCCAAAATCATGTAGGCGATTTCGTAGCGATGCCAAGCCCGAGCTGAACCAGTCCAACCTAACGAGAAAGCCCCATACGCGATTTTTGCCCATTTGGACTTGGCACGGTCCCGCATCGTGGCCAAATCCGGAACGAGACCCATGTACCAAAACAGAAGTGATACTGTGAAATACGTTCCGACTGCGAAAACGTCCCACAACAGCGGACTTCGAAATTGAGGCCACAAAGCCAAATGTTCTGTCGGAATCGGGAACAGCCAATAAAAAGCCCAGACCCGGCCGATGTGAATTCCTGGAAAGGTTCCCGCGCAAATAACGGCGAAGATCGTCATTGCTTCGGCGGCGCGGTTGATGCCTGTTCGCCAATTTTGACGAAACAAGAACAAGATCGCCGAAATGAGTGTTCCAGCGTGGCCGATGCCGACCCAAAAAACGAAATTGACGATGTCAAACGCCCAATATACGGGACTGGTATTTCCCCAAACGCCAACGCCTTTGAGAAACAAGTGCATGATTAGCACGCCAAACATCGCCGTGAGCGCGAATGATATCGCAAATGCGATGTACCATGCTCGCGGTGGCCGCGGCCGTTCAGCAACATCGCAAACAGTCCTGGTAATTTCGCTGTAGTTTAACCCACCTAAAACCAACGGCGCGCGCTCGCCCGGTCTTTCGATCGTATTATCTACGTGATGTTCAACAGTCGTTGCCATGCTGAAACTCAATTACGTGTGGGATTCGGACGGTGCGTGTTTTTCCAAAGCCGGGTGCGGATTGCGGACGCGCGCCAAGTATCGGGTTCGCGGCAAATTCCCCAACTGATCAAGCAATTGGTAGGCGCGAACTTTGCGATGATTCTTGTGAACGTCGCTTTCACGGTCGGCCATGTTCCCAAAGACAAGTGCTCCCGTAGGACAAACGTCCTGGCAGGCAGTCGTGATTTCGTTGGGACCGATCGGTCGATGTTCGTTGCGTGCAATAATCTTGGTATTTTGAATTCGTTGCACGCAATAAGTGCATTTCTCCATTACGCCGCGGCTACGAATCGTGACTTCGGGATTCATTCCCAACCCGCGCATTTGCTTTTCTTGCTCGTTATAAATGCCTTCCGTCGGATACTTAATGAGCGTGACCGCTTCGCTGTAATTCAAATAGTTAAAGCGGCGGACTTTGTAAGGACAATTGTTGCCACAATACCGAGTGCCGATGCAACGGTTATAGACCATGTCGTTAAGCCCTTCGCTGCTGTGAACGGTTGCGGCGACGGGGCATACGGTTTCGCACGGCGCGTTCTCGCAATGCTGACACATGACAGGTTGGAATTTGAAATCGGCGTTCTCCGCGTCTGGGTCGTTGACCGGATCGTCGATGACGTAAGCGTCAATTCGAATCCAGTGCATCTCGCGTCCGCGGATGACTTGGTCCTTGCCGACGATCGGCACATTATTCTCGGCCTGACAAGCGATGATACAAGCGTTGCATCCAGTGCACTTCGAAAGATCGACTGACATAGCCCATTTGTGTGTCCCGGAATATTTAGGGCCCGGATTCAAGCTCTTGTTTTCGAAATGCAACGCCAAGCCTTGCGGCCAGTGAGTATCGTGACCGCCGGCATGATCGCGATGATCGTCCGCTTCTTGCGCGGTTTCGTCGTGTGATTCCGAACCTGCTGGTCGCCGCAACGAAGCGTTAATCACCGGCAACTGCCGGTTATTTGTTGTTTCGTTGTGTTCGGTTGCCGGAGCGTGACCATGCCAATCCGGATCGTGTTCGGTTTTCAACTCCGATTCGTCGACAAGCGGTCCATGCTGCGTAACGTATTCCTTGTAATCAGCAAAATTTCCGCCGCGGATCAAAGGACTGTTACCGCCGAGACGAGTGCGAATGCCCTCGCGTCCCATTTCGTCGAGCGTAAACGGATCTTGACTGAGGGCCAAGCGAACACGTTTCGATGTTTCGACCAACTCAACATCCGGTCGCGAATACATTTGCGCGCTGGTACGAAGTTTTCCTACGTCGGCTCCGACCGATGGAATGCCTTTTTCCACGTTTCCGCCAACTCGACCGACAAATGTCCGTCCATATCCGAGTGCCACGGTGACGGTTCCGTTGGCGTGACCCGGCTGAATGTGAACGGGTAATTCAATTTGGTTGCCATCCAATTCAACTTTGACAATTTGGGACTGTTTCAAATTCTTCAGCCGCGCGGTCTTTGGACTGATCACGGCGGCGTTGTCCCAAGTCAACTTGGTAATGAAATCGGGAAGCTCTTGCAGCCAGCCGCTGTTGGCAAATCGCCCGTCAAATACCTGTCGGCTCGGAGCGAAAATGAGTTCGAGTTTGCCACCGTCCCAATTCGATTTCCAATCTTTCAAAGGGGTTAACCGCAGCGTATCGACAATTGCGACGTCGACAGTTGAAGCTGCTGAACCAGCGATGAAGCCCATGTGGACCGTCTCGGCCCAAACATTGTCGGAGTTTTCTTTTGACAAAACCGCCGTCGCCGTTTCTCGCACGATTTCCAAGCCATTTTTCTTCTCGCTAATGGCGGTTGAGAGGAACTCAAGGATCGAGCGACTTCCATAGAGCGGCGCGATCATGGGTTGGGCGATGCAATGAGTTCCGTCGAACGAGCGGCCATCGCTCCAAGCTTCTAGCGGATGGGAAGCGTTGGCAAACCAAGTACACTCGCGCGAAGTTTCGTTTTCCGTCAGCCCGACGTAAATCGTGTTTTTGACTTTCTTCAAAGCGTCGGAAAACTTAAGATCGGCGGGCGCGTCATAGACCGGATTCCCATCCAAGATCAGCAAAGTTGAGAAACCCTGCATCCCGACGACTAACTTCTGGAGTTGAGCCGCGTAAGGTTCTCGCTGGTGAGTTTCCGTAAAAGTAATAATGCTGCCCAAATTATCAAGGGCCTGATTAATTCGCCAAACGGCTGCGTGGACTTCAGGAGGCTGGGACCAACCGCAAACCACGGCACATCCGGATTTGTTCGCCAGCAAGTCTTCAATGATTGCGGCCAAGAATTTTTCTTTTTCGTCGCCGACTGTCGAGGGGGTCTTTGCTTCGGCTGCGATTCCAGTTTCCAATGCGGCAACGAACGAAGCAATCTGACTTGGCGCTAATGCCATCCGGTGATCGGCCGAAACGCCGACGAGCGAAAACTGGCTTTCAATCGCGTAAACGCGGCTCATCGAGTCCTTGTCAGGATTACGAGCATCCGCAAATTCATGGTTTGCGCGAACGGCAGTCCCACCCAAGCTGAGAATGTCCGCATCGATCGTCACAAGTATTTTGCATTTGTCGAAAGCAAAATGCGGACGCACCGGTTTGCCGAACGCGCGCTGGCAGCCTAGCAACTCGTTGTCGTTGCCGATTGCCGAATACTCGAACCATTTGGCGTTTGGGTACTTTTCGAGAAAGCGTTGCTTGAGCCGCTGAAGGCTGGGAGACGAATTCGGCTGAGTGAGCACGGCGAGTGTGCCGCCTTGGTTACTTGTGGCACCGTCGATCACTTCTTGAAATGCGGTTTCAAATTCTTGCCAAGTGGAATCAGCTCGCGTCGAGCCCGATTTTACCGAAGGCTTGTTGCTGCGATCCGGATCGTACAAATCCAAAATTCGCGATTGAGTAAAAATGTCGGAGGCACCGCGCGAGTCCGGGTGATCAGGGTTACCGTCGATTTTGATCGGTCGTCCGTCCACAGTGTTGACCAACAGCGGAAGCGCAACTCCGTCGAGATCGATAGCTGTCGCATAGCGGACATACGCTCCCGGGTGTCGATCTTTCGGGCGAAATACGAACGGAGCGATATTTTCGACTTGGTATCGACAACCGACCGCACCGGTCAAAGCCAGCGATGCGCCCATCAACTGCAACCAGCGTCGTCGGGAAATTCCATCGCCAAATTCAGCAGCAGCCTGGGGAAACTCACGCTCTAAAGTGACGTACAAATCCCGAATCTCGTCGTTCGGTTCGACGACGGGCCATTGCGCGATTGTCGATCCGTTCTTTAACGATGGCATGTTGAACAATTCGTATTGGGGTGAATTCCATTGATCGACAAAAGCAGACGACCGAGGGTCGCTCGATCGATATTGGTTGTGCCAGCCAGCAGTTCGCTCTTGGTTATTTTTTGGTCACGATCGGCGTCTAACGTCTCAGGTCGAGCCATCAATGATTTTGCGTTATCAAGCGTCAAAATTCCGTCACCGTCGGAATCCAAATGTGAAAAATCGCGCTCGACTCGTTCGTCGTAAAGCTTGTCGAGTTCTGCGGGTGAAGGATTCCAATCGAGTGCCGTCACGAATTCGACCGGCCGAACATTGGCTTCGGGATTGCGGTGACAGTCCAAGCACCATTTCATCGACAACGATTCGACTTGGGTAACCACTTCCATTTTGTCGACTCGGCCGTGACACGAAACGCAACTGACGCCGCGATTGATATGGGCGCTATGGTTGAAGAAAACGAAATCCGGCAAGTCGTGGACTTTGATCCACATGACCGGTTCTTTCGTTTCTAGGCTGGTTCGAATCTGTTTTAGCGAGTCGCTATCGGGGAAAATTACGTTGAGCGTTACGTTTTCTTTAACTCGGTTGCCGCCGTGACAATTGCCGCAAGTCGCGGTCGCGGGAATGGCCGCGCCCGCGGTATGCTCAACAGTGTTGTGGCAGTAGCGACAATCGAGCTTGAGTTTGCCAGCGTGCAGCTTGTGGCTGTAAGGAACTGGTTGAAGGGGGGCGTGGCCCACGTTGACGGACGAGGGCAAGATCGCTGCGAATAGACAAGTCGCCAAATAGCCGCCGACCACAACGAGTGCGATCAACGAAACGATAATGAATTTGTTAATCCAGTTCGGAAAATGAAACTCATTCATCAGAATGGTTCCCCAAAAGTGCCGGGAATCGTCGGTCGGAAATTACATCCCTGTGCTGTTTCGCTCATGCCGTGCACCACGAGCAAAGATGTAGAAATTTACGAGAAAATAGCATTGTCGTCGAGGCGCTAAAACGTCGCATTCTTTCGAGGGGGTCGATCGGCAATGGCGCGATGCCCGTAAGAAAAAAAATTGCGCGTGCGACGGGTCAGTCGAATTGCTCTACGGAAGCATTTTCTTGAGTTTCCGTTGCAAGGTTCGACGTGGGATATCCAGCACGTGAGACGCGGCTGAAATGTTTCCGTCGCAATCGGCAAGCACACGCTGGATATGCTCCCATTGGGCTTGCGCAAGCGACGGAGGCGAGAATTCTGATTCATCCGAGTCCGCACCCGATTCAAACGCTGCAAGAATCTGGTCGGCATCCGCAGGCTTCGTAACGTAATTGACCGCCCCCAGTTTTATTGCATCCACCGCATTGGCAATGCTGCCGTAGCCCGTTAAAAGGACAACCTTGGTATCTGGCGAAAGTTTCCTCAACTCCACCAAAAGCTCGATTCCAGACTTACCCGGCATTTTCAAATCGAGAACGGCAAGAGTCGGTGACTGCTGTTTTAGGCAAACAATTGCGGCCTCAAACCCATCCGCGCAAAAAACCAGGTATCCCCTCCGTTCAAAGGCACGCCTTAAGCGCGACCTCAACACGTCATCGTCATCCACGACAAGAATTGAATAAGTAGAAGTCTCGCCGGTTCCGGGCTTTTGGCAAGTTTCGTTTTGAATGAAGCCTAGGCTTTCAACAGGAAGCGTCATTTCATTGATACAATCGAAATCGGCTTGACCAAAAACAAAACACGCCGATGATTAGTCGGCGCATTTTGTAGATATTTACGGCTTCACCTAATTGGTGCAAACGGTCCAGTAACATCTCTAACGCGAGTGGTTGAATCGAAACTGGCTGTCTTGTTCGATGTGATTAGGGAAACGGCATTTTTGCTAAAGAATTCCGTCCGTGAGTCCTCATTTTTTCTCGTCAGTTGCCACGGTGACGGCACGCCACTTAATTTGGTGGAGCACCTGGATTGGGCTTTTTCGGACCACCTTTGTTGCCAGCGGGGAGTGCTTCCTGCACTTCACCTTGAGCCTCGGTCATTTCACCCGATGCGACCTTGGCTTGGATTTCCTTTAACCTCGCCGTTTCAGCCTCGCTAACTATTGTTGGGTCGGCCTGCTTTGGAACGGTGGCATTATTACACCCAAACGTGAATGCAATGAAACAGAACGCAACGACTAAGGACAAGTTTTTGAACAAAGTTCACCCCTTTCGAATTGATAAAGACAAATTTTTGAGAAAGTCATACGTCGGCATTGAAATCCAAAACAAATTTGGATCTCGAATACGCTATCTTGAATTATCGTAACACTTAAACCAAAGCTCGATCAAGTATCCACCGGAAAAAAGTTCGATTATTTGACCCCTGGACAAAACCATTTATTCCTCAAATTGCCTTTTTGTTCATCGATCGCGGCGATCTGCGGAGTTTTGGATTTTTTAAGCACGATCGTACCGTCGCCGGATCATTAGTTTCGCCTGCGATACCAATGAACTTGCACGTCGATCGCGCCAGGAATTAGCAAAAAAAATATCGAAACAAAGTCGAGTTCGCCAAAAAAAACACCGGTCCCATTTCTGGGACCGGTGCAAAGCATTTTCATAAACCGTCAGTGACGACTAATTAGAAGCCGCGCACAGTCGTTCCGTCACCCAAACCGCCGTTGCCGTAATACGCCTGCCATGAAATGTTGCGAGGCACCGTAAAAACGGATGCATCGGCATTGCAGAAGTTTGCGCCAGCGGGATGAGCTGCAGAAAAAGTCTCGGGGTCGGACAATCGTCCGTCACCAATGAGCTTCAAGTAATGGCCCGGACGATTTGGATCTGGATCCTTGATGTCCGGATGTTGCATATAGGCCCAAGGGAAATTGTACGAGGCCAAAATTTTCAAGCCGCCGAAAATCCAAGGATGGCCAGAATAACGAACGCCCGGTGTGATTCCCACCGTAGGGGCATTATTATTC
This sequence comes from Planctomycetota bacterium, assembly GCA_031409895.1. GTDB lineage: Bacteria > Planctomycetota > Planctomycetia > Pirellulales > Pirellulaceae > JANMEB01. The sequence goes on from JANNYC010000144.1 coordinate 121,172, forward strand.
CAAATGTTTCCGACGTCACCCAAGCATTCACCGAACATAAACGTTTTGGAAGTACCGTCCTTGTTCGAGCATTGCTCAAGGGTTTGGATAGCACGGGAGGTCATACAGCCACCCCACTTGGCCAACGGATCAGGAACATTATTGCACGATGTCGTACCGGCAACCCCAATATAGTTGGTTTTCTTGTAGGTTCGGCCAGTATTTGCACCATTGGAAGTTACGTGCAATATGTCGGCCAACGGAGTACCGTATGCACTGGTGCAAAACGGCCCCCAGAACGGTAGAGTAACGATAGCCGACCTGTAACCGGCACCTGCATTGACGTTGTCCGATGGGCATTCATACGCTTCAATTTTCAGGGTGCTTACGCCTTTGTTTACCGCAGGAGCAGGAGTACGGAGATCCTGAATAAAAGTACCCGTTGGATACGCTAGGCCGGCACCCGCACCGTAAGAGAACATGTCGTTGAAGATTCGCAATGGAATTGGCAATGTCGAGTCCGTGAGGGCTACCAAGTTATTTCTCAAATCTGGCAATCGTCCATCAACCCGATCGTAAGCATCGCTCAATTCCATAAAAGGCAAAATAAGGAACAAGCAACTCAAGTTTTGTTCGGAGGTAATACCGAAGAACGTGGTGCCATCATAAGGCGCGACAGGCAAACCGTCAGAAAAAGCTATCGGAGGAGTTTCCGCAGACAATGTTCCCGGAGGCAACCGCATGGTTGCATCGTGGAAGTTGTGGGCAGCAATTCCCAGTTGGCGCATGCGACTTTTGCAGTCGGTGCGGCGTGCAGCTTCACGAGCTTGCTGAACGGCTGGCAGTAACAAGGCGATCAAAATGCCGATGATCGCAATGACCACCAACAATTCGACCAGGGTAAAACCCTTT
>JANNYC010000145.1:0-4856 GCA_031409895.1 Planctomycetota bacterium
CAACAACACTTCGCACCGAAACGACCACCTACAACGCCGAAGGCTTGATGGACACGCTCGTCAGTCCCGAAGGAATCGTTCACTATGAGTACGACCTTTTCGGCAGACAAATCCGAGTCTCTTCAAGTGGGGTAGGCTTCCCGCCCGCCAATTCCGACGATTTTGAAAATGTCACCGAATACGGTTACGACCAACTCGGCCGTCTCGCCACCGTCACCGCCACCGAACGCAAAAACGTCTTGGTCGACATCGACGCATTCATTTCCGGCGCGCAACCCGATGCGACAAATTACATTTTCGACATTCGCGGCAACCTCGACGCGACCTTTTATTCGAACCACCTGATCCACGATTACACGTTCGACAAGTTCGATCGGCTGACGCTGTTGCGGCACTTTAAAGACATCATCGCCGACGGATATTTTGACTCGACCGTCGATCAGCTATTGGCGCGGTTCGATTACGGCGTACAAGCCAATGGAAAAAGATTCTCCGCCACCGAACGGTTCTTCAATTCGAGCGGCGCGCTGACGCAGCTCAACGAGTTCTTTTACACATATGATTCCGCAGGCAGACTCGTCGCGGAAACGCTGAATTCATCGGACAACTCGCTGGATTACAGCGACACGTTTGCATTCGATCTCACGGGCAACCGTTTGGCCACGTCGCGCGACGTGAGCGGGACCGGTATCCAGAACTCGCCGGAAGATTACACGGTCGCTTACACTTTCGATGCAAACGATCGTTTGTTGACCGAAACAAAAGATTTCGTCGGCTCAACGGCCGATGAGTTCATCGCCTACGGCTACAACGCGACGCAGCAAGCAACCAAGCATGTTTCCCAAGGCGCGACTCACGTTAGCCACACGATATTCAGCTACGACCTTTTTGGTCGTATGTCGTCTGTCGAACAGCAGACGCTCAACGCTGCTGGCTTGGTCATTGGCAAGACACTCACGGAATACAAATACGACTCAGGCGGTAATCGCGTTCAGTCGTTCCACAAAGTGGACGTGGACAATGCAAACGGATTTGAATCTGAAATGCGAACCGAATACTTGACTGATTCACGTAACCCCACCGGCTACTCGCAGGTGATTCAAGAGACCGAATACAACGCATTGACCGGTGCGGAATTGAAGCGTGTGGTTCATACGATCGGACACGATCAGATTTCGCAGACGACGTATTTGAACGGTTCAAATGTCGGCACGACGTGGCATTTCGGAACGGACGGTCACGGCAGCGTTCGCGGCTTATACACGTCCGCAGCAGCGTTTGCGGAATTCGCATCGGTAGTTCAAATCTTCCTGTACGACGCTTACGGCAACCTGCTTAATCGAAACGCCACCAATACCGGCACGACGAATCTTTACAGTGGCGAAACGTTCGACTTCAACATTGGCCAACAATACCTCCGCGCCCGCTGGTACGACCCTCGCACCGGCCGTCTCGGCCCCATCGATCCCTTCCGGGGTAACACCCTGGACCCACAATCGCTGCATAAATATTTGTATGTCCACGGTGATCCGATAAACGGGATTGATCCAAGCGGACGGGAGTTCTCGCTCGTGGGATTGAGCGCTGGATTTTCAATACAATCGATTGTAACAAACCTTCAAGTCCAATCTGGTCAGTCCGTAATCGACGCGCTTGGAATCGATGGCACCATAGATCCGACAGATTTCTTCGCTCGCCTTGCGTGGAGTCTACTACCTGAATCGGTCCGGAATCGCATTTCATCGTTTTTTGACAATTTACCGTGGGGGAAAATCGGAATAACCGCCGGTGTTGTCATTGGCGGAATCCTTGGAGTGCGATACGGGTTGCGTCAGTACAACGCGCGATTGCAACGCGAACTAGGAATTGTTCAGTCAGGGCTTATTTCGCAAATGCAATCTTTAGGCGTCCGGAATCGGGCAAAAGAACTCACCGCCTTATTAACGGATGCGGCGCACGGTGGAAAGCCACTTAGCTTCCGCGAAGCCTTGGGCGCGGCCAGATTGGAGTATGCAATTGGGGGTGTCGTGACTAAATCCGATGACGTTGCTTTTGATTTTTACCACAGCAAACTTTTCAGAGTTCAGCTAAAAGGTCCACTGATTGATAAGGTCACAGGTAGGCTATTGATCGAACGGAGTCGAATCGACGGAATGTTAGAATCAGCACAGGCAAAGTTAGCCAATCAAGGGTTCGACACAATGCTAATTGACCTCGCCGGGTTCACGGACGAACAATCTATGGCGTTTAAACTGGCGTTTGACGCAACGCCCAATCCGCGCAATATTCGAATCGCTTATCTCGTGAATGATGGAGGCGGTTAATGTCTCATTGTATTTTGACGTTTCGAGGTGACAATTTTGAGTTTAACGAAGATTACCTAACTGATGGTATGGCGATTGCTTGGCACCTACTGGCTGAACGACATCCACACTTGCTCGTCGATGGATCGAATTTCGCGCAATTACGGGCCTTGTGGAAAGAACATGATCGTGTTTACGGCGGCTGCGGAATTCTTCAATGTCCATTTGACGAGTGGTTTCAAAACAACGCCTTAGCAGTAGAATTTATCAGATACATAGACATTGCAATTGGAGAGATTCGCTCAATTGGACCTCTATTGCCGTTTGCGCTTGTTCAATCGGTAAATCCTCAATACATGCGCTACAATCGGGACTATCCTGTTGAGAACTATGTAGCGGCTGTTGGACAATTGCGAGGGCTAATTCACGGGGGACTCAAGAAGCCGCCAGTGTCAAGCGAGGAACTAGCCAAGGAACGATCCCGTAGAGCAGCACGCATTGAATTATTTAGGGCCGCTGGAGAACCGAAAACGTGACGTCGATTGTCAAATGGTATAAAGAACGTCGGCCGTGGCGTGTAGTCAAAAAAGTGTGCGCCGTGTAAAGGCGGCGATTTTCAGTGGGTGAGAGTCCCACCCGGCGACGGGTCGCTCCAGCCGGTAGCAATCGGAGCGGCGGAGGAGGTAACGAATCCGTCGAAGCCTCTGGTGCAACGGACCGCTTTTGGCGGTTCAGCGAACCGCGTGTGGTCAAAAAACTCCGGCATGGGTTTGGAGCAGAGATTTTCGGATGATTTAGATCGAGAATGATCGAAAGTTGAGAGAACGAGGGTCGGCAAAGTTAAGTCGAACCTGGAAAATAAGCTGTTTTTTCAATGCGGGCGCAGCATGGAACACATGAATCAATCGCGTGAACGATCCATTGGGCGCGGGCTACGCGGCGCGGCGATGGTAAAAATTCAACATGCCGCCGAGGCGTTGACGGCGGACAATCGAACCCGACGCCACGCCGAGGTCATCGGGTGGATCGATGATTTGATTTTCCAGCCCTTGATGGTTTCGTTCCCCGTGATAATGCGCGAGATATTCTCGGATCGCGTTTCGCAATTGTGTCTCGTTGAAAAAGATCATTCGCGACAAACACTCGTCTTTGACACTGCGCATGAACCTTTCGATGTGCGCGTTAAGATTGGGGGATCGAGGGGGCAAGAGCAGCGGTTTGGCGCCAGAAGTTTTGAGCGTGGCCCGAAACGATTCGGTAAATTTTGTGTCGCGGTCCATCAGGACGTACTTTTTATCGATCAGAAATCCGTCGCCAGCATACGTCAAGTTGCGTGCGATCTGTTTCATCCAAGCCCCGTCAGGCGAAACGGTGCAACCCGCGAATGTTACGCGCCGCGTTTTGAGATGGATCGCGAACAGCAGATAAAACGTGATCAACCCGTGACTCGTCCAAACCTCGATCGTCGTAAAATCAATCGAGGCCAAGACGTCCCAATGCGCTTTGAGAAATGTACGCCAAGTCGTTTGACGGCAGCGTTTTGGTGCCAGTTCAATTCCGTGTTCGCGGAGGATATTGCCGACCGACTCGTCGGAAACAGAATGGGCGAGATTGGCCAGCGCCCCAGCGATGCGGTCGTAGCCCCACGTCGGATTCTCACGGGCGATGCGAAGGACCAATGCCTTGACATCGTCACTAATCGGCGGTCGACCGACTCGCGAGCGTTTGTGGGAATGATCCCATTTCTTGGCGACGAGTTCGCGATGCCAACGGAGGATGGTATTGGGCGAAAAGACCGTGCTGATCTCGGCGAGCAATTTCCGGCCAAGGATTTTGGCTTTGACGGCCAATCGACGGCGCTGATCGTCGTTCAGAAGAATCCGTTTCTTCCCTTGTTGTTCCTTGAGTACGTCAATCGTCGCTAACAGGAACTCGATTTGCGTTCGCTGTTCCCGATTGACCCAACCAGCCATTACCGCAATAAGCAAATGCCACGGCTTGATCGCAAACTTCATCGCGCTACCCCGCTTGGAAAAGCTGCTATCATAACGAAAACTTGTCGCCAATTTGTCCGCGATGGACGTGTGCGAGACCGCAATGACTTGCTTGCGAACGCTTAATCCGAAACTTCCCAAACGCTTATCCACGCTCAACCAGCGGGTCGAAGATTTATTAAACGTGATTGCCACCGTCGACGACCGAGTCGCCGGAGTCGATCAAATCACGTCCTGGGTATTCGAAGTCTTCTCGCGTGCCACAGGTGAAGTCGTCTTTTCGACGAGCGGGACGAACGAAGTCTTCAACGCCTTCCTGACCAAGTTCGATCCGACCCAATTGCCGAATGGCTTGTATAACTTGAGCTTGACGGCCGTCAACTCTGGGGGGTTCTCGTCGAACACGACCACCTTGATCACGGTCGAAGGGACTTTGAAACCGGGCGAATTCGTGGTCGGGTTTACCGACCTGGAAGTCCCCGTCCGAGGTCTGCCGATTTCGATCACCCGGACTTACGACTCGAAGGCTTCTAGCAAGAATGGCGATTTCGGGTTCGGC
>JANNYC010000146.1:0-5869 GCA_031409895.1 Planctomycetota bacterium
AAGGTTGACCTATCATTCGACGAAGCAGTTTGGCAAAACGATTCGACGCTGATCGTGTCCGCCGAAGTCCAGGCTAACAAACCGCTAATGGTGTTGGAAACTGGAGGCAAAATCACCAACCTGGATGCCCACGGGACATACGCCAACATCTCGCTGTCGCGCGATGGCAATCAGTTGGTTTGCGTCAAATCGACCGGTACAACGCCGCCGGAAGTCTACTTCGAAGACTCGGTCGGAGGCTGGAGTGAACCATCGCGCAACATCAGCCAAGCCAACGCCGAGCGCCTGAAGGAAATTGAATTCGGCAAAGTACAGTGGGTTGAGATTCCCTGTGCTGACGGAACCAAGATGCAAATGTGGGTCATCACGCCGCCAAATTTTGATGCGACGAAAAAGTATCCGTTAGGTTTCTTGGTGCATGGCGGACCGCAAGGCGTTTGGGGAGACGGCTGGAGCAATCGCTGGAACCCGCAAGTCTGGGCAGCCCAAGGTTACATCATCGCGCTCCCCAATCCGCGCGGCAGCACAAGCTTCGGCCAGCTGTACACCGACCAAATCAGCGGCGATTGGGGAGGCAAAGTCTACACCGATCTCATGAGCGGACTTGAATATTTGGAAAAACATCCCAACGTCGACACCACGCGCATGTTCGCGGCTGGTGCATCGTTCGGTGGATACATGATGAATTGGTTTCAAGGGAACACGGATAAATTTAAAACGCTCATCACCCATTGCGGCGTATACAACTTTGAAAGCATGTACGCCACGACCGAAGAACTTTGGTTCGACGAGTTCGAACACGGTGGCCCGCCGTGGGGCGAGAATCGCCATTCGTATGAACAGCATTCGCCGCATCGCCTAGCGAAGAATTTCAAAACGCCCATGCTCATCATTCACAACGACCTGGACTTCCGCGTCCCAGTCAGCGAAGGCCATCAGCTCTTTACGACTTTGCAGCGTTTGGGCGTTCCGAGCAAGTTCATCAACTTCCCGGACGAAGGGCACTGGGTACTAAAACCTGCCAACAGCCGCTTCTGGCACGAGCAGATCTTTGAATGGCTGCGGCAATACTGCCCACCGGGGGCAAAATAGCCGTTCATCTAAAGCTGAGTAGACGCCAATTGGCCAATCCTAGGCGCACAACAGCCTAAATTGACCATTCTTCTTATATTGCGTTCTATTACCAAGCTGCCTATGCTGGCCAATCAGTGGTTAGTTCGCCTCAGTTTCTTATTTGGGAAGGATGAAAAATGAAAAAGTTCGCCGTAATTGTCGTGACGTGTATCGTGACATTTTCAATTGTTGAACTGGCGCAAGCTCAGCTCCTCCGGCGTGGGTGTTTTTCCAGATCGTGCTGCGGGAACAACTCCAGTTGTTGTCAAAGTGCTTGCCCAACGACGTGTTGTCATTCAGAGTGTCATCCTGATCACAGTAACGTCTGTCCAGACTGCCCCAGTGTTAACTATGGTTCTTGTTGCCCGGACCGCAGAAGTCGTGGTTGTGGATTTTGTTTTCGCGCCATCCGACGCAAACCGGCCTCATGTCCCTGCCCACCGAGGGCACCAATGATGGAATATAGGGTTCTGTCGCAGTATTCGGCGTGTTGCTTCGATTGCACTGACGCGTGCGGAGCCGGATACACGGCTGCGTGCCAAGCATACTGCTGGTGCAAATACGGTAATCCGCCGGGAACCAATTGCGAATCTCTCAGGCCGTCATGCTATTAGAGTCAGCGATTATTCAACAGCGAGTTTCCGCAAAATTGCGTTGCGCGAATCGGCTCGAGAATGGGCTAGGCAAAGTCCTATTCATCCGGAATGACCAAACGAATTCCTTGAAATTGAAAATTTACCGTCAAAAGATCAAAATCCGGGAAACCTGCGTAAAGATGTTCCAATGCGCTAGAGTTATGGCCGCCAAGCAAATAACGAGCGTCGCTATCAGATTTGGGACCGTCTGCGCACCATTCGTTGGCGTTCCCCAGCATGTCAAAGACACCCCAAGCGTTTGGCATTTTTAATCCACCTTCGCGGATTGGCGCTTCGGGGTCCAGCTCCGGACTAAAGTGCCATGAATAATCTGCTAGCGCATCGAGTTGGTCCATTCCACCGAACGGAAAGAGTGTTATTACCCCCGACAGGCAGGCATATTCCCATTCGCGTCGCAGCGGAAGTCGAAATCCCGTTGCCGATGCGTCCAAGAAAGTTGAATCGTCTTGAATTTGGAAGCACTCGGTTCGATTCGTTTGCTTGCTGAGCCAGTTACAAAACCGAGTTATGCTCGACCATTCGACACCATAAATGGGTCGGCGGTCGTTAATTCTTGCAGCAAGGTCCAAATCGGCCTTAACGTGAGCGAGTTGTTCGCCACGAGGCAATGAATCGGCGTAAACACGAAACAGCCCGCAGGTTATCTCTTCCGTACTTATCCAAAATGCGGGGACGGGAGTGGCGGCGTCAGGATCAACATCGATGTGCCACTTCCGTCGAAACGATTCCGGCACGCTGGCTCCGGAAACGATTTGCCCGAGGGGGATACGGACAAAGGTCAAAATATGTCCTGGGACGGGTTCAGTAACCCACCAGTCTCTGTTGGACGGTGGAGTTGGATTTGGGGCAACGGGCGGTGGTTTGACGCCCCAATGGACGAGTGCCCATTGGGCCGCGCTGTGCGAACCACCGGCGGGTGAATTTAAGTACACATCGCGAAAAGCGTCCCTCCAAATCGAACGGTCTTCGTCGGAAAGCTGCGATTGTGGAATTCGTCCGACGGCCAAACAGAGGCCGCTTTCGAAATCAAAATCATCGGAGTCTTGGATGAATTTTGCGATTGCGGTCAAGTCGCCTGCACAAGCACCAAAATTCCCGATGAACAAAGTTCGCGTGGTCGGATCGGGGCCCAGGGCCAAGACTTTTTTCGCAGATTCATCGCGACCCAAAAGCAACAAAATCGTGGCCAGCCGGGCACGCAGTTTCGGATCCGTCGCGTTTGAGAATCGCAACTCCAGTTTTTCAACTGCCTGATTGGCATCGCTGGAAAATGTCTTGATGAAGATTGGGATTTCCTCATTTGGAATCCATTCAAGCGACGCGATCAAACGATCGAGACTCTCGGACTTGCGATCGTCGTTCTGAAGTCGCGCCAAGTGGATGCGATAACCTGTCGGGGCGTTATCTCGCAACAGTGCATCTAACCGAGGCTTGGCCCAGCGATACGACTGCCCGACGGACTCGAGCGCGTCGTCCAAGTCGGACGAACGGGAAATCAACAAGCTTTCGGCGCGAAGCACGCCAGTTCGTCGGTTGGTTTGATTGCGAAGCCCAACGCCGGTTAGAACGATTGTCATGCAGATCAGCGTGGCTACGGACCAGCGAGCGACGAGGCGTTTGGTGGCAGTTGCCAAAAAATTGGCGTGTTGTTCGCGAATTCGCTGAGGCACCCCCAACATCATTGAGGCAAATTCCCCACTGGTCGGAAGAAATCTTGCGTCGTTATTCGCAGTCCATTCTTTGGACAATTCGGTCAAGCGGAGATGAGCCCGCCCGCGCCAACTTCCCAATCGCTGCTTCTCAAGCCAATCGTGAATCGGGCCAACCAAAAAATCGTGGCTCAGTTGATAGTAGCGCTCGTCGGGCGTCTTCGAATCATTCGCTCGGTCGACCTGGGAGACCAGCCGCGTCGAGTTCATCAAGATTTCCAGGACTTGCTCAAAATCGTCAGCTCGGCTGACCATGTTGGCGGCTTGTTTAAGGTCAGTTTCGGCGACCATGCTCCCTTTCATATCGCGCTTGCCGATGGGGAGCAGGCGCTCGAGAATCGCGGAGACTTCTGGCAGAAAGCTGCGTACCGCGCGGGGTGCTTCCGGGTCGGAGAAAGTTTCTTCCAAATAGCGGACGCCGACTCCTTTCCAGCCCCCCATGCGTTTCAATTCGCGCGATTCCCATGCGCGGTCGCGCATCATCTGTGCGAACAAAGCCAAATGCACGCAAATCACTTTTCCGTTTCGGGCAAACGATTTCACCGCAGCGGAAATAAAATCCCGCTGCGGCTTGGACATCGCCCCAGCATCTCTGGGAAGGCAATTCATGGATTGCCCAAAAGTCATCAGAACTTTTTCGGCGTGACGGCGATCAAACAATGGATAAGCCATCGCGTTGACCCCCTCTTGGATCTGAAGATCGAGCGAACGCATGAATTGCGAAATGCCCATCCAATAGTCGTCCCGCACCAAGACGAGACAACAAATCTTTTTGCCGTCGAGCTGCCGCAAGGCTTCGACCAAAGGCTCGCGATGCAATTGCCGTGGCGTCCGCAACCATTGTTCGAATTGATCCAGTACCAGCAGCACGCGTTTGGATTCCAAAACTTCCGAGTCCAATCGCATCCTGCGGAATTTTTCCTCCAACAACTCAATTGAACTTAGGGTTGGAAATTTCAGATTGAGTTGTCGAATCAAACGAGCTTCGGTCTGTCGCGAATCGCATTCCACATAGACGACGTCGAATTCGCCGATGAGACGTGGCAAAAGACCGGCACACACAAAGGAGGTTTTGCCGCATCCCGACGGGCCGTAGATCACGCCCATAGACAGACCTTGGTCAGGTGCCGCCGCGTCCAACCGGTGCTGCCAGAATCCGATCGTTTCGGGAATCCCTTGAGCGTCGCGCTGGCCGGGCAACAGCTCAAAAAAATAATCCGCGTCGCGTTGGCCAAAAGCGCGCAAACCATGAGTCACGACGTTCGAAACGGTTGATCCAAGCAAAGGCGTTTGCGGCGTGCGTTGATCGGAGCGAGGCTGCGATGCGCCATCGCGGTGCGCATGGGACAACCCGCTGATCAGCTTGTCATCGAGGATCGTTTGCGACAACAGCTCACGGACAGCATGCAAGTCTTGCAACAAATCGCTCGCGGTCTCGTACCTTTCGGTCATTGACTTGGCCACGCAGCGGAGGCAAATTCGCTCAAGTTCCACGGGGACCGCGCTATTTAGCTGCCGTAGTGGCAGTGGGTCAACCGAGCAAATGCGATACCCCAAATCCGCAGCACGCCGGCCGCCGAACGGTAGCCGCCCGGTCATCAACTGATACATCGTGACACCGAAACTCCAAATATCGGTTCGACCATTCAGATGATGGTTGAGTCCACGCACTTGTTCGGGGGCCATGTAGGAAGGCGTACCCTCTTGGGATTGCCCCAATTGGCGGAGTGGGATGCCATCGTTAAGCGCGAGGCCGAAATCGATAATGCGGGCACGACCATCCGAATCAATCACGATATTGCCGGGCTTCAAATCGCGATGCACGACTTGGGCTTGATGCATGGCCCGCAAGCCGTCCGCGACTTGGATCAAGAGGTCGAGTGATTCGGACAAGCTGAATCGCTGCGATTTCATTCGCTGCGAAAGCGACTGCCCCGAAACAAACTCCATGACCACATAAGGCTGGCCTTGTTGCGAGACGCCCACGTCGAACACGGCGACGACTGCCGGATGAGCCAATTTGGCGAGCGATCGCCCTTCCTCCATAAAGCGGCTTCTAATATCCGGCCGCATTTGCTGGAAGTACTTGGGGACTTTGATCGCGACCGACCGGTCGAGCGCGGGATCCGTGGCGAGGAAGACTTGACCAAAGCCGCCTCGGCCCAACAGTCGAACCACTCGATAGCGCCCAAAGCTGTCGGTGAGGGCAAACTGATCGAGCTCCTTTTTCGCTTCATTGGCGAGTTCGACCTCTTGCGTGTCGATCGATCGCAGCTTGGAGGAATCGGAATTAGATGTGTCGCCCACGTGTTCCTCGTCGTGGCTTAATTTGTTGGCATCAACATAATTCGACTAGCTTCGTCGACGGTTTTGTACTGGTAAACAATGAAG
>JANNYC010000147.1:0-9175 GCA_031409895.1 Planctomycetota bacterium
CGCGGCATTGCGTCCAAAAAATCGGGAGCCGTCGACATGCGTTCAATCGCACGAGCGGAGTAGAACCCGATGGGATCGCTCCGTTGATAGACAACACGCCGCTAAACCATTCGGGGCGTTGAAAGGCGATTCGAAACGCCATCGTCCCGCCAGTACCGATCCCCGCGACGAAGATTCGCTGCGACGCAATGTTGAACTGTTGGCGCGCGTCGTCGATTGCGGCGGCAATCGCTCGATCGCTTTGTTCAATCGAACGGGCAGTTTGAGACCAATCAAACCCGACCCCCGAAACTGCATCCGGCCCGCGCGGAGCCACGGCGACGTAATTCCTTAAACTGAGCACTGACATGACGTCCGCGAGTTGGCCACCGTCCGCGCCTCGGTCGTGCAACCAGACTACCAGCGGATACGCATAATTTTTTTCGTAGTGAAGCGGAATGAAAACCGAATGTTCGCTTGAATTCGATCGAGGCCGCGCGGCTCGCGATTCAAAGTCGAACTCTGATCGTGAAGCGGAGGACATCGTCGCCAACGGACCAAGCTTGATTCGATTCATTCGATGTGTTCCAGCAGTGTCGAACTTGGAGGGGATGTGGTTTTAAAACAGTCGATCCCCGGCGTCAATCTCAACAGACGTATCGGATGCCATCCGCCTATTCCGCTAGCAGTTACACGGCCACCATCAGTTTTTCCATTTGGCCCACAAGTTCCTTTACGGCGACAACGCTCTTATCGAAGTCTGCCCGTTCTTGCTCGTTCAACTTTAGCTCGACGATGCGCTGCACTCCACCGGAGCCAAGAATCACCGGAACGCCGACGTAATAGCCGCCGACGCCGTATTCTTTGTTGCAATATGCGGCACAAGGAATTAATCGCCGTTTGTTTTTCACGATCGCTTCGACCATTTGAGCCGTCGCCGCCGCCGGTGCGTAATAAGCGCTCCCCGTCTTGAGCAACCCAACGATTTCCGCTCCGCCAGTCCGCGCGCGATCGATAATCTGATTTAGCTTTGCCGAATCCATTAATCGAGAAATCGGAATCCCGCCCACCGAAGTACATGTCGGCATGGGAACCATCGTATCGCCATGACCACCCATCAGCAGCGCGGAGACATCTTCCACGCTGCAACCAAGTTCCATCGCGATGAAAGTCCGAAATCGCGCCGTGTCGAGCACGCCAGCTTGGCCGATTACGCGACGATGCGGAAAGCCGGTGACGCGCTGGGCTTGTTGGACCATCGCGTCAAGCGGATTGCTGACAACAATCACGACCGCATCTGGGCTGCTCGTTTTGACTTGTTCGGCAACTGCGGAGACTATTTTGGCATTTGTACTTAACAAATCATCGCGGCTCATCCCTGGCTTCCGCGCGATGCCGGCCGTGATCACCACCACGTCGCTGTCGGCCGTGTCGGCATAGTCCGACGTTCCCAAAATGTTCGCGTCAAAGCCCATGATTGGCGACGACTGCAATAGGTCCAACGCTTTTCCCTTGGGCATGTCGCCGACTTGCGGAACGTCGAGCAACACGATGTCGCCCAATTCCATCGACGCGCACCAATGCGCGGTCGTCGCGCCGACATTTCCCGCACCAATAATCGTAATTTTCGCCCGATTCATGAAATCACTCCAAAAAAATTGAGCCCAACGTGGGAAGTGGATTCTTTCTATTCCGCGCATAGCCTGCGGTGCATCGTTTAACCCGGAGCCAACGGCGACGGCGCGCTCGAAGGCAACGATGATAATTGGTGCCGTCGCGGTTGGCTCGGCGTTAAACTAGGTTTGGCTCCGGGTTAAACAAAACGTCTCATTGGCGGCCGCGCGGGATATAATTTCCTCAGTTTTCGCAGGTTCGACTAGTGGGCTAGGTGAGCGAGGAATTTAAGGACCGCTTGAGTCAAGCTCGATGGTGTCGGGAAGTTTTCGGCGGCGGCGGCGGCGCTGGTCCTTGCGGGCCACCCACCAAAGCCACCCCGCGAAAAGCGAAAAAATCACGGACCCAACCAGCACCAGCGCCCCAATAGTATTTGAAAACTGGCGACTGTCGGCGGCGATTAATTGAACTTGCCCGCCCACGAACAACGGAGCTACTTGCCGACCGTTTGAATCAACTCGCCGACTCATCACCGACGGATAGCTCCAAAGCCGAAAAAAAATCACGGGCAAACTAACTTGCATGCCTCCTTCGTCGCCCGGTTTCAATCCAGGCGGCAAACTGGCAACGACAACCGTCGCCGGAAAATCGTGTTCAAAGTTCATTGGATTGGATTTGTCTTTGTTGACCAAATTGATCCGCCGATCACCAAGCGACACGAACATATCCAATTGATAATAGCGCTCAATCCCCAGCGACTGTGCATAAGGACTATTTCGCACGTCAACCGGTGTAACCCGATGCACAGTTCCCACAAGCCGAAAGCAGGCACCTTCCTGCCCGGGCGCGTCTTGCAAAAGCTTGACGATCTCCAACATTGGCAAGTTGGTCGGGTCACTCAACGCGCGATCGGCTTTTCCAATCATCTGCCACAAGCACATCATTTCGTCCCGTTCCAATTTTTGACCGGCGTGCTGCTCCACCCAATCGAGCAAACCAACGTCGACGCCCGCTTGTCCAAGCCGCGCCCGGCCCGCCGAGACGTTCTCTGTTACGTGCTCTGGATGCCAAGCCATCCGGCGAGTCGCCAGCAACGGAATACTTTTGCCGTTCTCGTTAATCCATTTGAGAAAGTACGCATCGCACGAGCAACGCGGATTGTCTTGCGGCACGGTATCGTTCCAAGCCTTTGGGATTTCGCAACTTGCGATCCAACTCGTGCCACCCGATTCGTGCGCGAATTGCACAAGGTAAAACTTCAACCCGCTCGTCGAGCGAGTTTCATCAGCGGGAATCTCAACGGTTCGAAGCGTTTTTGCATTGCCAGTCAAGGCCATCAATCGCTCGGCCGGCGATTCGCTCTCGTTCGGCACAGTAACTTTTTCCGACAGTCGCGATAGCAAGCCGTGATCGATCTGCGCGAGACGTCGCATCACTCGCAGCAGCGTCGGATGTCGCGCTTCCAAAACTCGATCCGCGCTCAACTGCTCCAAGTCAGCCGCCGTCACGTCGACCAACAGTTCTCGCGCGTTTGGCTCCATTTCAACTTGCGCGCCTTGTAAAGCACTAACAAGACTCAAGCTGACACAGAGTGCCAACCAAGTCTTTCCTGACGCGTGATTGCTCAAATGCATTGGGCTTTTCATTCAAAAATGTGATGTCTATTCCACTGGCCGCGACGGACCATCGGGCGACGAAGTCGAGTCTTGATCTCCGCGCCATTGGGCCAATCTCTCGCGAACGGACATTACATCTGGGTCGTTTGCTAGTTGGCGGAGCGTCGATTGAATCAACGGCGAAGGCCGGCGTTGGATCAATTGAGTCGATCGATAAACGCGCACGGCAATCCACGCGGCCAGCAGCGATGCCAACGCCAAAATTGTTGCGAACGTGCCAATCGATGGTGTCCTAATCGATGAATCCTTTGCGGCGACGATCGTTACCGACGGTCGATCGGTCAGTACAACCGGGCAAAACTGGGTTTTCTTCGACTCCGTCAAGTAACTGCGGCATTTGAAAAAGTAGCCGACCATCCGAATCGGAATGTCCATCGTCGCATACTGTTCGGTAAGCGGCGGAAAATCGGTCGGCAGCTCCAAAGCAAACGCGCAGACGGGAATCGACGAGCCGTCCTCAGGCTGAATCCATAACTCGTAATATTGTTCCACGCCGTTGACCTGATTGCTCGATTTTTGCAGCCGCGCGGCGCGAATTCGCCCACTCAAAGCGACGGCTTTCCCGCGATGCGATTGTGGCTGCGCACGAAGTTCCAGATGCGCAACATTGGTCGCCTCCGCATCGGACAGTCCGCCAGCCTGGACGCGCGACACCAGCTCATTCCAAAAAGGAACTTCCAATGGCCGACCCATTGGCGAATCGTCCACGACAACGGCCTTGGCAATGTCGTCCAACAAACGGCGCAGATCGGCGACGGCACTTTCGAGTGCGGTTGTGTCGACAGCTTTGCCCGCGAGGCGAAGCAGAACCGGTTTGGTTTGATCCGCCCATAATTTTTGCCATTGAAATAAGGAGTCATTCCAAAGTTGCTTGCGAACCAAGTCGTTAGACTCGATCTCTGCGGATTGAGCCAACAACTCCGTCGCGTACTGGTCGCTAAATTGTTGAATTCGCTCAACCAAGTTCTCGCGCGCCGACAAACTGCTCTCTAGTGCGCTTGGCAACGTGCGGCGAAACATTTCGTAAAGTGTTTGACGCGAAGGACCGTCCAATCGCCGAACGATGCGCGTCCAAAAATCGATCTGCAATTTCGCAAGCTCCGGTTTCAAGTCACCCAATTTCAAAGCTGCCTCACTGCTGGAATCGTCGTCGGCATTGACGCTAGTACCTTGTTCATTACGCGACAGTCGCACGTCGGCCTTGGGGTTTGCGGTGTGCGGTTGGTTTTTCGAAACCGGTGGCGCTGCGGGCTGCTGTTCAAGTCCCATCCAGCGCCAGTTCCTTGGATCGTTGGCGAACTTCATCATGAACAAAACAAAAATTAGCAGTCCGAATAGTAGGAATAGTTTTAAACGGATCGGTGAAGCTGGAACCCTTCCAGAATCGAATCGCAGCGTCGGCGACTTTTGTTGGAATGAATTTCGTGGCATGGACTGGCAACTATTAATGAACGATTGTCGCGGGACTTTGAAAATCGCGGCAAGGACTTAGTTTTGGGGCGCTGGTTGGACAAGGCCCCGCTGATCACGTATCTTAACCTTGGCAGCATAATTGATCTTTGCGCGGCCTACGAACCGGGGCAATCGGCGGCGGCATTCAGACAAAAAGGGCTTCGCGGATGACACGAGTCTGGACGTTGTTTTGGCTGGGCATTTTGGCGGGCTTTCCACTGGTTCGCGGCGTCGCGGATGAGCCGGCGAAAAAGTTCCTCGACAAGCTTCGCGAGAACGAATACTTTGACGTGGCGGTCGACTATCTCGATGTGATGTCGGATAGCCCGCTGGCTTCCGCCGACTTCAAAGCCCGTATTCCATTTGAAAAAGCGGAAACGCTGCTGTCGGCCGCCAGTTCGACGCGCGACATCATTCTGATCCAGCAGCATTTGGATAAAGCTGACCAGCACCTCAAAGAATTCGCTCAAGGAAACCCGGATCCGAAATTGTTGGCCGAAAGCAAACGCATTCTGGCGCGGACGTTGTTCGGTCGTGGGAACTTGGCCAACATCCAAGCCCAATCGGACAAGCTGACCGTCGACGAAAAAAAGGAATTGCAGAATCAGGCCCGCGAGTTCTTTAACGAGGCGCTCGGCGTTTTTGAAAACAGTTTGGAAGCCCAAAAAGCCATCCTCAAGGATTTCAAAGTCGACACAGCCGATCCATCGTCGGTCGAACTGCGCAATGCGTTGCAGCAAGACTTCTTGGAAACGCGATTCATGTCTCCAGCCATCAAAGAACAAATCGCCGATACGTATTCCGATATCGAGCCGGAACGAAAAAAGCTACTTGGCCAAGCCGCCGCTGAATTTTCCGAAATCGCCTCCAAATACTCTGGATATACTCGCGGAACATTCGCTCGAATCGCTGCCGGTCGCTGTTTCAAAAAAACGGGCAAGTACGATGACGCGTTGAGTATGCTTGTCGAAATATTGTCGAACAAAGACGCTCCCCGCTCGTTCAAATTGGACGCTGCGGTTCAAGCGATCGAATGTTGGGAAAAATCCAAACCGCCCGCGTATAAGGAAATCTGCGGCAATGTCGGCAGCTTGAATGACGTTCTCGATTTGCGCGACGTTCGCGACTATAACGTCGCTGCGGTGCAATTGGGCTATGCCAAAGCGTGCCACAATTACGCCGAGGAACTGAGCAAGAGTCCCAAGAAAGATTCG
This sequence comes from Planctomycetota bacterium, assembly GCA_031409895.1. Lineage (GTDB taxonomy): Bacteria > Planctomycetota > Planctomycetia > Pirellulales > Pirellulaceae > JANMEB01. The sequence goes on from JANNYC010000147.1 coordinate 5,936, forward strand.
TTCACCAAGGAGATCGGCGAACTTCGTCGCGACGCCGCAAAGTTCGCGGGCAACGTGGCTCGTGGGCCCAATCCCTTGCGCGACGCCGCGCGAAAAGTCATCGCCGAATGGGATCTTAAAACCGCCGACGCGCCAGCCCCCGTTGACAAACCTACGAACTTGGCCGAAGCCAAATCCCAGGCCATCGCGATGCTCGAAACGGTCGACCAACTCCGACAGGAAGCCCAAGCTTTGACCGAACGGCTCGACGCGACCGGTTCCGATAGACCCGCACTCGAAACGGAGCTTGCTCAAAAACGCGAACAACTGAAAACCACCGCACAGCAATCGCTCGAAGTGTTGAACTTGGCCATGCAATTCGTCAACAAAGACGTCAGCCAGGAGGACATCAATTCCGTTCGCATGCGACAAGCTATCGCACATTTCTTTTTGGAAAATTATTACGAGGCCGCTGTGATTGGCGAGTTTTTGCTCGATCGCCGATCCAGCATCGCCGGTTCGCGCGAAGCATCCGGAGTGGCGATGCGGGCCTTTTTGCAACTGTATTTGAAAGCCCCTGCGGCGGAGCGAACATTCGAGCGGACGCGACTCGAATCGATTTGCGATCGGATCATCCAAAAATGGCCCGACGAACCGGGGACCGACGAAGCCGCCAACATTCTGATTACGATGGCTCTGCAAAACGCCGACCTCGCACACGCCCGGCGCTTGCTCGACACGATGGAAGCCGGTTCGCCAGCACGAGCCAAACTGGAAACGCACATGGGCCGCATGGTCTGGAATGAATACTTGGCTCAGTCGCAAAAACTTGACGCCGACGCAACCGCCACAAAAAAGCTCGTCGACGAAGCCTATCAACTTTTGACGTCCGGCGTTGCAAATCTCAAACTCGAAAGCTTGACGGTGGACGGAGCCTTTGGCGCATTGAACTTGGCCCAGTTGTATTTGGATCGCGGCGATCTCGAGAAAGCCATCGCGCAACTAGAGACCGAAACAATCGCGCCGCTGGACGTGATTAAACAAAGGCTGCCGCCGGCTTCCGATCCAAAATTCGTGCGCGAGACTTACCGCACGGCGCTCCGCGCCTACGTCAGTGGGATGCGCAACGACGAGCAGAGAAATGCTTTCATCGACAAGGCTCACAACGTCGTCGTCGCGCTCCGCGAAACCGCCGCCGGAGACGATCCCGGGCAGAAAGACTCCCTCGTCACACTTTATTACCAGTTGGCCCGCGAACTACTCTCGCAACTCGATCAGATTGAACAAGCCGATGAAAAAGCGGCTTTCGCCCAGAGCCTAGTGACCTTCATGCGATCGATCCAGGAGCAATCGTCAGACGCCAAGATTCTGTTGTGGGTCGGGACTACCTTGAATTCGGTCGCCGATAAACTACTGGCCAGCGGCTTGCAGAAAAACGCAAATGATTTTCAAGCTCAAGCCTTGTCGGCGCTCGATGCGGCGGATAGCACCGGGTTTGGCAACGACCCAAACGCCGAGACGCTGCTGATGGAACTTAAACGGCAAAAAGCCGTCGCCTATTGCGGCCAAGGCCAATTCGATGTTGCCATTAAACTTTTTATCGAAGTCTTGAAAATCAAGCCCGCCCTGCTCAACGTCCAAGTCGACGCCGCCAAGACGTTACAGTTGCAAGGCGACGAAAAAAACGATCCCAATTTCTACGCGCAAGCCGTCAGCGGAACGAACAAAGAAACGCTGCCCGGAGCCGCGAGACCGACCAACGTGATTTGGGGCTGGCGACAAATTGCCAAGGCCACTCAAGGAAAGGAGCAATTCGCGAACGCCTTTTTCGAAGCCGTCTATAACATGGCCTACTGCCGGCTCCGCTACGGTGAACTCGCCAAACGCAAGGATGCGATAGAATCCGCAATGACGGATATAAAAAATCAATTCCAGCTCTTTCCCGGAATGGGAGGCCCGCAATGGAAACCAAAATTCGATGAGCTTCTGCGAAGAATTCAGTCCAGCCTTGGGCAACCTGTCACAGGCTTACAATAAATGCATTTCGGAGAACACGATGATCTTACGTTCCATGCTTTTTATCCTGCTGACACTGGATTCGCTGTCCGCAATTGCGATTGGCCAAAGCCTCGATGTTATCGAACCGATGCAGGGCCGCGACATCCGCTGTTCCATTAAAAGCTCCACGCCACAGTCAATCCAATATGAAATCAGCGGCCAATCGCAAGAGATCAATATCTCCAACATCAAAAACGTGAAGTTTTCTGGCGAGCCGGGCGAGTTCAACCGGGCCCGCAATCGCTTGCAAGGCGGGCAATTCGACGACGCCTTGACCGAACTACAAAAAGTCAACGCCTCGTCCCTGACCGATTTCCAAAAAACGGAATTCGCATATCTCAACGCACTGGGAGAAGCTCGCAAAGCACTCCGCGACGGAACATTGCCCGTTCGCGACGCAGCCAAAACCATTAGTCAATTTCTCCAGTCCAATCCCACGACATTTCACTTTTACGAGATGACGGACTTGTTTGGTTGGATGGCGTTTCACTCGAGCGAATTCGCAGCGGCCGAAAAATCTTTTCTTTCGCTGACCGAATCCAAAGTCGCACCTTTGGTCTTGGCAGGTCACCTCGGTTTAGCGCGAACCGCCTTGGAGCAGTCGAAGTTTGATGACGCCCAATCGCATTTGACCGCGATAGCCGACGCCGAATCGAACGACGACCAATCGCTTGAGATTAAGTTGATTGGCAAATCGCTTTCGGCACGAGTCTTGGCAGAACAAGGTCAAATCCCCCAAGCCATCGCGCTGCTTGAGGAGATCATCAAAAACGAAAGCGACGAGAAAACTCGCGTCTTCGCAAATGTTTATAACTCGCTTGGGATCTGCCATCTCAAAGCGGGCGATGCCAAAAACGCCGTTCTGGCGTTCTTGCACACCGACCAGTTGTACGCCAGCGAAGTCGACTCGCATGCCGAAGCATTGTTTTACTTGGGCGGAATCTGGGCTCAAATCAACGAAACCGACCGCTCGAATCGAGCCAAGCAGACCCTCAGCCAACAATATCGAAATTCGCTCTGGGCCACCAAGAAATAGCCACGAATTAGGTTCCTCGTTTAACGCCAATACCGTTCAAGTTTTCATAAATCACGACTCCTGCTAGTGTTGCGTTTCGTCAAAAACCAATACCAGCAAGGAGTCGTGACATGAACGAGCAAGGATGCTCAAGATTGGCACCCGATGAATCGGGTCGGATTTTAGAT
>JANNYC010000148.1:0-31983 GCA_031409895.1 Planctomycetota bacterium
GCAACGACCGTCGCGCAAATCAATATGAGCGTTCGGTTCTCACGCCAACTGAGCCAGAGGACGCGACCGACTTCACGCGGAATGCGATGTACTCGCTGAATTAGCCAACTCAAAGGAGTCGCGCGCGTCGGGATTTCAAAATCATGGAACCATTCGGCGGCTTGCGGAAGCAGTCGCGCCGCAACGTAACCGAGCAAAAGTACTCGCGCTAAACAAAAGCCAATTTGATAGTACAAATTTGAGTAACCGAACACTTCGAAAACGAGCGTGATCAACGCTACGGTGGCCGCGCCCCAAGTTGCCGCAGCGAACGAACTGCGAGTTCGCATTGAGAAAAAGGCCGACCACAAGAGTGCTTCGAGCCCCCAAAATGCATAGTGCAAATGCGCTGGAGCCGAAGGGCTCGTCGACTTGACCTGCACGGTGATAAACCAAACCACTGCGGCAAACATCACATAGAACAACCCAAGTCCGGTGAGGCCAAAGCCAAGTTTGGCACGAAGCAGATCCCGACTATTAATGGGCAATTGCCGCAAAACGCTAATTGTGCCGGACTCGTCTTCACTTGCGAACGTGAACGCCCCACAAGCCACCGCGAAAAGTGCGGGTGCCGCAAAAATGAGCGAGTCGATCGCGATCCCCAAATTGTCGATGTCGACGAGCACGATCACTGCGACGGCGAAAATTACACTCATGGCAAACAAAGCGATCCAAATCACGCCTTGAGTGCGAAATTCCTTCCAATGAAGTCGTGAGATAGCGATGGATTGCATGGCGGACCTCAAATCGAACTGCGAATGGCTGTTTCTAAGGGCTGAAAACAAAACCTTCGGGCGAAAGGGTCAGACCCCAAATCACTTCGAAGACTACGCAATTTGGCGTCAGACCCTGGAGGATTTGCGGCGCAGATAGGCCAAGTAAATATCTTCCAGGGACGGCGCTGATTCCTCGACGGACAGGACGCCGGGCCGCTGCCTCACGGCCGACGAAACATCCGGGCCAATTCCGCGCAACATCAGCGACCATTGCCGCCCTCGATGTTCGCTTGAGATTAGTTGGCCGTTGAATTCGGGCGAATCGATCATTTCGGATTCGCACGTCACCAACAGGTGTCGCGTTTGGGCCTTGAGTTCATCGAGTCGATCGTCCGTCAGCAGTTTGCCGCGCGAGATCACCGCGACGTAATCGGCTATCCGCTCGACTTCGCCGATCTGGTGACTGGAAATCAGCACGGTTCGGCCAGCGGCCGCAAGTTCCACCATGCTGTCCAAGAAATCTCGGCGAACCATTGTGTCCAAGCCGGAGGTGGGTTCGTCCAGCACGAGCACTTTCGGATCGTGAGCCAGAGCGAGCGTCAACGCGACTTTGGCGTTCATGCCTTTGGATAGAGTCCCGATGCGTTGATTCGGATCGAGCCGGAACTTTTCGATGAAATGCAAAAAATTGTCGATCACGGCTTGGTGATCTTCATAAAATCCGCCGCTGAACCAGCCAAGTTCACGGATCGTCATCCAATCGTACAAAACAGGCCGATCTGGAACGTAGCCGACCATGCGGCGAATCTTGAGCCCTTGATGAACGCTGTCGAGTCCGAGGATCGAAGATTTTCCAGACGAGGCACGTTCGAGGCCCAACAGGATTCGAATCGCGGTCGATTTGCCGGCCCCGTTTTCGCCCAGGAGCGCGAACACCGAACCTTCGGGGACGCAGATCGAAAAATCATCGAGCGCTTGGGTGCCGCCAAATCGCTTTGACACGTTTTGAAATTCAATGACGTTGCTCATGCTCGGCTCCCTTTGGCGAAAGCGGAATCCAATTCATCGGTGAACATTTCTCGCAATTCGGTTTTGGCCAGCCCGCTGTTGCTTGCCTCGACCACGACATTTGCGAGTCGCAGACGGACCAGCCGCAGGCGATCCTTGGTGCATTTGTTGATTGCCTCTTTCGTTATGGCCAATCCCGTTCCGCGAACGGTCTCAATGATTCGCTCATTTTGAAGCTGCTGGTAAGCGCGAACGACCGTGTTCGGGTTTACCGAAAGCTGCTTGGCAAGCTCGCGCACCGATGGGACAAGATCTCCCACTCGGAGCGCTTGGCCGGCAACCGCGAAGATGACTTGTCGAGCAAGCTGCTCGTAGATCGCGATGCCGTTGGACGGATCGACTTTAAAAAACATAGCGTGGTCCTCTGTACTAGATCACCAGTACAATAGTCCAGCGAGGCGAAGGCGTCAAGCGGGTTTCTAGGAAAGAAATCAACCCCTGCCAGGTTTGGATTTGCGCGACCTGTTCGAGCGAATTCAGAGGCTTGTCACGCAAAACGTCTAAATTGTTTCCATGGCGAGATTCGGCTGCCAAATATTTTGTTTCTTGAATTGTATTTTTTGGTGCCGGAAAATGCGACCAGTTGCAATCGCATACCAACAGTTGGGGTCGGCTAACATTGGTCCTGGAAAATCGTTGTCAATCTCGATGGTATTCAAACTCGGCTGAGCTGAGAGGTCTTCGCCGACCAGGACGGAGCAACTTGATTTGGATTCAACCTGCGACGCGGCCGACGGTTCGCCCATCGACAAGAGCCGAATGTTCGCGGAAAATAGGCTGAATCATGAGCTTGAAAGTAAACACTCGCCTCGGTCCGTACGAGATCATCGCGCCGATTGGCGCGGGGGGAATGGGGGAGGTCTATCGCGCCAAGGACACGCGGCTGGATCGTGAGGTGGCGGTCAAGGTTCTGTCCGAGCGTCTGGCGAACAACCCTGAAGCATTGGCACGCTTCGAGCGGGAGGCTAAGTCCGTCGCCGCACTCTCGCATCCCAACATCCTCGCGATCCATGACGTCGGACATGAGAACGGCATCGACTTCGTCGTCACTGAGTTATTAGAGGGTGAGACCCTGCGCGAGCGGCTGCGCCGGTCGGCGGTCCCGTGGCGAAAGGCCGTCGAGTACGGAATTGCGGTTGCCGACGGTATGGCGGCGGCGCATGCCAAGGGGATCATTCACCGCGACATTAAGCCGGAGAACATATTCCTTACCAAAGACGGCGTGGTGAAGATTCTCGACTTTGGCCTGGCGCGTGTCGCACCGGACGCCAACATGCCAGCCGAATTGTTGGCGGACACCCCTACGATGACGCTCGATACCCGGCCGGGGACGGTGCTGGGAACTGTCAACTACATGTCGCCGGAACAGATTAGTGGCCGCGCGACCGATGCCCGCACGGACATTTTCTCTTTTGGCTGCGTCCTGTATGAGCTGATCTCGGGACGCCGAGCCTTTGGCGGCGGGAGCGTTGCGGAGATCACGACGGCCCTCCTCCGAGACGAGCCGACAACGCTTTCGGAATCGGGCCAGGTCGTTCCCGTCGAGTTGGATCGCGTGATCGTGCGCTGCCACGAGAAAAAGCCCGAACTGCGAATTCAATCGGCGCGTGACCTGAGCTTCGCGTTGCGCGACTTGCTGAGCGACAGTGGGTCCTCGAAGCCTTCGGTGGCGCAGCATGGGCTTCGATCGCGGACTATGTTCGGGGTACAGCTTGCCGTGGGCGCGGTCGCGATCGTGGCGTTACTCCTGGCATTGAACGTGGGTGGATGGCGGAAGCCGCCGATTAGCGGCCCCCAGGTAGGTGCCATTACGTCGCTCGCCGTGTTGCCGTTGGAAAATGTATCTCGTGACCCCGAGCAGGAGTACTTTGTCGATGGAATGACCGAGGCCTTGATTTTAGACCTGGCCAAGATCGGGAGCATAAAAGTGATCTCGCGGACCTCGGTCATGCGGTACAAAGCCACGACCAAGTCACTTCCAGAAATCGCGCGCGAGCTGAACGTGGACGCGGTGGTGGAAGGCTCGGTGTTGCGCGTGGGCGACCGAGTTCGGATCACCGCCCAGCTCATCCATGCGGCCACGGACGAGCACCTCTGGGCCGAAAGTTATGATCGGGATTTGCGCGACGTCCTGCGCTTGCAGAGCGAAGTGGCCCGAACGATCGCCCAGCAGATCAAGGTTACGCTCACGCCACAGGAACAGGCCCGAATGGTTGAGTCTCGGCCCACCAACCCTGCGGCTCACGAAGCCTATCTGAAGGGCCGGTTCTATTGGAACAAACGCACGTCCGACGATCTCCAGAAAGCGGTCGAGTACTTTGAGCAGGCCATCGCGTTGGACCCGGACTGGCCCCTCGGATACGCGGGACTGGCGGATGCTTACCTGGTGATGCCGTTCTGGGCACCCGTGCGGCCCAGCGAAGCGATGCCGAAAGCAAAGGCGGCCGCGGCCAGAGCGTTGCAGATGGACGAGACTCTGGCCGAGGCCCACGCCTCCCTGGGCGGTATCGCGGCCGACTACGACTGGGACTGGCCCACCGCCGAACGGGAGTTCGAGCGCGCCATCGCGTTAAGCCCCAATTACGCGACGGCGCATCAGTGGTACGCGGAATATCTTCGGACCATGGGCCGTCACGGCGACGCGATCCGGGAGTTAACCAAAGCGCAAGAGCTTGACCCTCTTTCGCTGATCATCGGCGTCCAGGTCGGCGCGGTGCATTACGTTGCGGGGGACTTCGAACAGGCGGAGGCCCGGCTCCGTAAGACGCTCGAGCTCGGCCCCGAATTCGCCTTCGCTCACCAGATGCTGGCCAAGACCTTGTTTCTGCAAGGAAGGTTTTCGGAAGCGATCACGGAAGCGCGGGAAACGGTACGATTTTCCAACAACGACCCTTTCTACGCTGCCTACCTCAGCTACATGTGCGCCAAGGGCGGTCAGCCCGAAGAGGCCCGGAAAATCCTTGACGAACTCTCGGCCCGGTCGACAGAAGAGTACGTCGCTCCGACTCACTTCGCTCTCGTCCATGCGGGGCTTGACGAGAGGGACCGGATGTTCGAGTGGTTGGAAAGAGCGTACCAGGGACGCGATGTATTACTTTTGCGCATGCTGACCGACCCACTTCTGGCGCCCCTGCGCAGCGATCCGCGTTTCGCCGACCTCGTTCGCCGCGTCGGATTGCCGCCGTTGAATCCGATTCCGTCCGCGACCTCATCGAGCAAGCCGCACTCCGAAAAGATCATGCTGGCGGTCTTGCCGTTCGACAACCTCAGCCGCGACCCGGAGCAGGAGTACTTCAGCGATGGGTTAACCGAGGAGATGATCGCCCAATTGAGCCGGCTCAATCCCAAAAAGCTGGGAGTGATCGCCCGCACGTCCGCTTTACATTACAAGAACACCGCGAAGACCATCGACGCGATCGGTCGAGAATTGGGAGTCGCCTATGTCGTCGAGGGGAGCGTTCGCAAAGCCAATGATCGGGTGCGGATCACCGCTCAACTCATTCAGGTGAGCGACCAAACGCAACTTTGGGCGGAGAACTACGAGCGTGATCTCAAAGACATTTTCGATTTGCAGATCGACGTCGCAAAGCGCATCGCCGAATCGCTGACGGTTGAACTGTTACCCGGGGCTACGGCCGCGTCTGCCCGAGTTCGATCTATCAACCCGGAGGCTCACGAGGCCTATCTGAAAGGCCGGTTCCATTGGAACAAGCGCACACCCGAAGGTCTCAAGAAAGCGGTCGATTACTTCGACCAGGCCATTGCCCTGGATCCAAACTGGCCGCTCGGGTATGCAGGATTGGCGGATGCCTACTCTTTGTTGCCGGAATATACCTCGATGCTAGTCAGCGACACGATTCCCAAAGCAAAGGCCGCCGCCGCCAAGGCGTTGGAACTGGATGAATCTCTGGCGGAGGCACACGCCACAGTAGCGCTGATCGCGGCCTCCTACGACTGGGATTGGGCTACGGCCGAACGGGAGTATGCGCGGGCATTGGCTTTAAGCCCCAATTATGCGATGGCGCATCACTGGTACGCAGAATACCTTCGGCACATGGGCCGTCACGAAGAATCGATCCGGGAGATCACCAAAGCGCAAGTGCTTGACCCCCTTTCGCTCATCATCGCCGTCAACGTCGGCATGGAATATTACTACGCGGGAGATTTGGAGCAGTCGGAGGCCTCGCTGCGCAAGACGCTCGAACTCGGCCCCGATTTCGCCCACGCCCATAGGACGTTGGCCAGTACATTATTTCTGCAGGGAAGGCGCGTGGAAGCGATCACGCAAGCCCGCGAGGCGGTCCGGCTCTCGAACAACGACCCCGCGTACGCTGCTATACTCGGCCAAATCTGCGCCATGGGCGGTCAGCCCGAAGAGGCCCGGAAAATCCTCGGCGAACTCGAGGCCCAGTCGAAGTTGGAGCACGTTTCACCGATGCATTTCGCTAGCCTCTATGCGGGGCTTGATGAGAAGGACCGGATGTTCGAATCGTTGGAAGAGTCTTTCCAAGAGCGTGAATTTCTTCTACTCATGACGTTGACCGATCCGCTTCTGGCGCCCCTGCGCAGCGATCCCCGTTTCGCCGACCTCGTCCGCCGCGTCGGCCTGCCGGAACAGAAATAGTCCGTTCACCGCCAATGGCGATTCGACCGGAAGAATAAACGGGGAAAGGGTTGCTGTCCAGAAAAAGTGTTGTTGCCCTTGATTGAATTTGGCACAAGCTCGGAACGAGGGCGATCCAATTGGCTTACGTTCCACATTTTACGACCTTGCAAAAGGTAGCCCGCCGGTTGCTCAAGCTACAGGACGTCGAGCGGCTTTTGGCTTCGACTTTGGAGCACGCCCATCGGCGCAAGAAAACAGTCAAGCTAGCCGCGATCGACTCCACCGGATCGCAATCGCGGCACTGCAGTTCGTTCTACATCCAGCGCCGTTCGCGCGAGCCCAACCTCTTTCAAACCACGACGTAGTTGAACCCATCGCAAGACGACTCCGATTGGAGTCGATGCTGCGCTCGAGGGACCGTCCAAAACATGAATGTTTGTAGCCGGATGACAACAAAGACCAATGTTCCCTACCTAGGGCGTGAAGACGGGGACTAGATTTAGGGGAATCTGCAAGATGATGCAAGCCATCGCCGTGCCGAATTCGTCGCAGGCTTCGGATGCGGTCCAAGAGCCGCTTTCCGTTTGACGGTTGACCAATTCGTCTCGAATCGATGGATACCATTCGTTCCAATATTTTCCGCCCGCGTGCCACATGGCTTGGACCGCATAGTAATGCGCGTAGAAATAATGTCCGTAGCCATCGCCTTGGCTGCGATTGGATGACAAGAACTTGAGAGCCTTTTCGATCGCTTCACCTTCATAGATGTTTGAGCTGTACAGCGATGTCACGCCGGCTGCGGTCATGGCGAAAGTAGAATGGCCACCCTCCATTGTGTAGCGAAAACTCCCGTTACTGTTTTGGCTTTTCTGAACGTATTCGATGCATTTGGCGCGAACGCCTTCAGGAACTTCGATTCCCGCGTCACGAGCGGCTCTCAAGCCCATGATTTGGCAGACCGTGATCGACAAGTCCGCGTCAGATTTCGTCGGCTGATAGCGCCAGCCGCCCTGATCGTTTTGACTCGCGCAAGTCAGCTCGACGGCGAGACGGAGCTTATCACCAATTTCTGCTTTTTGCGTCATGCCGTAAGCTTCGGCGAGGAACAACATGCCGAACCCATGACCGTACATGTTTTCGTGAACCGATTGGTCAGATCGAGAGATGTAACCGGAAGTCCCTACATTGCGCAACAGGAATTCGACGCACGCCTCGACGTTTTTGCCATATTTGCCTTCGCCGGGAGAATGTCCCCCGCACATGAATGCCAGACCGGCGAGTGCGGTCGTCGCAACGCCTGCCGAATAGCCGCTTTGGCCGAAAGCGCCTTGGTTCGATCCGGATTTGACTTGTCGGCGTGCCAAGAACTCCAACCCGCGGTCGATCGCACGCTGGGCCTTGGCATCGATCAATTCAGCTGGTGTTTTTTCATCTTTTGACGCGGTTCGATCGAGCCCCCAAACCATCGTCGGAAGGCTACTTCCGGCGATCAAGGCGGCAGATGATAACAAAAAATTGCGACGATTGTGTTTTCGTTTCATTCGTAGCTCAAACCAATTGTGGGTCTAACGTCTTACGTAGCCTAAACTAGCTTATTGTTTAACCGCCCGGCTTCCGGGCGCTGGCGGGCTCACGCGGCTCGAAGCGTTCCGGTTAAACAAATATCGAGCAACCTCGACGTGCAAAACTTTGTGACAGGCTACCAGAAGTCTCTGTTATTCTACTCCAACTTGCGAACCAAAAGAATCGAGGCTTACCGATTCGAGACACCTATGACTGATTCCGAATTGCCTGTTCCAATTGTTCGATTTCGTACTCGTAGCCCCCTGACAAGATCGGGAATCGGCACCAAGTTCTAGGGTCCAAATTCTCATCGTCCAAATGAAACGAAGGCGCATACCGTTCTCGCTTCCATTGATTTCGGCACCAAAGCCGGAAAAATCGGACGATCCATTCGGACAGTTGTTTTGCCGTTTCTTTCGGAAAGCCAATTCGCAAGTGCTCGAAAACTTCGAGTGGAGTCCGTTTGTCGCGAATCGCCAATTTCTCGATCGCGTCCAAAACATCGTACGGCATCAGGTCGCTTTCATCCGTTTGATTGAAGACAGGAGGCCGAAGTTCCGCAGTCGGTTGCTGTACCGTGATCGCCTTTAACGCAGGTACCGGCCCAAGTCCTTCGGGGCCAGTCGTTTCCATCCAGCGCAACCAATGGAGCAAGAATGCTTTGTCGATGCCGGCGATTGGCGAAAGTCCGCCGCTCGTGTCGCCATCCATCGTCGCGTAACCCACGGCCGCTTCACTACGATTGCTGGTTGCCAACAGCAAGGCTCCACGAATATTGGCCAGCATCCACACGCCAGGTGATCGGACACGGGCTTGAATATTTTGCAACGCGATGTCGTCGGTCTTCCATTCCAAGGCGCGACCCAAGGCACCCGCGACCATGTTGACGTAATCTTGGACAAGCGAGTCCACGTCGAATTCGAGATGGTCCGCGTTGACTGCGGCGGCGATTTGCAGGGCCGCTTGTTGAGTGACGGGGCCGCTGTTGCGCGTTCGTTGATAAACCGTCATGATCATGGCGTGAGTCAGCTCGGCCAAGTTTTCCGGTCGATGCGACGAACTCGTCCAAACGAGCTTTAGTACGCGCTCAAACCCCAATTCTTTTACGGCAAACCGTAGCATGAGCGCGGATAACAAGACCACGGCTGCCGAATCGGCACCGCCACTGAGCGAGACCACCACTCCGCGCGAGCGACTCTTGCGCACGTAATCGAACAAGCCTAACGAAACGGCACGGGTGAATTCTTCTTCTTTGGTCGCGGAGCTATTTTCCCAAGCCGCCTCGACCAAAGTCGGTGCTTGCAGCTCGATTTTTGGGAATTGAAACGGGACGTGTACTACATCCGATTCATCACCGTCCACATCGGGCTCGAAACTTCCGGATTGCGAACGAGACATGCGTGAAGCATCGACATCGACGGTCGCCGACGTAATCTGCATTGGCTCATACGTGAATCGCGACCCCGTGGCAATCATCTTTCCACCGTGAGCGATCATCGCGTCGCCGTCGTAGATCGCTCGGCCCGCTTCGTTGCCGACCAAGTTCGCATAACAGTACGTAACATAAAAAGCACGCGAGCCCTCCATGACGAATCGGCGGCGGACTTGGTGTTTGCCAAATGCGAAATGGCTTGCGCTGGGATTCAGTATGATGTCGGCACCGCGTGCAGCCAAGCTTGATCCAGGCCGCGAACCGACCCAAGCGTCTTCGCAAATTTCGAAACCAATACGCACCGACCCGACGTCGAATAAAAGATCGCCGAGCGGTCTCGGTTTTCCGTCAAGTTCAACCGTGGCGTGAACTCGCTCCGGCCAGCGTTTGAACCAGCGTGGTTCGTAATGGATTCCGTCGCCCGCCAAGTGTTTTTTTGCAACAAAGCCCGCAACGGTTCGATCGACCAACAGCGCGGCGGCATTGAACAACCCACCCGCATATTGCAGCGGCAAGCCGACGGAAACTACCATGCCTTGCGTTTGTTGAGCGATATCCAACAGCATTTCCAACGCGATTTCCTGCAATCCGCGCGAATGGAACGCGTCCTCGCAACCGTACCCCGTTATGCAAAGTTCCGGCAGGACCAAAACCGAAACACGCTGCCGCCGCGCCGAATCAATCGCGGCCAGGATATTGGACTTGTTAACCAACCAATCCAGCGGTGTTTGATTCAATACGCCAGCCGCAACTTTTATTAGCTTCATGGATTTCGTACTAGCTCGCTAACAATGCGGGCGGAAAATGTCATTGGATTGCGACTCATTTTAGTTGATTTCGCGGCCACCGAACACTGCAAAGTTGCGAGTGAGAGCGATGCGCAGTAGCGTCAAAAGACTTTTGAATTGTCGGAAAATACACTACCATAAAGGCAAAGACAAATGAGGATTCAGTGACCAAGTCATCCGCACAATTTAGTTTTGAATGCCCGCGCTGCGAAACCATGATCACGGTTCGCGCTGAACTGGTGGGCCAGTCAACGCCTTGCCCAAATTGTAATGCGGCTTTGGTTGTACCCGGAACGATGCCGCGTGCCGAGTCGAATTTCGACGACTTGTTTGAGATTGAAGTCGAAGCGAGCGATGGCGAAACGCCCAAACCGATTTCGCGCCAAGCGTCGGACCAAACGGCTGATGCGGCAGCCGTGAAGTCAGATTTGGCGTGGGAGCTGATGCCGGGACTGGAGCCTGAGGAATCTCCGTTGCAAGCGTCGGCGGACCCGTTCGCCCGCGACGAAAGCGCGCCGATTCGATTGGATATTATTTCGGCGGACTCGGACGCTCTCAATCATATTCGGGTCAAATGCCCAATCTGTGACAGCGTAATGTTCTCAAGTTTGGCTTTCGTCGGTCGCCAAGTTCAATGCTCGGATTGCCTTTCGATGATCGAAGTCGTCGCACCAGCAGCTCCGCCCAAAGCGGGCCCCAAAACGTTAGACCGCTCGGCGCAAGCTTCATTTGATGACCGATTGTCGGCGTTTCCAGATCTCGACGAAGATGCCGCTGCTGCCGCTTCAAAACCAGACGGCGACGAGTATGGGCTGGAGCCCGCGTCGGAGGACATGTTGAAGCCGCGTAGCGAAACACTTTCGCCGGAAATTTTGGATCTCGTTCGACAATCGTATCCCGCGCCGGGCAACGCTTCTAACGTCCCTATCCCGCCGATCAATACCTTACCGACGATCAACTCGCCGCAAGCCAGTTCGTCGATTCCAGTCGTCCCAATTCCAGTCCCGCGCGGACCTAGCAGACCACCGTCCCAAACAGAGCGTGAAGCCTCGCTATTGCCTCACGTCGAACCCCCGCAACCGCCACTTGAAAAATTGACGATCAATCAACAATTCCAATGGCCCGAAAAATTTCTTTGCGCCTTCAAAGACCTCAACGTGTTGCAGTTTGCAGGCATCGTGGCGATTCTATTGTCGATTGGATATGTGGTGATCGATTATGGGTTCTGGTTGTCTCGTTATACGGAAAACGAAGGTCAGCCATATCGCGTTTTCGGAATGCTCCTTCTCCCATTGGCTGGTGGGTTCCATTTTTTCGCGATGCTGCTAGGCGGAGTGCTGATCAATCAACTGATTGAAGGAGCCGCATATAAACGAAGTGTTTTTCATGTTCCCGGCATGGCACTAACCGAACTTTTTTCCTGTCTTCTGCCGGTCGGGATTAGCTTTTGGGCTGGAATGCTGCCGGGAGTTGTCTTGGGACAATTATTCTGGGCCGCAAGCGGCTATTGGTGGATGACATACGTGGTTGCGTTTGTGACCGCATTTTTGTTGGCACCGATTGGAATTTTGGGCGCTTACTACAACGGCTCGCCGTTTCAAATTTGGTCATCCGAAGTCATCCAAACAATTCGAACGCAGACGGCGGGTTGGATTCGGTTTTATTGTTGGATGGCGCTTTGGATTTTCCTGTTTTGCATGTCTTGGTTGTTTCGACTCATTCCGCCAAGCCCAGTCGGAGCTACAATTTGCGGCGTAGCACAGGCTGTGTTCTTGGTGCTCATCGGTCGCACGATCGGTTTGTTGGCTCAATCTTTCATCAATTTCTGGATCAAACAGGACGACGAGTAGAGGAAATACGCATGGGTCGAAAGATATGCCGTTGGGGCATGATGAGCACCGCCACGATTGCGCGAAAGACTTGGCAAGGAATTCACCTCGCGGGCAACGCCCAGCTGGTCGCCGTCGCAAGTCGGAGTCTGGAACGGAGCCGGCAATTCATCGCGGATTGCCAGTCTCGCATTCCAACAGATCCGCCCGTTGAAGCGCTGGGAGACTACGAATCGCTTTTGCGTCGCACCGATATCGACGCGGTCTACATTCCGTTGCCGACTGGAATTCGCAAAGAATGGGTCCTCAAGGCGGCTGCGGCCGGCAAGCATGTGCTTTGCGAAAAGCCTTGTGCGATCAACGCGGCGGACTTGCAGGAAATGATTGATGCTTGCCGACTCAACAAAGTCCAATTCATGGACGGTGTTATGTACATGCACACCAAACGACTCGCCGAACTGCGACGAGCCATTGATAACCCGTCGACCGTAGGGCAAATCAAGCGAATCAACTGTCAGTTTAGCTTTTGTGCGCCGCCCGATTTCTTTTCGGAAAATATTCGCACGACAAGCGACCTGGAGCCGCAGGGTTGCCTCGGCGATCTAGGCTGGTACACTATTCGATTCGCATTGTGGGCGATGAACTATGCAATGCCAACTCATGTCATCGGTCGAATGCTCGATAGCGTCCAGCGGCCCGGAAGCACGCAAAAGGTTCCCGTCGAGTTTTCCGCCGAACTGTTTTTTCCCGGCGTGACCGCGAACTTCTATTGCAGCTTTCGCACGCATCATCAGCAATGGGCCAACATTAGCGGGACCAAAGGATACGTTTACGTTCAGGATTTTGTGTTGCCGTTTTTCGGAGCGGAAACCCGCTTCGAAATCGACAACGCCGAATTCATCGAAGACGGCTGCGACTTCAGCATGGAAAAACGAGCTCAAGCCGTGACAGTCAATGAATACAGCAACAGTGGAGCATCGGCTCAAGAAACGAACTTGATCCGGACGTTTTCAGATCGTGCGCTCAGCGGCTCGCCGGACGAATTCTGGCCAAGTATTTCGCTCAAGACACAAAGGGTCATGGATGCTTGCCTTGAGTCGGCTTTGGCTGATGGCGTTTCAACGCCGGTGAAATAGCTCCGCGAGTTTAACCCGGAGCCAACGGCGACGGGCCCTAGCCGCAGAAGTTACCGTCGCCGCTGGCTCCGGGTTAAACGAGGTGATCGTGCGTGGATTAAACGAAAAAAGCCCACCGGTTCACGGCGGGCTTGATCGTTGTTCATTTTTTTGATCGTGCCTTGTTTTGCAAGTTAGGCTTAGCGGCAAAGTCGAAGACCAAAAAACACATTGTCCGTTCGGTAGTCAAAGTCATCGATGCAGACCAATTGGCGGTCAAGGACGTGATTGTCCTCGATTGCGAAATATCGGTATTCGAGGAACATGTCCGCGTTGCAGCTTACCGCGCGAGATACGCCGCCAATAAATTGGTACGCGAATCCAGTGTCGTCGATCGTATAATCGCCGAACTGCGAGCTAATAGCAGCGTTGACAAATCCGACGCCAAAGCCGGCACCGGCATAAGGTGTGATTCGACCAACGCGACGGCAACCTTCAAGCATCAAATTGGTCATGCCTGAATAGGTGTTGACTTCGCCGTCCCAAGTCGTCTGGATTACCGGACCGTTTTGGTTGTTGTTAGAAAATTGGGCCGTTAAATCGGCTGCTTCGTTGTTGCGATAAGTAAATTCGCATTCGACATTCAACATCGGTCGGATTTTTTTCCCAAGCGCGCCGCCAAAACCGTATCCGTTATCAAACGAGCCGAAGACTTGCGTATTCTGATTGAATGTTTCAAAATCTTGAAGCTGCGTCCAGCCACCGAAAAATTTCACGTAGCTGCAGCAGTCCTGGCATTGTTGACACGAGTCATTGCAACTCGCATTGCATTGTTGACTTCCACCGTTGAAATACGATTCGCCGTAACCTGGTCCTCCGCCGCCTTGCATTGGCGGACCTTGTGGCATCGCTACTTGTGGGGCCGGTCCGCCCATATCCGTCATGACTTGCGCTTGCGCGACAGCGACGGATAAACACAGGAATCCAAAACTAAAAGCCAAATTTTTTAACATGGAAAAGCTCCTTCTGTGGGTCGCAGTCGAGGGCATCGAAGATCGTTCATCCGGAACGATCGAAATCTCGCCAAGACGTGTATAGGTTGTCGGGATTATGCACGGAATCACGTCCGAAAATCCGCTATCACCCATTCAATCGGCACAATCGTCGGATCGATGCGGCAAAGATTTTGCGGTCCGTACTAATTGCCGAGCTTAACATCCAAATCTGTTTAATCGGCGAAGACGCTGCGGCAGCGAGTTTGACTATCAGCCGAGCCTTACAAGCTGGCCATGCACCGACATCCCTTGGCCTCCGCCGACACAAAGCGTTGCTAGCCCCAATGCCCCGGCACGGCCCTCGGCCGCGAGTCGATCCAGCAGCGTAATCACCAGCCGCAAGCCGCTTGCACCAAGCGGGTGCCCCAGCGCGATCGCTCCGCCCCACGCGTTTACCCGATCGGCTGGCAATTCAAGTTGTTCGATCGACGCCAGAACTTGGATCGCAAATGCTTCGTTGATTTCGATCGCTTGCAACGATTCCGGCTTGACGTTATTTCGGCGCAACAATTTTTGCGTTGCCGGAACTGGTCCCAACCCCATGACTTCGGGCGCGACATGCGCAACGGCTGCGTCGACGATTTCCAGTCCCCACGTTACGCCAGAACGCTTGGCCGAATCAAAATCCGCCACAAATCCGCAAGTGGCTCCATCGGTCAGTGGCGAACTCGTTGCTGCCGTGACCACGCCGTTAGGATCGAATGCCGGTGCAAGGCTCTGCATTTTAGTTCGATCTACGGGTACACGAATAAACTCATCGCGCTCGATCAAAAAAGGATGAATCTGCGTTCGATAGTGCCCCGCATCAAAAGCCGCCGCCGCAAGTTCGTGCGATCGCGCGGAAAATTCTTCTTGCCGCGTTCTGGTGAGATCTGGAAACTGTTTCGCTACACGTTCCGCCGTCTCCCCGTTTGGAGTGTAAGCCAACGCGTTGTTCGACTTGACTTGCTCGGATTCCGAAAAGTTACCGCCGCGCCGCGGGATACGGCTCATTGATTCGACTCCGCCAACTAGATAGCTATTGCCCCAACCAGCGCGAATTCGAGCGGCGGCAATCGCAACCGCTTCGAGCGAACTGGCGCAAAGCCGATTCACGGTGACGCCTGGCGAGTCGCAGCCGCTGCCGATTGCGATCATTCGCGCCAAGTTATACCCTTGCTCGCCTTCGGGATAAGCGCAGCCGACGACAAAATCTTCCGGCGTCGTTGACCATGCTCCGGGATATCGAACGCGGTGTGCGCGAATCAACTCGATTGCTAAATCATCAGGGCGAGTATTGGCGTAAGCACCTTTGCCAGCCCGGCCAAACGGCGTTCGCAGCCCTGCGAAAAAAATGGCGCGATTCAAAACGCTACGCTCCTTGGACTATTTCGGCTTCGAAAACAGAGTCGGTTCGCCGCACAATTGTCTCGGCGAAATTCCTTCGGCCAGTTTCACGATTTCAAACGCCGATCCGGTCGGGCGAAATAATCCCAATTCGGATACGATCAAATCGACTACTTTTTGGCCGGTAAGCGGTAGTTTGCACTCCCGCATCAGCTTGCACTCGCCGGATTTCGAAAAGTGGGTCATCATCACGATTACTCGTTTGGCCCCGTTCACGAGGTCCATCGCGCCACCCATTCCAGTGACCTTTTTGCCAGGAATCATCCAGTTCGCCAAATTCCCTTCGACGTCGACTTCCATCGCACCCAAGACGCAATTGTCGATGTGCCCGCCGCGGATCATTCCGAAACTCAACGCGCTATCGAAGTAACTTGCGCCGGCTTGAACCGAAATTGTTTCTTTCCCTGCGTTGATTAGCGTCGGCGAAACCGTCGCTCGCGTCGGTCGCCCGCTGACGCCCAGCACACCATTTTCCGAGTGAATAAACACCTGTTTTTCGCGTGGCATTCGTTCCGCAATGAGCGTTGGAATTCCGATGCCAAGATTTAGACTGCAACCATTTTCCAACAGCGCGATGATCTCGTCGGCCATCCGTTCCTTGGTCCAACCGGCGGAAGTTTTGAGGTCCGTTGAGTTCATTATTTCTTGACACCGTGTTCAAGCCGCACACTGATTTTATCGAGCGATTCCTTGGGCAAGTCGTGGTCGACGGCATTAATAACGCTTCGAACCATCGCCAATCGGCCAGCCGAATCAGACCAACGCTGTTGCGCCGCAGGGCTCAATCGATGCAGCGGGTCAAAGTACAAGAACAATTCATTCGGCTTAACATTCGGAGCGCGCCAAACCGAAATTCCGTTTTCACGGTCGTAGTATTCGTAGGAAGCAACATGGCGTTTGCCGCCGCCGCCCGGAGCGTCGCACACGAACGTCGGAACATTGAAGCCCGCTGTCGAACCGCGAACTTGTTTTTCCAACTCGACCCCTTCGGCTACGGTCGTTCGCAGATGCTCACAGCCGGGGACCATGTCGTGAATGTAAACGTAGTACGGTTGGATGTTGATGAACGAAAGCCGCTTGGTCAAATCGACCATTACGTCGGGATCGTTGTTGACGCCTTCTTGCAACACGGCTTGATTTCGAACGACGACTCCTTCGGCAAACAGACGATCCATCGCCAATTGACTCCAGCGAGTCATTTCCCGTGGAGACGAAAAGTGTGTGTGAATAAAGACTTGCTTGCCCATCGAGCGGCCTTGCTTATGCACACTCAAGAAGGCATCCATCCATTCGTGATCGGTAAGCATCTTCATCGGCAAGATCGCGATCCCCTTGGTCGCATACCGCAAGCGGCGAATATGCGGAATCGCCAAGAGTCGTTGGCCAATGAGCTTGATGTGGTCAGCTTTCAAATTGAACGCATCACCCCCCGAAATCACAACGTCTTCGATCTCCGGATTCGCGGCGATGTATTGAAACGCGGATTCCCATTTTTCTGGGTTTGCACCGTAAGTATCTTTGTCTACGGTATCCGTTGACCCACCAATGATTCGGCTGCGCGTGCAATAACTGCAATAGACCGGGCAAGTCGTCAGCGGGAGAAAGAGAACTTTGTCGACGTAGCGGTGGGTCAGCAACGGGACCGGCGAGTCAACGTCTTCGTATAGCGAGTCCGCCAAGTAATACGGGTGATCCGGCAGCATTTGAGATGCGATCGGAAGAAACTGTTTGCGCAGCGGATCGTCGGCGGGCTGGTCCCAATCGATCAATGAAAAAACATACGGAGTGATCCGCACATTCATCGTCGCGTTGTGAATGCCTTGCTCGATATCGTGCAAAAAATCGTCGCACATCCGCTCGCCTAGAAGTGATTTGACTTGCTTCAAACGAGTGATCGAGTTTTTGGACTGCCAGTGATGATCGGCGAACTGCTCGCGAGTCACGTCCGCCCAGCCTGGAATCTCACGCCAAAATTCGTCGTCGCGAAATTGGCGATGCGATACGTCGACGGCGTCGATACGGGGTTTGTCCAGCATGGCAATTCACAGGAAAAATGGAGCGAATCCGGGGCGGCAAAAGATTCCGCAGCAGAGCCTTGAATTCTAGTCAGAAACGCCCTGTCCGAATAGATCGACCCAAGAAGCTCTAGGCGTCGTTCAAGTGCCACGAAAATCGGCCAAGGACAATTGTGCCCGGGGCCGATTCACAGTTTTTGGCTGGCAGCAATTCGAAAACGAATCGCCTCGCATATTTCCAAAGTTGCTTAGGCGTTGATATCCACCAACCATTCGCGGTTTGCTTTTTCGACTACTGCAATCTTGATTCTCGACAAGGCGACTCCGTCGAAAGCAATTGCTTCCAAACGACTGTTCGAATCCGCTCGCAACGCCGTTTGGCTGTTGGTGGCTGGAGCCGCATTGCGAACGATTCGTTCGGCAAATGCTTGTGGGAACAATGTCGACATTGCGTTTCCGTCGACCGAAATGGCATCGCTGGCCACGCCACCGTCATCGTTCAGGATCGTTCCGGTGCCGCTACCGTCGGAAATTGCAGCCCCGACTGGGGACGAAAGAATGACGAAGAAGGTCTCGTTACTTTCGACGTTTAAATCGTTTTTGATCGTGATTGAAATGGTCTTGGAAACTTGCCCCGGGGTAAAAGTCAACGTGCCACTCCGATTGGAGAAGTCGCTGTTCCTGCCGTTACCGCCTCTTGCCGTGCCGTTGGACGTCGCGTAGTTGACCGTGACGTTTGATGCACTTGGCGATGACAATGTTGCCGTGAACACAAATGACCCGACGTTTTCCAATCCGGAGACATCATTGATCGACAACGTACCCGCCGAGGCAGTGTCATCGTTATTAATGGTTCCCAATCCGCTCCCGTCGGAGATCGTGGCGTTAGTTGCACCGGACAAGGTGACGTTAAATGTTTCGTTACCTTCAACGGTTGTGTCCCCAAAGATCTCTACAGAAATCGGCTTGGAAGTCTCGCCAGGCGAGAATGTCAGCGTTCCACTTGCAGCGCCGTAATCGCTGCTGGCCGAGGCCGAGCCATTGGACGTCGCATAATTCACTGTGACCGAACTTGTTGAGGGCGCGGACAAGTTAACCGTGAAATTCGCAAAGGTCGAACCGCTGTTGCCTTCGGTCAGGGTCACGTCGTTTATTGAAAGTCCGGGCAAAGTAACCACCGGTCCCAACAATTTGTCGACGTCTAATCGTCCGCCGGTAACTGTGATGCCTGCCAAAGAGGAGGTTGCGGTAACATTTGACAATAGAGCATTTCGCAACGAAAGTGCGCTTGAGCCCGGGTGAGTTGACGCGTACAAGGCTAAAGCGCCGGTCACATGCGGTGTTGCCATCGACGTGCCGCTATAGGATGCGTAAGAATTATCCGGAACGCTTGAGACAATTGACGATCCAGGGGCACCGAGATCCACGGTAGTTGCACCGTAGCTGGAAAACGAGGATCGCGCGCCAGTGCTCGTGATCGATGCGACAGCGATCACCGAATCATATCCCGCGCCCGCAGTCGTGTCGTAGTTCGATGGATACGAAGCGGACACGTCGTTATTTACCGCTGAATTGCCGGCTGCCGCGACAAATAAGATTCCCTGATTCGCGGCGCGGGTGATGGCATCGAGCAATCCTTGCGAGAAGCCGCCGCCACCCCATGAATTATTGGTGGCAATGATGTTGAGTCCGTGGCGGGTCTTCAAGTCGGTTAGGTAGTCCAGCGATTGGATCGCCCCAGCCGTGGAACCGCCGCTTGGACCAAGGAACTTGGTTGAGATCATCGTTACGTTCCAGTTGACGCCGGCGACACCGATGCCATTTCCGCCTTTGCCACCTATCGTTCCTGCGACGTGCGTCGCGTGATCGTCGCCCGTGCCGTCGTAAACAGTACGATCATTGCTAAAGAAGTCCCAGCCCTGCGAATCATCGATCTTGCCGTTTCCGTCGTTGTCCACGCCGTCGATCGGATCGAAAGGATTGTTCCAGACGTTTGCAGCCAAGTCAGAGTGCGTGTACTGAATTCCCTCATCGATCACGCCAATGTAGACATTGTTGGAACCAGTGAAGCCGTTATTCCAAGCTTTCTCGGCCTGAGAACCATATTGATTCGTTGTGCCCGCTGGGCCAACTGCCGACGGCGAATCGCTACTGTACATCCCCCACAAGCTACTGTTGAGATACTGCGTGTCGTTGCTGACTTCCGAAGTGTTGTAAATCCAGTTCGGCTCGGCGTAAGCAACGCCGCGCATCGAACGGACTCGATTTATGGCTGCGTCAACGCTTAGGCCATTGCCGACGACAACGCGCTCCAAGATACCTTGGCCCGCCGTCTTCATCGAATTGGTTTGAATCTGTTCCAGGACGTGGCCTGAAACTTGAGCACGGGCGTTCGCTCGGCTAGCGACATCCGCGTTTGGTGCAAACTGAATCAACAGCTCGCCGGGAACAAATGTTGCCAGCATAGCCCGATCTTCAAGCGGCTCGAAAAGAAATTCATCGCGTCGGAGTTCGTTGGAAACATCGTGCGATTTGAAGAACGAGCGTAGACGTCGAGACGGTTTTTCCTTGCGTCGTGCCATCGAGAGACTCCCTAAAAGAATGCCAATTAATGTTCCAACAAAAATGTGCGCCATGCGAAAGACGAGGGAGCCTCGCACGGTTGAACTTGCAATATAAATTACAAATTTTTAGAAACAAGCACGGGAAGGGTAGTTTTGTCAATAAAAACGATGTGTTACAAGCGCGGTGCCGGGAGGCTTTGGCCTGTCGAAAAGGAACAATGATCAAGAATTCGAGGGTAAAACGAAAAAATCCGTATCGGTTGCAGCCGACACGGACAAACTCGAAGTGATTGAATTCCCAAAGTCCCAGCGCCAGATGTTATCCGGCGGAGTTCGGGAACAAGGAGTGGATAGCATTAATCGCGCGAGTGCGAGATCCCAAGATAACTTGTATCGCTCGTTCGCAATTTTCGCGCAATTGTTCCGCCAACGCATTTGCGCCCAGGGCGTTCAAAGCGTCGATGCATTCGCGGCAAACCAGTCGAATGCGATCGATGCAGTTTCGGCTAGTCGTGTTGATCTGCGTGATACAAAGGCGAGCCAAGGCGCGTGCTTCTTCAACTTTGCCAGCCGCTAACAATTCCTTGATCCTCGGCGAACATTCCCTGACGATTGCGACATGTCGTTGGACGCATCGTTCCGTGATCGTGTGAACACGTTCGTTACAATGTCGGAAAATCTCTTCCGCAGTTTGAGCCGATGCCGTCGATTGTCCAAGCCACGCCATCGCCACAGCGACTAGCGTCAAAAGAGCATTTCGTTGAATCATGTAGGTCTCCCCAAAATTCCGGTGTTGTTTATCGCCCCGTGAGTTTACAGTGCGCGCCGATCGCGCGCCAACCCTTTAGTGTTGCAATTAATGAAAAAAGTACACGAAAAAGAAAGTTTTACTTTTCGCCATTTCCGGGTGTACGAAATTGGGATTTCCAAGCACTAACTAAAGTTGGTAGACGCCCGAATCAGATGCAGTTGTGTTCGCAGTGGCTTCACTTTAGCCGATGCCTAGAGCAAGATAACGAAAGGCGGATAGTTGGAGCTTTTTCGCAACATTTGTTGGGTGCCAATCGTAGGCGGTCTGGTTGCGGAACGGCTCGTACGGCGTATGGCAAACCCTTCCTAAAGTGCGGATCGTCGTGGAAGTCAATGCGGAAGAGAAGTTGCTGGTTGAACGGCTTTTGGCCCGGCAGCGTCCGGCCTGGGACGAATTCGTCGTGCGATTTCAACGAGTGCTCTGCTCACAAATTCATCGCACGGCGCGTCAGTGTGATCGACGGCTTAACCAAGCCGATTGTGATGATGTCTGCGCCGATGTCTTTGCGATCTTGTTGGCCAACGACATGGCGTCACTCCGAGCGTTTCGCGGCTCAAGCTCGCTGGCGACATGGTTGACTGTGATCGCACGGCGCATTTGTTTGCGACACATCGATCGGCTGCCGTTGGAACGCCCATTCGGCCAATGGATGGAGCAAGTGGAGCAGGCCGTTACGGTCGACGGAAAACCCAACGACGTACTCGGCGGGCTAATCAGTGACGAGGAATCGCGGCAACTCGACTCGTCGTTGGCCCAATTGCGACAAGGCGATCGAAAACTTTTGGGTTTGTATTTCGAACAGAGATTGAGTTATCAGGAAATTAGTCTGCAAATGGGTATATCGATCAATTCGGTTGGACCAAAACTTCAAAGGGCCCAACAACGATTGCGAAAGTTGATGAATCAACAATGAACGATTTGCAAGTCAATTTGTTTCAATTGCTTAAGCTGGTCGGAAAGCAATTCGACGAGCAAGGCGATGCCCAATTACGTCGCGAAATTGCCTCCAATTCAATGTTGGCCGGGCGTTGGCGACACGTTTCGAAAACTTGGGAGCGACTGCAACAAGCGGAGCAACCCGGTGCCGCGAACAACGGCGAAGCACCGCGAGCCGAAACTCGGGTTTTGATTTCACGCCGAACCGAATACCGCGATTTGCGACGTGCGGAAGCCATCGCGGCCTTTGTGGAAGGGCGATTGGACCCAAAAAACGCTTCTCAAATCGAAGAACTGTGTTGGAAGCGTCCTGCATGGCTGTCGGAAGTTGTCTGCTCATTTCATGACTTCCACCAGTCGTACTCGCACGACATTTCCACCGTCGATTTCGGTCGGCTCAACGAAAGAGTCGCCTCAATGGTTTTTGAGCAAAAGCCTCCAAAAACGAACCAAGCTTCAATCGGGCCGATTCAATCATCCATTGTAAAACGCCGCGTGTGGAATTTGTCTGCGCGGACTTGGGCGGCGGTTGTTGCAGCAACCTTGTTACTCGGTGTAAGTTATTTGGCTTGGATGAATTTCGCGGCGCCCGAACAAATCGTGCAACCGAATCGTAATCCCGCAGCCGAAGTCAAATTGGCTCAGCCTGTCTCGCCCGAAAACGACTCAGTCGTTCAAGCTTTCGACGAAAGCGAACCTCGCTTGTCGTCCATCAAATTCGGCGACCCGGAATCCATCGCAAATGACGAGACCGACGAGCCTGATTCAATCGCGGCCGCGACAGACGAAGCTGCAATCAAGGATTGGACTGAGATTCTCAACGAACCGGCGGGGGACTCGGACCCGTTGCCGATCGTTGCTGATACGATTCCAAATCAACCTGCGGGCAGCGAGTCAATCGCCGTTGCCATTCCAATCCGCTGGCGAGAAACAAAAGGGATATTGGCCTCGCGTGCCGATTCCAAAAATCCTTGGCAAGGACTCGAAACGAGTTTGCCTGATGCCGAGCGGTTTGAATTTGCCACGCTTCCGTTTAGCTGGGCGCGCGGCGATTTAGGTTCGCTTGGGGCACTGATCGTGTCGGACAATTCGCGGGTTCGATTATGGCAATCCAAATCCGCTTCAGGCGAAATGGCACCCGGACTTTACCTCGAGTTAACTAGTGGCCAGATCGCGCTCGCTGACTTGCCGAACCAAACTGTAATCGTAGTCACCGCCGGACCGGCGCTTTGGAAAATTCTGGTCACGGGCGATAAGACTTCGATTGCTGTTGAATTTGACGAAGAAACGCCGCAGTTGGCGGTCGTCGCCGGAGCCGTGACGATTAGCGAAGATTTGTCGCTGGCCAAAGGCGAGGAGACGGCGTGGATGATAAGTCGTTCGCTGGTCTCCGAAAAATCAAAGGACCGTCGCCGATGGATTCAGTCCGCACCGACTAATATTCGAAACGCGTCGCGAAACATGGACCGCAAGTCTTTAGCGCGAGTCGCGGTTAGCAATGACGTGATCGATGAATTGAAATCAATCGCTCTAACGGATGACGTCGAATCGGTTGAAAATCGGACGGTCGTTGCGAGAATGCTCATGTCGTTCGAGCCGCATCAATTCGCAATCGAAATGTTGGAATCGAACAATGCCGCGATCGGGCGCGAAACGCTAACTTGGTTGTTCGCGCAGAATCCGCGTCAGCCGCCGACGCGAAGAATTTGGATCGCGATTTCGCGAAAAACAAGACAACCCGAAAAAGTGCGCACGTTAGTCAATTGGATCGAAATGGCCAGCCACAAGAGTCGCGTGCCGCTCGAAACCGCGAGGACGATGGCCGAATGGCTCACCGACGATCAGTTGCTATTTCGCCAGAGCGGCCATTTCTTTTTGAATTTGGCTTTTGGCAACAAAGTCGAGTACGACGCACAATGGCCGCCCGAACAGCGCATTTCCGCAGCCAATCAATGGCGAGCCTTCATCGCCGAATTCTATCGCACGCGTAGGCGATAGGCTTGAGGCTGAACGCTTGTTTTCGGTTTGTAGTCCTCAAAATGCCCCAGCAAGATATGGCCAACGACACAGAGCGACATTACCAAGGCGATGTCGAACCAATGTGTGTCGATCTTCCACATTCGAAAGCCCTCGTTTCTCGAACCCTAATCAAACTCGGCACTGCCAGCGCCGCCAAGGCGGCGGTTAAACGGTGGAGTCGGCGTAGATAGGGATTTCGATTTCGTTGCGGTAGTTGGTCCCTTGGAAAATGCGTTGCACGAAGAGGCCGGGCAAGTGAACGTCTTCGGGCGGGATCGTCCCAAGCGGAACGAGTTCTTCGACTTCGACAATCGTGATCTTGGCGGCCATTGCCATCAGCGGTGAAAAGTTGCGCGCGGTTTCCTTGAACCACAGATTACCATAAGTATCGCCGCGCTCGGCTTTTACGATGGCGAAGTCGGCTTCCAGGGGCAACTCAAGCAGGCACGGTCGATCAAAAGTGCGAACTTCTTTTCCGTCAGCGACAAGCGTGCCGACCCCGGTCGGAGTATAGAATCCTCGAATCCCCATGCCGGCAGCGCGAATGCGTTCGGAAAAAGTTCCTTGCGGAACGAGCTCCACCGCGACTTGGCCAGCAAGCATTTGTTCCTCAAGGTCGGGATTGCCGCCTACGTAGCTGCAAACCGCGCTGGTGATTTGCCGGTTCTTGAGCAAGATCGCCAGGCCCCGCCCTGAGTTCCCAATGTTATTGGAAATCGCGCGCAAGTTTCTGATTCCCTTGCGTGCCAGCTCGTCGATGCAGTTTTCGGGGATGCCGCACAAGCCGAATCCGCCGCTCATCAGGGCAATCCCGTCGGTCAGATCGGCGAGTGCTTCGCGTGCGTTGGATTTGACTTTGGACCGATCGGCCATGAGGGGCTTTCGCAAAAAGAACGACGTATCGCTGGCCGCATGCTTTGGCGGGCTACGCATCGTAGTCGTGCGGAGGCGGATTCGTCAACTTCGCCGCAAGCGAAACACGACGCGGGTGCGGAACGGCAAAAACGGCGGTCGATAAATTTCGATTCGCAGCATGGTCCTTTTTTTGGCAGCCAATTACACTGTTAATGGTCGCAAATGTTACGATGTTAGGTTTTGGCAGACAGTTCAACCCGGTGATTCATGAAAGTTAAATGCACTTGCGGCAAGGAATACGAAATCGCCGCAGCGCTTATTGGAAAAGTGGTTCGCTGCCAGAGTTGCCATAAGAGCTTTCTCGTTCCTGTGCCCAAGGCTCCGCCTCAGCAAACCACGATGCAGATGACGGCAGTATTGGCACCGCCGACGCGAACAGTCGACCAACAACGCGAGCGTGGCGCTGCGGCTTCGGACCCGCTAGTAACGCAATGGGTTCCAGTTCCCGTGGCTGCTTCGGTGGCCAAATCGCGTGCCGAACGCGAACAACAGATCATCGCGCAATATGTTGCGTACGTACCGAAGGCGGGTGACAAACTTCGCGGTGCGGACTTGGCCATAGCAAAGCGAAAGCTCCGTCAGCGTGCCGGACGGAAACTTGGATTCAGCTATTTAGGTTTAGGCATCGGTGCCGTCTTGGGCGCGATCTTTGGCTATTTCAAACTGGCGGCAATGGAAGCGGGCGACCCTGACCCCGATAACCTTCATTGGATCATGAGCATGCTCTACGCGATCGGCGGCAAGTGGGCCGCAGCCATTGGTTTGGGGTTAATTGGTTTGGGACTGCTCGGAATCGCCGTCATGTATTTGACGGGCGTGTTCGGCGAGCGGGAAGGATAAGAAGTGTTCAGTGTTCAGTGTTCAGTGTTCAGTGTTCAGTGTTCAGTGTTCAGTGTTCAGTGTTCAGTCCGCCGTCGGCGGAACAGTTTTCAGTGTTCAGTAAAAAAAGATAGGTTACTTGCGCTGGTTTCCGTGTTCGTCGTATCGAACCGACGCAAAGTACGTGATAGAGACCATCGTGATCGGAATTGCGGCCAAAAAAACCCAATCCACAAAAATTGCACCGATCATCGCAACTGTCAAAAAGCCCAGCCAAAGCCACCAGGTATCTCGCAAGAGCCCCAAAATTCTTTGCATTTAATATCTCGGTTGGTGCCCAAAGGACAGATTGGCGTTTCTGAGAAAAGGAATACAAATTGCAAAATGCAAATTGAAAAATTCTTACTGAACACTGAACACTGAAAACTGAAAACTGGCTTCAACTTCCCCCATCGCTTTTTGCAATCGAATGGGATCAGCGTTCAGCGGGGGCGAAAGAACGAGCATATTTTGCTTGGAAAAAGCATACACGCCGCGTGCAATAAGCTCTGACCATGTCGGCGCGGCGCTCTTAAGTTCAATCGCCGCCAACAGACCGCGATAACGGATTTGGGCTACTGCCGGATGATTGCGTAACGACTCTAGCCATGCGGCGAACTGTTGTTCGAGCATTTGTTTGTGCTGGCGGAAGTCGGCACTTTGCAGAATATCCAACACCGCGTCCAATGCCGCCAAGCCGAGCGGGTGAGCGTAACTGGTTAGGCCGCAAACGAAGACTTCGCGATCATAGCGCTCGGCGATTCGGTCCGACGTCCAAACCGCGCCGAACGGAATGTATCCGCCCGTGATTGCTTTGGAGAGGCAGACCAGATCGGGCCGGACGCCGAATTGGTGAATTCCAAAATCCGGTCCAGTCCGCCCGAACCCGCACAGGACTTCATCGCTAATGAGCAAAATGCCGAACTCGCGGCCAAGTGATTGAATCGCGTCCCACCAACTTTGAGGAGGAATAATGACGCCGTTCGCGCCTGTAATCGTTTCCAAAATGAATGCGGCGATCTTGTTCGGGCCGGTCGATTCGATAATTCGCCGAGTGGCGAGTCCGTTCGGATCGTCATGCGGTTCGGGGATGCGAACGGTTCCCTCGGCGAAAGTTAAATGGGCGTCGCTGCGCCAATCGCCAGAGACGCTCATCGCACCCAAACTTGCTCCGTGGTAACTTCGTTTACGGGCAAGAACCATTGGTCGTCCGGTCCAATGCCGCACGATTTTCAATGCGTTTTCAACGGCTTCGGCACCGCTGACGGTATAGAAGACTTTTCCACCGCCCAGATTCAGCCGCTGGAGCAATCGATCGGTGACGCGATCCTTTAGTTCAAATACCGCCTTGGGAGAAGCGATTGACATTCGATCCAACTGGCGTTTGATTGCCGCGATGATCGTCGGGTTCGAATGTCCGAAGCTTGCTTGAAAGCTGGTCGAGAGGAAATCGAACACGCGGCGTCCGTCGCGCAGCACGAATTCGTCGGCTTCGGCTCGATCCACGTCCAAAGTGGCTGCGTCGAACTGTTTCGTCCAAGTCACAAAATAGTGCTTATCCACGGCGGTCCATTTCCAAATTAAAATCGTGTCGCACGAAATTCGCGTCGTACATTTCGTCTCCGCGCCACATGGTGATTTTGCCGCTGCTCAAATCGCCCAGCGCGCCGCCACAAGTGACCGACGGGTCTTGAGCGCCAGTTTGATAATTCGAGCAAATGGATTGCGGATAGTTGTCATGATCGTTGAGCAATTCGAATGCATCTGTAAACGATTGTACTTGGTCGATTTTCTTTTCCAAAAGCCCATAACGAACGTGTGTCGTCGAGCTTTGAACCCCCGCCAGCTCGCGAAGCTTTGCCTTTTTTCCCAAACAATGATTGGTATGAATCAAGTGGCCTCGCTCGGGCAACGCGATCCTGGAAATTTTTTCGGCGAGGTCCGGCATGACTTCCCAGAATTCGGCTTCGGCGGGCGAAGCCAGCAGATACGAGTGCCCGGATGTAACCGGTGCGGACGTAAGCATCTCGCGCATCAATCCAAACGAGTCTCGATTGAGCAATCGCCTGATCAAGACCGGCCAAATCACGCCCGGCCGAGCACCGCTCGTGTTGATATTGTTGACTCCGACCATGTTTCCGAGTCCATTGAACCCCATCAATCCAACGCAGCCGACTAGTGAGAAAATGACTTGTTGGTCAGCCGGCTGTTCGGCTTCGATCTGAATACAACAAACGTAATTCTTGGCAGAAGAATGCATATCCCAAGTCTGGCCGGCAATCGGATGTTTTTCGTTCACATATAAGACAGAGCAGCCTTGGTCCGGGACCGCGATGTCGCGAAAGTCGGTGTAATTGTTGAGAACGATTAGTTCTTCCAGCGGAAGCTTCGCACCTTCGGCGATTCCGGCGATTTCGTCAGCCGTGACCGAGTCATAGCACAGCGTCTCGGCCCATTGCTCCGTCGCCAAAGAGGAAATCTTGCTCTTTGAAAGGCCCGGATTTTTCTGGACCATTAGGTCCCGCCGAATGGCCGCCAACTCAGCGATCGCTGCCTGAAATGTCTCGCCATGAAGTCGCCCTCGCTCGCGGATGGAGGAGCTTGCCGGGTAAGTAATAATTGGGAATCCGACGTCAATCATGGGGAGTTGAGAGTTAAGAGTGGGACAAGTGTTCAGTTTTCAGTTTTCAGTTTGGCGAGCGGGGGGTGTTAGCCCCCTGATTCTTTGTGTCGGCGTTGAGAGTTGAGAACTCGCTGGTTAGCCAGTTGTGTCAACAATTACCGACTTGCATCGGTAGCTTGCGGGCAGCAATTATCAATAAGCAATCATCAATCCTCACGCCTCCGCCGAGCTTCGAATTCGATGACGACCGGCCGATCGGCGATATGCGGGTTAACGTGCGGGCGTTTTTGGCTGAGGAGGCGCTGGGCTTCGTGCCTTGAAAGGCCGCGAGCAGCGATCAGCCAACAAGCGACAACCGTAGCGCTTCGGCCACGACCGGCTTTGCAATGAACGTAGACTTTGCCCCCTTGCTCAAGCTCTTTTTCGATGAATTCTACCGCGTTTTCCACGTCGGCCAACTTCGGGTGCGTAAAGTCAATTGTTGGCATGTGGAACTGGCGAATGCCGAATTGTTCATAGGCGGCGACCGGACCGGCGTTTTCTTCGCAAGTGTTGACGACCGCCGTGACGCCGCTGGCGACCAATTTCGGCACGTCGCGTCCAAAGGGAAGCGCACCAAGCACAACGGCAGGGTCAATTTCGTCCCACCAATGGCGAAGTTTTAGGGCTCGCCCAAGCAAAATGTTCCAACTGAGCGTGGGAACGAACAAAAGTCTCGCTTTGAGCCGATCGAACATTCGAGTCTTGTCACAGCCGATGCGACCTTAATCGTCGACGAAAGTTTTTTCCAATCAAGGCCAAAAACTACAAAAAGGTTGTACACGAACGGCCCGAATTTGGATATGATACTTCACCAAACCTTCGTCTAAATAATTGAGTGAGGATCGATGGAACAACACCCAAAGTGGACGAGCGCCGACAGTGCGGCAATCTACGGAATCGAACGTTGGAGCAACGGGTTTTTCTCGATTCACGAATCTGGCGATATGCTCATTCACCCGACCGGCGAACCTGATGTCGCCTGGAATCTGGAACAGTTTCTGGCCGCGAATTTGGATGACGATATCAAGCCGCCGCTCTTGCTCCGTTTGCCCTCGATCATCGAATGCCGGATTAAGGAATTAAACGAAGCCTTCCGCCACGCCATCGATGAATACGACTATCGCGGAAAATATCGTTCCATGTATCCGGTCAAGGTCAACCCGCACCGACAAGTCATCTCGGCAATGCTGAAGTACGGTCGTGAGTACGGCATCGGGTTGGAAGCAGGCACCAAAGCCGAACTGGTCGCCGTTTTAATTATGGCCGAACCAACGACGCCGATTCTTTGCAACGGCTTCAAAGACGCAATGATGATCGAGACGGCGATTCGCGCCTCGCAACTGGGACGTGATGTAACCGTGATTATCGAAAAGCCAAACGAGATCGACTTGATTGCCGACTGCGCGCGACGCTTGGGGACTTGCCCGAAACTGGGCGTGCGCGTGAAGCTTGCGGCTCAAGCCAACGGACGCTGGGCTTCATCCGGCGGTTACCGTTCCAAGTTCGGACTGACTGTCAATGAGCTTGTCGAAGGCATCGAGCGAATGCGGCAATTCAAAATACTTGACTTTCTGCACCTGCTGCACTTTCATCCGGGTAGCCAGATCAACGACGTGCGAAAGATCAAATCGTCGTTGATCGAAGCCACTCGCATCTACGCGGATTTGGTGCAGCAAGGGGTCAAACTGACGACGATCGATGTCGGCGGCGGTTTGGCGGTTGACTACACCGGCAACCAAAACACCGAAGCTTCCAGCATGAATTACTCGCTGAAGGAATACGCTAACGACGTTGTGTACTACATCGAAATGGTCTGTGACCAAGCCGGAATTCCGCATCCCAACATCATGTCGGAAAGCGGAAGGGCCCTCGTCGCCCATCACGCAATCCTGCTTGTTCCAACGATCGGGGTTAATCAGCGGCCCGCGATTTACAATCTGGAGCCGCACGAATGGGAAAAATGCAAGTCGATTCCGCCGCTGATGGAGCTCGCCGGCGTTTTGGATGAACTCAACGAAAACAATTTGATGGAAAGTTTCCACGATGCCCAACAAGCCGTCGAAATGGTCCAGCAACTGTTCGGTAACGGCATGTTGACCTTGGCGGGCCGAGCGCTTGCGGAAAAACTATTCTGGACCGTGTGCGGGCGAATTTGCGACTTGCTAGATGATTTGGAATTCGTTCCAAAGGAGCTTGCGGAACTGCGCGAGCGATTGCCAGACACGTATTTTTTGAACTTCTCGCTTTTCCAAAGTATTCCCGATCAGTGGGCTATCGATCAGCAGTTTCCGATCATGCCGATTCATCATTTGGAAACAAAGCCGACGCGGCTTGGAGTAATGGGCGACATCACGTGCGACTCGGACGGCGCGATCAATTGCTTTATCGGAGAAGGGGGCCAACGCCGCGCGCTGCCACTTCACGAATTCAATGAAGCGCAGCCCTATTGGCTGGCAATTTTCCTCGTCGGCGCTTATCAAGAAATGTTGGGCGATTGCCATAACCTCCTAGGAGAAGTCCACGTCGTGACCGTCGACAACGAACATGGTCGCCCGGTTCTCACCGAAGTCCAATTGGGTGCGACCGTTGCTGAAGTGCTCAAGACCGCCGATCACATGCCGGACATCGCCCGCGAATCGATAGCTCAGCATATCGATAACGCTTACGAAAAACGGTTGATTGGCCCCGAGTTACGAACCGAGATAGAGGAATTCTTGGAGCGAATGTTAAACGACTACTGCTATCTCAGCCGAAATTCGTCCGGCGAACATTCCGTCGGAGCGGGCATTAATGGCCACATGGCAGCGGCTCGAACATAAGCTCAGAACCAATCTCAAATCTGAAATCTGAAATCTCAAATTCCAAATCTCAAATTCCAAATCTCAATTCGAAATGGTCATTCAGTTCCCTCTCCACCGCGCTTCGTGGGGGAGAGGGCAGGGTGACGGGCCAGCAGAAATCACGGAATCACATTATGAACCCGTTGGAATCTTTGATCGCATCGGGCACGAAACTTTGGCTGGATTCCATCGATCCAGACTTGATCGTTTCGAACAAGCGTTTGGGGGCTACGGGGGCGACGTCGAATCCGATAATCGTTCACGATCTGATTCGGACCGGGCGGTTCGATACCGAAATTGAGCCGATGATCAACGAAGGACTTGACTCAACTCGCATTGCGTGGCGGTTGACCGATCAACTTGTTCGCAATGCCCA
The DNA here is from genome assembly GCA_031409895.1 of Planctomycetota bacterium. GTDB lineage: Bacteria > Planctomycetota > Planctomycetia > Pirellulales > Pirellulaceae > JANMEB01. Next base: position 31,597 of record JANNYC010000148.1, read on the forward strand.
ATCTCATTTCGTTGACATCTGGGAAATGACAAGCGGAAACGACGGATACGTCAGTTTTGAACTTGATTCGCTGATCGAGGATCCGAGCGTCGATTTGGATCACGATATTCGCGTGGGCCGGTACATCGACGAAGGTCTGCATTGGTCGCTAGGGCAGCCGAATCGAATGATCAAAGTCCCCGCCACGCCTGCCGGAATCGATGCATTGGAAGACCTCGCGGCCAACGGCGTTCCGCTCAACGTGACCTTGATTTTCACGCGTGAGCAATACGAAGCGGCTCGCGATGCGATTTGGCGCGGCGTGCAGCGATTGCCTTCGCTGGATTGTTTCAAGTCCGTTTTCAGCATCTTCGTATCGCGCATCGACACTTACACCGAAAAGCACTG